>NZ_JBZEER010000014.1:0-134567 GCF_058310175.1 Flavobacterium sp. AK-345 | reverse complement strand
CTGTCGCTGTTGCGGGTGCAAAAGTAGCACCTTTATTTACATTTACAAGCCTTTTTTTTATATAATTTCAATCTTTTTTCTAAAGCACTGGTTTTGCGTTTTTTACAATCCAAAGTTTTTTTGATCGGATTGGGGTTTTGTGGATTTGTGCCGCTTTGTGGGTTTGGATGGGTTTGCCGCAAAGGCACTAAGGCCCGAAGATTTTTGTTTTCTTCTTTTTATTGGGATGGAAAAGTCACAAGAGTGCGGTTTGGGCTGGTTTTTGTTTCGCGCAAAGTCGCAAAGGCGCTAAGTTTTCTTCTTTGTTCCTGAATTTTCCTCTCTTTATCCAAATGTTTTCTTGAAAACTACTGCCCTAGCCCCGATAGAAACGGAAATCCTTTTGTGGCGGGGTTCGGCACAAAAGATTGTAGTGCATAGCGGGAAATAGCTCCTTCTAAAAACTAAATTCCAAATTCTTCAAACTCCAAAATTCCAATTGGGCGATACTTCGGCTTCTGTTCAGCAGGATAAACTATACATATATAATTAAAGAAGCTTCTCCTTATATATAGGTAGCAAAAAATAAACCCGACAAGTTTAAAAAATGTCGGGGTTGGGAAAGAGTAAATCTACTCTTTATATTATAGTATGTAAAATACACCTTATATAGGTATGGATAATTAGTTTAAAGCATCAATTACTTCTTTAGTGATTTGGATGCTTTTTAGTTTTTTCTGATGATCAAAAATTGGGCTGGTTACCATTAGTTCATCAATTCTTGAATAGTCGATAAACTTTTTAAGATCTATTGCCAGTTGTTCCTTATTTCCCGTAAAAGTACATGCCGTCATTTGATTGACATGAAAACGTTCTTCTTCGCTCATGATATCATCTAAAGATGGCACAGGTGGCTGTAGCCCTTTGCGGTCGCCACGAATGAGATTTAGAAACATCTGATACAAACTTGTTGATAGAAATTCAGCTTCTTCATTTGTATCGGCTGCAATAATATTGACGCATGCCATTGTTTTTGGCTTATCTAAAGTGGCGGAAGCCTGGAAATTTTCACGATAAAACTCGAATGCCTGAATCATTTGACGTGGTGCAAAATGTCCTGCAAAAGCATATGGTAATCCATAAGCCGCGGCAAGAGCTGCACTTTCCATACTTGAACCTAAAATCCAGATTGGAATATTTGTGCCTTCGGCCGGAAAAGCGCGCACTTTTGCTGTAGCATTTTCGACTGAAAAATAATCCTGAAGTTTGCTTACGTTTTGAGGAAAGCGCTGCGCCTGTTCAAAAAAGTCTTTTCTAATGGCTTCGGCGGTTGGCTGATCTGTTCCTGGCGCTCTTCCTAATCCTAAATCAATTCGGTTTGGATAAAGCGTTTCTAAGGTTCCAAATTGTTCGGCTACTACTAAAGGAGAATGATTTGGCAACATGATTCCGCCTGAGCCTACACGGATATTTTGAGTTTGTCCAGCAATATATCCTATTAAAACAACTGTTGCCGTACTTGCAACGTGTGCCATATTGTGATGTTCGGCCAGCCAAAAACGCTTGTAACCTAATTTATCTGCGAGTTGAGCTATGTCTTTTGTTTTTTGAAATGTTTCTGTCGCATTGCTATCCTGTGTGATGATAGCGAGTTCTAATATGGAGATTGAAATTGGGTTTTTCATGAAAATTTTTGATTTATACAAAATTAATTCATTTATAGAGATGTCTTTTCTTTTCTAGTGTTAATAGAATTATAATGTTTTCCTTGGAAGCAAAAACAATAACAAATGAATATGTTTCAATAATTAATTATTGTTTTACGATAATTAATTATATATTTGCAACAACAAAACTAATTTAAGCGCAAATGAAAACCACTCACATTGTTTCTAAAATATTATTTTACGTTACACGATTTCTGGCTATTGTTTATTTTACATTATCAATTTATTCTTTACTTACTTTAAGTACCGGATGGTTTTTAAATTTTAAAGATGACGGAAAGTATTTCCAGATTTGTTATCCTTTTACGAATCATCCGCTAATGTTGGGCGATTACAATTTGCCCTATATTATTTTTGATTTTTTGTCGCCTTTGAGTCTTTACGGACTTTTCTTTTTGCTGATTAGCAATGTCTTTAAAGTGTTTTTTCAGCCTAAATTATTCACTCAAAATGGTATTAAACATTTAAGAAGATTTTATTTGGGCAATTTATTTTTACCTGGTACCATCATATTTATTTCTTCTATTTTTGTTTCACTAGATAATGAGATCTCAATATTTATTGTATTACATTTTATGTTGGGGATATTTGCTTATTTTTTAGCTGCTATTTTTAAACAGGGATTAAATCTTCAGAACGAACAAGACTTATTTATATAATCATGCCAATAATTGTAAATGTTGATGTAATGCTTGCTAAACGCAAGATGCAAAGTAAAGAGTTGGCTGAAAAACTAGGAATCACGCCTGCTAATTTATCGATACTTAAAACCGGAAAAGCCAAAGGAATCAGATTTGATACTCTGGAAGCTATTTGTAAAATATTAGATTGCCAGCCGGGCGATATTTTAGAGTACGTAAGCGAATAAATCTTTTTAAATCTTAACTAAAAAAAATCGACTCTTGATGTCGACAGGGATTCTATTGCCTATTTTTTTCAAAATATTTTTTTCAATCAATCATTAAATCAATCACAAAATGAACAGTTTATCAATCAAAAATCTCAGCAAAACGTATGAGAACGGCACACAGGCTATAAACGACGTGTCACTGGAAATTACTAACGGAATGTTTGGCTTGTTGGGGCCAAACGGAGCCGGAAAATCGACTTTAATGCGAACCATTGCGGCTTTACAGGAACCTACTTCGGGAATAATTGAATTTAACGGAATCAATATTCTGGAAAACCCAATGTTTATCAGAGAAAATCTGGGTTATTTGCCTCAGGAATTTGGAGTTTATCCTAAGATTTCGGCTTATCGCTTATTAGATCATTTAGCGATTTTGAAAGGAATCGTGAATAAACAGGAAAGAAATCATCAGATTCTGACTTTATTACAGCAAACCAATTTATTGCAACACAAAGACAAAGCAGTTCACTCTTTTTCTGGCGGAATGCGTCAGCGATTTGGTATTGCACAGGCTTTATTGGGAAATCCGAAGATTATTATTGTCGATGAACCAACTGCGGGACTTGATCCTGAAGAAAGAAATCGATTCAATAATCTTTTAAGTGAAATTAGCGAAAGCATTATTGTGCTTTTGTCTACTCATATTGTTGAAGATGTTCGAGATTTGTGTACCAAAATGGCAATTATTTCAAACGGAAAATTGATTTTGGAAGGAAATCCAAATGAAAAAATCGATTTATTGAAGGATAAAATCTGGATGAAAGCCATTCATAAATCTGAATTAAAGGAATATCAAACTCATTTCAATATTATATCCTCGCATTTGAATTCGGGTAAATTGAATATTCATGTTTTTTCGGATCAGCAACCAGATTCTGGTTTCAACTTAATTTCGCCTGATTTAAGTGATGTTTATTTTAGTGTTTTATCAAATCAACTTAAAAAATAACGTTATGCTTTTAAAATTAATACAATTTGAATGGCATAACAATACCAGAAACTGGAGTTTTTATGCCACATTCTTAGTTTACTTAATCCTGGGATTTTTTATGAGTGCTTTTGCGAATTTTTCGTTTTCTGGCGCTTACAAAAATAGTCCTTATGTACTTACTTATGCCATTGGCTTGATTTCTTTAACGACGATATTCTCGATAACACTTCAGGTTGCCCAGAATTTTTTAAAGGAATATGAAACCAAATTCGACTCCATTATCTTCACCACTCCTATTTCTAAGTTCAATTATTTAGGAAGTAAATTTATTGTCGCTTTTGGCATAGCCGTTATTTCTTTTGGTATGTTTATTATCGGGATGATGATTGGTCATTTGATGCCCTGGCTTTCAAAAGATGAAATTGGGCCATTCTTTGTTTTGAATTATTTATGGCCGTATTTGGTTTTGGTGATTCCTAATATCGTATTGTGTCTTTCTATTTTAACGACTTTAGCTTGGTTAACCAGAAGTAAACTCTTTATTTATGTTGGCGGTTTTCTGATTTACATTTTATATATCGCAGGTTCGCTTTTCTCAAACTCTCCCATTTTTGCGAATGCTTCTCCTTCGTCTGCTGCTGCGATGTCTTTTGCGGCAAAAATAGATCCGTTTGGGTTAGCGGCATTTTTAGAACAAACTAGATATTGGACTTCAATTCAAAAAAACACTAATCTTCTGGAATTATCCGGTAATTTTTTATTGAATAGAATGCTATGGATAAGTGTTTCTTTTCTATTGTTATTTCTTTCTTATAAATTATTTTCTTTCCGAAAAACGAAAACTAAAAAGGTAAAATCATCTAAGGTTTTAAAAATTGAATCTCTTTCATTTTCTACAGAAGCACCAAAAAATATCGAATTTAGAACTTTCAAACATAATTTTCTAGTTTTAAAAAGTTATATCAAAATGGATCTTTCCCTTATTTTGAAAGGAATTCCGTTTCTATTGATAGTTATTTTATTTTCTGGATTGCTTTTAATTGAAATTTCAGATGAAATTGATGGCGGAATCAGATTGGCGCAAAATATTACGAATACTGCTTTGATGATTAGTACAATTATGCATCGTTTGCCGTTTATTTTAATTATCATTTTGCTTTTTTATAGCAATGAATTGATAAACCGAAGCGAAACGTCACGATTTGAAATGCTGGAAAATACAACACCTTATCAACAAACGATAGTTTTAGTTTCTAAAATCATTTCGCTTTTTACAATTCCGCTCATCATAATTGCTTTGAGTATTTTGATTGGTTGTGGTTTTCAAATCATTCATGCAAATGCTCCTATAGAATTTGATCTCTATTTTTCTTTATTTTACTATTTAGGTTTGCCTATTTTATTGATCTCCATTTTAATCGTTTTTATTCAGACTGTTATATCTAATAAATATTTAGGCCTTTCGGCAGCGGTTATTATTACGATTTTGATAAGTACCGGAATTGGGGAACAGTTAGGAATTTCGCATCCATTATTAAGGTTTGGAAATCCTTTTAAAAGAGAATATTTTGATTTGAATGGTTTTGGAAAATATACTATGTCGTTTCATGTTTCGATGTTGTACAATTTTGGATTGGCTTTAATTTTACTAATCTTAACCGGTATTTTATGGAAAAGAAATACTTCCATCCTGAAATCATTTCGAAGACATTCGCTGAATTCACTTCAGAAAACAACTTTTACTTTGGCAATTCTTCTTTTTATTGGTTTTGGAAGTTTTCTGTTTTATAAAACCAATATTGAATATCCGTATTTAACTGAAGAAGATCACAACAATTGGAGCGAACAATATGAGTTACAATTTAAAAAATATATTGATTTACCTCAACCAACAATAACTTCCGTTAAAAGTGATGTTGCTTTGTTTCCTGCAGAAAATCGTTATGAAGTGTCTGGGAAATATCAATTGATTAATAATTCTGAAAAAGCAATTGATAGTTTACTCCTATATATAGATCGAAATTCAAAACTAACTTCAATCAAAATTCCGAATGCTGAAAAATTAAACGACGTTTCTCAATTCAATCATTATTGGTATCGTTTAGCAAAGCCGCTTAAACCTCATCAAAAAATGGAAATTTCATTTTCATTTAAATCAGGCTGGTCGCCGTTTAAAGGTCATACTTCTTTTAATTCGATTATAGAAAATGGTTCTTTTATGCGAATAAGCCGTTATTATCCCACTTTTGGTTATCAAGATGCTAATGAAATTAGCAGTAAAAAAGAACGTTTAAAAAGACATTTACCTTCTCAAACTCCGCTTAAAAAACTGGAAGACAAAACAGTAATCCCGTATAATTTTATCGATTATGATGCTGTGGTTTCTACTTCTCAAAATCAAACGGCAATTGGAATTGGTGATTTAATTGGAAAATGGACCAAAAACGATCGCAATTATTTTCATTATAAATCAAATGGGAAGATTCCTTTCCGGTTTGCTTTTTCATCTGCTAAATATCAAATTCAAAAAACAAATTATAAAGGAGTTACAATTGAAGTATATTATGACAAAAGACATTTTAGAAATGTTTCGAAATTAATACAAGATGTAAAAAACACTTTAGATTATTGTCAAACCAACTTTGGAAAGTATCCTTATAAAACAATCCGTTATGCCGAAGTTTCTGCTTTCGCCGATGGTTTTGCGGCCACTTCTTATCCTTCGACGGTATTTATGAAAGAGAATTTTGGTTTTTATAGTGATCTTTCTCATAAAGATAAGGAAGATGTTATCAATCAATTAACGGCGCATGAACTATCGCACGAATGGTGGGGAAATGCACAAATTAGTCCTGAACAAAAAGAGGGCAGCTGGATTTTAACAGAAACATTAGCACAATACACTGAACTAATGCTTTATAAAAAAGAACATGGTGTAGAGAAAACTCTTGAAACTTTAAAAATTCATCTCGATTTGTATTTAAGCAGCCGAAGTTATGATCCTGAAACGCCTCTTTATAAAACGAATTATGACACTCCGCATTTACCTTATGATAAAGGAATGCTTGTAATGCATCAATTGCAAATGTTAATTGGAGAAAAAAAATTAAATCTTGCCTTAAAAAATTTTCTAAATCATTATAAATATCCAAACCAAGTTCCTGATTCTGAAGATTTATTAAAAGAAATTTATTCGGTAACGGATCAAAAATTGTATTACAAACTAGATGAAATGTTTAAACAAATTATTACGTATTCATCAAATGTCGTTTCGGTTGAAAGCAATAAAAAGAATGATTTTTATGAAGTTTCTTTTAAAGTAAATTCTAAAAAATATTCTGAGAATGCCACCGGAAAACGAAAACTGATTAAAAATGATTCTATAATAGATATTGGTGTTTATGATGAAAACGGAAAATTATTCTGTTATCCTTTTTTAATAAAGAATAATTTGGCTGAAGGGAAAATTAAACTCAAAACCAAACCTCAACTTATTGTTGTTGATCCGTATTTAAAAAATATAGACACCTTTATTAAGGATAACGAAAAGGAAATTAACTAAAGTTTTTTGCCACAGATTAGATCTTATTTCACCAACTAATTAGTAAAAATTTGCAAATCTGTGTCTGTTTTTATTCTAATTCATTTCTCTTTTAATTTCTAATTTCTTGATTTTTGAATTTAATGTCGATGGATGAATATCCAGGATTTCAGCAGCTCCGCCAATTCCGGATATTTTTCCATTGCATTTTTTCAAAATATATAAAATATAATCTCGCTCGTTTTCTAAAATGGTTTTGATAGAAAATGATTCGCTTGCTTGTTCTGCATGCATTTTTGAAGATGTCGAAAATTCTATCTCTTTAATTGTGTTTCCGTCTGTCAGCAAAATAGCTCTTTGTATTACGTGTTCTAATTCACGAATGTTTCCCGGCCAATTGTAATTTGTAATTTGCTGTAATGCAAAATCTGAAAGTAATGGAGATTTTCGTCCCATTTTTTCACTGTATACTTTTATAAAATGATTCGCTAATTCCGGAATATCTTCTTTTCGTTTTTTAAGCGACGGAACTATAATCGGGAAAACGTGCAGGCGATAATACAAATCCATTCTAAATCTTCCGGCAGCTACTTCTTCTTCCAAATTTTTATTGGTTGCAGCAATTATTCGAACATCTATTTTTATAGGCGATGCTCCTCCAATTCTTTCAATTTCTCTTTCCTGTAAAACACGCAATAATTTTACCTGAAGTTCCATTGGCATCTCTCCTATTTCATCCAGAAAAATTGTTCCGCCATCGGCCAGTTCAAATTTACCAATTCGTTTATCCATCGCGCCGGTAAAAGCGCCTTTTTCATGACCAAAAAGCAACGATTCTGCCAGATTTTCTGGAATTGCACCACAATTTATAATCACCAAAGGCTTATTTTTTCTTGGAGACAATGTATGAATACTTTGCGCGATCTTTTCTTTTCCCGTTCCACTTTCTCCTAAAACTAAAACTGAAGTGTCAGATGGTGCTACTTTTCGAATGTAATCAAAAACGGTAATCATTTGAGAACTATTTCCAATAATCCCTTCAAAACCAACTGATTTATTAATTGGTTTTATTTCTTTAATAATTGCTTCTTTTTGGTCTGAGTCTGAATTTGTTTTGGGATACATTTTAGTAATAAACTGAACAAATGTATTTTCAAGATTACTCAAAACTGCTATATTTTCTGGAGAATAAACATTAAAATTTCGACTGTAAAAAGTGAAATGAAATTTTTGAATTGCTGTAATTGAAAGAGGAAAAACTAAATAAGATTTAATTCCGAAATTATGTGATATTAGACCTTTTATAGGCGCAACCTGAAAATTATTGATTAAAGATTCTTCGCTATAAACAACAGGATTTAAATCTATTTTTGATTTTTTATAAGTCTCGTCTAATTCTTTTATAGAAATATCGGCAATTTTTGAAAACTTTTCGGGATTAATAATCTGGTAATCATCTACATTTTTACGCATGACGCCAAGATTTGCATAATGCGTTGTATTTAAAAAACCAACTTCTAAATAATCAAAAGAGATAAAAGTTTGCACCACTTTTGCAAATGCCAACAAAGCATCTTCCCATTTAAGATTTGATTTTATAATTTCTGCAATATTATTCTGCAGTTGAAACTGCTGCATTAATTGCGATTCTAAACTATATTCCTGACGATAAAAAGCAATTTCCAGCGTTGTTAAAACATCCTGCTCACGAAATGGTTTTACGATAAAACCGTAAGGCTGGGTAATTTTGGCCTGATCTAAAACACTTTTGCTTGAATTTGCAGATATGTAAATGAAACCAATATGGTTTTCCTTTAAAATTTGAGCCAGTTCAATTCCGTTTCTGCTTCCCTTCAACATAATATCCACAAAAACCAAATCCGGTTTCTCCGTTTGAATTTGTTCCAAAGCCTGATCAACAGAACGTGAAATTCCGATTACTTCGTAATTTGCTTTTTCGAGAATTAACTGCAAATCATGAGCCTCAATAAATTGATCTTCAACAATTAAAATTCGCTTTTTTAAAGTAGGTTGAGAATTATTGGGAAACTCAGAAACCGTTTTCATAATTGTGGCATTTTTAGTGTTATAAACCTGTAATTTGTTGGTATAAAATTAGTTAATTATTACACGTAAAATAACATTTTTACCAAATATAAATCATCAAAAACAACTTTAATGTGAATTTTCTTTATATTTTTTCACAAGACCACATATCTTTTATTTTATATTTGTTTCCGAAAACTTCCAAAAAACTAATTCTCACCAAATTATGAAGCAATTCTATTCTCTCTGTTTTTTATTCTTCATTATTCTTCCATCTTTGGCACAAAATTCACCTTCAGTTGCTAAATATGATTTAAAGAAAAAAAGATTGCTCATTCAGGCCAGCTCAATGTATTTGTATAATTCAAATCAAGGTGCAATAGATGCAGACAGCGCTGTTGTTTTGGCTTGTAAAGCTTATAAATTACCTGTTTCATTAGCTTATGATGAAGGATTTAATGACGGCTCTTACCTGATTGGAAATGATTTAATTGAAAAGGGAAAAGTAAATGCAGTTAAAAAATTACTTCTAAAATCAAAAAATGAAGACCGAATTAAATTATTACTTCAACTAGGAAATTTTTATCTTTTTAAACCTGGTACAAAACCAGAGGATTTACAAAATGCACTCTTGTGTACAAAAGAAGCATTTGATTTGAGTCATACACTTAAAATAAAAAAATGGCAACACCAAAGTTTACTCTTATTAGGTAAATATTATTTTCAGGCTAATAATCAGACTGAAGGAAAAAAATATTTTCTGCAGGTTATTACCGAATGCCGAAAACAAAATGATAAGCTTGGTCTTGCTGGTGCTTTAGACGCTTATGGAACTCTCTTATCCAACTTAGATCCTGAAAAAGAAAAAATTCTGCAAGAAACTGTTTCACTTTATGCTTCTTTAGGATTAGAAGAAAAAAGGATTGAAAATTACATGAAGATTACAACCATTTATTTTTGGGGAGGAAAAATCAACGAAGCTAAAAAGAGGCTCTACCAAAATTTGGCCGATCTGCGAAAAATTAACTTTGCACATCAGCAATTTGCAGAAACCACAATTGTTTATATTGAATTGTTTCAGCACAATATACAAACTGCTTTATATTATGCCTTAAAAAGTGTAAAAAGAATGGAAGCTGAAAAGGATTATACTTTTGGAGACGTCTTTTATATGCGCCTGGGTGATGTTTATAATCATTACGGTCATCATCAAGAAGCGTTGGACTTATACAAAAAAAGTATCGAAATCGGTCGGCAGACAATTAATACCGGTACTTGGTATAAAAGTTTTTTTAGCGCTGTAGCTGCTTTATCATTAAAAGTAAAAACTAAAGAAGCTGTTGATTACATCAATTCTATGACCGCAGAATTTCCTCCTAAAAGTACTTTTGATAAAATGTCTGTTGCTTACATAAAAGCTAATTGTTATGAAGTGCTGAAAGATTTTGCTAAAGCCGAAAAATATTTTAAAGAAACCGACTATTATGCAAAACAGCTAAATGCGCCGGAAACTTTTAGAGAAGTTATTCATCAATATATAATAATGGCTTTGTTTTATATCAGAATCAATAAACCTGAAAGCGCCAGGTTTTATAAGGATAAAGTTTTTGCTCTTTCCAAGACTTATAATCAAAACTACAATTCAGAAGCCCTTCAGCTTTTATTGTATAAAACAGATTCTATTGCTGGCAATTATAAAGATGCTTTAGCACATTTTAAAGATTATAAAAAAATAAACGATTCTATTCATGGAGTTGATAAAAACAAACAGGTCGATGAACTTAAAATTCAATATGAAACGGCTAATAAAGAGCAAAAAATCAAATTTTTAAATGATCAGGATAAACTGCAAAAAAGCGAACTGCAAAAATCTAAACTTTTAAATAGTGTCTCGATCTGGAGCTTAGTTTTATTACTTATTACAATTGGATTATTGTACAACAGATACCGATTAAAACAACGAAATCACGCCAAACTAGAACTTAAAGAAAAAGAAATCAACCAGAAAAATATAAATCTTAGACATTTATTGGATGAAAAAGAATGGCTTTTGAAAGAAATTCACCATCGTGTAAAAAACAATCTTCAAACGGTTATCAGTCTTTTAAATTCACAATCGGCATATTTGGATAATGATATGGCTTTGTCGGCAATAAAAAATAGTCAGCACAGAATTCATTCGATGTCATTGATTCATCAAAAATTATATAATTCTGAGAATATTTCGACGATTAATATGCCGAATTATATTAGAGAACTTGTCGAATATCTGAAAGAATCTTTTTCGCTTGGGCAAAAAATCAGATTTGAATTAAAAATAGATCAGCTGGAATTAGATGTAGCACAAGCCGTTCCGCTTGGACTTATTTTAAATGAAGCCATTACCAATTCTATTAAATATGCGTTTCCTGATGAACGAAACGGGATGATTTATGTGACGCTTGAAGCAACAACTGAGAATCATTATTTACTAACAATTTCGGATAACGGAATTGGAATTGATACTGATTTTAGTGCCAAAAAACTAAACTCGTTTGGAATGAGTTTGATAAAAGGTTTAAGTGACGATTTAGAAGCCAAATTTTCGATGGAAAACAATAACGGAACTATTTTAAAAATTGAATTTTCACAAGAATTTCCAATGAATCAAAAAAGAAAAGTAATTTAAAACCTAAATTTGTAATGTTAAAATGAATTTCGATTTTAACCTTTTCCTCAAATGATACACAAAATTTTAATTATAGACGACGAAGAAAAACTTAGAAGTCTATTGGCACGCATTATAAAATCGGAAGGATTTGAAGTTATTGAAGCCAAAGATTTAAAATCAGGTTTTAAAAAATTGGAACAAACAGATATTGATGTTGTTTTGTGTGATGTAAAATTACCGGATGGAAACGGCGTTGATTTTCTTCAAAACATAAAAGGAAGTTTTCCTTTGGTCGAAGTTATTTTACTTACCGCTTTTGGGAATATTCCTGATGGTGTTCAGGCCATGAAAAACGGTGCTTTTGATTATATCGTAAAAGGCGATGACAACGACAAAATTATTCCGCTTCTTTATAAAGCTGTAGAAAAAGTACAATTACAGAAAAAAGTAAAACAGCTTGAAAAACGTATTGGTGATAAATATTCGTTTAATACTATTATAGGAAAATCAAAAGGAATTGAACAGGTCATTGATTTGGCAAAAAAAGTCGCAAAAACCGATTCGACTGTTTTACTAACAGGCGAAACCGGAACCGGAAAAGAAGTTTTTGCACAAGCAATTCATGAAAATAGTAATCGTGTCGGGAAATCTTTTGTGGCCTTAAACTGTAGTACATTTAGCAAAGAAATTCTTGAAAGCGAACTTTTTGGACACAAACAAGGAGCTTTTACAGGAGCTTTAAAAGATAAAAAAGGTTTTATTGAAGAAGCAAATGGCGGAACTTTATTTCTCGACGAAATTGGAGAAATGCCAATTGAACTGCAGGCCAAATTATTACGTGTTCTGGAAACCAGCGAATACATACCAATTGGTGATACAACTCCAAAAAAATCTAATTTCAGATTAATTGCCGCAACAAACCGGGATTTAAAAACAGAAAGTGATGAACACCGTTTTCGTTCTGACTTGTATTTTCGTTTGAATATTTTCGAAATAAAACTGCCGCCATTACGCGAAAGAATTAAAGATATTGCTGCGATAACGAATTATTTCGTCAAACAATTTTCTGAAAAAACGAATAAAAAAACATTAAACATTTCAGATGATTTTCTTCAAAAATTAGAAAATTATTCCTGGCCGGGAAATATTCGGGAACTTAAAAATGTGATTGAAAGATCTGTTATTCTGAATAATGGAGACACTCTAACTTCAGATGTTTTACCTTATGAAATGCAGCATCAACCTGAAAAACCTACAAAATCAATGTCGGCTTTTTCGATGCAAAGCGTTGAAAAATTGCACATTCAGAAAGTTTTAAATTATACAAAAGGAAATAAAGCAGAAGCTGCACGATTACTCGAAATTGGAATTGCGACTTTATATAGAAAACTGGAAGAATATAATTTGTAATTACGATCCTGCAAGGTTTTCAAAACCTTGTAGGTATTCTATTTAAACTACAAATATTCAAATTTAAAATCTAAACCTACAAGGTTTTGAAAACCTTGCAGGAATCGGCAATAGTCTAAACAAACCTTATCATTTCAATAAAAGCTTATCATTTTGATAGGCTTTTTTTATGCCTAATTTTTGGCACAAACCTGCATTACTTTTATTTACAGTACTTTAAATACAAATTTGTTTTTTCGGAACATATTTTGGCATAAGGAGGAAGAACATAAAATTCATTCTCATGAAAAATCAAGTCACCTCAATCTACAAACAAGCCGAACGCTTTGCTGAGATTACTAAAAAATCTATTATTTCCGGAAATATTGTGAGAGCCAAAAAATGTCTGGCACTTGCTGAACGGTTATTTATTACAGGAAGTTTTGAAACCAAAAATGCGATTTCAAATGTCTACATTTTCTCCGTCTCCTCTTTTATGGAAATGCGTCACTGCAATATTTCTCATCTTTTTCCTCAAACGCTTAAAGCGGAATATATCAAGCAGGTTAATACTTCGGGCGTATAAAAAAAAAGTTTAATCGGTTAATTGTTTAATCGAATGACAATCTAAAATCTGAACTCTAAAATAATCTTATGATCACTTTTCTTTTACTCGCATTGGCAGTTTTACTGTTTGCTATTTGTTTCAAATCTGTTGAATTCTTCGAAAAAATCTAAATCATGACAGCACTATTTATTGTTTCCATCGCCGTTTTTGGTTATTTGGTTTATGTACTAATCAAACCAGAAAAATTCTGAAAAATGAAAAAGTCACAATCCCCAAAAAAGCTGCTACTATATGTATTTGCGGCCTGGACATTAGCTTTTGTAACACTTATTATGTTTTTATAAAAGTCTAAAATTTATTTAATTTCTAACAAACAAAATATGAACACAGAATTATTTGGCGTCATTAGTATTTTTATCATTTCGATAGTTTTAGCGATTCCCGTGGGAAAATATATTGCTAAAGTTTATTTGGGAGATAAAACTTTTCTTGACCCGATTTTCAATCCAATTGAAAAATTTATTTTTAAAATTAGTGGAATTAATTCCACAGAAGAAATGAACTGGAAACAACATTTAAAAGCACTTTTAAGTGTAAATATGGTTTGGTTCTTTCTTTGCTTTTTTGTTTTACTTTTTCAGGGATCGTTATTTTTAAATCCTGATAATAATCCATCTATGACGCCTGATTTAGCATTTAACACTGCTATTTCATTCGTTGTAAACTGTAATTTACAGCATTATTCAGGCGAAACCGGACTTTCATATTTGTCACAAATGGTTTTAATGTTTCTGCAATTTGTTTCTGCAGGTGTAGGAATGGCCGCTGCAGCAATGGTTTTCACTGCAATGCGAGAAAAAACAACCGACAAATTGGGTAATTTTTATAATTATTTCATCAAAAGCTGTACTCGCATTTTATTACCGCTTTCTGCGATTGTAGCAGTTGTTCTATTATTTAGCGGAACTCCTATGACTTTTGAAGGAAAAGATGCAATTACCACTTTACAAGGGGACAATGTTGAAGTTTCCCGAGGCCCCGCAGCAGCGTTTATTGCTATTAAACATATAGGTACAAACGGAGGAGGTTTTTTTGGAGCCAATTCAGCACATCCTTTAGAAAACCCAACTTATTTAACGAATGCAATTGAACTTTGGGCACAATTAATTATTCCGTTTGCAATGATTTTTGCGCTTGGATTTTTCCTTAACAAAAGAAAATTATCCTATATCATTTTTGGTGTAATGACGGTTGGTTTTTTACTATTGGTAATTCCAACAGTTATGACTGAACTTAATGGAAATCCGGCTATCGAAAAAATGGGAATCGCCCAAACAACCGGAGCAATGGAAGGAAAAGAAGTTCGTTTTGGTCCGGCTATTTCAGGCTTCTGGAGTATTGCCACAACGGTAATTTCTACGGGCTCTGTAAATAGTATGCACGATAGTTCGATGCCGCTTTCAGGAGCTATGCAGTTGTTAGCCATGATGGTTAATGCCTTTTACGGAGGCTGTGGCGTTGGCTATTTAAACTTCTACATTTTTATCATTTTGGCTGTATTTATTTCCGGTTTAATGGTTGGTCGAACTCCTGAATTTTTAGGAAAGAAAATTGAAGCACGGGAAGTTAAAATTGCTGCTTTTATCGCGATTCTTCATCCTTTATTGATTTTAGCCGGAACAGCTTTAGCTTCTTATTTTGCTGCACATGACACCGCAATGGGTTATTGGTTTAGCGGAAACGCTACAGGCTGGTTAAACAATCCTGGAAATCACGGATTCTCAGAAATGTTATATGAATATACTTCGAGTGCTGCTAACAATGGTTCCGGGTTTGAAGGTTTGGGAGATAATAATCCGTTTTGGAATATCACTACGGGAATTGTTTTACTATTAAGCCGTTTCATTCCGATAATAGGCCCATTGGCAATTGCAGGATTATTGGCTAATAAAAAATACATTCCTGAAAGTGCGGGAACATTAAAAACTGATACTACCATTTTTGGAGTTATGGTTTTTGCTGTAATCGCCATTATTGCTGCTTTATCGTTCTTCCCGGCTTTGGCTTTAGGTCCATTGGCAGAATATTTTACATTAAAATAAGAATGCAGCAAATATTTTTAAAACATAAACGCAAAATATTTCAAACATAGCCCGTGGTTTCAACCACGGGAAACGAATTGCGGGAACAAAGATTCTGACATACGTTGCGTCCCAGCGGTTGAAACCGCTGGCTATGTTCTATAATCTATGTGTTTTTAGTGCATAACATTTTACAAATAACATTTAACTTTTTACAAGAAAATGACAACTAATAAATCCGCATCATTGTTTGAAAGCAAACAGGTAAAAGAAGCCTTAGCGCAGTCTTTTGTGAAGCTTAATCCAAAATTGATGATCAAAAATCCGGTAATGTTTACCGTAGAAATCGGAACTGCTATTATGTTTGCTGTTTGTATTTCCATTCTAATGGGAGCTACAGACCAAGGCAGTTTTATTTATAATTTAATTGTGTTTTTAATTTTATTAGCAACGCTTTTGTTTGCCAATTTTGCCGAAGCAATTGCCGAAGCCAGAGGAAAAGCACAAGCAGATAGTTTAAGAAAAACACGTGAAGAAACTCCGGCAAGACAAGTTTTACCTAACGGCGAAATCAAAAACATCAGTTCTTCTGAATTGAAAAAAGGAGATGTTTTCGTTTGTGAATCTGGCGATTTAATTGCAACTGACGGAGAAATTATCGAAGGATTGGCAACCATTGACGAAAGTGCCATTACCGGAGAAAGTGCTCCTGTAATTCGCGAAGCCGGTGGTGATAAATCTTCCGTTACCGGAGGAACAAAAGTGCTTTCTGATAAAATTAAAGTAATCGTAACATCAGAACCAGGCGAAAGCTTTCTGGATAAAATGATTGCTTTGGTTGAAGGTGCAAGCCGCCAGAAAACACCAAACGAAATTGCCTTGACTATTTTATTGGCAGCATTTACCTTAATCTTCGTGATTGTTTGTGTTACGTTAAAACCATTTGCAGATTATGCTAATGCGCCAATTACAATCGCAGCTTTTATTGCCTTATTCGTCTGTTTGATTCCGACCACAATTGGCGGTTTGTTATCAGCAATTGGTATTGCAGGAATGGACAGAGCGTTGCGTGCCAACGTAATTACAAAATCAGGAAAAGCGGTTGAAACTGCCGGAGATATTGATGTATTGCTTTTGGATAAAACCGGAACCATCACAATTGGAAACAGAAAAGCAACCAATTTTTATCCTGCAAATGGAGTTACTGAAGAAGATTTTATAAAATCTGCCGTGTTAAGCTCACTAGCGGATGACACTCCGGAAGGGAAAAGTATCGTGGAACTGGCAGGAGCCGAAACTGCCAATAAATTATCAATTGAAGGTGCTACTTTAATAAAATTTACCGCAGAAACCAGAACTTCCGGAGTTATTTTAAAAGACGGAACCAATATTAGAAAAGGGGCTCAGGATGCTGCAAAAAATATTGCAAAACAAGCCGGAAATGCATTTCCCGAAGATACCGCTCAAAAAGTAATTGATATTTCTACAAACGGAGGAACGCCATTGGTTGTCATTAAAAACAATCAGGTTCAGGGTGTTATCGAATTGCAGGATATTATTAAAACCGGAATGAAAGAACGTTTTGACCGATTGAGAAAAATGGGTGTAAAAACAGTTATGGTTACGGGAGATAACCCGCTTACGGCTAAGTTTATTGCAGAAGCTGCCGGTGTTGATGATTTTATTGCCGAAGCAAAACCTGAGGACAAAATGAACTACATCAAAAATGAGCAAAACTTAGGAAAATTGGTTGCCATGATGGGTGACGGAACCAACGATGCTCCTGCCCTTGCGCAAGCCAACGTGGGTGTTGCCATGAACAGCGGAACTCAGGCAGCAAAAGAGGCCGGCAACATGGTCGATCTTGACAATGATCCAACGAAATTAATTGAAATTATTGAAATTGGAAAACAGCTTTTAATGACTCGCGGAACGCTTACTACTTTCTCGATTGCGAATGACGTTGCGAAATATTTTGCTATTGTTCCGGCACTTTTTATAACTGCAATTCCAGCGCTTCAAGGTTTAAATATTATGCATTTGCATAGTCCGGAAAGTGCGATTTTATCAGCGGTAATTTTCAATGCGATTATCATTCCGATCTTGATTCCGCTTGCACTGAGAGGTGTTGACTACAAACCAATTGGTGCAAGTGCAATCCTTAAAAGAAACCTGTTGATTTATGGTTTAGGCGGTTTGATTGTCCCTTTTATCGGAATTAAATTAATTGATTTACTAGTAGCTCTGTTTATGTAAAAAAAGTTGCTAAGGTTCTGAGGAACTAAGGTGCTAAGTTTTTTCTTAGTCCCTCAGAACCTTAGTTCCTTAGAACCTCAAAAATAAAAAAAATGAAAAATATATTCTCACTATTAAAGTTCACCTTGATTACTGTAATTCTGTTTGCAGTTATTTATCCTCTTGCAATTTACGGAATTGCACAATTTGCTCCGAATCAGGGAAAAGGAGAAACTATTTCGGTTAACGGAAAAGTGGTTGGTTATCAAAAAATTGGTCAGAAATTCGATAAGTCGAATTATTTCTGGGGAAGACCTTCGGCTGTGGATTATAATGCTGCAGGAAGTGCCGGAAGCAACAAAGGACCAAGCAATGCCGATTATTTGGCTTTGGTTCAAAAAAGAATCGATACGTTTTTAATCGTTCATCCTTATTTAAAAAAATCGGAGATTCCGTCAGATATGGTTACGGCTTCGGGAAGCGGATTGGATCCGAATATTTCTCCGGAAGGCGCTTTGATTCAGGTGAAACGTGTTGCTAAAGAACGAAAATTATCTGAAGAAAAAGTAAACGCTTTGGTTGAAGCGAATATAAATACTCCAAAAGTTATGGGAACTCCAACGGTTAATGTTTTGGAATTGAATGTTGCTTTGGACGGATTGAAGTAATACGTTTTTAAACCCGACAGGTTTTAAAAACCTGTCGGATTTGACAAAGCGTTAGAAAATAAATACCTACAAGGTTTTAAAAACCTTGCAGGAGAATAAAACACCTTTTTACCCCAAAAGCCCTAGCCCCGATAGTAGTGGAAATCCTTTTGTGCGGGGGTTCCGCACAAAAGATTGAAACGGATAGCGGGAAATAGCTCCTTAAAAACCTACTAATAAATACCTACACGGTTTTAAAAACCTTACAGGAAAAACAAACACTCTTTTACCCCAATAAAAATGAAAAAAATAATACTTACAGCTTTAATCGCATTCGGTTTTAGCAATTTACAAGCACAAGAAGAATCAAAAAGTCCGTTTACGTTTTCAGGATATGTTGACGTTTATTACAGTTATGATTTTGCGAAACCGGAAGATCATACGCGTCCGGGATTTTTTTACAGTTATAACCGAAGCAATGAAGTGAACCTGAATTTAGGTTTGGCAAAGGTGAATTATTCAAAAGACAATATTCGCGGGAACTTTGCTTTAATGGCAGGAACTTATGCCCAATATAATATGTCGGCAGAGCAGGATTTATTGAAAAATGTTTATGAAGCTAATGTTGGAGTGAAGATTTCGCAAAGTCATAATTTATGGATTGATGCGGGAATTATGCCTTCACACATTGGTTTTGAAAGTGCGATTGGAAAAGATTGCCAGACTTTAACCCGAAGTATTCTGGCTGAAAACTCTCCGTATTATGAAGCGGGAGTAAAAATTGGCTACACATCAGAATCTGGTGCGTGGTATTTGGCCGGAATGTATTTGAACGGCTGGCAGCGAATTCAGAAAATTGAGGGGAATCAAACGCCTGCTTTTGGAACGCAAATTACTTATAAACCAACAGATAAAGTGGTTTTGAACTGGAGTACGTATGTTGGAAATGAACAACCTGATATTGACAAAAAATGGCGTTATTTCAACAATTTTTACGGGCAATTTAAGGTAACAGATAAAACAAATATTACGGCTGGTGTTGATGTTGGTTCGCAACAATCGGCTAAGAATAGTGACAAATATGATACTTGGTTTTCACCGGTTTTGATTTTGCAATATAAACCAACGGATAAAATTCAATTAGCAGCGCGAGGTGAATATTATAGTGATGAAAAAGGTGTTATTATCCCGATAGCTATCGGGACAGAAACGCCAAACGGATTTAAAACTTACGGATTTTCAGCTAACTTTGATTACTTAGTTACTGATAATGTAATGTTTAGATTAGAAGCAAGAAATCTTTCGAGTAAAGATGAAATCTTCACAAAAAATAACGTTCCAACGGATACAAATACGTTTGTAACGACTTCGTTGGCGATTAGCTTTTAAACATTAAAATTGATTTTTTTACCATTAAGATATTAAGAAAGTTAAGCTTTGTCTTAATGAGCTATGTTGAGAAAATTAAGCTTTGCCTTTATTAACTTAATATCTTAATGGTAAAATAAAAAACTTTGTGACTTAGCGCCTTCGTGGCAAAAAACATGAAAGAAGAAAAAGAAAATAACGCACAACACTTTCTGGATTTAATTCAGAAATCGAGAAAAGGAAAGTTTAAGGTCTACATTGGGATGAGCGCCGGTGTGGGTAAAACGTACCGTATGCTGCAGGAAGCGCATTCGCTGTTGAAAAACGGAATTGATGTGAAAATTGGTTACATCGAAACGCATATGCGAAAAGAAACGCATGAACTTTTATCTGGTTTGCCCGTGATTCCGCGGCGAACCATTTTCTATAAAGGAAAACAGCTTGAAGAACTTGATGTGCAGGCAATAATTAACTTAAGACCCGAAGTTGTTATTGTCGATGAATTGGCGCACACAAATATTGAAGGAAGCAAAAATGAAAAACGCTGGCAGGATGTTTTGGAGATTCTGGAAGCGGGAATTAATGTGATTTCGGCTGTGAATATTCAGCATATTGAGAGTTTGAATGAGGATGTAAAACGTATTACAGGAATTGACGTTCAGGAGCGGATTCCGGATAATGTTTTGCGATTGGCAGATGAAGTTGTCAATATCGATTTGACTTCTGAAGATTTGATTGCGCGTTTGAAGGAAGGAAAAATTTATACGGCAGATAAAATTCAGACAGCTTTAACCAACTTTTTTAAATCGGAACAAATTCTTCAATTGCGTGAATTGGCTTTGAAAGAAGTTGCAAGTCAGGTAGTTCGAAAAGTTGAAAACGAAGTACCTCAACTGCACGCTTTAAAACACGAAAAATTGTTGGCGTGCATTAGCAGTAACGATAAAACAGCAAAAATTGTTATTAGAAAAGCGGCACGTTTGGCAAGTTATTACAACGGATCCTGGTATGTTTTGTATGTCGAAACGCCTAAAGAAAGCAGCACCAAAATCGCATTAGACAAACAACGCCATTTGATTAATAATTTTAAACTCGCAGTACAATTAGGTGCAGAAGTCATTAAATTGGAACATAAAAATATTGCCGATGCAATTGTAATTGCGGTAGAAGAAAAACAAATTACAACTGTCTGCATCGGAAAACCACATTTGAATTTATTTAAAGTAATTTTGTCTACAACAATTTTCAGGCGTTTGTTAAATCGGCTTTCATTATCAAATGTTGACCTGGTTATTTTATCGTAAAAAATTTCTAAACCATATAAGTTATATAAGTTCATTTAAATTAGGGTGTGTGAAAATTAACCGCAAAGTTCGCTGAATTTTTTTGCTCGCAAAGTCGCAGAGACGCAAAGTTTTGTCTTCTTTACTTAATTATGCATCTTCTTATATTTTCTTATATTACTTATATGGTTCAAAAAAATAAATGTTTTTAAACAAACATCATGAGAATTAAAACTAAATTGAATCTGGGAGTTGGGTTATTATTTTTATTAATAATTATACTCACATTGGTAAGTGCTTTTTATATTTTTTCGATAAAAAAAGATACAGAGAATATTTTGAAAGCAAATTATAATACGCTGGAATATTCCAGAAATATGCTTTTGGCATTAGACGAAATTAACGCTAATAAAGAAAATGCGATTGTTACTTTTAAAGAAAATCTCTTAAACCAAACGAAAAATGTTACCGAAGCCGGAGAGAAAAAAGGTACCGATAGTCTAAAGAAAAACTTTGCTCTTTTAGAAAAAAACAGCTCTGATGAAAGTTTAAAAATGCAAATTCGACAGGATATTTTTGAGATCATGAAACTCAATATGAATGCCATAAAACAGAAAAGCGATATCGCCAAACATACCGCCGAAACTGCCAATTTATGGATTGCCATTGTGGGAACTTTGTGTTTTTTAATCGCCTTTAATTTGCTGATCAATTTACCTCATAACATTGCCAACCCAATTAAAGAATTAACGCTGAGTATTAAGGAAATTGCCAATAAAAATTATTCAGAACGTGTACATTTTACCAATCACAACGAATATGGAGATTTGGCAAAATCTTTTAATACCATGGCGCAAAAGCTTCAGGAATATAATAATAGTAATTTGTACAAACTTTTCTTTGAGAAAAAACGACTGGAAACGCTTATTAATAATATGCACGATCCTATTATTGGTTTGGATAATGAAGGAATTATTTTGTTTGCCAATGATGAAGCCTTGAAAATTATTGGTCTAAAATTGGAAGATGTCATGGGGAAATCGGCTTCTGCCCTCGCTTTATCGAATGATTTAATGCGTTCCTTAATTTTAAAAGAATTAGATTCTGATTCGCAGAAAAAGAAACCTTTGAAAATTTTTGCTAACGGAAAAGAAAGTTATTTCGATAAAGAGACAATCAATATCACGATAACGCCAACGGGTGAGGAAAAAGAAATTAATATTGGCGATGTTATTATTCTGCGAAATATTACCTTATTTAAAGAATTAGATTTTGCCAAAACCAATTTTATTGCCACGGTTTCGCACGAATTAAAAACACCAATTGCGTCTATAAAACTGAGTTTGCAATTGCTTCAAAATGCTAAAACCGGTGATATGAACGACGACCAAAAACAATTGGTTGAAAGTATTAAAGATGATAGCCAAAGGTTATTGAAAATTACTGGTGAATTACTCAACTTATCACAATTGGAAACCGGAAATATTCAGTTGAATATCGAAAAAAGCAATCCGTATGCGATTGTAAATTATGCTGTTGAAGCGGTAAAAGTTCAGGCAGAACAAAAACAAATCAAACTTATTATTGATGCCGATGAAAACTTGCAGGATGTAAAGGCCGACAGCGAAAAAACAGGCTGGGTTTTGATTAATTATTTATCGAACGCTATTACGTATTCATCTGAAAAAAGTACAATTCTTATCAAATTAAAAAATGAAAACGATCAGATTGTATTTCAGGTTATTGATACCGGAAAAGGAATTGACGCAAGATATAAAGACAAAGTTTTCGACAAATATTTCCAGATTCCGGGAAGCCAGAAATCAGGAACAGGATTGGGTTTAGCGATTAGCAAAGAATTTATTGAAGCGCAAAATGGGATAATTGGCGTAGAAAGTAATTTAGGTTTGGGAAGTACGTTTTGGTTTTCGTTGAAAGTTTAGATTTTTTTTCGCCACGAATTCACGAATTTTGATTTAAAATAATTCGTGAATTCGTGGCGAAAAAAATTATGCATTCGAAGTATTATTTTTAATCTCCATAACCTCTCTTTTTACCTCCAAAAGCAAATCTTTCATACTTTGCGATTCTGTTTGCTCGTGTCGTTTATCACTGCGTCCGATATTGCATTCGTATTCCCAGATTTCTAAAATATCTGAGGCTTTTACTTCATAATTCGGATAAAAACGATTGTCTGATTCCAAAACTAAAGTATTCTTTTTATTCTTATTGAGACGCTTGTAAACCATTCCTTCATTTTTGGTAATCAGTATATAGGTTTTCCCATCCATAACCTCTCCCAGCCTTTCTACATAACGGCCAATGATGATAGAACCGTCTTCGTGTGGCGGCATCGAATCTCCTTCTACAGGAAATCCGCGGTGTTTTCCCGGTCCTAAAAATGGAAGTGAAACTTGTTGCAGACTCTCGATATATTCCGGATCAGCATATCCATTAAGATATCCTGCTTTTGCTTTTTGAGAAACAATTTCAATATAGTTCTCCCCAAAACTATCTACTTGTATGGGTAAAATAAGTCGATTGCCTTCTAATTTTATCAAGTTTTCTATATTGATTTTACGTATGTCGACAGACAACAATAAATCGATACTCATATGAAAATATAAAGCAATCTGCTTTAAGATATCATACGGTGCTTCTGAAGTTCCATCTTCGTATTTAACGTATCTACCACGGGTAATTCTAAGGTTTTCAGCTAATTTCTCCTGCGATATTTTATGCTTAACCCTCAATGCTCTGATATTATCTGAAAATAAGGACATAATTAATTTGTTATAATTTGGAACAGCAAATATACAAAAAAATGTTATCATCTGTACTAATTTTGTGATGTGCAAAAAATAAATTTTTGAAGTGATTATGAAATTGATGAATATAAATACCACGAAATCAATAGAATTCTACATTCCGGATGTAAGTTCAGAAGTAAATTTGCCATTTTTTGACGTTGGGATTAGCGCCGGTTTTCCTTCGCCTGCTGATGATTTTATCGAATTATCGATTGATCTCAACAAAGAATTCATTAAACATAAATACACCACTTATTTTGCAAGGGTAAAAGGCCATTCTATGAAAAATGCCGGTATCAGTGATGGTGATTTATTGATTATTGACAAAAGTCTGGAACCGCAAAACAATAAAATTGCTGTTTGCCAAATTGATGGCGAATTTACTGTAAAGCGTATCAGAATAGAAAAAGACATCATCTGGCTTATTGCCGAAAATGAAGATTATCAGCCTATAAAAGTAACTCCGGAAAACAACTTTGTAATTTGGGGAATTGTGATTCATAGTATTAAATCTTTTTGAGTTATTGTCAGTCTGAGCGAAGTCGAAGACCTTTTACACAATGAAGCTCTTCGACTTCGCTCAGGGTGACAGAATAAGAAATAAAAAACACGTTTAGAAATGTTTGCTTTAGTTGATTGTAACAATTTTTATGCTTCTTGTCAAAGAGTATTTGATCCACGTTTAAGGGGAAAACCTATCGTTATTCTCTCTAACAATGATGGTTGTGTTATTTCGCGTTCTGACGAAGCCAGGGCTTTGGGCATACCAATGGCTATTCCTGCTTTTAAGTATGAATCTGTTTTTAAGGAAAAAAATATTTTTGTTTATTCTTCTAATTATCCGTTATATGGCGATATGAGCAATCGGGTAATGAATTTGCTTCAGACTTATACTCCCGAAATCGAAATTTACAGTATTGATGAAGCTTTCCTTAAATTTTCAGGTTACGATTTATTTGATCTGAATACGCTTGGTTTAAAAATGCGGAAAGAAGTGACCCAAGGCACAGGCATTCCTGTTAGTATAGGTTTTGCGCCTACGAAAGCTTTGGCAAAAATGGCGAATAAAATTGCCCGAAAATTTGCAGATCGTACGCAAGGTGTTTATTGTATTGACTCTGAAGAAAAAAGGATTAAAGCATTAAAGTGGACTAAAATTGAAGATGTCTGGGGCATTGGAAGAAAACACGCCAAACGACTTAAATTAAAAAAAATCAACACAGCTTATGAATTTACCCAATTTCCGGATGCCTGGGTAAGAAAAGAAATGTCTGTAGTAGGACTTCGATTGAAACATGAATTAGAAGGAAAACCAACTTTGGGCTTAGAAGATGCCACAGACCGAAAAATGATTGCTACGACGAGATCTTTTGAAAAAAAGTATACTACTTATGAAGAAATCTCAGAACGAATCAGCACGTTTACAGCTTCTTGTGCAGAGAAATTAAGGCGTCAGGATTGTCATTGCAATATGGTAACTGTTTTTATTCAAACTAGTTTTTTAAAGAACGAGCCATCACATTATTCGCGAAGTATTACCATTACAACTGATTTTCCAACCAATTCAACAATAGAGCTTAATGAGGCTGCGCAAAAAGGATTTAAAGCTATTTTTAAAAAAGGATATCGTTATAAAAAAGCGGGTGTAATTGTAATGGGTTTAACACCCAATAGTGAAACGCAGCTTAATTTATTCGAAACTTCAAATCCTAAACATGAACCTTTAATGAAGGTGATTGATCAAATGAACCGAAGTTATGGTAATAACAAAATTAAATTTGGCGTGCAGTCTTTGGGACGCCAATGGAAAATGAGGCAGAACAGGTTATCTCCCAAATTTTCTACTTTACTCAAAGATGTTATTACAGTTAATGTTTAATAAACAACAGAAAAAATAGGTTTTACGCTATATAATAGAGATGAAAAAGCTGGAATATGCCATAGTAGATATCGAAACCACAGGTGGAAACGCCAGTGGCAGCCGCATTACAGAAATTGCCATCATTATTCATGACGGAACCAACGTAATCGAACGTTTTGAAACGCTTGTTAATCCTGAAAAAGAAATACCGATTTCTATTTTTGGCTTAACCGGTATTAATAACGAAATGGTGGCTAACGCTCCTATATTTGATGATATTGCAGAGAAAGTACTGGAAATGCTTACTGATCGCGTTTTTGTTGCACACAATGTCAATTTTGATTATTCTTTCGTACGCCATCAACTTGAACAAGCGGGGTTTAAGTGGACTGCGAGGAAATTGTGTACCGTTCGCGCGACCAGAAAGATTAGACCCGGATTGGGATCTTACAGTTTGGGAAATCTTTGCAATTCATTAGATATATCTTTAGAAAACCGACATCGTGCCGGCGGTGATGCTGATGCAACAGCAATATTATTTTCCCGATTACTGGAATGGGATTATGAAGGTGAAATCGAGAAAATGATCAAGAAAACAGCACAAGATCAACGTTTGCCTCCTAATCTTCCGCCTGACGATTTTAATCAATTGCCTGAAAAACCTGGTGTTTATTATTTTTATAATCAGATGAAAAAGGTTATTTATGTTGGAAAAGCCATCAACTTAAAAAAACGTGTGGCTTCGCATTTTAGCGGTCATAAAATTAATCCGCAAAGGCAAAACTTCTTACGTGATATCTACAGTATTTCTTTTGAAGTTTGTGGCAACGAACTAATGGCTTTGCTTTTAGAATGCACAGAAATTAAAACACTTTGGCCAACATACAACAGAGCATTAAAACGTTTTGAGGCAAAATATGGACTTTACCAATATGAAGCCCGGAGTGGATACAAATATCTGGCAGTTGGAAAACTAAACAAATTTCAGGTTTGCATTCATGAATTTAATAGTCTGTATGACGCAATAAATATATTGCGAAATCTGGCCGAACAGTTTGAAATCGATCAACGATTTTGCAAATATTCTAAACAGGAAGAAGCCGAATTTTTTCCGAACCAAGACATTAAAATATTGCCTGATGTGACGATTCATAACGATCAGGTTGAAAATGCCATTGAATTTTTATTAAGCAACAGACCCACTTTTGCTATTATAGACAAAGGCAGATCGGCAGATGAGCGCAGTTTTATTTGGGTTGAAAATGGACATTTTTACGGAATGGGCTACATAGCATCTGATATTACAATTACTGAACCATCAGATATAAAAGATTATATAACCCCTTATAAGAGCAATCAATATATAACACATTTAATTTATGCTTATGCCGAAAAATATCCACGGAAGGTTTTTTTCAGCAAGCACTTCTTAAAATAAATTTTAAAATAGAGCTATAAACTTAAACATTGACTTATGACACTATTTAACGATACCGAATTATTTACTACTGGAAATCGTGGTAAAATTGTATATAATCTGCCTGACACAGAACTAATTTTGATTGATAATTTCTTCACTAAAGAAGAATCTGATCGTTTTTATGAAAAACTGCTTCATCAAACCAAATGGAGAGAATATGAAATGGAAATCTATGATAAAACTTATACTGCACCAAGAATGATTGCCTGGTATGAAGACAAAGACAATCACGGATCAAGTCCGAATGGGCTTGACTGGACTTATGAATTGCTGACAATCAGAAGCCGGGTGGAAAAAGAAACGCAGCTTGATTTTAATGCCGTATTACTCAATTTATATCGAAACGGCAAAGATGGCGTGGGGTGGCATAGTGATAAAGAACACAATACGGGACAAAATCCGATTATTGCTTCGGTGACTTTTGGAGAGACGAGAATGTTCAGACTGCGTCATAAATTTAGAAAAGATATTCCGCAGGTCGAGATTCCTTTACATCATGGTTCTTTTCTGTTAATGGCAGGAACAACCAACAGTTTTTGGCAACACGAGGTTCCCAAAACAGCCCGAAATGTGTTACCCAGAATCAATTTGACTTTTAGAAGAATTTATCGAAAAGAAGATAACGTACAACATTTTCACACTAGAAATAGTGTACAAAAATTCCTCCTCTAAAAGTTAAAACACTCACAGTATGAACCTTTTATTAGGCATACCGTATTTTTTTTAGTACTTTCGCACCCTTTTTTTCATATATATAATACCAAAATGGCTTACTCAAACAATGATTTAATGCGTTTTTTAGATGCACAAAATAAACTTTATCTTACTGCTTTTTCTGAAATCAAAAAAGGAAAAAAAGAGACACACTGGATGTGGTTCATTTTTCCTCAATTAAAAGGATTGGGCACCAGCGATACTGCAAATTATTATGCCATTAATGATCTAAAAGAGGCTTCTGCATTTTTAGAACATCCTATTTTAGGAAAACATCTTATAGAAATATCAGAGTTGCTATTGACTTTTAAAAGAAAATCAGCAGATGGTATTTTTGGAGATCTGGACGCTCGAAAACTTCGTTCGTCAATGACTCTTTTTTCTTTGGCAGAAAATACAAATCCAATATTTAAGGAAATACTGGATGCGTTCTTTTCCGGAGAAGAAGACCCACTTACTTTGACCATTATTAATTCAACTATAAAACCTTCTATTGAATCTACTGTTTTTTAACCGAAAAGTTTAGACAAAGTTCACTACGAATGGTTTTCTGCTCGCAAATTCGCTAAGGCGCAAAGTTTATTTTCTTTGCGATTCTAATGAGTTTGCGAGATTTTTATTTCACGCCAAATCCTAAGATTCCCTGTTGTTTTTTCTCTTTTAATAATTGATTATTTTGCACCATAATTAATTCTATATTAGTAGTTACTAAATCAATCTCTTAAATCAACCAAAATGACCGAAAAAATCAAAACTCTCCAGATAATACATTTTGCACTTTGTGCAGGATTAATAGTTGCTTATTTTGTAATAGGAGAAATTTCAGTTGAAAAATTAAAAACAATTCCCACTATCGATTCTTCGTCGATTGTATTTGCTATTATACCTTTTTTAGCCATTATCATGGCTAATTTTCTATTTAAATCACAATTAAAACAAGTAGATCGAAATTTGAAACTTGAAGATAAATTACCTGTTTATCAAACGGCTTCGATTATTCGCTGGGCAATTCTTGAAGGTGTTGCTTTTATAATATTAATTCTGAAACCTGATTTTTTAATATTTGGAATACTTGTTATAATATATCTTATCTTTTTGAGACCAACAGAAGAAAAAATTACTAACGATTTTTCAGAATAGTAATTTTACCGCAAAAAAAGCAACCTTTTACACAAATTCACCAGGAAAAACAACTTCACAATCTCTCTTTTTTACATTTTACTGTTTCACAATTTCTCCTAACGAAATTTCACTAAACTAAAATAAATTAGCGAAATATAGTACTTCAAATAAGCTAAAAACAAGCATAATCACTACTCTTTCAGCATTTCTTCGCTGTGGCATATATATTGGTTTCTTATAAAAAATTAATCTTAAAACCACTTTACGATGAAAAATTTTGACTATCAAAAAATAGTATTAACCCTGTTTATTATTTTAGCAAATACCACTATGAAAAGCTATGCACAAGTTGATTACGCCACAGATCCGCATTTGACACCTGCGGTAAAAGATTTTTTGAAACCACTAAATTCGGGAGGAGCACCATTAGAATCACTTCCGGTTGCCGATGCCCGAAATGTACTTGTTGGTGCACAAAATGCATTTAAAGTTGATTTATCAGGAATCGATGAATCTGAAAAAGAAATTACTGCCGATGGATATAAAATAAAGCTCAACATTGTTCGCCCAAAAGGAGCAAAAGGAAAACTACCCGTTTTCATGTTCATTCATGGCGGAGGCTGGGTTTTGGGTGATTATCCCACACACAAGCGTATGGTTCGCGATTTAAGTGTACTTACCGGTTATGTTGGTGTTTTTGTAAACTATTCACTTTCGCCAGAAGTTAAATATCCACAACCTGTAAATGAAGTTTATGCAGCAGCAAAATGGATCGCTGCACATGGAGATGAAATAAATGTTGACGGAAGCAAATTGGGAATTGTAGGTAATAGCGCCGGCGGAAATTTAGCCACTGCAAGTGCTTTAATGGCAAAAGAAAAAGGAACGCCATTGTTTAAAGTTCAAATTTTATTCTGGCCCGTAACCGATGCAAATTTTGAAACGGAGTCTTATAAATTGTATGGAAAACAGCGCTTTCTAACCAGCACTTTGATGCAATGGATGTGGGACCAATATGTTGATCCATCAAAAAGAAATGAAATTTACGCTTCGCCTTTACAAGCTAGTTTAGCGCAGTTAAAAGGTTTGCCACCAACTTTGATTCAGGTTGCCGAAAATGATATTTTAAGAGATGAAGGCGAAGCTTACGGGCGTAAACTGAGCGATGCCGGAGTAGTTGTAACAACAATTCGTTACAATGATGTAATTCATGATTTTGGTTTATTGAATGGTTTAGCCGAGATTCCGCAAACTAAAACTTTGTTTCTTCAGGCTGCTGCCGAACTTACCAAATATTTAAAATAATTGTATCAGCAGACATATTTATAAAAAACAAAGCGCCTTGTTTCAAGGCGCTTTGTTTTTCTAATTTTCTCGATAGAAAAAATCCTTAGAATCTCAGCAACTTAGAACCTTAGCATCTTTCTTTAACTCTCTTTTGGTTTTGTAAAATAATAAACCGGAATTCCGATTAACATAATTAAAATTCCCCAACCACAGGTTGAAAATTTTGTAATTAATAATGAAATACAAATTGCAGTTGCAATCACGATATACAACATTGGTAAAAACGGATATCCAAAGGCTTTATATGGTCTTTCTGCATCCGGCATTTTTTTACGTAAAATAAAGATTCCGTAAATTGTTAGGATGTAAAAAATCAAAACAATGATGATTACAAAGTCTAATAAATCTCCATATTTTCCTGTTAGACACAAAGCCGAAGCCCAGATACATTGCGCCCATAATGCCCATTCAGGAACGCTTGCTTTGTTCAGAACTGCCGCTTTTTTAAAGAATAAACCGTCGTTTGCCATCGTATAATATACTCGTGCGCCCGCCATAATTAATCCGTTGTTGCAGGCAAAAGTCGAAATCATAATCATAATTGCAATAATCAACGTTCCAATATTTCCAAAAATATATTGAGAGGCCACTACTGCTACCCTATCAGATTTTGCTGTTGCGATTTCATCTAGTGGAATTACAGCCAAATACATCAAATTTGTTAAAACATAAATAATTGTTACAATAAAAGTTCCAAGAAACAAACTAAAACCAACGTTGCGTTTCGGATTCTTAATTTCTCCTGCAATAAAAGTTACTCCGTTCCAGGCATCACTTGAAAATAAGGATCCTACCATCGCAGCAGAAATTCCTGTAATCAAAGCCGTACCGCTAATTGGCAGCCAAGAACCACTTTCTGCATTATAAGAGCGTGTTGTCCAGGCATCCGCCCAATTGGCATCCCAAACAGAAGCTTTTGCTGCAAGTGTTAATCCAAAAACGATTAAACCTACTAATGATAAAATTTTGATAATCGTAAGAACAGTTTGAAGAATTTTTCCGTTTTTAACACCGCGACTATTAATATAAGTCAATAAAACAATTGTCAAAATCGAAACAATTTGTGCGGCATTCAATTTAAAAGAACCTAATTCGAAAAGTATATTTTCATCACTTAATGGTTCATAAAGATAAGCTGCAAATTTCGAAAAAGCCACACCAACGGCAGCAATCGTACCGGTTTGAATAACCGCAAAAAAGCTCCAGCCGTATAAAAAGGCAATCAGTTTGTTATAAGCTTCTTTTAGATACACGTATTGTCCGCCTGCTTTAGGGAACATTGCACTTAGTTCGCCATAACTTACAGCAGCAATAATCGTAATTAATCCGGAAATAAGCCAAATCAGCGTTAACCATCCTGCAGATCCTACTTGTCTGGCGATATCGGCGCTTACAATAAATATTCCTGAGCCAATCATAGAACCCACAACAAGCATGGTTCCATCTAGTAATCCGAGTTCTCTTTTAAAATTTTCCTGGTTTTCTTCTTGCATTATTTTGTTTTTTGGGTTGGTTAAAGATATACTTTTTTCTGAAATTCTAGATTTTAGTTTATAGATTTTAGATGCTGCAAAAATATTTTGGGCGTGTCCCTCCGGGTCGTCCCGAAACTTCGGGATCGGCTATATCTTTTGTTCCGTTTCACTTCACAAAAGGATACCGCCTCTATCCCTCACGCAAACCTCATTTCATTAGAAGTTTTTAGATAATAATTATGTTTACGGTTCTTTGCCAAAATTATAATTATTCAATTGTTTACATTTGAGAAATAAAAAGAGAATTAATAATTAGAACAAACACCAAAAATGAATATTGACATTCTGCTTTATATAATTTTTATAATTCCAATAGTTATTGTGGGATTTCAAATCGAAAAATTAAATCAACAAAAGATATTCCTAATTTGGATTTCAATTTCAATCTTATTGATCATTGCCGGAATTCTAATTGAAGATAACTCCAATAATGAAATGAGAAATCTAAGTTATTTCGGTTCGCAAATGCTTTTTATCTTTTTAATTATTCAAAAAATAACCAGAACGCTGTACTTCAAAATATTTAAAAGAGAACCGGAAATTGGAAAATTTCCAAAACACAAAATTGATTATGTATATACTTTTATAATAATAATTGGAGTAGTAATTTTGCCCTTTATTATTGATAGTTATATTTTTAAAAAGTTTCAATAACAAAATGGAAGAAATAATCAATCAGGTTGCTCAGGATAAAATTGACTTTAATGAAGGATTAAAATTTTTATTAGAAAATGAACAATATAACTTTGAAGAGCTTTTTACAACTTTAAAAAACTACATATTTAATGCTATTCCGAATAAAACAGATTATAATTCAGAAACTTATCAAAAGGCAATAAATACCATTCCTTTAAAACCAACTTATACTCCAATTGTAATTCTAAAAAACTATTCTACAAGAATTGCATTTAACAAATTGTTTACACTTCCCAAAATTGAAAATAAAAAGACAATCACCGCTTTGCTTTGGGTCTTTAAAATTACTGATGCAGAAAGAAGAAATACAGAATGTAAAAATGGTTGTGCCCATTTTTGGCATCAAATTGAATAAATAAAAGCATCTATTTTTTACTCTATTAGTTAAACAAAAACTTTTTCTTATTTGGCACTCCCTTTTCCGCCAGAGTAATAATGAATTTATTTCAAATTTTAAGCAATAGCCGCTAAAACACATACAAAATACTAAAAATCAATACATTAAAAATTAATCCGTTTAAAAAATAAATTAACCAGAAAAAACAAGCTGTTTGTAAAACCGTAATATTTTTTTACTAATTTTGAATTAAGCGATATACTGATGTTAAAATTTATTTATTTTTATTAACATTTGTTTAATAATTACAATAATCTCGCTCCAAAGATTATTATCAAGGAATATCTTTTTTCCACAAAAGACAACCAAAAATTAGAATCAGATTATCAACCAACAAATTCGAAAACTATGTCTAAATCCCAATTTTTTAAGAAGTTGCGTTTTGCAAATGTTTTCATACTTATTTTAATAGTTTTTGTTTGTTGTGCTTTATTAATTTGTATTAACTTTTTCACCATCAAAACATTGTCTGCAACCAGAGCTTATGTAAATGGTGAATCACATTATTCAAAAGGACAAAAAGATGCTTCCCGCCATTTAATTACCTATTTATACACTAAAGACAAAAATCAATGGAAATTATATCTTGAAGAACTAAAAGTTCCGCAAGGTGATGGAACCGCCAGAGTTACACTACTAAAAGCCGGAGATAATGCAATTGCCCGCAAAGCCTTACTTATTGGCAGAAATCACCAGGAAGATTTAGACGATCTTGTTTGGTTATTTGTGAATTTTAAAGATGTTTCATTTTTAGCCAAAGCCATTAACGAATGGGAACAGGGTGACAAATTAATCTTCAAATTATTTATTATAGGAGAACAAATTAATGCCAAAATAAAACATGACATATTAACCGCTACCGACCAACAAAAATTCCTTCAGCAAATTAGCATAATAAGTGATAAACTCACCATTAACGAACGTAACTTTTCGAATACATTAGGCGAAGGAACACGAAAAATAAAAGACTTACTAATCTTTACTAATGTGTTTTTTATTCTGATTATCATTTGCAGCGTTTGCCTTTATTATTCGATAATGGTAAAACGCCTAATAGTTTCTAAAAAAGAAATAGAAGTTAAAAATGAAAATTTAATATTGGTTAATCACGAACTCGATCATTTTGTTTACAGTGCATCACATGATTTGAGATCTCCTATAACCTCTTTAAAAGGATTAATCAAAATTACTCAGGAAGAAGACAACCTTAACCAAATTAGGGAATATTTGACTTTAATGCATACGAGTCTGGCCAGACAAGACCAATTTATTAGTGACATTATTGATTATTCTAAAAATAAGCGAAAACAAATCATCATGGAACCTGTTAGCTTACAGGAAATATTTGATGAAGCAATCTCACAATTAATGCATTTTGAAAATGCCAGCCAAATATCCATTACAAAAGAATTATTGGTAGATGAAATTCAGAGTGATAGTTTACGCTTAAAAATTATTATCTTCAACCTACTTTCAAATGCCATTAAATATGCCGACAATACCAAACAGCAAATGTTTATTGCTATTAAAACCTACATTGCTGATGGTTGTAATAAAATTGAAATATCTGACAACGGAATTGGAATTAAAGATGAATTTAAAGACCACATTTTTGAAATGTATTTTGGAACAAACAAAAACAAAGGATCAGGACTGGGGTTATACATTGTAAAAGAAGCCGTTGAAAATATTAGAGGAAATATTTATGTTTTGTCTGAAAACAATATTGGAAGTAAATTTATTGTAACAATCCCTAACTGTCATGGATCTTAAACCTGTATTTTTATTAATTGAAGACAACCTGATCGATCAGCTCGTCATCAAACAGCTTATAAAAAAATCTCTTGATAGTGACATAAACATCACTAACAATGGCAGAGAAGGTTTGGAGTGGCTATACAACCATCAGGACTTAAACCAAACTTTAATTATTCTATTGGATATACAGATGCCAATAATGAACGGTTTTGATTTTTTGGAAGAATACGATAAGCTAAGTGACGAATTTAAAAAAGAAAATCAGATTTATGTACTTTCGTCAACTCTGGATTCTGACGAAATAAAAAAAATCAAAGAGAATAACTATGTAACTGAATTTTTAAATAAACCTTTTCCAATCGAGGATTTCAAAAAGAAATTACATTTTAATTAATTTCTCTTTTATTGCAAAACTCTGTTTACTTGTGAAAAAGCTCGTTGGTAATATGGTTCTTTTGTTGACGAAATCATTACACCGCCATGAGTTGAAGAGTGAACAAATTTAATTTCACCATCAACAACTTCTACTACCATTCCAACATGATTAATTTGTCTTCTTCCATTTGTTTTAAAGAAAATCAAATCGCCTTTTTGGGCTTCATCAGTAGTAACTTTCATTCCAATGCGGGATTGCTCTATTGAACTTCGGGGCAATTTAATATCAAAATTACTAAAAGTCGAAATCATTAAACCTGAACAATCAAAACCTGCTTTTGTAGTACCGCCCGATCGATATCGCGTCCCGATATTTTCTGTAGCGTTTACAATTAATTGATCGACTAATTCAGAATGATTACTCACCTTTATAATTGTACTCGTTGAATCAGTTTGAATTGCCGGAGGTGTGTTTTCTGCAATTTGTGTTTCTGACGATGGTGTTATTGTCTCTTTTATTTCTTGTGGAGAAACCAAAGCTGCAGCAGCATCTGCTTTTTCTTTTGAAGTTCTGATTTTCAAAACATAACCAACCGGTAATTTCCCTTTAATAAATGGATTTTGTCTTTCTAATTCAGCCACTGTCAATCCATATCTTTTTGCAATTGCGTATTTAGTTTCTTTTGGCTGAACTTCTACAACCACTTCAACATCTGTTACAATTTTAAGATCATCAACTGGTTTTTGCGAAACTGCAACTGAATTGGATGGAATAATAATTTGCTGCCCAATTTTTAAGCCTTCTGTTTCCAGAAGCGGATTGGATTTTTTTAAATCTTCGACTGAAATATTGTATTTTTTGGATATTCCCCACAGCGTTTCTTTAGCCAAAACTTCATGTGTTCCAGGAGTATTATTATTTACAGCAACTTCATTTGTTGTTGCTACAGTAGTTTGATTTGTATTGGGAATTAGCAAAACCGAGTTTAGCTTTAAAATTTTATGAGCATTAGGATTTGCATCTATAATAGCTTTAGGTTTTACTCCGTACTTTTTTGCAATTGTAGTGATATTATCACCCTTAGAAATAGTGTGCTTAATATATTTTTCCTGTGAAAAAACACTTAAACTTAAAAACAACATTATGACGACTAACTTAAAATTCATTTCTTGGGGGGAATTTTTTTTAAATTTTGTAGTTCATTTTATAAACTCAAAAAAAGAACGATTCTTTTACTAATAAGGCGAATTTAACATTTTTATGCAAAAAAAACGTCTTTTTTAACAACATATTAAGTTCAAATTAACAAAATTCAATCGATTTAAAAGTAATAAACTCAAAATCACTACATTAAACAAAACATATAAAATTCGTTATTAAATCAAAATATATAAGTTTTATCCTGCAAATATAATTATTTTTTATTAAATTTCATACTGTAGCTTACCTGAAATAAAAAACGCCCTGTTTTCACAGAGCGTTTTTAGCATAATTAAATCATATCGATTAAGCTTTTCCGGCAGCAATTAAATTTAATGCTGACCCCGCAACGAACCAGCCAATCTGACCTGCATTGTAAGTATGGTTTGCCAAGATAATATCTTTAGAACCATCTGTATGAAGAAACTCTAACGTTAATGGTTTTCCAGGAGCGAACTCAGTTAAATCAGTAAAGTTAATTGTATCGTTTTCCTGAATTTTATCGTAATCTGCTTCATTAGCAAAAGTTAATCCTAAAAGCCCTTGTTTTTTAAGGTTTGTTTCATGAATACGTGCAAACGATTTTACTAATACCGCTTTAACACCTAAGAAACGTGGCTCCATAGCAGCATGCTCACGAGAAGAACCTTCACCATAATTGTGGTCTCCCACAACGATTGATGGAACTCCTGCAGCTTTGTATGCACGAGCTACAGCAGGAACTGCATCATACTCTCCTGTTAACTGATTTCTAACAGAATTTGTTTTTTGATTGAATGCATTTACAGCACCGATCAACATATTGTTAGAAATATTATCCAAATGTCCACGGAAACGCAACCATGGTCCAGCCATAGAAATGTGATCTGTAGTACATTTTCCAAATGCTTTGATCAACAATTTAGCACCTGTAATATTTTTACCATCCCAAGCATCAAAAGGAGCTAATAACTGCAAACGTTCTGATGCAGGATCTACCACAACCTGAACACCTGAACCATCTTCAGCCGGAGCCTGGAATCCAGGATCTTCGGCATCAAAACCTCTTGGAGGCAATTCGTCTCCTGTTGGCGCTTCAAGTCTTACTTCTTCTCCATCTTCATTGATCAAAGTATCTGTTAATGGATTGAAGCCTAAATCACCAGCTATAGCCATTGCAGTTACCAATTCAGGAGAACCTACGAAAGCTAAAGTATTTGGATTACCATCTGCACGCTTTGAGAAGTTACGGTTAAAAGAGTGAACGATTGTATTTCTTTCTTCTTTCTCTGCTCCGTCTCTGTCCCACATACCAATACATGGTCCGCAGGCGTTAGCAAAAACGGTAGCCCCAATTTTTTCGAAAGTATCGATAAATCCATCTCTCTCAATTGTATAACGAACTACTTCAGAACCCGGAGTAATTGTAAATTGAGATTTGGTTTTTAAGTTTTTAGCACTTACTTGTTTTGCCAAAGAAGCAGCACGAGCAATATCTTCGTAAGAAGAGTTTGTACAAGAACCAATTAAACCAACCTGTATTTGTAACGGCCAGTTATTTTTGATTGCTTCTTCTTTCATTTTAGAAATTGGAGTTGCCAAATCCGGCGTAAAAGGACCATTTAAATGTGGCTCTAATTCTGATAAATTGATTTCGATTAACTGATCAAAATATTTTTCCGGGTTAGCATAAACTTCGGGATCTCCTGTTAAGTAAGGAGCTACTTTATCTGCAGCATCAGCAACATCAGATCTGCCTGTAGAACGAAGGTAACGACTCATAGAATCATCATAACCAAAAGTTGAAGTTGTAGCTCCAATTTCAGCACCCATATTACAAATCGTACCTTTTCCTGTACAAGACATAGAAGTTGCACCTTCACCAAAATATTCAACGATTGCACCAGTACCACCTTTTACAGTAAGTATACCAGCCACTTTAAGGATGACATCTTTAGGAGCAGTCCATCCTGATAATTTACCTGTTAGTTTTACTCCAATTAATTTAGGGAATTTTAATTCCCAAGCCATACCAGACATAACATCTACAGCATCAGCACCACCAACGCCAATTGCTACCATTCCTAAACCACCTGCATTTACAGTATGAGAATCGGTACCAATCATCATTCCGCCTGGGAAAGCGTAATTTTCAAGTACTACCTGGTGAATAATTCCGGCTCCTGGCTTCCAAAAACCAATTCCGTATTTATTAGAAACTGACGATAAGAAATCGAAAACTTCGTTACTTTGTGTTTTTGCTCTGGCCAAATCGGTTGCAGCATCAACTTTTGCCTGAATCAAGTGATCACAGTGAACTGTTGTAGGAACAGCAACTGTTTTCTTTCCGGCATGCATAAATTGTAATAATGCCATTTGAGCTGTTGCATCTTGACAAGCAACACGGTCCGGTGCAAAATCAACATAATCAACACCTCTTCCAAACGCCTTCGTTGGATTTCCATCCCAAAGGTGATTGTACAAAATTTTCTCCGTTAAAGTAAGTGGACGACCAACAATCTCGCGTGCTTTATCAACACGACCGGGCATGTTCTCATACACTTTTTTTATCATTTCAATATCAAAAGCCATAAGTTATAATTGTTTTGTTTTTTTTATTTTGAACACGACAAGGTACAAAAAATAGAGGAGCCAGAAAAGAAAAAGCCCGAGTTTATCACTCGGGCTTTTTATATATAATGATTATAACTAATGCTATATATTACATCACTAGTTGCTTGCTAGAAGGCGCAAACTTAGTCAAACTAATACCTTCTACTGCAGCTGTATATTCATCCATTGTAGGAGTTCTACCAAGAATTGTAGACAAAACTACTACCGGTGTAGAAGAAAGCAATGATTCTCCTTTTTTACCCTCAGTATCTTCTACGACTCTTCCTTGGAACAAACGTGTAGAAGTTGCCATTACAGTATCTCCTTTTGCAGCTTTTTCCTGATTACCCATACAAAGGTTACATCCAGGACGTTCTAGGTACAACATGTTTTCGTATTCAGTACGTGCAGCTCCTTTAGGCGCATTATCGTCAAATTCGAAACCAGAGTATTTTTGTAAAACTTCCCAGTCACCTTCAGCTTTAAGCTCATCTACAATGTTATAAGTTGGAGGCGCTACTACAAGCGGTGCTTTAAACTCAACTTTACCATGTAAATCTTCTATATTTTTAAGCATTTGAGCAAGGATTTTCATATCTCCTTTGTGAACCATACAAGAACCGATAAATCCAAGATCTACTTTTTTCACTCCTCCATAAAAAGAAAGAGGTCTGATAGTATCGTGCGTATATCTTTTAGAAACATCAACATTGTTAACGTCCGGATCGGCAATCATTGGCTCTACAATTTGATCAAGATCCACAACTACTTCAGCATAATACTTAGCATTTGCATCTGGAGTTAAGGCTGGTTTTTCAGCAGACTTAATTTCAGAAATTCTCTTATCTGCTTTATTGATCAATCCTTGAAGAACTTGTTTGTGATTATCCATCCCTTTATCGATCATAATCTGGATTCTTCCTTTTGCAATCTCCAGTGAATCAATCAAAGTATCATCTTCAGAAATACAGATAGAAGCTTTTGCTTTCATTTCCGCAGTCCAGTCTGTAAACGTAAATGCCTGGTCAGCAGTAAGAGTTCCAAGATGAACTTCAATAATTCTTCCTTGGAATACGTTTTCACCACCAAATTTCTTAAGCATTTGAGATTGTGTTGAATGAACTACATCACGGAAGTCCATATAACCTTTCATTTCTCCAATAAAAGTAACTTTTACAGATTCTGGAATTGGCATTGAAGCCTCTCCTGTTGCAAGTGCAAGAGCAACTGTTCCTGAGTCAGCACCAAAAGCAACACCTTTTGACATTCTTGTATGAGAGTCACCACCAATAATGATAGCCCACTCGTCTATTGTAATATCGTTTAAAACTTTATGAATTACATCTGTCATTGAATGATAAATGGCTTTCGGGTCACGTGCCGTGATTAAACCGAAATCATTCATAAATTTCATCAATTTTGGAATATTTGCCTGAGCTTTTTTATCCCATACTGAAGCTGTGTGACAACCAGATTGGTAAGCACCATCAACGATTGGCGAAATAACTGTAGCAGCCATAGACTCCAATTCCTGAGCAGTCATAAGACCGGTCGTATCTTGTGAACCTACGATATTAACTTCTACACGAACATCAGAACCAGCGTGTAATACTTTACCCGGAGTGATACCAACAGCATTTCTGTTAAAGATTTTTTCCACAGCTGTAAGACCTTGCCCTTCAATAGAAATCTCTTTTGATGGAGCAAATACAAGTGGTGCTTCAATATCAAGAACTTTCGCTGCTAATGTTTGAAGTTTTTTACCAAATACAATTGCATATGACCCTCCAGCTTTAATGAATTCCATTTTCTGAGGTGTGAATGCCTTTGAAATATCAATTAACTCTTTATCGCCATTATAAAGCTTCTTAGTTTTTGTATTTATTGTTAATACAGTTCCTGTAGCAACAGAATAAGCTTCTTCTAAAATAGGCTCATTATTCTCATTACGAATAATATCACCATTTGCGTCAAGCTTTTTTACCCAGTTTTTAAGATCTAAACCAATACCACCTGTAACATCAACAGTTGTTAGAAAAATTGGAGAAATACCATTTGTTCCTGCAACGATTGGAGCAATATTAATAAATGGAACGTATGGACTTGCTTGTTTACCTGTCCAAAGTGCCACGTTATTTACACCTGACATTCTTGACGAACCTACACCCATTGTACCTTTCTCTGCAATTAACATCACACTTGCATCAGGATACTGAGCTTGCAGCATCTTGATTTCGTCTTGTGCCTGAGGAGTAATCATACATTTACCGTGAAGTTCACGGTCAGAACGAGAGTGAGCCTGATTACCCGGAGATAATAAATCTGTAGAAATATCTCCTTCACCAGCAATATATGTAACTACTTTAATTTCTTCAACTACTTCTGGTAATGAAGTAAAAAACTCTGCCTTTGCGTAGCTTTCCAGAATTTCTCTGGCAATTGGATTTTCATTTTTAAATGCTTCTTTTAAACGGTCTGTATCTGCCTCATAAAGGTAAACTTGCGTTTTAAGAACGTTTGCTGCTTCTTTTGCTATAGCAGCATCATTACCAAGGGCTAAATCAAGCAACACCTCAATTGAAGGCCCACCTTTCATGTGTGATAATAACTCAAAAGCAAAAGCAGGTGTTATTTCTTTTACTATGGATTGACCAAGAATGATTTCTTTTAGAAATTTAGCCTTCAGACCAGCTGCGCTCGTCGTTCCCGGTACAACATTATAAATAAAGAACTTAAGAGAATCTTCTCTGTATTCATTATTCAAATCTTTAATTTGTTCAATGATTTCGCTTAATAATTCAGCACCATCAATTGGTTTCGGGTGAAGCCCTTGACCTTTTCTTTCTTCAATTTCTTGGATGTAATCCTTATAAATGTTCATAGTAGAGGTATTTCTAGGTATTTTTATTTTTTTGTTCGCAAATTTAGCTATTAAAGCCGAGAATTAAAAAAAATATAATAGAAGTCGCCTTTTCAAAAATTATTATTGTTAAAAAACGATTTTGATAGCTTGTTATTGCGAAAATATCAATTTTGAAATAAAAAAATGAATTATTGATATTTTAAAATCTTTTCTTTAACAAAGTCGAAATTTGTTGTTATAAACAAACCCTATTTTGAGCCTGTTTTAAGTAAAGAATCTTTCTAAATTAGAATTTACATCGTTATAGTTGACATCAAATTCACTTTTTCAATGATATTGAAATAGAATTTTATCGAAGTTTTATTAAAGATTATTTTACGATATAAATTTCCAAATCAAACAAAAAAAACCTAACAATTTAATGTTAGGCTTTTCGCAAACTTTGTTCCTTTTATAATAATTTCTGAATAATAATTTCTTCAGTTATTCCTTCAGCATCAGCTTTGTAGTTTTTAATAATTCTGTGGCGTAAAATACCAATTGCAACTGCTTTTACATCTTCAATATCAGGTGAAAATTTACCATTAAAAGCGGCATGTGCTTTTGCTGCCAAAATTAAATTTTGAGATGCTCTTGGTCCCGCTCCCCAATCTAAATAATTTCTAACAAAATCATTTGTCAACTTATTATCCGGACGTGTTTTACTTACTAAAGATACAGCATATTCAATAACATTATCTGCTACCGGAATTCTGCGGATTAAATGTTGAAAATCGATAATTTCCTGCGCTGTAAATAATGGATTTATAGTTGTTTTAGCATCAGAAGTTGTACGTTTTACGACTTGTACTTCTTCTTCAAAACTAGGATATTCTAATTTTATAGCAAACATAAAACGGTCTAACTGGGCTTCCGGCAACGGGTAAGTTCCTTCTTGCTCAATTGGGTTTTGAGTTGCTAATACAAAATAAGGTAAATCTAATTTATGATTTTCACCAGCGATTGTAACAGAACGTTCCTGCATTGCTTCAAGCAAAGCTGCTTGTGTTTTTGGCGGTGTTCTATTAATCTCATCAGCCAGGATAATATTAGAAAAAACGGGTCCTTTTATAAATTTAAACCTTCTGTTTTCATCTAAAATTTCACTTCCTAAAATATCTGACGGCATTAAATCCGGCGTAAATTGAATTCTTTTAAAATCTAAACCTAATGCCTGAGACAAAGTATTTATTAATAATGTTTTTGCTAATCCCGGCACACCTATCAAAAGAGCATGTCCACCCGAAAATATACAAAGTAAAATTTGATCTACAACGGCGTCCTGCCCTACAATTATTTTTGCTATTTCGGTTTTTAATTCGTTACGTTTTTGAACTAAATTATGAATTGCTGTTACGTCAGACATTTATGAATGTATTTAAAATTAAAAAGAGTTAGTACTATGAAATCATAAAACTAACTCTTTTTATTTATTTAATAAAAATTATTTTTTCAACCAATTGTTTGTAAAAGTACAATCTCTGTACTCTCCAATAATTTTGATATAGGTATCTTTTATTTTTTCGTCAAACCATTTAGCAATGGCATTGATTTGTTTTTCTTTTAATGCTAATTCTTTAATTTTAGTATAATCTTTAGCATAATCCGCCGTATGCTCTTCAATTCTGTTGGTAACAGTAATTAACTTATATGTTTTTTTACCTTTTTCATCTGTGTTTAAAAGTGGCTGAGAAATTTCAGCATCCTTTAAATTCGAAACCTGACTGTATAATGTCGGATCCATTTTAGTCAATTCAAAACGTGTGTCTTGTGTATTAGGATTTACTAAAGTACCACCATTTGCTCTAGTTTCTTTTTCATCAGATTCTGTTCTGGCTGCATCAGCAAAAGAAATTTCTTTACTTTCAATCTTTTTTCTAATATTTATGATTCTTTCTTTAGCTTCTTTCAAAGCATCTTCAGAAACAGTTGGAGCTATTAAAATATGACGTAATTCAACTTCCTGTCCTTTTATTTTATCTACCATAATAATATGATATCCAAAATTAGTTTTAAATGGTTCCGAAATTTCTCCTTCTGCCAAACTAAAAGCAACATCTTTAAACTCTTTTACAAAAGGTGTTTTTCTTGTCATTTTATAAAAACCTCCGCTAGAAGATGATCCCGGGTCTTGTGAATATAAAACTGCTTTGGTAGCAAAACTAGATCCGTCTAATACATCTTTTCTAATACCATTTAATCGGTCAATAACCTTTTGCTCGTCTTCTTTTGAAACTTTTGGTTCTACAACAATTTGTGCTACTTCCATTTCTGCTCCAAAAGTTGGCAATTCATCTTTTGGTATTTTTTTAAAGAAATTACGAACTTCTTCTGGTGTAATCTCAACTGCATCAATAATTTTTTTCTGCATTTCAGAAGCTAACTTTTGCTCTTTTAAGATATCAGCAAAGTAAGTTTTGAATTCTTCTACAGAGTTTTTCTTATAATAAGCTACAACCTTGTTTATGTCTCCAACTTGCTGCATCATATAGTTTAGACGCTCTTCCATCATTCCTCTTACTTCAGCATCGCTTACAATAATACTATCCTGAATAGCCTGATGCGCATATAATTTATCCTCTAAAAGTTTACCAAGCATTTGGCATCTTGTAATATCTTTTGTAGAACCTCCCTGACTGGTAATTTCTAAATATCCTTTATCAATATCAGAATCTAAAACAATATAATCTCCAACAGTTGCAATAATACCGTCAATTTTTTGCTTCTGTCCAGAAGGAGCTTCAACTGGTTTTTCTGCTACAACAACATCCGGAATAATTTCCTGTGCTGAAATAAATGAGTTGAAAAAAAGTAAAAAACATATTGTTAACCCAAATTTGTAATCAATTGTTTTTAGCTGAATTTTTTTTAATAACATTATTTTAAATTTAATTTGAATGCTTTTAGACTTTATTTAAACTACCAATTCATTTATTTCTCTTTCAAAAATTCATTCTGAAACATTAAATAATTAACTTCTAGTTTCTTCTAACTTATAACGAACAAAAATAACAATTCAATTACATAATACAACTATCAGCAATACTATTAACAAAAAATTATGGGATAGCTCGTAAATTCAATTAATAAGAAGTTGTTTATCAGCAGAAATACTTCAAAATACAATCTCCAAATAATAAAGCTCATATCGATATAATTGTGGTTTTATTTATGACGGAATTGTTTAAATTTTTTACTCCTACAATTAAAAGTTTTCAACACTACAACGTTTTCGTAATATAAATATTTTCCTATAATTTACAACATAACAAAATTTACATACTTTAGATGAGTAATTAATATTTTACATGTGATAAAATTAAGAATAATTCACTTTTACCATTAATATCCGATACAATTACAACTTTATTAATCTAACCTTAACCAAATCATTATTATGAAAAAACCTTTTGTGAAATTTTATTGCTTTGTTGCAATTACTGCATTGTTTTGTGCTTGTTCTGACATTGAAACATCTGAAAATGGCGCAAGTGCAGCGAGTAAAGAATTCAAAATCATCAATGTAACACATCATGACGGAAAACCTTTTAGTACAGGAGAAACCAAATCATCTCTAACAGGCAAATATGTTGATAATCCTGGTGGAGGCGTTATGATGCAGGCTTTTTATTGGGATGTTCCAGCTGGCGGAAACTGGTGGAATACTGTTACGACTAAATTAACCGACTGGTCTAATGCCGGAATTGGATCTGTATGGCTTCCTCCTGCCTCAAAGGCGCAAAACGGAGCATTTTCTATGGGATATGATCCAACGGATTATTTCGATTTTGGAGATTATAGCCAAAATGGAACTATCGAAACCCGATTTGGTTCTAAAACTGAATTGGTAAGCCTGATTACAAAAGCACACACTGAAAACATGAAAGTATATGCTGATATCGTAATTAATCACAATAGCGGTGGCCAATCAGAAGCGAATCCTTTTACGGGAACAAATACCTGGACAAATTTTACCGGAGTTGCTTCTGGAAAATTTAAACGTACTTATAATGATTTTTATAAAAATAGTTTTGGCAATAATGATGAAGGAAGCTTTGGCGGATTTCCAGATTTATGCCACGCTGCCCCTAATGTGAAAGATTGGTTGTGGCTGAGAGCTGATGGCGTTGGTAAATATTACAAAAATACGATGAAATTTGATGGCTGGAGATTTGACTACGTTAAAGGTTTTGGCTCTTGGGTTGTTAGGGACTGGAATGCAAATGTAGGTGGATTTTCTGTAGGTGAATTATGGGATTCTAATGTAAACATATTAAATGACTGGGCGAATAATGCTAATAGTTCTGTATTTGATTTTGCTTGTTACTACAAAATGAATGATGCTTTTGACGGAAATAATCTGGCTCTTTTAAATGACGATATGATGTGGAAAAGAAATCCATATAAAGCGGTAACTTTTGTAACCAATCATGATACGGATGAAATTTCAAATAAATTATTGGCGTATTCTTATATTTTAACGCATGAAGGATATCCAACAATTTTCTATAGAGATTATGAGGAATGGCTGGATAAGAGCAAATTAAACAATCTGATCTGGATTCATAACAACAAAGCAACTGGTACAACTTCAATTTTATATTCTGATAATGATGAATATGTTGCCAGAAGAAATGGATACAACGGAAATCCGGGATTAGTGGTTTATATCAATAATTCATCTTCCTGGCAAGAAAGATGGGTTGAAACTAATTGGGCAAATACTCAAATTAAAGATTTTACCGGAAACTCAACCTGGTATCCAACTACTCAAGCAGACAAATGGGTAAAAATACAATGTCCTCCAAAAGGATATTCAGTTTGGTCAATTAATCAGTAATTTAAAATGACTAATGTAAGGCTGTTATAATAACAGCCTTATTTTTTTCTTTAAAAGAAACACTTCCCAAATTAAGAAGTGAATATTTTTATTAAGCGGTAATTAATAGTACTTTTGCAACCTATTTATACAAAATATGAGCTTTTTAAAAGAAATACAACGCAGAAGAACATTTGGAATTATATCGCATCCCGATGCCGGTAAAACGACTTTAACTGAGAAATTATTGTTATTTGGAGGGGCAATTCAGGAAGCTGGTGCTGTAAAAAATAATAAAATTAAAAAAGGAGCAACGAGTGACTTTATGGAAATCGAACGCCAAAGAGGGATTTCGGTTTCAACATCTGTACTTGCTTTTAATTATAAAGACAAAAAAATCAACATTCTTGATACTCCGGGACACAAGGATTTTGCCGAAGATACTTTTAGAACTTTAACCGCAGTTGATAGTGTTATTGTTGTAATTGACGTTGCAAAAGGGGTTGAGGAACAAACGGAGAAATTAGTTGCCGTTTGTAGAATGCGTAACATTCCGATGATTGTTTTCATCAATAAATTAGACCGTGAAGGAAAAGATGCTTTTGACCTAATGGACGAAGTGGAACAAAAATTGGGATTAAAAGTTACTCCTTTGAGTTTTCCTATCGGAATGGGCTATGACTTTCAGGGGATTTATAATTTATGGGAAGAAAATATCAATCTTTTTAGCGGTGACAGCCGTAAAAATATCGAAGAAACGATCGCTTTCTCTGATGTTCAAAACAATCCTGAATTAGATAAAATCGTTGGTCAAAAAGCAGCTGACAAACTTCGTGAAGAATTAGAATTAATCGATGAAGTTTATCCGAAATTTGAGCGTCAGGATTATTTAGACGGAAAAATTCAGCCAGTATTTTTTGGATCGGCATTAAATAACTTTGGAGTTCGTGAATTGCTAGATTGTTTCGTAACAATCGCTCCTTCTCCAAGAGCAAAAGATTCTGAAACTCGTTTGGTTGATCCAAAAGAAGAAAAAATGACAGGTTTTGTATTTAAAATCCATGCTAATATGGATCCAAAACATAGAGACCGTTTAGCTTTCATTAAAATTGTTTCGGGAACTTTCGAAAGAAACAAGCCTTATTATCACGTTCGTCAAAAGAAAAATTTAAAATTCTCAAGTCCTAATGCTTTCTTTGCTGAGAAAAAAGAAATTGTAGACATTTCATATCCAGGTGATATTGTAGGTTTACATGATACCGGAAATTTTAAAATTGGAGATACTTTAACCGAAGGCGAAATCATGAGTTTTAAAGGAATTCCAAGTTTCTCTCCGGAACACTTTAGATACATCAACAATGCTGACCCAATGAAAGCAAAACAGCTTGACAAAGGTGTTGATCAGTTAATGGATGAAGGTGTTGCACAGTTGTTTACTCTAGAAATGAACAATCGTAAAGTTATTGGTACAGTTGGAGCGCTTCAGTATGAAGTTATTCAATATCGTTTAGAGCATGAATATGGTGCAAAATGTACTTACGAAAATTTCCCTGTTCATAAAGCATGTTGGGTAAAACCTGATGATGCTAAAAATGATGAATTCAAAGAATTTAAACGTATTAAACAAAAATTCTTAGCACATGATAAATACGGTCAATTGGTATTTTTAGCCGATTCTGACTTTACAATTCAGATGACTCAAAATAAATATCCAACTGTAAAATTATTCTTTACTTCAGAGTTTGATTAATTTTCACTTCCAAAAAATAATAAAAAAAGCGCTAATTTAAATATTAGCGCTTTTTTTTAATCTGAATTAAATCAACCTTACTAAGTCATTATATTCTAAAATTACTTTTATCCTAATTACGGAGTGTCTAATTTATTACATTAAAATTGCATAAAGAAATATACTCGATTAAGTGAAATAAAATCGGACAAACTACAGATTTTTATGTTTCAATTTCAACAAAAAAAAGCCCCATTTCTGGGGCTTTTTATATTATGCTTGTCCCGCAGGACCAAAATTAAGCGGTATTGGAGCTTGTTCAGTGTCTTTGATCTCGCCGTGAGCTACTTCAAAACGATGAATGTTTTCACCAATTGCTTTTAATAATCTTTTAGCATGTTGTGGTGTCAGGACAATTCTTGACTTTACCTTGGCTTTAGGAATACCCGGCATAATGCTCACAAAATCTAAAACAAACTCTGATGATGAGTGATTTATAATCGCAAGATTAGAATAAATTCCTTCTGCGATAGTTTCATCTAACTCGATATTAATTTGTTCTTGTTGTTGTTTCGGATTACTCATAGTTTCCTAATTAATAAATATATTCTTCTTTATTAGCCATCATTTCATTGTAATCGTCTTTAGATCCTACGATAGTATTATCGTATTCTCTCATACCAGTTCCCGCAGGAATTCTGTGTCCAACAATTACATTTTCTTTTAATCCTTCTAAATCATCTACTTTACCAGCTACAGCAGCTTCGTTAAGTACTTTTGTTGTTTCCTGGAAAGAAGCAGCAGAAATGAATGATTTAGTTTGTAGCGAAGCTCTTGTAATACCTTGTAAAACTGGCGTTGCAGTTGCAGTAATTACGTCTCTTGCCACAACAAGATTTTTATCAGTACGTTTCAATAATGAATTTTCATCACGTAAATCACGAGGAGAAATAATCTGACCTGGTTTCAATACAGCTGAATCTCCAGCATCTTCAACTACTTTCATACCATATAATTTATCGTTTTGAACGATGAAATCTTTAGTGTGAATTAATTGATCTTCTAAGAACAATGTGTCTCCCGGATCCTGAACTCTAACTTTACGCATCATTTGACGAATAACTACCTCAAAGTGCTTATCGTTAATTTTCACCCCTTGTAAACGGTATACCTCTTGAATTTCATTTACCAAATACTGTTGAACAGCAGCTGGTCCCTGAATTCTTAAAATATCATCTGGTGTAATTGCACCGTCAGACAATGGTACTCCTGCTCTTACAAAGTCATTTTCCTGAACTAAGATTTGACTAGAAAGTTTAACTAAATACTTTTTAATCTCACCAAATTTAGATTCGATAACAATTTCACGGTTACCTCTTTTGATTTTTCCAAAAGAAACAACACCGTCAATTTCAGAAACAACTGCAGGGTTTGAAGGGTTACGAGCTTCAAGCAACTCAGTAATTCTTGGTAAACCTCCCGTGATATCGCCTGCTTTAGAAGAACGACGTGGAATTTTTACTAATACTTTACCTGCTTTAATTTTCTCACCGTTCTCAACCATAAGGTGAGCTCCTACTGGTAAGTTATACGAACGAATCAATTCACCTTCTTTACCGTAAACCAATAAAGTTGGAATTAATTTTTTATTTCTAGCTTCAGAAATTACTTTTTCCTGGAATCCTGTTTGCTCATCGATTTCAACCATGAACGATTGTCCTTGCTCTAAATCTTCGTAAGCAATCTTACCGGTAAATTCAGAAACAATTACACCATTATATGGATCCCATTTACAGATCACAGATCCTTTAGTAACAGTTTCTCCATCTTTAACAAAGATACTAGAACCGTAAGGAATGTTATGTGTATTTAAAACGATTCCAGTTTTCTCGTCAACTAATTTTAATTCAGTTGAACGTGATACTACGATATCAACCGCATTACCTTCACTATCTTCACCTTTAACAGTTTTTAAATCTTCAATCTCAAGTCTACCGTTGAATCTTGTAACAATACTAGATTCTTCAGAAATACCTCCGGCAACCCCTCCAACGTGGAACGTACGAAGTGTTAACTGTGTACCTGGCTCACCAATAGACTGAGCTGCAATAACTCCTACAGCTTCACCTCTTTGTGTCATTTTTCCGGTAGCTAAGTTTCTACCGTAACATTTAGCACAAATACCTTTTAAAGCCTCACAAGTTAATGGAGATCTAACCTCTACTCTTTCAATCGGAGAAGCTTCGATAGTTCTCATGATTGCCTCAGTAATTTGTTGACCTGATTGAACCATTACTTCATTAGTAAGTGGATTTATAACATCTTGCAATGCAACACGTCCTAAAATTCTTTCTCCTAATGATTCAACGATTTCCTCATTTTTCTTCAAAGCAGAAACTTCAACACCTCTTAAAGTTCCACAATCTTCGATGTTAACAATAACATCTTGCGAAACGTCATGAAGTCTTCTTGTTAAGTATCCGGCATCGGCAGTTTTAAGAGCCGTATCCGCAAGTCCTTTACGAGCACCGTGAGTAGAAATGAAGTACTCAAGGATCGAAAGACCTTCCTTAAAGTTAGAAAGAATCGGGTTTTCAATAATTTCTCCACCACCAGCAGTAGATTTTTTAGGCTTAGCCATCAAACCACGCATACCAGTTAACTGACGAATCTGTTCCTTAGAACCCCTCGCTCCAGAGTCAAGCATCATATATACAGAGTTGAAACCTTGTTGGTCTTCTCTAATATTTTTCATTGCTAATTCTGTTAACTGAGCATTTGCTGAAGTCCATACGTCAATAACTTGGTTGTAACGTTCGTTATTGGTAATAAGACCCATGTTATAATTCACAGAAATACCTTCAACTTGCTCTCTGGCATCTGCAATTAATTTAGTTTTTTGTTCTGGGATTCTAATATCACCAAGAGAGAAAGATAAACCTCCTCTAAATGCAAATTTATAACCCATATCTTTCATATTATCCAAGAAAGCTGCCGTTGTAGGTACATCAGTCACACTTAAAATGTGTCCGATAATATCTCTAAGGTTTTTCTTAGTCAATACATCATTGATATATCCAGCTGCTTCCGGTACTACTTCATTAAATAATACACGTCCTGCAGTTGTTTGAATAATCTTATACACTAATTCTCCAGCGTCATTAAAATCTTTTGCTCTGATTCTTACACGAGCATTCAATTCTAATCTTCCTTCGTTTAATGCAATGTTTACTTCTTCAGCAGAATAGAAAGTTAAGTCTTGACCTAAAATTACATGTTCTGGTGTCGAGATACGTTCTTTGGTCATATAATATAGACCCAAGACCATATCCTGAGAAGGTACAGTAATTGGAGCACCATTTGCAGGGTTCAAGATATTGTGAGAAGCCAACATTAATAATTGTGCTTCTAAAATAGCCTCTGGTCCTAATGGCAAGTGAACTGCCATCTGATCCCCATCAAAATCGGCGTTGAAAGCCGTACATACTAATGGGTGCAATTGGATTGCTTTTCCTTCAATTAATTTTGGTTGGAAAGCTTGAATACCAAGTCTGTGTAACGTAGGAGCACGGTTAAGCAATACTGGGTGACCTTTAATTACATTTTCAAGGATATCCCAAACTACAGGCTCTTTTTTGTCTATAATTTTCTTAGCAGATTTTACTGTTTTAACAATACCTCTTTCAATCAATTTACGGATTACGAAAGGTTTGTATAACTCAGATGCCATATCTTTTGGCAATCCACATTCAAATAATTTTAATTCAGGACCAACAACAATTACCGAACGAGCAGAATAATCCACACGTTTTCCAAGTAAGTTTTGACGGAAACGTCCTTGCTTACCTTTTAAGGAATCAGATAATGATTTTAATGGTCTGTTAGATTCTGTTTTAACAGCAGAAGCTTTACGAGTGTTATCAAATAATGAATCTACAGATTCTTGTAACATACGTTTTTCGTTTCTTAAGATAACTTCAGGAGCTTTAATCTCCATTAATCTTTTCAAACGGTTATTACGGATGATTACACGACGGTATAAGTCATTTAAATCTGAAGTTGCAAAACGACCTCCATCAAGTGGAACAAGCGGGCGTAATTCTGGTGGAATAACAGGAACCACTTTCATAATCATCCACTCAGGACGATTTTCGCGGTTTAAGTTAGACTCACGGAATGACTCAACAACTTGCAATCTTTTTAAAGCTTCAGTTTTACGTTGTTTAGATGTTTCGTTATTAGCACTATGTCTTAATTCATAAGATAAAGCATCTAAGTCAATACGAGCCAATAAATCCATAATACATTCTGCTCCCATTTTGGCAACAAATTTATTAGGATCCATATCATCTAAATATTGGTTTTCTTGTGGAAGAGTATCTAAAATATTCAAATATTCTTCTTCAGTTAAGAAATCTAATCTTTGTAATGATTCTCCATCTGCATTTTTAGCAATACCAGCCTGGATTACTACGTATCTTTCGTAGTAAATGATCATATCTAATTTCTTAGATGGAAGACCAAGGATATAACCAATTTTGTTTGGAAGAGAACGGAAATACCAAATGTGAGCAATTGGCACAACAAGATTGATGTGTCCTACTCTGTCACGACGTACTTTTTTCTCTGTAACTTCAACACCACAACGGTCACAGATGATACCTTTGTAACGAATTCTTTTATATTTACCACAAGCACATTCGAAATCCTTAACAGGTCCGAAGATTCTTTCGCAGAAAAGTCCGTCACGCTCTGGTTTGTGAGTTCTGTAGTTGATAGTTTCTGGTTTCAAAACCTCTCCTCTTGATTCTTTCAAGATAGATTCTGGTGAAGCCAATCCAATTGAGATTTTATTAAATCTTTTAACTGGATTTTTATCTTTATTATTATTTCTATTATTCATCATAGTTTTTACTATTGATTTATTTGCAATTAAAAAATTGATTTTAGATTTCTGAATTTTTCCACTTTAAGCGAAAGCAAATCAGTAAACTACTACCTCGGGTTACTTCTCTAAACTTCAAACCTTAATTATTTTGAAGTGCTAATTATAAAACTCTTAGGGTTTATATAAAAAATCGGAACGGGTTACGGGTATAAATCCTAAAAACTTCTATAAATGAGTAATCAGCCCCGACAAAAATCGGGACTGAAAACTTCCTAATACTTATTATTCTTCTAAACGAATGTCAAGTCCAAGACCTTTCAATTCATGCATTAATACATTGAATGATTCAGGTAATCCTGGCTCTGGCATAGACTCACCCTTAACGATAGCTTCGTAAGTTTTCGCTCTACCAATAACGTCATCCGACTTAACAGTTAAGATTTCACGAAGTGTACTTGATGCTCCATAAGCTTCAAGTGCCCAAACCTCCATCTCTCCAAAACGCTGACCTCCAAATTGAGCTTTACCTCCAAGTGGTTGTTGAGTGATCAACGAGTATGGTCCGATAGAACGTGCGTGCATCTTATCATCAACCATGTGTCCTAATTTAAGCATGTAAATTACACCCACAGTTGCAGCTTGATGGAAACGCTCTCCAGTACCACCATCATAAAGATGTGTATGTCCGAAACGTGGTACTCCAGCTTCATCAGTTAATTCATTAATTTGATCTAAAGAAGCACCATCAAAAATTGGAGTAGCAAATTTTCTACCTAAATTTTGTCCAGCCCAACCAAGAACAGTTTCATAAATCTGACCAATGTTCATACGTGAAGGTACCCCAAGTGGATTCAATACGATATCTACCGGTGTTCCGTCTTCAAGGAAAGGCATATCTTCATGACGAACGATTCTTGCAACAATACCTTTGTTACCGTGACGTCCTGCCATTTTATCCCCTACTTTCAGTTTACGTTTTTTAGCGATATAAATTTTCGCTAATTTCAAAATTCCAGATGGTAATTCATCTCCAACTGTAATAGTGAATTTTTCTCTTCTTAAAGATCCTTGTAAATCGTTCAGCTTAATTTTATAGTTATGAATCAAATCATTAACCATTTTATTAGTAGCATCATCAGCAACCCATTGACCTTTGCTTAAGTGAGCAAAATCTTCTACTGCGTAAAGCATTTTTTGAGTATATTTTTTACCTTTTGGTAAAACTTCTTCACCCAAATCATTCATTACACCTTGAGATGTTTTTCCGTTAACGATCAAGAATAATTTTTCAACCAATCTGTCTTTCAATTCAACAAATTTAGTTTCAAATTCCATTTCTAAAGCGCCTAAAGCATCTTTATCCTGAGTACGTTTACGTTTATCTTTTACGGCTCTTGCAAATAATTTTTTGTCAAGAACTACACCGTGTAAAGATGGAGAAGCTTTCAATGAAGCATCTTTTACATCACCTGCTTTGTCCCCGAAGATTGCACGAAGCAATTTCTCTTCCGGAGTAGGATCTGATTCCCCTTTTGGTGTAATTTTTCCGATCAAAATGTCGCCAGGCTTAACCTCTGCTCCAATTCTGATCATACCGTTTTCATCTAAATCTTTAGTAGCTTCTTCAGAAACGTTAGGAATATCGTTTGTTAACTCTTCATTTCCTAACTTAGTATCTCTAACCTCTAATGAATAATCATCAACGTGGATAGAAGTAAAAATATCATCACGAACTACTTTTTCAGAAATTACAATCGCATCCTCAAAGTTATACCCTTTCCATGGCATGAACGCAACTTTTAAGTTTCTACCTAAAGCTAATTCACCATTTTGAGTAGCATATCCTTCTGATAATACTTGTCCAGGAATAACTCTGTCACCTTTTCTTACGATTGGTTTCAAGTTGATACTTGTACCTTGATTGGTTTTTCTAAATTTAATTAAGTTGTATGTTTTCTCATCTGCATCAAAACTAACCATTCTCTCGTCTTCTGTACGATCGTATTTAATAGTAATGATATTAGCATCAACATATTCAACAGTTCCATGCCCTTCAGCATTGATTAATACTCTTGAATCTGAAGCTACCTGACGCTCTAAACCTGTACCTACAATTGGTGCTTCAGGGCGGATCAAAGGAACTGCCTGACGCATCATGTTCGATCCCATCAATGCACGGTTCGCATCATCATGTTCCAAGAAAGGAATCAATGAAGCCGAAATCGAAGCAATCTGGTTAGGAGCAACGTCTGTATAATGAACTACTGATGGTTCAACAACCGGGAAGTCACCTTCCTCACGAGCAATAACATTGCTAGCTGTAATTTTACCATTTTCATCCATTTCAATGTTTGCCTGAGCAATCATTTTTCCTTCTTCTTCTTCAGCACTTAAGTAAATTGGAGTGCTTTCTAAATCAACTACACCATTAGTTACTTTACGGTATGGAGTTTCAATGAATCCCATTCCGTTAACTTTTGCATAAACACCAAGAGATGAAATCAAACCAATGTTTGGTCCCTCAGGAGTTTCAATCGGACATAAACGACCATAGTGTGTATAGTGAACGTCACGAACCTCGAAACCAGCTCTTTCTCTCGAAAGTCCACCTGGTCCAAGTGCAGAAAGTCTTCTCTTGTGCGTAATCTCAGCTAATGGATTCGTTTGATCCATAAATTGAGATAACTGGTTAGTACCAAAGAAAGAGTTGATAACTGATGATAATGTTTTAGCATTAATCAAATCAATTGGTGTAAACACCTCGTTATCTCTAACGTTCATTCTCTCACGAATAGTTCTAGCCATACGTGCTAAACCAACACCGAATTGTTGAGACAATTGTTCTCCAACTGTTCTAACACGACGGTTTGATAAGTGATCAATATCATCAATCTCTGCTTTAGAGTTGATCAATTCGATCAAATATTTTACAATGGTAATGATATCTTCTTTGGTAAGCACTTGCTTTTCCATTGGGATATCCAAACCAAGTTTTTTGTTCATTCTGTAACGACCAACTTCACCTAAGTTATAACGTTGATCAGAGAAGAACAATTTATCTATAATACCACGAGCAGTTTCCTCATCAGGCGGTTCAGCGTTACGCAACTGACGGTAAATGTGCTCTACAGCTTCTTTTTCAGAGTTTGTTGGATCTTTTTGTAACGTATTGTGGATAATAGCATAATCTGCCTGATTATTATCCTCTTTGTGTAACAAAATAGATTTAACGTTAGAATCGATGATTTCTTCAACATTATCTTTGTCGATAATAGTATCTCTATCAAGGATGATTTCGTTACGTTCGATAGAAACTACCTCACCGGTATCTTCATCAACGAAATCCTCGTGCCAAGTGTTTAAAACACGGGCAGCAAGTCTTCTTCCAATATATTTCTTAATACCAGTTTTAGAAACTTTAATTTCTTCAGCAAGGTCGAAAATTTCAAGGATATCCTTGTCTCTTTCAAACCCAATTGCACGGAATAAAGTTGTTACCGGTAATTTTTTCTTTCTATCGATATAAGCATACATTACGCTGTTGATATCTGTAGAAAATTCTATCCAAGATCCTTTAAAAGGAATTACTCTGGCAGAATATAGTTTTGTTCCATTTGCATGGAATGACTGTCCAAAGAAAACCCCAGGAGAACGGTGTAATTGTGACACTACTACACGCTCGGCACCATTAATAACAAAGGTACCACTTGGAGTCATATAAGGTATTGTTCCAAGATAAACATCTTGTACAATTGTTTCAAAATCTTCGTGTTCTGGATCAGTACAGTATAGTTTCAACCTTGCTTTTAAAGGCACACTATACGTAAGACCTCTCTCTATACATTCTTGAATTGTATAACGTGGCGGATCAACAAAATAATCTAGGAATTCCAATACAAAGTTGTTTCTTGTATCTGTGATTGGAAAGTTTTCCATGAAGGTGTTGTATAACCCTTCGTTGCCTCTTTCGTCAGATTTCGTTTCTAATTGAAAGAAATCTTTAAAAGATTTAACCTGAACATCTAGGAAATCCGGATAGTCAGGGATATTTTTTGTAGAGGCAAAATTCAATCTTTCAGTCTGATTTGTTATCATCAATGGACAAAATTTTGATTAAAAAAAAGTAATTTTTTGTGTAAACACACACTGTTTAATCTATACTTTCTTATTATAATCAATACATCTTTAAAAATAAACCGGTAAAATTTAGCTTAATTTTTTTCTTCGTATTGATCAAAAACTTTTTCGTATTTTAAACTATTTGAATAATAAAACTTGATATATTTTATTATACGAAAAATGGTTTAGGCCATTGAGTTAACTCAAGACCTAAACCTAGTTCTTAAAACCGAGTGAACTTATTTAAGTTCAACTACAGCTCCAGCTTCTTCTAATGATTTTTTAAGACCTTCAGCCTCTTCTTTAGAAACACCTTCTTTAACGTTACTTGGAGCACCGTCAACTACATCTTTAGCTTCTTTAAGACCTAAACCTGTAAGTTCTTTAACTAATTTTACAACTGCTAATTTAGAAGCACCAGCTTCTTTTAATACAACTGTAAATTCAGTTTGCGCTTCTTCAGCAGCACCTTCTCCACCACCAGCAGCAACTACTACAGCTGCAGCAGCAGGCTCGATACCATACTCGTCTTTTAATATTGTTGCTAATTCGTTAACTTCTTTAACTGTTAAGTTAACTAATTGTTCTGCGAATTGTTTCAAATCTGCCATTTTTTCTATCGTTTAAAATGATTTGTAAAATATAATTTATTTATTGTGCGCTTATTTAAGCTGCAAGGAAATTAAATTCCTTACAATAATTATTATGCTTCCGCTTCTTCTTCGCTACCAGCGAATTTGTTTTGTAAAGCAGAGATAATTCTTTGTGCTGGTGATTGCAATAATCCAATAAGTTCTCCAAGAAGTTCTTCTTTAGATTTAATAGTTGCTAATGCATCTAATTGATTATCTCCAATATAAATTTCATTATTAATGAAAGCACCTTTTAAAACTGGTTTATCAGATTTCTTACGGAAATCTTTAATGATTTTTCCAGGAGCATTAGCTACATCAGAAATAAATATAGCACTATTACCAGTCAATACTGAAGGTAAATCACCATAATCATTGGCAGAAGCTTCCATTGCTTTTGCAAGCAAAGTGTTCTTTACAACTTCTAATTTGATACCAGCTTTAAAACAAGCTCTACGTAAGTTTGAAGTTGTCTCTGCGTTTAATCCAGAAATATCAGATACATAAATGATATTTGTACCAGCTAACTGCGCAGTTAAATTTTCAATCGCGATTGATTTTTCTTCTCTAGTCATACTAAAAATTTTTAACTACCAATTATACTGCTTTTGGATCCAATGCAATTGCAGGACTCATAGTGCTTGTAAGGTGAATACCTTTAATGTAGGTACCTTTAGCAGCAGTTGGCTTAAGTTTTATTAATGTTTGAATAATTTCGTGTGCGTTGTCAACAATTTGCTCAGCTCCAAAAGAAACTTTACCAATTCCTGCGTGAACGATACCAGTTTTATCAACTTTAAAGTCAATTTTACCAGCTTTAACCTCTGCAACAGCTTTTGCAACATCCATAGTTACAGTACCTGTTTTAGGGTTTGGCATTAAACCTCTAGGTCCTAAAATACGCCCTAATGGACCTAATTTACCCATAACAGCCGGCATAGTGATGATAACATCAACATCTGTCCAACCATCTTTAATTTTTTGTAAATAATCATCAAGACCAACATAATCAGCCCCAGCTTCTTTAGCTTCCGCTTCTTTATCTGGAGTAACCAATGCTAATACTTTAACGTCTTTACCTGTTCCGTGAGGTAATGTAACTACACCTCTAACCATTTGATTCGCTTTTCTTGGATCTACACCCAAACGAACTGCGATATCAACAGACTCATCAAATTTTGCAGAAGCAACTACTTTTAATAATGCCGCAGCATCTTTAAGAGAATATAGTTTGTTCTTTTCAATTTTTGAAGCAGCCTCTTTTTGCTTTTTTGTTAATTTTGCCATGTCTTTTTCTTAATTAAAAAGGAGCTTCTCCTGATACAGTTATACCCATAGATCTAGCTGTTCCAGCAACCATACTCATTGCAGCCTCAATAGTGAATGCATTTAAGTCAGGCATTTTGTCATCAGCAATTGCTCTAATTTGTTCCCAAGTAACACTAGCTACTTTTTTACGATTAGGCTCACCAGAACCAGATTTTAGCTTTGCAGCTTCCATTAACTGAACCGCTGCTGGAGGAGTCTTAACAACAAAATCGAATGATTTGTCTTTATACACAGTGATTTGCACTGGGCATATTTTGCCAGGTTTATCCTGAGTTCTAGCATTAAATTGCTTACAAAACTCCATGATGTTTACCCCAGCAGCTCCTAAAGCAGGTCCAACCGGTGGCGACGGATTCGCAGCACCTCCCTTAACTTGTAGTTTAACTACCTTACTAATTTCTTTAGCCATTTTTAAAAAATTTAACACTGCAATCAATGGAAGCGATTACAATGGTTATTATATATGTAACAAAAAATTATACTTTTTCAACTTGCATAAAACTTAATTCTAATGGTGTTTTTCTTCCGAAAATCTTAACCATAACTTCAAGTTTACGCTTTTCTTCATTGATTTTTTCAACTGTTCCGTTAAATCCGTTAAATGGACCGTCGATCACTTTAACAGTTTCTCCTAAGTTGAAAGGAATAGCACGAGTATCTGTATTAACAGCCAACTCATCCACTTTACCTAACATTCTATTTACTTCAGAAAGTCTCAAAGGAACAGGTTCTCCTCCTTTGATCTCACCTAAAAATCCAATAACACTAGTAATAGACTTGATAATATGAGGTATCTCACCAACTAAATTGGCTTCGATCATAACATATCCAGGAAAATAAACTTTATCCTTAGACATTTTCTTTCCCTCTTTTACAGTAACTACTTTTTCTGTAGGCACTAAAACTTGGGAAACATAATCACCCATACCTAATCTGGCAATCTCGGTTTCGATGTAAGCTTTGACTTTGTTTTCCTGTCCGCTTACAGCTCTAACCACATACCATTTTTTTACATTATTATCTGCCATCACAAAAAAATTATCCTTTTAACCAGTTAAAAAATCCAGCCAAAGCTTTTGCAAAAAATTCATCTACTCCCCATGTTGCCAAAGCGAATAGAACTGAAAATACAGCCACAACAATTGTCAATTTTTGAACCTCAGCCCAAGCAGGCCAAGTAACATTTGACTTTAACTCTTCGAAAGCCTCTGATAAATAATTAGTAACTTTTGTCATTTGATATATTTTATATTGCACGGGCGGAGGGATTCGAACCCCCATCAACGGTTTTGGAGACCGCTATTCTACCCTTGAACTACGCCCGTAATTAAAAGCCAGTGATTTCAGTTAAGAAAACAACTGGCTTTTTATAATTATTTATAGGATTATCCTACGATTTCAGTAACCTGACCAGCTCCTACTGTTCTACCACCTTCACGGATAGCGAAACGTAAACCTACGCTCATTGCGATTGGGCTTAATAAAGAAACATTGATAGTTAAGTTATCTCCTGGCATTACCATCTCTACTCCTTCTGGTAAAGTAATAACTCCTGTTACGTCAGTTGTACGTACGTAGAACTGTGGACGGTAGTTATTATGGAATGGAGTATGACGTCCACCTTCTTCTTTTTTCAAGATATAAACCTCAGCTTTGAAAGTAGCGTGTGGTTTTACTGATCCTGGCTTAATGATAACCATTCCTCTTTTGATAGATTCTTTATCAATACCTCTTAACAATAAACCTACGTTATCTCCAGCTTCACCTCTATCAAGGATTTTACGGAACATCTCAACTCCTGTAATAGTAGAAGTTAATTTATCAGCTCCCATACCAATGATTTCAACTGGATCTCCTGTATTAGCAATACCTGTTTCGATACGACCTGTAGCAACAGTTCCACGACCAGTAATTGTAAATACATCTTCAACCGGCATCAAGAATGGTTTAGCTACGTCACGCACTGGCTCTTCGATCCAAGCATCAACAGCTGCCATTAATTCAATGATTTTTGGTACCCAAGCAGGATCATTATTCAATCCCCCTAAAGCAGAACCTTGAACTACAGGACCATTATCTCCATCATATTCGTAGAAAGATAATAAATCTCTAATTTCCATTTCAACAAGCTCTAACAATTCAGCATCATCAACCATATCCACTTTGTTCATGAAAACAACGATTCTTGGAATACCAACCTGACGACCTAAAAGGATGTGCTCACGAGTTTGTGGCATTGGACCATCTGTAGCAGCAACTACTAAGATAGCTCCGTCCATTTGAGCAGCACCAGTAACCATGTTCTTTACGTAATCCGCGTGACCTGGACAGTCAACGTGAGCGTAGTGACGGTTAGCTGTTTCATACTCTACGTGTGATGTATTAATAGTAATACCTCTTTCTTTCTCCTCTGGAGCGTTATCGATTTGATCAAACGATTTTGCTTGACAGTAACCAGCATCAGACAATACTTTTGTAATTGCTGCAGTTAATGTAGTTTTTCCGTGATCCACGTGTCCAATTGTACCTATGTTTAAGTGCGGTTTGGAACGATTAAAATTCTCCTTTGCCATTTTACTTAATTTTTAATCTTAGTTATATATTAATTTCAATTTCCTACTTACTTGAGCCAATGTCGGGAATTGAACCCGAGACCTCTTCCTTACCAAGGAAGCACTCTACCCCTGAGCTACACCGGCAGAGTTCTGATTTTAGACTGTAGATTTAAGAATTTAGACTTTAACAATCTAAAACCAACAATCTGAATTCTAAACTTTTTTTTGTGGGGAGAGCAGGATTCGAACCTGCGAAGTTCACACAGCAGATTTACAGTCTGCCCTCGTTGGCCGCTTGAGTATCTCCCCTTTTTTTTATCAATAATTGCATGAACAATTTCAAATCGCATTTGAAATATTTAGAGCCGGCGGAGGGACTCGAACCCACGACCTGCTGATTACAAATCAGCTGCTCTAGCCAACTGAGCTACGCTGGCAATATCAATAAAAAAGTCCGCTATTTCTAACGGACTGCAAATGTAGCTATTTTATCTTTGTATCAAAACATTTTTTGAAAAAAATTTTCAATTATATGTGTGCTCTTATTTTTTCTTTCCTTTTTACCAGCAAACGTTCTAAAGATTCTGCCGAAAGCTCTACTGCTTCTTCGAATGTTTTGCATTGTTTTTTAACCAAAAATTCATCCCCAGGAACATTAATCTTAATCTCTACCGCCTTATTCTCCTTGTCACTTGTTCTTTCCACTTTTAAAAAAACGTCGGCCGAGACAACTCGATCGTAATATTTTTCTAATTTATCCATTCTCTCCTGAATAAAATCAACCAACTTTCTGTCAACAGTAAAGTTAACGGCATGAACATCTACCTTCATAATACTAATTTTAGGGTTAAACATTTAAGAATTACTATTTATTTCTCGGATGCGCATTAGTATACACTTTCTTAAGCTCCGCTAAACTATTATGAGTATAAACTTGCGTAGACGCTAAACTCGAATGTCCTAATAATTCTTTAACTGAATTTAAATCTGCTCCATTATTTAAAAGATGAGTTGCAAAAGTATGCCGAAGCACATGCGGGCTTTTTTTCACCTTCTCAGAGACTTTACTAAAGTAAGAATTTATTAATCGATACACAAAAGATTCGCTCAATTTTAACCCTTTTTTTGAAATAAAAAAATATTCACCATCAACGATGTCCTCAACTAAAGCTCGCTCATTTAAATACAATTTAAGCTGATCAACAATAACAGGTAAAAGCGGAATAATACGTTCTTTATTTCTTTTTCCTAAAACCTTAATAACACTGGAAGACAAATCTACATTGCGCAGCATTAAATTTATCAGCTCTGCCCTCCTCATTCCGGTTGTATAAAACATCTCAACAATAAGCTTATCCCTTATTTCTTCAAATCCTACCGGATTATCTACTTCCTGAATTAAATCTGTAAGCTCTTTTTCTGAAAAAGGAATCTGGACAATTTTGGGAGTTTTCAAAGCTTTATGCTTTAGCATCGGATTTATATCTATTTGCTTTGTCTTTAAAAGAAATTTATAAAAAGACTTTAACGAAGCCATTTTTCTATTGACAGAAACATTAGAAACATTCTGATCAACCAAAGAAACAATCCAGCTTCTGATTTGACTGTAATTTACCTGATCAATATTATCCTGCTCAAAATGAGTTTTATTGAAATCTTCAAAAAACATCACATCATTTAAATAAGCATTAACAGTATGGGGAGAATATTTTTTTTCGAATTGAAGATAATCACGAAACGCTTCTTTATTTGATTTCATAAGAATACACTCTTTTACTTTACACAAAAACCCAATATTACACCTATATATAATATCTTCAAATCTTATTTACCTCAAAATTAAGCATAAAAAAACCGTTAGTATCAAAATTTGATAACTAACGGTAATTATTTTTGAAAAGCGTAATACTAACTTTCTAAACCATCTCTCATGTTTTGAATGTAAGCAGCTTTTTGAATTTGAGCTCTTTTGATAACAGAAGGCTTAATAAAAGCAGTACGTGCTCTTAGTTGACGAACAGTTCCTGTTTTATCAAATTTTCTTTTATAGCGCTTTAATGCTCTATCGATATTTTCTCCGTCTTTAATTGGTATAATTAACATAATATAGACACCTCCTCTCGTTAAGGTTGCAAAAGTAATTATTAATTATGAATTATGAGTTATAAATTGTAATTATTTTTACACACCTGAAATTTCTAAAAAAACACTGTATGCGTGAGGGATTGCAACGGAAATCCTTTTTTGTTTTTTCTTTAAAAACAAAAAAGATTGTAGTGGAAAGCCCGACTATAAAACAAAAAGCCTTTCAACGGTTGCCAAATGGCTTTTTGTTTTATAGGCACGCCCAACTTAAGTATCTTACTCCTTTAGCAAATTCCTTGAAATTACAAGTTTCTGAATTTCTGTAGTTCCTTCGCCTATAGTGCACAATTTAGAATCTCTGTAAAATTTCTCTACCGGAAAATCTTTTGTATATCCATATCCGCCGTGAATCTGAACTGCTTCATTTGCAATTTTCACACAGGCTTCAGAAGCATACATTTTTGCCATTGCTCCAAGCGTTGTAACCGGCTTATGTTTTTGTTTTAAAAAAGCAGCTTTATGCAATAACAATTCTGAAGCTTCGATTTCAGTTGCCATATCGGCTAATTTAAATGAAATCCCCTGAAAACTACTGATTGGCTGCCCAAACTGATGTCTTTCTTTTGAGTATTTCAATGCTGCTTCATAAGCTCCTTTTGAAATCCCCAATGATAAGGCTCCAATTGAAATTCGACCCCCATCTAATATTTTCATAGCCTGAACAAACCCTTGCCCAACTTCACCTAATCTATTTGCATCGGGCACACGACAGTTGTCAAAAACTAATTCGGCAGTTTCACTGGCTCGCATTCCTAATTTATTTTCTTTTTTACCTGAAGTAAATCCGGGCATTCCTTTTTCAAAAACAAAAGCAGTCATTCCTTTAGAATCCCCTTTTTCTCCTGTACGAACAATTACAACGGCAATATCTCCCGAAATTGCATGTGTTATAAAGTTTTTTGCACCATTTACAATCCACGAATCACCATCTTTAACCGCAGTTGTATTCATTCCTCCGGCATCAGATCCTGTATTATGCTCTGTTAAGCCCCAAGCACCAATATATTCTGCAGTTGCCAATTTAGGCAGCCATTTTTTCTTTTGTTCTTCATTTCCGAAAGTCAAAATATGATTGGTACATAATGAATTATGGGCCGCAACAGAAAGTCCAATTGAAGGATCTACTTTAGAAATTTCCTCAACTACAGTAATATATTCATGATAACCTAATCCGGACCCTCCATATTCTTCAGGAACCAAAACACCCATAAAACCCATTTCACCTAATTTTTTAAATAAATCGACAGGAAAAATTTGCGCTTCATCCCATTCCATTATATTAGGTCTAATGTTTTTTTCTGCAAACTCTTTTATAGACTGAGCAATCATTGATTGCGTTTCATTATATTCAAAATTCATTTCGATGTTATTTTTAGAACTCCAAATATAAACTAATTATTTTTGCTTTTTCAACAGGAAAATCTTTAATTTTTGCTAAATCCTCAATATTTTTAAAATTTCCGTTCATACTGCGATATGTGATTATCTGTTTTGCCAATGCATATCTGAAATACGGAAACTGCGCCAACTCTTTCAAAGAAGCATCATTTACTGCAATTTTCTTAAAATTTGGGACCGTTACAATTTTAAAATGTGTATTTAATTCGAAAAGAACTTCTGGTGAAAGTCCCCAAACATCTTTCATCTGTTCCATGGAAATAAAACCTCCTAAAATTTCTTTTTGCTTTAATATTCGAAGTGACAAAGCTTCTCCAATGCCAAATATTTTCATTAAATCTTCCTGACTTGCTTCATTAATATCCGATAAAATTATCTTTTCCTTTTTAGGATATTCTTTGTGAACATATTCTACTCTATCTGTTTTAAATGATTTTTTATTCTGAATCCAATTCGGAAATTTAAAGAGTGGTGAAATAACATTTAACAATGAATCTGAAATTTTAGTTATTTCCTGAAATTCTTTGGCTGAATTCACATATTTATTTTCTTTCCGAAAGGCCAACAATCGATCTATTTCCTGAACTGACATTCCGAGTTTATACCCTTTATAATCTGAAATAAAATTTGGATTAAAAGTATACACTTTCCCAACTGCTTTATATTTTTCTACTTTTAGAGAATCTATTTCTGATTGTAAAGAAAGCCATTGTTCTTCTTCGGGAGAGAAGGTTTTCTCCTGAATAGAAAAATTGACAAAAAAATAAATCATTTGTAGTATTACAATGATGCCTAAAAGCAAAAAAATCCCTAAACGTTGTTGATTAGTAAACTTAAAATGATGCTGTAGAGCTTTAAAATTAATCATTTGATAACTTTTCAATTTTTAAAAGTCAAAATTAAGTCAAAAAAGAGCTAAATTATAAGAAAAATACTAAATTTTTATAATTTATAAAAAAATGCATAATGTATTTTTTATCAAAGTAAGTTGACAAAATAGAGTTATTGGAACTGAATTTCGGATGATCCTGTATTAATTTTAAACATTTTATAACTTAAACTTATATAATTGTTTTTATTTTTTATAAAAAACGATACATTTGGAGCTTAATAACAATAAACCACTATTATAATATGTCAATTTGGAGAGTTAAACCGATATCGGCTTTTGAAGCGGATATGAAAAAAAGTGATTTAAAAAGAGTTCTGGGAAAATGGAGCCTTACAGCCATTGGAGTTGGAGCTATTATTGGTGGAGGAATTTTTGTTCTAACTGGTACCGGTGCATATTATCATGCTGGTCCTGCTTTAGCACTTTCTTTCATTATTGCAGGTGTTGCCTGCGTTTTTGCAGCTCTTTGTTATTCTGAGTTTGCGTCAATTTTACCAGTTGAGGGTTCAGCTTATGCGTATGCTTATGGTACAATTGGAGAAATTTTTGCCTGGATTATTGGTTGGGGGCTAATCCTTGAGTATGCGATGGGATCAATGACCGTAGCTGTTTCATGGTCTGGATATTTCAATAAATTACTTAAAATGTTTCACATTAAACTTCCCGACTGGCTCACAACAGACCCGGCAAGTTATACTGGTGAAGGTTTTTCAATGAATTTACCTGCTTTTTTAATCGTGATTTTAGTTATTTCGTTACTTATTAAAGGTACAAAAAGCGCAGCAAAAGCAAACAATATGATTGTTATTCTTAAAGTTTCTGCTGTTATATTTGTAATCATTGCCGGTCTTTTCTTTATTAATACTGCTAACTGGCATCCATTTATTCCTGAGGCTACTAAAATCATCGAAAAAGAAACTACTCACAATGCATATGGAATAGCGGGAATTGTTTCTGGAGCTGCTGCAATTTTCTTTGCTTATGTAGGTTTTGATGCCGTTTCAACACAAGCTGGTGAAGCTATTAATCCTAAAAAAGATGTACCGTTTGCAATTATTGCTTCGTTATTAATTTGTACTACATTATATATTCTTGTTTCTTTAGTTTTAACAGGAATGATGAATTATCAAGACTTTAATCCACTAGGAAAATATCCGGAAGCTATAAAAGCACCAGTAGCTTACGCATTTGATATTGCGGGGCAACCATGGGCTGGTTTTATTATTACAGTTGCTGCAACTATTGGATTGATTTCTGTATTAATGGTAATGATTATGGGACAATCAAGAATTTTCCTTGGTATGTCTAAAGATGGTTTAATTCCTGCTGTATTCTCTAAAGTAAATCCAATTTCAGGAACACCAAAAACTAATTTAATTATCTTAGGTGGTATTATTGCTGTAGTTGCAGCTTTTACACCAATTAACAGATTAGCAGATATGACAAGTTTTGGTACCTTATTTGCTTTTACAATGGTTTGTATTGCTGTTTGGATTCTAAGAGTAAAACAACCTCAATTAACAAGAACATTTAAAGTTCCAGCTCTTCCAATAATCGCAATTTGTGGTATTTCAATCAACACGTACTTAATGATTAATTTGAGTTTAGATGCTCAATTACTTTCACTAGGATGGTTAGCTATAGGTATTATTGTTTATTTTGCTTACAGTAAAAAACGAGCAAAACTAAACAGACCAGAAGAAATAGAATAAAAAAACACAAAATTGAAAAGCCCCTTATTTATTAAAATAAGGGGCTTTTTTTATATCCAATTTTTAAAATTACAAGTCAAAAACAGAAGTTCGTTTGGCGCGAATTAAATCTTTTAAACGAATCCAAAAGGCTAAAGTCAGATAAATACCAAAACCTAATCCTGCTGTTACAAACGAAATATAGATAAAAAACAATCGTACGCTCGTAACACGCATTCCGAGTTTATCTGCTAATCGCGATGAAACATGGAATCCATATTTTTCAAAGAAAAATTTAAGTCTTAAAATTGCTGACATGTTTAGATTTTAGATTTATACCTCGACTTCGCTCGGAATGACAAATACCGAGGCTTCGCTTAGGGCTATATACAAAAGTACAAAATTATCTCATTGGCACATTTTCTAATTCTCTAATTATTTCTCAGCAACTCCATCCCTACCGCGCATCTCAAACAAGCTTTTTGATTACAGTATTCATTTTTAAGCTGAATCAATGTTTGTGTGTCAAACGCATTTTTAGAAGAAATGCCAAAAGATTCAAACTTTTCGATGATAGAGTTCTTTTCCGGAGAAACTTCATTTAATAATGCTATTAAATCTTCAGAAAACGATTCTCCCATAATGTTCGAATATGCAAACTGAATAGGAATAATGGTATTAATAATTAGTAAATCAATAAATGATTTTGATAATGGTTTTGATTTCTTCGGGCTTTCTTTATCAAACTGATAATGATTTTGCCAATATAAACTCGCTGAAACGTTTAACAACTCATATATGCTTTTGACAGATTTTAAAGCAATAATCTTAGAAAATAAATTTTGATGTTTGTGATACAAACTTGCTAATTGTGAAAGTCTTATTGTTGGAAAATTATCCGGACGATGTTTAAAAAACTCCACTGGATCTGTATAAGCTTTATCTAATTGATATTTATACAGAAGATAAAAATATCTAATTTTCAAATCCTTAAAATACACATCTTCTTTCTCTGCATCTAATAAACCCGAGGTTCCTAAAAGTAAAGCCTCTAGATTTTCAACTTCGAAACTCTCTTTTCGAATAATTGAAAATGGAAGTTTTTTGGCTATTTGCAAAAATGCATTTCCATTTGTATTGAGTCCAAAATTTTTAGCCAAGAGGCAAAACAAAACTGCTTCCCAATCCTGATTTGTTTCTTCGAGTAAATCATAAATAAATTTTGATTTGCGTTCTAATCGCTCAAAAAACAATCGTTCCTGCCAATTCTTAAAAACAAAATCATCTATTTGTGCAATTTGTTTTTCGCAGGATATCCATGACTTTGGACTCATTAATGATTGATAATTATTTACAGTTTCTGAAGAGACATACTCTTTTAAAACCAAAACAGGAATTTCTCTATTATTTTTTCCAAAAATTTCGGTATCATGTTCCCAAACTACATGTAAAATAACATTTTCATAAGCAGCATCTTTTTCGTGGCCATGAACATACCAATCGGAGGATTTTAAATGGATCTCAACATTTCCTGCCCATTTTTGTTTTCCAATTATAATTTGGGCATTAAAAAAATCGGGGCCTGAAAGCTCTAAATAATCCCCGGTTTTAATTATAGTAATTTGTTCTTTCTGAGTTGTTATTAAATTCAAGGTTTCAAACTTCTTGAATTTCCAGAGATAATGAAGAAAATCTTCTTTCATTTATTGGCTTTTATATTAAATTTATAAAAGCTCAAAATTAAATAAAATAATATTAATCTTACAAAATATATTGTTTATCGCAACATATATAATTTCGCACAGGCCCGAGCATCAGAAAGTGCTTCATGATGGTTTAACTGAATATTCATTTCGCGACAGCAATCACTTAATTTAGTAGGTTTAAGTCCTTTTGCTTTATATATCTTAACTGTACATTCCCATTTCTCAGCAATATTTAAATCTTCATATTGCAAACCACAAAGTGCCATTGTTTTCATCAAAACATTGCGGTCAAAACTTTCGTTATGTGCTACCACTACTCTATTTTTCAATCGCTTTTCAATTTCAGGGAAAACCTGGCGAAATGATTTAGCATTTATTGTATCACGCGGATATATGCCATGAACGCGAATCGTAAACGGATTATACTCATTATTTGGCGGCTTAATCAAAGTCACAAACTCATCTGTAATTATTCCGTTTTCAACAGTAACAATTCCAACAGAGCAAGGATGATAACCTGTGGCAGTTTCAAAATCTATAGCAGTAAAATTCATTATAAAATGAGATAAAAAATCCATAAATCTAATTTATTAAACTAGATTTATGGACAGATAAAGTTATTAAAACGAATCTTATTTTATAGACCCGATAATATCATATTTTGTTATAATATGATGCTTTCCATTTCCTAAATCAACCAAAACAGCATCATTTTCTTTCGTAAATAACTTAGATACTTCTTCGATCGTAGTTCCTAATTTTACGATTGGAAAAGGTTTCCCCATTACTTCTTTGATCGGTTTTTCGGCAACATTTTTGTCGGCAACATAACTTCTAAATAAATCTGTTTCGTCGACAGAACCAACAAATCCGTTAATATCTACTACCGGAATTTGTGAAATTTTATATTTACGCATACGTTCGATAGCGTGCGAAACCAATTCTTCTGTACGAACAACGATTAATTCTTTATCAATATGGTCCTTGATAACATCTTCGGCTTTTGTCACGTTTTCTTCTAAGAAACCACGCTCACGCATCCAGTCATCATTAAACATTTTACCAACATAACGGCTTCCAGAATCGTGAAAAAGCACCACAACAACATCATCAGGTTTAAAATGTTCTTTAAGCTGTAACAATCCTTTTATACAAGCTCCGGCAGAGTTTCCAACAAAGATGGCTTCTTCCATTGCTATCTTTCTTGTATAAACGGCAGCATCCTTATCTGTTACTTTTGTAAATCCGTCAATTAAAGAAAAGTCAACATTTTTTGGTAAAATATCTTCTCCAATACCTTCTGTTATATAAGAGTAAATTTCGTTTTCATCAAAAATTCCGGTCTCATGATATTTTTTAAATACAGAACCATAAGTGTCAATTCCCCAAATTTTGATATTTGGATTTTTCTCTTTCAAATATTTTCCAACACCAGAGATTGTTCCTCCAGTTCCAACTCCCACAACAAAATGAGTAATTTTTCCATCGGTTTGTTTCCAGATTTCCGGTCCGGTTTGTTCATAATGTGCCAATGAATTCGACATATTATCGTATTGATTTACATACCATGAATTTGGTGTTTCTTCAGCCAATCGTTTTGAAACTGAATAATAAGAACGAGGATCTGTAGGTTCAACATCTGTTGGACAAACTACTACTTTGGCGCCAACAGCACGCAAAATATCCATTTTCTCTTTAGATTGTTTGTCTGATATTACACAAATCAATTTGTATCCTTTTATAATGGCTACAAGTGCCAATCCCATTCCGGTATTTCCAGAAGTTCCTTCAATAATAGTTCCTCCGGGTTTTAAACGACCATCAGCTTCAGCATCTTCAATCATTTTTACGGCCATTCTGTCTTTTACAGAATTTCCCGGATTAAAAGTTTCGACTTTTGCTAGTACTAACGCATCAATTTCAGCAACAATTTTGTTGAGTTTTACTAATGGTGTATTACCAATTGTTTCTAAAATATTATTTGAAAAGTCCATTTTTTCGTGAATTTAAATTATTTGGTTTAAGTAAAGTAAAGAGTATAATTTATTGGAAGAAATTCCAAACTAAACCAAATCGGATAGTGAAATCACGATATGGATTATTAGGCGCTGAATAATAATTGTATCCAGAAAAAGCAGCGTTAAAATGTTCTGCCTTAAAGTAAAATCTTGTTTGTCTGATTCTGAAATTTATGTAGTAATCAAAGTTGGCATAACCTCCAATTTTTTTATCTGTCTGAACAAAAAATTCTCCAACAACAGGATTATAATCATTACCGTAATAACTGGTAAAATAATTAAAAGTTAATCCTGTTTGCATAAACAATGCTTTTTTGAAAAAGTAACTGGAATAATAAAGTGTATTTCTGGTTACGAAATCAGGTACGTTTAAAATCAAATCAGACTGATCAACTTTTTGATATAAAAATGTATTATCAAATCCAAAAGCTCCGAATTTGAATTCCTTGTTGGCTTTAACAGAAAGATAATTAATTACATTTCCGTATTGAGCCGGGTTTACAATTTGGGTTTGCGCAGCTATCTGAGCATCTGTAGATACATCTTCAAAATATAAATGATCTTTTAAGACAGTATATTGAGCTTCGGCATTTAACCAAGGCGTATAAATACTGGCACTAAGCGAATTAATTTTTTCATTTTTGAAATCATGCGACCAATTATATTGTATAAAACTGCTTTGGTATAAATTATAGTTATTATTTGGCAGTTTATTGATGTTTCGATATCTAAAATCAAACTGAATTTTATCGTTTAAATTGTATCTTAATTTGGCATCTAAATCAGAAAGTGATTCATTTGTAATTGATCTTGAATATAAAAATCGACCATTCCATTTGTTTTTTTGGTATTCATATTGTCCACCAACATTATTAAACTGAAGAAATAAATTATCAGGAATTCTGGAACCATCAGCATTTATTATAATTCTATTATACTCATAATTAGATCTGTAATCATCTATGAAAAAATTAAATTTCCCCAGAAGTGAATTTTCGTAAGCAAGTCCCGCTTTGTTGTACAGTTTTTCAAAACGCGTCTGATCATTAATTGCGCTTGCAACATAAGCGTCTCCAAATCTTGCTACCTCTGCACCATCAACAGTAGAAAGAACTGTTGGCTGATTATATTCGAAAAATTTATCTTCGTAATTAAATTGATGCGTTACATATAAATTATTATTCCCTTGTGTTGGATTCACTCTAAAAGCATGATCAAAAAACAATCGCTTTCCTTTTAAAAACGATTTTGCATCGGTTAAATAAACCTGTAATCTTTGACGGTTCTTAAAATCAGCATCTCCGCTTTCAAAATCTTCCGGTGTTGTTATACCGCCATTTTCTTCATTTGAAATATCCTGAAAAGTAACATGAGCATTTAGGATATATCTTTTATCTGTAGTAAAATAACTTGTTGTAAAACGAAAATTTCCGGTACTTACCAATTGATTAATATAATTACCCTCAGAACGTAAACCTCTGTAGGCAATAGAAAAATTTAGATTTTCGGAAGTGTTCAGCGTGATAAACGAATCTACGTTCTGACCTTTATTAATAGTCGTATTAAAAAACAACTCTGTAAAAGGTGTCGCAACCGAATAATATCTAATGTCACTAACTTCAAGATAACTAAAGTGTTTTGCTTTAAAACCGATTTCAGGATAAGGTGAAAAATCAGTTAAACTGTATTGTAAAGTATTATAAGGTTGTCCAATGTTGGGAAATTCCAAAAGCCCAAAATTGTCCCTGCGAAGATAATTTTGTTTATAAGCACTTTTTAGTGTTAAAGAAGTATCCGCATAAGTAGTATCATGTTCTAAAGTATAAATTTGATACTGTTCGATTTTAGCAATTTTTGCTTGTTTCTTTTTCAGCGTATCAGTAATACTGGTGTATTTTGTATTCATATCTAAATTGCTTTTAGACGCATTTTTTTCTTGAGAAAACAATAAGGCGGGTACGACTAATAGATATAGAAAAAAGAATATTCTCATTTGATAGCTTTATATATAATTATTTTGGCAAAATTTGTCAGGCAAAGGTAAAAGATAAAAACGTATAAATAAAAAAACACTTCAATTTATACCACTGCTTTTTCAATAAGTTAAAGAACGAAAATTTTCGGCAAAAATTTTATAATATTGTGTTTTGAAAATTTAAATAAATGCTTGCAAAAAATTTCTCCGGATTTATTTTAGAAACTGGTACAGATGAAGCTGGCCGTGGTTGTCTGGCTGGCCCTGTTACTGCTGCTGCCATAATTTTACCGGTAGATTTTGAGCATGAATTTTTAAATGACAGTAAACAATTGTCTGAAAAAATAAGGTTTCACTTAAAACCTATTATCGAGAAACATGCAGTTTGCTATTCTGTAACACATCTTCATGCAGAAGAAATTGATGAAATCAATATTCTAAATGCATCAATGAAAGGAATGCAGGAATGCATTTTAAAATTAAACCAGCGTCCGGAATATATTATTGTGGATGGAAACAGATCGCTTAATGCAAAACTGGGTTTAAAGAATACTTTTGGAAAACAATTTTCGAAAGATGAAATAGATTTATTAAAATCAATTCCGAACCAAAGTATTATAAAAGGAGACTCAAAATTTGTTAGTATTGCAGCCGCTTCTGTTTTAGCCAAAACCTATCGTGATGAATACATGGACTTAATTCATGAAGAATTCCCGATGTACAACTGGAAACAAAATAAAGGATATCCTACCAGAGAACACCGGGACGCTATTAGAAAATACGGAACTACAAAATACCACCGAATGAGTTTCAGACTTTTGCCGGATCAATTGGAACTAGAATTTTAGCTTACTTATAAATCAAATTACCAGCACAAACCTAATTGCTTATGCTGGTATATTTATTTTGAATTGATAAATAATTATTGAGTTTTAGCCTTCACATCCGAAATTCCTATAGAAAAACGGTAACCAAATTGCAATTGATAAAAAGCCTCATTAGTATCGGTATTATTAAAAGTTCTAAATCTTAAGAAGATAGCTTGTTTCTTTTCTTTATCAGGATGGTAATAAACTTCCGCTTCATTTCTAAACACATTAAAAGCTCTCGGTGCTTCAAAATTTTCAATTGTATTAAAATTTATATATCTATATTTAGAATATTCAACAGAATAAATAAATCCAAAATTATTAAAACGCTTAAATTCGAATGTAACCCCTCCACCTATTCCAAGCCCTTGAACATTTGTAAGTTCATTGTTTATTTTTACATCCGAAATTTGATACCTCACCGGAAAATAAAAAATGGTACGAAATGGATATTCTTTATCAAATTTTAAACTAGCAATATTCACTTTTGTCCCCATTTCTAAATAGGCTTTTTGCAATAAATCCAAACTGTTCTTAATTCCAATATTTGAGTCCGGAAGTATCGTTGTTTCAACCGCTCTTGAATCTGCATCTATTCTTGAAAAATTAACGTACGGTGATATTTTGTCAAAAAATTTTAAATCCCATATTATGCATGGTATACTAAAAGGAAACACATAAAAGTCTCCTTTTCCCTGAAGCTGTACAACACCATTAGGAGAATCTGCAAATAATCCTAGAAAATCCGTGTAAGCTCTTAACTCTACAACATTTTGCAAACTGGTATCTTCTTTTATCTCATATTTAACCGGGTTATCTTTATTCAAAAAATCCCCATTTTCTTTTTTGGTAGGAAAATCAAAAGTTACATCATTGGGGATAAAATTATAGCCAGGTCTTGATACATACATTAATACATCAGACAATCGGATTCTTAATTTCTCAGTTTCTTTAAAATTAACAATACCATTTTGATTAGCAGGATGCCTAAAAAACAAGAAGTTCTTTGGAGCTTGAGTAGAATATCTCAATATACTTATTGGAACTCTATTCTCAAATATTAACTCAGATCCATTTTCATCAAATACAAAAACCTTTATATCAGTAAAAAAACCTTCCTGAATTTCGAATGTAACTCTTTTAAATTTATAATATCTCCCGCTTTTTACATCAAAATTATTATAATAAAATGCAAATTGTTGATTTTCTTTCGGAATTATGACATCACCCAAATAAGATTCACTTTTTTGTTTTAGAACAGTTTTAAGAATTTCATTTACTTCTTTGTTCTTCGTTAATTCAGATTCCTGCAAAATTTGATCTTTTCCAAAATACAGATAAGTTTTAGGTTCATCTACATTGTTGGAAGTTACAATTGGATCTGGAACAGTATACTTATATTTAAATAGGTCCTCAATTGTTTGTTCAGGAATTCCTTTATCTATATATACTTTTTTATAAGTCTCATATAAAAGATAACTATCATTAAGTTTTTTTCTTTTATCTTGAACCTCTTTCAGTTTAACAGGAAGTTCACTCGTTTTTGAAGGATCCATATTCGCAGAGATTTTAGTTAAATAGTCATTCCAATCTTTTTCTTTCGCTAAAAATTCTATATTTTTTGCTTCAAAATCTTTAGATCGTTTTGTAATATCTATTTTAGCTTGAGCTAAGTCCTCCGGTGTTCCCTGAGCGAAACAAGTTATGCCAAATAGTGATAATGTAATAAGTAATGTTTTTTTCATAATTTTCTATTTACAAGGTTATAAATTCATTTTTCAATGACTTTTTAAGCTTGTAAATAAAAACATTTTAACAGGTATTTTAACAAGTGAAAATACCTGATTTTTTTTATTTAATGTTATAAAAAAGTAAAGCAAACTATAATTCGATTATAGAGTTATGCCATATTAGTTTTTTTTATTTAGAACTAATTTTATGTGATTTTCCCATTCTGAAATATTTTCTGAAGAAGCGCGATCTGCTTTATCAAAATAAAAATGCTCCTGAATTTCGAATCCGCAATAATTAAAAATTCCAGTATCAGATGTTAAAGCCAAAGCCTTATCCAAGCCACTTTCGGCATATTCTGCGTTTGATTTTCCGTGCGAATTGATGATTATTGTTTTCTTCCCTGCCAACAATCCTTTTTGAATTCCCTGATCGTATCGATACGCAAATCCGTAACTAAAAACACGATCAATATAACCTTTCATAACTGCCGGCATTCCTGTCCACCAGATTGGATAAACAAAAATAACGCGGTCTGCCCAGGTTATAAAATCCTGTTCGATTTTTACATCATCAGCAACTTGTCCCATTCTTTGGCCATTCATATCGTCTAAAGAAAGTACCGGATTAAAATTGAATTCATTTAAATCGCGAACAATAACTTCTTGTTCCGATTCTTCAAGGTTTTCGACAATAGTTTGTTTTAAGAAATGATTTAAACTACCCGTATTTGGATGTGCATAAACAATTAAATTTTTCATGTTTTCTATTTTTTAAAGATTACATGACAAATGTAAAACGCAATGTTTGCGTACAATTGTAAGAAAACGAAAAGTGGCTTAAGTGCCTTTTGCGCTGCAGATATCGCTTTGAAACTTTAAGAATTTTGTTGGCGAGATGTTCATATAATATTTAAAATCATGAATCAACTGACTTTGATCGTAATAACCACATTGTTCTACAATCGAAAGCCAATCTGTTTTTTCGTCATTACCTGAAGTTTTCTGAATAAGATCAACCGCTTTCAAAAAACGTTCGTAACGACTGATTTCTTTAATCGTATACCCAAAAAATTTCTTTTGATGAAGCTGAATATTTCTTTCCGTTTGATTTATCTGTGAAGCAATTGCTTTTATCGGATTTAAAGATTCTTCTTTAAAATCAGCCAAAAGTGCTGTTATCGCATTTTGCTCTCCTAAATAAGGTTTACAGAATTCTAAAATATAATCGACGCGGTCTTTTGTGTTCTGAATTATTTTTAATTCTTCCCATAAAACATCAAAACAATTTTGAGCAATTAAAACATCGGGATGAATGGGTAAAGAATGCGTTAAAAGTGCATTTCCAAAGAATCTGTAAAAAGCATCTTCTTTAAAATTTGCCACTAAAATCTCAGAATCAGGTTCTAAAGTATAATCAAACGCCTGTTTTATTGGTCCTAAAACAATGCATTTCTCTACTTCTAAAACGGTATTTTGTTTTGATTTTAAAAAAGATTTTGTTCCGAAGTTAAAAACCAGAATAGTCTGAAAACTTGGCAATAATGTTTTTGTTATTGGAAAAGCTGTTTTATTTTCTGCGAAGTAAAAATGAGAAAAAACAGTTGAAAATGCTGAAGGAACATCAATTCTATAATTGTTATTTTCTTCAGCATTTTTCATATTTTATTTTTTTGAAACTATTTAACAAATTCAGCTTCAAACAATTCAGTCAGATGTTTTACAATTTTAGATTTTACTTCGTCTTCGTCAACTTTTTCTACACCAAGTTCAACTTGTAAGGAAGTAACACCTTTTCCGCGAATTCCACACGGAATGATATTGTCAAAATAACCTAAATCAACATTTACGTTTAAAGCAAATCCGTGCATTGTAACCCAGCGTGAAGCGCGTACTCCAAGCGCACATATTTTACGTGCAAACGGAGTTCCAACGTCTAACCAAACGCCCGTTTCACCTTCGCTTCTGCCACATTTTAAACCATATTCTTCTAAAGTCAGAATGATTGCTTCTTCCAGAAAACGTAAATATTTATGAATATCTGTAAAGAAATTTTCTAGGTCTAAAATAGGATAACCTACAATTTGTCCCGGTCCGTGATAGGTAATATCGCCGCCACGATTGATTTTATAAAAAGTTGCTCCTTTTGCTTCAAGTTGTTTTTCGTTTAACAACAAGTTTTCAAGATCTCCGCTTTTACCCAAAGTATAAACATGCGGATGTTCGACAAACAATAAATAATTTGGAGTTTCTAATTCTAGTTCCTCTCTTCTATTTTTAATTTTTAAGTCGACTATGTCTTTAAAAAGTTCTTCCTGATATTCCCAGGTCGATTTATAATCTTTACTTCCTAAATCTTGAAGTTGAATTTTTTTATTCATTTTAATTATTTTTCAAACTCAACATCAAAGTTAAGTTTGTCAGGATTCTCCATATAATCCGTAAAAGAGTATTGTAATGTAATTGATTTTCGATCGTCGCTAAACAAAGCGCTTGGGTTTGATACCTTTTTAATTCGCTTAGGAAAATGATATTTTAAAATATAATTAGAAGATGCAAAAATCATATTTGACATATCTGCAGCACTATCTTTAGCTTTTTCGGCTAATTTTTGTTTGTCGATTATTGCTTTACGCGTAAATTTCTTTCCGTCGTAAGTATAACTTAATATACTATTATTTTTCCCCAAACCACCTGCAAAAGGATTTGAAGCGTTTGAGCCTCCTTCTAATTTTTGAAGTGTACTCATGGCTTGTAAAACATCCTGCAATTCGTTTACGTTTTTAAAATCTTTTGAAAATGCCATCAGAAATTCTTTTTTCTCACCATTCATTTTCAGGTTAACCGTAAGATCTTCCAGTTTTTTAATTTCGTTTTGAACCTCCGGAGATAATTTTGCTATACTGTCTTTTTTATCTGCCAATAATTGTTTGAAGGTAAAAGTAGAATCGATATTTTTTTTGGCATCGGCACCCATTTGGCTTCCAAGCTGATCTCCTGCCATTTCCATTAACGCAGAACCATCCATATCGAGAGCAAATTTTCCGGTTCCGTTATCGCTTACATAAATATTTTCGGTGAAAGTACAACTTGTCAAGGTTGCTATTAAAAAAGAAAAACTAAGTAATTTATATAATTTCATCGTGGTTAATTTTTTTATCAAATATACGAAGACTATTTTAAAGAATATTGTTTTGCAATTTTGCTTTTTAATCTTCAAATATTACCTTAAAACCTATTTCCATATCACTATTTTCCTGCATGTTTTCTAAAGGAACATCATAAATAAAACTTTTTCTGTCTGTTGCAATTACTGCATTTTTTAAAGAAACTGTTTTTATTTTTTTCGGAAAATGATATTCCATAGAATATTTACATTCTTTAAGCATATCATCCATTTTTTTCAAAAAGGGATCATCTTCTTTCTTTTTGTTTTTCTTTTTAGGCTTAGCTGTCTTTTTATTATCCTCTGAAGAAACAATCGTTTTGACAAAAGATTTTCCATCATAAATAAACGATGCTGCATTATTACTCTCCGGTTTTGGTGCTGCACTTAGTGCTCCAAGTCGTTTTTTATCAGAAAGTGCAAGCTTTTCCATAGCTTGTGTCGCAGATGCCATTTTTTGAATGCTGTCTAAATTTTTAAAATCAAATGTCATATTATATTCCATTTGCTTTTGTTCTTCGTTTACTTTTAAATTAATTTTAAAATTCTCAAGTACTTTAAGCATTTCTTTATCAGCAGCCGGAAGTTTTGCAATACTATCTTTTGCTTTGTCAAAAAGTTCTTTAAAATTAAAAGAAGTATCAATAACCTTTTTATTATTTAAGGTATCAGTACTTTTCATTCCCATTTTATACATTGCTGCCATGTCAAAACCGTATGAAAAAGATCCTGAACCATCTTCATTTATTATCATTTTTTCTTTAATCGTACAACTTGAGATACATAATGCAACAAGGAAATAAAGTAAATGTTTTTTCATATTTCAGATTTAGATTAGTGAGCAGCGAAGATACTTTCTTTTAATAATTATTTGAATTTATTCTAAAATCACTTCCAAACTTGTCATTTCCGGATTTTGCAAACAATCTAAAAGTGGAAATTCGACAGTAAAAGTTTTTTTATCCGGACTAATAATGGCTTTTTCATTTGAAACGGATTTTATTTTTTTCGGAAAATGATAGCGAAGCGTATAAGTTTGCGTCAGTTTTAAAGAAGTATATTTAGAGCCCGTTTTCTTAAATTCATCTTTTGTTTTTTGAAGTTCGACCGGATCTGTAATAGAAACCAGGCGCTTAAAAACTTTTCCATCAAAAGCATACTCAACCTTATAATAATGACTTTCGGCAGTTAAGGCATAATTATACTTTATATCACCTGCATAATTTTCTGTTTTATACAAATCCGGAATTTCCGAAACTTTACCAAAATCAAACGAAAAAACATTTTTAAATTCTTTTTCGAAAGAGCTTTCTTTAATATGCACTTTTACATTAGAATATTTTTGAAATAGCTTTTGCTCTTCGGGTGTATACTTTAAAAAATTCTCTTTGTATTTTTCAATATATTCTTTAAAAACATAGGCTGTATCTTTAAAAGCTTCTTCATGAGAATAACTTTCGCCTGCTAATTGCATATAACTATTTTCATCACGAAGCTGTACTACTTCAATATTTCCACTCCCGTCCGGATTAATTGTGATGGTTTCTGTGACCTGGCAACTTGTTACCAGAAATAGAATTACAAAGGCTTTTATGAATTTCATTTTTTTTGAAAGGTTCTGAGGTTCTGAGATGCTAAGATACTGAGGTTTCTTTTCGATTTTTCTTTTTATCAAATAATATTCAATTGACTGTTTTGTCATTCCGAGGAACGAGGAATCTTCGCAAGAAACTCTGCAAAGATTGGCGATTTTGTTTGTGGAGCTACTTGTGAAGATTCCTCGTTCCTCGGAATGACAAGATTGCGTAGACACTCCAGCAAAAACCTCTCCTAAAAACTAAAACCTCTAATCTAGCCCCGATAGAAGCGGTATCCTTTTTTGCTTTTTCTGCAAAAAAGACACAAGTGTCCCGAAGCTTCGGGAGCGGGACTGAAGATGATTGAAATACGATAAATTTCTGCTGCAAAAAATCTAAAAACTGCATTCTGAAATCTACTTTCTTTTCTTTATCTTTGCACACTTAAAAAAAGAGCACAAAATGGCATTATCAGAACAAGAAATCATCAGAAGAGAAAAACTTCAAAACTTGCGCAACTTAGGAATCAATCCTTATCCGGCTAATCTTTTTCCTGTAAATCACACTTCGAAGCAGATAAAGGAATCGTTTGAAGAAGGTAAGAAGGTTATCGTTGCGGGTCGTTTGATGAGCGTGAGAGATCAGGGAAAAGCTTGTTTTGCTGAATTGCAGGATAGCGAAGGACGTATACAATTGTACGTGAACCGCGATGTTTTGTGTGAAGGTGATGATAAAACTTTATATAACACTGTATTTAAAAAACTGACTGATTTAGGTGACTTTATCGGTATCGAAGGTGAATTGTTTACTACAAAAGTAGGTGCACAATGTGTTCGTGTTGACGGATTTACTTTTTTAAGTAAAACTTTACGTCCGCTTCCTTTACCAAAAGTAGATGAAGAAGGAAACGTTCATGATGCTTTTAATGATCCTGAATTGCGTTACAGAATGCGTTATGTAGATTTAACAGTGAATCCACAAGTTAAAGAAAACTTTATCAAACGTACCAAGTTGTTTAGTGCAATGCGTGGTTATTTTAACGATGCCGGTTATCTTGAGGTTGAAACTCCGGTTTTACAGCCAATTGCTGGTGGAGCTGCTGCGCGTCCGTTTATCACACATCATAATTCGCTTGATATTCCGCTTTACATGCGTATTGCAAACGAATTGTATTTAAAAAGATTAATTGTTGGTGGTTTTGAAGGTGTTTATGAGTTCTCTAAAAACTTTAGAAATGAAGGAATGGACAGAACGCATAATCCTGAATTTACCGCTATGGAAATATATGTAGCCTACAAAGACTACAACTGGATGATGGAATTTGCAGAAGGTCTACTTGAGCATTGTGCGATTGCCGTAAATGGAACTAGTGAAGTTACTTTTGGTGAACACCAAATTAACTTTAAAGCGCCTTACGCTCGTGTTACAATGACAGATTCTATTAAACATTTTACCGGTTTTGATATCTCAGGAAAAAACGAAGAGGAATTGTTTGAAGCTGCAAGAGGAATGGGAATCGACGTGGATAAAACAATGGGGAAAGGAAAATTGATTGATGAAATTTTTGGAGCTAAATGCGAAGGAAATTATATTCAGCCAACTTTTATTACTGATTACCCTAAAGAAATGTCACCTTTATGTAAAGAACACCGCGATAATCCTGAGCTTACGGAGCGTTTTGAATTAATGGTTTGCGGTAAAGAAATTGCAAATGCTTATTCTGAATTGAACGACCCAATTGATCAGCGTGAGCGTTTTGAAGATCAAATGCGTCTTTCTGAAAAAGGTGATGATGAAGCAAACGGAATTATCGATGAAGATTTCTTAAGAGCATTAGAATATGGTATGCCTCCAACTTCTGGAATGGGAATTGGTATGGATCGTTTGATTATGTACTTAACAAACAATGCATCGATTCAGGAAGTTTTATTGTTCCCACAAATGCGTCCAGAGAAAAAACAAGCTCAGATTGAACTTTCTGATGAAGAGAAATTTATCGTAGATTTATTAAAAGGAAATGAAAATAAAATGGATCTTCAGCAATTAAAAATTACTGCAAATTTAAGCGGTAAAAAATGGGATGCGTCTATGAAAAATTTATCTAAACACGGTTTGACTAAAGTTGCTGTTGAAGGTGAGTTTAAATTTGTTGAGTTGGTGGAATAGATTTTTTGTCCCATTTTATTATAAAAATAGCCCGGTAGATTTAAAACTTACCGGGTTTTTCATTTAATTTATATAACTTTGATTCATTAAAACATACTATTATGGGAGCTTTAGAGATAAAATTAGAGATATTCGATAAACTTAAAAATATTGAAGATTTAAGTTTACTTGAAAAGATTAGAAATCTCTTAAAAAATGCAGATACTTCTAAAGTTTATCAATTAGAACAATATGAAATAGATATGCTAAAAGAAAGTGAAGAAGATATAAAATATGGCAGAACGATTTCTCAAGAAGATTTAGACAAAGAAGATCTAGAATGGCTATCAAAATAATCTGGGCCAAAACTGCAGTTTTACAAAGAAGAAAAATATTGATTTACTGGAATAAAAGAAATAAATCTACCACTTATTCAAAAAAATTAGTGATTGAGATTGCACAAAGAGTTAAATTTTTAGCTAATAATCCTGAAGTTTATATTAAAACAAGTTTTTCTGATATTAGAACATCAACATTAGGGCATTATAATATTTTCTATAAAACAACTCCAAATGAATTAATTGTAATGGCATTTTGGGATAATCGTCAAAATCCTAAAAAGTTAGAATTAATTTTAAAATAAAAAATTTCATGAATAACCCGACAGGTTTTAAAAACCTGTCGGGTTTTATATTTAATGTGCACAATTCTAATTACTAATTTTCAACACCGCAAGTCCCAGCGGGACAATATATTTATAGAAATGTAAATATATAATCCAACAGAACCCCATCGGGGTGAAATCTCAGTAATGAATATAAAAACCGATATCGCTCCGCTGGAGCTTTATTTGTAAAACATTATTTCAACTATAAATATGGTGCTCCGCTGGAGCTAAAAATAAGAAATCATTTTAGAATAAAACTTCAATTTCTAAAACGAATACTTCTCTAATTTCTTCCCCTGAATATCCAAAACCTTTGTAGTTTCTTTAGAAACATCTTCTTTCCAAACTTTCTGAACAGAAGGATTTGAAGGATATTTTCCATTTTTCATTTTCATTTGATGAAATGTTCCTCTGCTTTCGAATATAAGATCATAAAAACTATCCGATGTAGAAGCCGTTACTAAAATTGGAAAATCGGTTACGGTAAACGAATTAATCACACTTCCGTCATTATTCAAAATATAGCCTGAACAACCTCCACTTCCGCAAAAATAAGGATTAGAGAAACCAACAAAATATTCATTTTTCTTATCATTGTTTAAATCAAATGCCTCGTAATAAAAAAAACGGTCTTCTTTTGTGATTGCAGGTAAATCACTTTTCAGTAAAACCAACAGCTGTTTTCTAATCGTTTCAACTGCTTTATCATCTCTGGGCGGAGCTTCGCTTAAATCGGCAGTTCCGGCAACTGTTTTGGATAAAGTATCCTGAACAATTGTTTTAATGATGTTTGAATCCTTTTTATCCTTATTCTGGCAGGAATATAGGGTTAGAATTGTGATTATTATTAGAATTTGTTTTTTCATCATTTTAGATTTTAAAAAGTTTTCAACTTTACGTTGTCTGATTCAATTTAGTTTTTTCAAACCAGCAATGCAGCCTTATTTTCAATATCATTTTCAGCCAATAACGATTTTATATTATTAAAAGTAACCAAAGCAATCTGCGTTAAAGCTTCGTTGGTAAAAAACGCCTGGTGAGCTGTTACCAAAACATTGGGAAAACTCATCAAACGCTGAATCGCATCATCCTGAATAATATCTGCAGAAAGATCTCTAAAGAATAGTTTTTCTTCCTGTTCGTAAACATCGATTCCCAGATAACCAATTTTACCTTCTTTTAAACCTTCAATAACACAGGCCGTTTCAATTAATCCGCCGCGGCTGGTATTGATAATCATAACGCTGTCTTTCATTTCATCAATAGATTTTTTATTGATTATATGTTTAGTCTGCTCATTTAATGGACAATGCAAAGAAATAATATCACTCGTTTTGAAGATTTCTTCGAGAGAAACAAATTTTACTCCGTCTTTTTCCATTTCGGCGTTCGTTACAATATCATAAGCCAAAACTTTGCATCCAAAACCTGAAGAAATTTTAGCAAAAGCTTTTCCTATATTTCCCGTTCCGATAATTCCAATTGTTTTTCCGAATAGATCAAAACCTAATAAGCCGTTTAGGGAAAAGTTTTGTTCACGAACTCTGTTATAGGCTTTGTGCGTTTTTCGGTTTAAGGTTAAAATCATAGCCATAGCATGTTCTGCAACTGCCTGAGGTGAATATGCAGGAACGCGACACACTTTTAAATTGTATTTTTTGGCCGCTTCTAAATCGACATTGTTAAAACCGGCACAACGCAAGGCGATAATTTTCACATTTTTTTCTGCCAGCTGCTTAATGACTGCCTCATTTACAATGTCATTTACAAACACGCAGACAATTTCAGCTTTTTCAATTAAAACAACAGTTTGGGGATTAAGCTGGGTTTCATAAAAATCCAATTCAAACCCAAAATCAGTATTATACTTATTAAAGAACGCTTTATCGTAAGGCTGGGTTGAAAAGAATGCTATTTTGTTATTCATAAGATTTGTTTTTGGTTTTTAACTTCTGGTCTTACTAAGGTAAGCAATTAATTTTGAAGTAATTTTCTGATCTCAAATCCATTTATTAATTTGTATAAATAGACATTACCTTCGACTGTAATTTTTCTTAATACTATGAGTTTTTATTCTCTAAATTTCAAATGGTCTGTACTAAAAAGCAAACCAATTCCGCTGTAAGGATCTTTTTTTAAATCATAAAAATTATTTACTACTGCCAAATCTTTATATAAATCTGAAATTATCGAAGATTGCTGAAATCCATCTATCGTATGATTTATGATAGTATTTTCCAAACAGGTTAATTCTTTTGTAGCATTTGTAACACCAATATTATTTCCCGTTTCCCAATCCCAAATAATCCAATCCCAATTATGTTTTTTATGCACACAATGCATCCATAAATAAGACAGGTTTTTAATTTTTATCTTTCCCAATTCTTTCGTTTTCCAATATTCAACACTTTCAATTATAGCGTTAATAGCATCATCTGAGTGATCATAAATAAAATCAGGATTTGAGACCTGAATTATCTTTATAGCATCGGCGATCTTGGTATTAATTGTTTTTAATTCCTTTTCACTAGGCTTTCTTAAAAAAGCAAACTCAATATCTTGTCGTTCAAAAACAGCTCCTGGTGATTTTACCTTCATTTCTTCAGGAATGCATTTAGCATTAGAATTTTCATCAAAAAACTCTTTCTTAGGATCAAAAGAAAAATTTTTATCTTCATAAAATCCCGAAGTATATCTTTCTTCAATTTCTTTTACTATTTGATAAGTCTCATAATTGGTATCTTCTTTTATTTCCTCTTCGTTTTTGAATTTACAGAAATAATCCGGCTGCAGCATCCAATACAAACAAAGTGCTGTTCCTTTATCAAGATGTTTTTGTTTGATAATCCACTCAAAAGGTTCAATTCCGTCATCATAATTCCAATGCTGTACAAATTGATGCAATTCGGCAGCAGTTAATTTTTGATAAGACATCTCGCCATTTACGGCTTTAAGAACACGGTTTTTATTTTTCTTATTAAATAATTCTTCCATATTTTATTCTGGTAATTCTATTTTGAAATTGTCAATGCATTAACAAATTTAAAAACCTATTCTTGTAAAACATCATGATTCAACGGATTTAAAAAACCATTAAAAATAAAAATACAATATTGCTAATCCATTTTTCGTTTTGTTAAAAACTACAATTCTGATTATTAGATTAAACCTATTCAATTGAATAAAGTCTAATTACTATAACCTCAAAAAAACAAATCATGAAAAAATTATTTATTGCAGCTTTGTTATTCGTTGGAGTAGCAAGTTTTGCACAAGACGCTGACCAAAAAAGAGAAAAAATGACACCCGAACAGCGTAATGAAAAACAATTACAAAAATTAACTTCTGAATTGAGTTTAGATGCAAATCAACAAACTCAGGTAAAACAATTACTGGCAGAAAGAAGTGCTAAAGCCGAAAAATTTAAAGAGGCCCGTCAGGCAAAAAAAGACAGTAATGTAAAACCAACTGCTGAAGAAAAAGAAGCTTTTAAAAAAGAAATGCTAGCTGAAAAAGAAGCAAACGACACTAAAATGAAATCTATTTTAACTGCAGATCAGTATACAAAATGGCATGCTTTGCAAGAAAAAAACAAAGAAAAAGCCAGAGAAAAAATGAGAGAATATAAAAAAGAAAACAACTAATTATAGTTTATAAAAAGAGGCAATTAAGCCTCTTTTTTATTTCTTTATCAACTTTATATTTTCATTAATAGTTTTTGTTAAATAAAAGATAAATCTGACAATCGCATTAAACTTAGCAAACTCTTTGAAGTCTAAATGCTATAATCTAAAAAAAACGAATTATGAAAAAATTATTTATTGCGGCTTTATTATTCGTTGGAGTAGTAAGTTTTGCACAAGACATCAATCAGAAATCAACACGTGATCAAAGAGAAAATTTAACTCCGGAACAACGTAACGAGAAACATTTACAAAAACTAACTTCTGAATTGAGTCTGGATAAAAAGCAACAAGATCAGGTAAAACAATTGTTGGCTGAAAGAAGTGCCAAAGCAGAAAAGTTTAAAGCTGCCAGAAAAGACAGTAAAACAAAACCTACTGATGCAGAAAGAGAAGCTTTTAAAAAACAAATGGAAACTGAAAAAGCAGCTAACGATGCTAAAATGAAATCTATTTTAAATGCTGATCAATACACAAAGTGGACGGCTTTGAAAAAAGAGCATAAAGATCATAAAGGTCATAGAGATATGAAATCTCCACAAGAACGCGATCAGGCACATTTGCAAAAATTGACAACAGATTTAAACCTAAATGCAGATCAGCAAAAACAAGTTGGTCAACTTTTATCTGAAAGAAGCTCTAAAATGGAAATGCTGAAAAAGAGCCGAAAAGATTCTGATGCAAAACCAACTGATGCTGAAAGAAAAGCCATGAAAAAACAAATGGAAGAAGATCACAAAGCAACTGATGCAAAAATGAAATCTATTTTAACAGCCGACCAATACAAAAAATGGGAAGCAATTAAAAAAGAACATAAAGACAAAATGAAAGATCACCGAAAAGATAAAATGTAAGTGAGATCAAAAAAAAAGAGGCTTTTAAAGCCTCTTTTTTGATTTATTAAAATGTCTTTGAAACTTTGTCAATTGCATTTATCGTAAAATCTAAATCTTCATACGTTAATGCATCTGTTATAAACCAGGTTTCGTAAGCTGATGGTGCAATATAAACACCTTCGTTTAACAATCCGTGGAAGAATTTCCTAAATGTTTCATTGTCTCCTTTTGCAGCCGTTTGAAAATCAACAACCGGATTTGCATCAAAATGTACCGAAATCATAGAACCTACTCTATTAATCGTAAAAATAACATTATTTGCTTTTAATACTTTATCGATTCCTGCTTCCAGATAAGCTGTTTTTTCTTCTAAACGGGTAAAAATAGTGCGGTCATTATCTAACGATTGCAGCATTGCCAATCCTGCAGCCATTGCCAACGGATTTCCAGACAATGTTCCTGCCTGATAAACCGGACCAAGTGGTGCAAGATGATTCATGATTTCTTCGCGCGCAGCAAAAGCGCCAACCGGCAAACCTCCACCAATCACTTTTCCGAAAGTAACGATATCAGCATTGATATTATACAATTCCTGAACTCCGCCACGAGCCAAACGGAAACCTGTCATTACCTCATCAAAAATTAATAAAATTCCGTTTGCTGTACACAAATCTCTTAAACCCTGCAAGAAACCTTTTTGAGGTGGAATACAGCCCATATTTCCGGCAACCGGCTCAATTATAATAGCTGCAATTTCGTTTTTATTGGCTTCGATTAAAGTTTTTACATTCTCTAAATCATTGTATTTTGCCAACAAAGTATCTTTTGCAGTTCCTTCTGTAACGCCCGGACTATTTGGTGATCCAAAAGTTACAGCTCCACTTCCGGCCTGAATCAAAAATGAATCAGAATGTCCGTGATAACAGCCTGCAAATTTGATGATTTTATCTCTTTTTGTAAATCCGCGAGCCAAACGAATCGCGCTCATACAAGCTTCTGTACCTGAATTTACAAATCTTATTTTATCAATATTCGGAACCATAGAAACAGCCAAAGCAGCGATTTGAGTTTCTAATTCTGTCGGCATTCCAAATGAAGTTCCCAGTTTTGCTTTTTCGATTACAGCATCAACAACCGGCTGATACGCATGACCCAAAACCATTGGTCCCCAAGAGTTGATATAATCTATTAATTTATTTCCGTCTTCATCATACAAATAAGCACCTTTGGCACTTTTTACAAAAATAGGAGTTCCTCCAACTGCTTTAAAGGCTCTTACTGGTGAATTTACTCCTCCCGGAATTACTTTTTCTGCTTCAGCAAAAAGCTGACTACTTCTTTTATAGATCATTTTTATTTTAGATTTTTAGATTTTAGATCGTTAGACTTCTTAGATTTTTGAAGCAGACTAATCCAATATCTATTTGTATTTTTTGATTTTATATAATTTATTTCACTTTCAACTTCTGTCCAATTGAAAGTGCGTTGTCTGAAAGATTATTTTTTCTCTTCAAATCATCAACCAATAAATTGAATTTTTTTGAAATCGAATATAATGTATCTCCTTGTTGCACTTCGTATAAATTGGGATCGTCTGAATTTGAATTAGAATTTTTGGTTGATCCTGAACTCGTTTTAGTTGAAGTTGAACTCGCAACTGATTTATCAAAAGGTTTGTAATTTTTTCCCGTTACCTGACAATCGTATTGATGCAGATTATAACGCTCGATATAACTTATTAATTTATCCGGATAATTAGGATCTGTGGCATAACCTGCAGCTCTTAAGCCTTTTGCCCAGGCTTTATAATCGTCTTTTTCGTAAGTAAATAAAGTTGCATATCTGTTTTTTCCAACCAAAAATAAGGCGTGGTCTTTATAAGATTCTGAAGCTTCTGTATATTTCCTGAAACATTCCTGAGAGGAATCATCATCATGCCGAACACTTTCTCCCAGCCAGTCTTTATGGCATTTTATTCCGAAATGATTATTGGCTTCCATTGCTAAATCGCCTTTCCCGGCTCCCGATTCTAAAATCCCCTGCGCCAGGATAATACTTGCCGGAATGCCATATTTCTGCATATTTCCCATTGCAATATCTTTGTATTGCAAAACATAATCGGTAATTACATTGCTGGTTACAACTGTTTTTGAAGTAGACTGAATAACCTCAGTTGTATTATTTGTAGTTGGATATTTTTTTACAGTTGGTCTTGAATCGGTCGTTTTTTTAGTAGTCGCCACCCTCGGTTTCTGCACTGACGCTGCTTTTTTAGTTGTTGCAATCGCCTGTTTACTCGAAGAACAACTTGCCAAAGCTGCTATTATAAAGAGTATTATAATTTTTTTAAACATTCGTTTTGAGTATTGGTAATTTCTTCTGCTTCAATTTTAAATTCATTCCTTCAATTCCCTGCAATCCGCCTGTGTGAATGAGTAAAATTTTTGAATGCGGAGGAAAATATTTTTTAGAGATTAAATCTATAACGCCAAAAAACATCTTTCCTGTATAAATTGGATCTAAGGGCACTTTATTTTCGTCAAAAAAAGCATTAATAAATTCAATTAATTCTAAATTTATCTTGCCATAACCTCCAAAATGATAGTCAGAAATTAATTCCCAGTTATCTTTTTGTGCAAAAATACGAATTTCATCGATTAAAAAGTCACCTTTTAACGCCGGAAACCCTAAAATTTTCTGATTTGGCAATGCACTATTTATTAGTCCCGAAATAGTTCCGCCTGTTCCAACAGCGCAGCAAACGTAATTAAAAACCGCATCTTCATCTGTTAAAATCTCTTCACAGCCTTTTACAGCAAGTTCATTTGTACCGCCTTCTGGTACTAAATAAAAATCACCAAACTTCTCTTTTAATTTTTCTATAAAAGGAATTTCACTTTTAAAACGATAATCTTCTCTCGAAACAAACTCAAATTCCATTCCGTTTTCCTGAGCAAATTTTAGGGTCGGGTTTTCTTCAATTTTATCAAAAAGTTCATCACCGCGAATAACTCCAATAGTTTTAATACCCTGCTCTTTTCCCGCATAAGCAACCGCAGCGATATGATTCGAAAAAGCACCGCCAAAAGTTAGTAAAGTGGTTTTGTTTTCGGCTTTCGCCTGAAGTAAATTGTATTTTAATTTTCTTAATTTATTCCCTGAAATAAACGGATGATTTAAGTCTTCGCGCTTTATTGTCAAAGAAATATCATTAGGAAAATTGATATTGATATTCTGGTTCAAAATTGTTTTATTTTAATTTGATGTATTTTAGAAACTGAAAAAAAGATCGGTTTTTCAAATAGTCTAAATCGGTTTCTTTTGCGTAAGCTTCTCTTTCAAAACTAATATTTCGATAAGCCAAATCCTTGTTTTTATACTGAATTAAACGGAATAAATATTCCAGGAAATACCAGATAAAAAAAGGCAAAATCAGCATTTCTTTTTGTTGTTTCAAATGAATCTTTTCATGGTTCACAAAAATCATATTCGCTTTATCCAAATCATATTTCATCAATACAAACGGAAACACAGCCATTCCGCGATATCCTTTCGGAATTAAATATTTAGCAACAATCAGAAACATTAGCTGTAAAGTTTATAAATTTGTGGATATAAAATTATGAGATTTCATTAAAATCATAATCAATTATTTATTTTTGATTTTTAAAGAAATAAAAATACGACCGAAAGCAGATTTATGAAAGAGCAAAGTAATGAAAATAAATTAATCGAAGGCGAAGATTTTTACTATACGCCCGAAGGTTATAAATGCTTTACCGAAAAACACCATTTAAAACGCGGTTATTGCTGTAAAAGTGGCTGTCGTCATTGTCCGTACGGATTTGACAAAAAAACAGGACAAATCAGGAAAACGAATTAAATAATGTGCCAATTTGATAATTAGATAATTATTGAAAGAGAATTTTAAATTAAACTAACCTCATTAAAAATAGATATGATTTTCAACTTCAAAAAAATCTAAGAAGTCTAACTATCTAACATCTAAAAATCTAAACAAAAATGAACGTTTTTATAAATAAAAATATACCAGAGGCCGGCATTGTATTACTTCGGGAAAAAGGCATCAATCTTACCATAAATCCAACTGAGAATGTATTATCAAGAGATGAATTCATCAAAATCTGTCAGGAAAATGATGCGCTTCTTAATGTTGGAACCAATAATTTTGATGAAGATTTTTTTCAGCAATGCCCTAATTTAAAAGGTATCGCTTTATTTTCTGTTGGCTTTGATGCTGTTGATATTCCATCGGCAAATAGTCGAAAAATACCTGTGGGAAACACGCCTGATGTTTTAAGCAGAGCAACTTCGGATATTGCTTTTTTATTGATGCAAAGCGTTGCCAGAAAGTCATTTTATAATCACAAAAAAATTATAAACGGAGAATGGGGAAGTTTTAATGCATTAGAAAATTTAGGACAAGAACTCTACGGCAAAACACTCGGGATATTCGGTTTGGGCAGAATTGGTTTTGAAATGGTCCAAAAATGTAAAGCCGCTTTCGGAATGAATATCATTTACCACAATCGTTCTCATAATGAAAATGCCGAAAATGAACTTAATGCGGAGTTGGTAGATTTTGAAACTTTACTCGCAAAAAGTGATGTTTTGAGCGTTCATTCTAATTATACAGAAGAAAATAACGAACTTTTTAATAAAAGTACTTTTGCAAAAATGAAACCTAGTTCTATTTTCATCAATACAGCAAGGGGAAAATTCCATAATGAAGACGATTTATTTCATGCCCTGACCAATAATATAATCTGGGGCGCGGGACTTGACGTTACTAATCCGGAACCCATGAAAAAAGACAATCCGTTATTATCATTGCCAAATTGTTGTATTTTGCCACATATTGGCTCCGCAACATACGAAGCCAGAAATGCAATGGCAGTTTGCGCCGCACAAAATATAATAGCGCTTTTTGAAAATAAAAAAATGCCATTTTGTGTTAATGAAGAAGTTTATTTTTAATTCGAAAATCTAAAATCATCAATCTAAAACCTAAAATTACATATGGATATTCGCTCAAGAAAATTTAGGATTAGGATCTACAAATCCTATCATAGGTCGGATATTCGTTATCCCTAGTTTTTAATTAGAAAATGTGTCAATTTGATGATTAGATAATTATTTTCAGGTTGAATATTGATAGATATTTCGCTCCAATGGAGCTTTATTAATTGACGCATATTGTTTTCTATAAATATAACGCCTTTCCAAGGCTAACTCCAGAGGAGTGAAATATTTATAGAAATACAATTAGCATTCAGAATTTTAGCCCCAGCGGGGCGTCATAATTAAACATACAATAATTTTCGATGTTGAATCTTACGTTTTGCAAAAATCTAAAATCAACAATCTAAAACTTTAGTCCAGCGGAGCGACATAATAAAAAAACAAATTAATCTGTTGTTAATCTAACTAAAATATCTTAGTAACTTAGAATCTTAGCAACTTAGCACCTTTAAAAAAATGACTTTCAAAGAAGAAATACAACAGGGAATTCCAACGATATTACCTCCAAAAAAACAATACGATTTAGCAATTAATCATGCGCCAAAACGAAAAGAAATTCTTTCGGCAGAAGAAAAAAAACTGGCTCTAAAAAATGCATTACGTTATTTTGAAGCCAAACATCACGCTGAATTAATTCAGGAGTTTTCAGAAGAACTAGAAAAATACGGACGTATTTATATGTATCGTTTGCGCCCGGATTACAGAATGTATGCGAGACCAATTGACGAATATCCTGGAAAATCATTGCAGGCAAAAGCGATCATGCACATGATTCAGAACAATCTGGATTATGCTGTGGCGCAGCATCCGCATGAATTGATTACGTATGGCGGAAACGGAGCTGTTTTTCAGAACTGGGCGCAATATTTATTAACCATGCAGTATTTGTCTGAAATGACAGATGAGCAGACTTTAACGATGTATTCAGGTCATCCGATGGGATTATTTCCTTCACATGCTGAAGCGCCAAGAGTTGTGGTTACCAACGGAATGGTTATCCCGAATTACTCAAAACCGGACGATTGGGAAAAAATGAATGCGCTTGGCGTTTCTCAATACGGACAAATGACCGCAGGAAGTTATATGTATATTGGCCCACAGGGAATTGTACACGGAACGACGATTACAGTTTTGAATGGTTTCAGAAAAATAAAATTAAATCCTGAAGGAAATCTTTTTGTGACTTCAGGTCTTGGCGGAATGTCTGGCGCGCAGCCAAAAGCCGGAAATATTGCAGGTTGTATTACGGTCTGCGCCGAAGTAAATCCGAAGATTACCAAAATTCGTCACGAACAAGGCTGGATTAACGAAATTGTAACTTCGACAGAAGAATTGGTTCAGCGTGTAAATTCGGCAAAAGCCAATAAAGAAGTGGTTTCGATTGCTTATTTAGGAAATGTGGTTGATGTTTGGGAATGTTTCGATAAAGAAAATATCAAAATTGATTTGGGTTCAGATCAAACTTCATTACATAATCCTTGGGCTGGCGGTTATTATCCTGTTGGGATTTCTTTTGAAGAAGCCAATGACATGATGGCTAATAATCCTGATTTATTCAAAGAAAAAGTTCAGGAATCGTTACGTCGTCAAGCGAAAGCAATAAATAAACATACTGCAAAAGGAACGTACTTTTTCGATTATGGAAATGCTTTTTTACTAGAAGCTTCGCGCGCCGGTGCAGATGTAATGGCTGAAAATAATATCGATTTTAAATATCCGAGTTATGTGCAGGATATTATGGGACCAATGTGTTTTGATTATGGTTTTGGACCTTTCAGATGGGTTTGTACCTCTGGAAAACCGGAAGATTTACAAAAAACAGATACTATTGCAAGTCAGGTTTTAGAAGAACTGGCGAAAACTTCTCCAAATGAAATTCAGCAGCAAATGCAGGATAATATTAAATGGATCAAAGGCGCTCAGGAAAATAAATTGGTTGTGGGTTCTCAAGCCAGAATTCTGTATGCTGATGCCGAAGGCCGAATTAAAATTGCCGAAGCTTTTAATCAGGCAATTGCAAAAGGCGAAATTGGAACTGTTGTTTTAGGCCGTGATCATCATGACGTTTCCGGAACGGATTCTCCTTACAGAGAGACTTCTAACATTTATGACGGTTCTCGTTTTACGGCCGATATGGCGATTCAAAATGTAATTGGCGACAGCTTTAGAGGCGCAACCTGGGTATCGATTCACAATGGTGGAGGTGTTGGCTGGGGAGAGGTTATAAACGGCGGATTTGGTATGGTTCTTGATGGTTCTAAAGAGGCTTCAAAACGTTTAGCATCAATGCTTTTCTGGGATGTTAACAACGGAATTTCAAGACGAAGCTGGGCAAGAAATGACGAAGCTATTTTTGCCATAAAAAGAGCTATGGAAGTTCAGCCTTTATTAAAAGTAACTTTGCCTAATATAGTCGACGAAAGTTTATTTTAGATTGAAGTTATTTGCTTAAATTGAGAACAAATAAATTTTTATAAATATGAAAACATTCAAATTAGTACCCGTTTTTTTGCTTTTAATATTAGCCTCCTGCAGCACTGTTAGTGTTTATTCTGATTACGACAAAAACGTAGATTTTGCGCCTTATAAAACGTATGCTTTTTTTAAGCCGGGAATTGACAAGGTTGAAATTTCTGATTTGGATAAAAGACGAATTCTTCACGCAATAGAGACTGAAATGCAGGCAAAAGGTTTTACCAAAAGCGAAAATCCTGATTTATTAGTAAATATTTTTACTAAATCAAGAGAGCAAGTAAATGTAAACCAGTTTAGCGCGGGCTGGGGTTACGGCTGGGGCTGGGGTTGGAATCCATATATGATGTATGGAGGAAACCAAACTACAGTTTCAACCTCTACAGAAGGAACTTTATTTATTGATTTAATCGATGCCAAAAAGAAAGAAATGATCTGGCAAGGTGAAGGTATTGGAACCTTAACTAAAAACATTGATAAAAAAGATGCCAGAATACAAGAAATTGTAAGCAAGGTTTTGGCTCAATATCCACCTGTTAAAAAGTAATTTTTCAAATACGGTTTTCAGTCACAGTTGATCAGTTTTCGCAAAAACTAAAAACAGAGATTGAGTATTTTAAAAAATAATTAATACATTTGTTATTCAGACAACAACAAAAATGACAAACTTTAGTAACATTATTATCGCTATTATCAGCATTATTGCAATTCAGCAATGATGGCGAGGTGTTATATAAAAAAGTAAACAAATACAATTTATGAAACCTCCCAATCGGGAGGTTTTTTTTATTTAATGATTTTAAAATAGCCACGAATTTCACGAATTAGCACGAATTTTTATTAACCAGAAGCTAAAATATTAATTCGTGAAAATTTGTGTAATTCGTGGCAAAAACATAAACAACATGACATTATTTAACGAAGTAATCAACGCAAAAAAACAGCTCGAAAATGTAGTTGCCGCTACTCCACTCACACAAAATTTAAATCTTTCAGATGAATTTAAATCAACTATTTTATTAAAAAGAGAAGATTTACAAATTGTTCGTTCGTATAAAATTCGGGGTGCTTATAACAAAATTTCTTCGTTGAAAGATTCAGAAAAAGCAACAGGAATTGTTTGTGCCAGTGCCGGAAATCATGCACAAGGCGTTGCTTATTCCTGTAATTTACTGGAGATAAAAGGCAAAATTTACATGCCAAAAACCACTCCGAAACAAAAAGTAAAACAAGTACAATTATTCGGAAAATCGTTTGTTGAAATTGTACTTACAGGAGATACTTTTGATGATGCTTACGCTTCGGCAACGGCAGATGCTATTAAAAATCATAAAACTTTCATTCATCCTTTTGATGATTTAAAAGTTATTGCAGGGCAAGGAACTGTTGGGTTAGAAATCTTAGATAGCTATAAAGAACATATTGATTATGTTTTTGTGCCCATTGGCGGTGGCGGACTTGCGTCTGGATTATCTGAAGTTTTTAAACATTTAAGTCCGAATACAAAAATTATTGGGGTTGAACCCAAAGGTGCACCTTCGATGAAAACTTCTATCGATCAAAATAAAAACACCGCTTTAACCACAATAGATAAATTTGTTGATGGTGCTGCCGTAAAACAAGTTGGCGACATGACTTTTGATATCTGCAGAAATAATTTAGACGATATTATTTTGGTTCCCGAAGGAAAAGTCTGCACGACAATTTTGCGTTTGTATAATGAAGAAGCAATGGTTGTTGAACCGGCAGGAGCATTGACAATTGCTGCTTTAGATTTTTATAAGGATAAAATAAAAGGCAAAAAAGTAGTTTGCGTTGTTAGCGGAAGCAATAACGATATTGAAAGAACCGCCGAAATAAAAGAACGGTCTTTACTTTACGAAGGTTTAATGCACTATTTTATGATTCAGTTTCCGCAACGTCCGGGTGCATTGAAAGAATTTGTAAACAATATTTTAGGTTCGGATGATGATATTACTTATTTTCAATTTCATAAAAAAAACAATCGCGAAGTAGGTTCTGTAGTTGTTGGATTAGAACTGAAAAAGAAAAAAGACATTATGAATATTAAATTAAATATGACTAAAAACGGATTTGAGTTTCAATATCTGAATGACAATCAGGATTTGTTTACACAATTAATTGGGTAAAAAACAAAAGGCTGCCTGAAATAAATATCAGACAGCCTTTAAACTCAATATAAAATTACTAATTGAATCCAGAAATTTAAAAATTATTGTTTTACAACTTTTTTAGAATAAGAACCTTTACTGTCTGTAACTTTCACAATGTAAAGTCCTTTTGGTAATTTTGAAATTTCAATTTCAGCTTCACTTCCATTTACAAAATCAACAGTTCTTTTTAAAAGATTTTGACCAGTAACCGAATAAATCTCAACCTGACCAGAACCTGAATTTGGTGTATTTATTTTTAAATAATCATTGGTTGAATTGATATAAATTGAAAGATCTGATTGAGAATTAAGTTCTTCTGCAGCAGCTTTTTTAGCTGTAGATTCAACCTGAACAAATTGCCATTGTTGATTTAATCCGCCAGTATAACTCCAAACCTGAATATTGGCCCCGTTTGCAGTAGAAACATTTTCGACATCAAGAGATTTTCCACTATTTAAATTAATGATTTTATAATAACCTCCTCCAAGACTTGTAACTGTCCATTTGAATTCGTTAGAAGCAGAAAATGTTTTTTGCTGTACTTTTAATCCATCTGCCGTTCCATTATTTTCAACCGCAAGATACATTCCTGTCGATTTTACAATGATGTAATAGTTTCCACTTCCATCAGAAACGAATTTCCAACGCTGATTATTTCCTCCGCCATTTGTAATATCATATTGCTGAATACGGCTTCCGCTTGTTGTGGCATTATCTGCAACATCCAAACCTTTGCTACTGTTTCTTGAAATAATATTGTAATATCCCGGAAAACTTTCAACCGGAGGATTACCTGCTGGCCAATTGAATGTTACAGCAGATGTTGCAGGTACAGAATAATTAAATGCCGATGATCCCGAAACCACTTTGATTGTATTTGCCGATCCGCTTGAATTATACACGACAAGCGAAATCGAACCATCAGGATTTTTAAATCCAGCAGAAAAAATACTTCCGTTTGTACTTGAAGAATTAATTCGTAAAGCGCCCGGTTTTACAAATTTTGAAATTTGACCAATAATATAATACGCTACATTTTTAGTATAACTTGTACTGTTATTTACCGTAATTGCACCTAAACAAGTAGAACATCCGCTCGGAGTTCTTGGCCCTAATGCTGGGTTATTTGCTGCATTCCATTCCAAAACTGTTTTTGCCCAATTGTTTGTACTTCCAATCACTACATTTTGCATGTGCCAGCCAAAATCTCCGCTAAAACTTCCTCCCGATCCTGTATATTGTTCTGTAAAATATACGTTTTTATTGGTTGCATTTCGTACTGTTGACATTGCTGAAATATTTCCTAAATACAAGTGAAATGCCGCGCCATCAACATAACCACTGTTATTTAAAACATCAATAGGATAAGCTGTATTATCGCAATTATGATCAAAAGCAATAATTTTTATGTTTCCGTAACCAGCTGCTGCCATTTGCGGACCAAGTTGATTATTGATAAAATTCTTTTGTTCTGTAGAATTCATCAGCATACTTGGTTCGTTATGCGGATTTTCAGGTTCATTTTGAGGTGTGATTCCCCAAATTGAAATTCCCTGCGCCTGCATTGCATCAAAGTATTTCACAAAATATCTGGCATACGCTGCATAATATTGTGTTTGCAAACTTCCGCCAATCCAGGAATTATTAGTTTTCATCCAACGGGGAGCCGACCACGGAGTTGCTAATATTTTAATATTCGGATTAATTAATTTTATCTTTTTTATAATGGGAACTAAATACGTTAAATCCGGTCCGTTAAGACTAAAGTTATTCATATTTACATCGCCAGAAGTTTCATTATAACTATAAGAAGAACTGCTTAAATCTGAAGCTCCTATACTAATACGAACTACACTTGCGTTTAATCCTGTAGTGGGATTGTATAAATCATTTAATAATTGATTTTGTTGTGTGGCCGCCATTCCGCTAATCACTTCGCAGCTTCCTTCAGTAAGTGTGTAACCAAAACCATCCATAGTTTGATAGGTTGTTCCGGCATTAACCGTTACCGTTGACGGATTTGATCCTGAGTTTGTACCGAAATTTACAGTACTTTGCTGCTGTAATAATTTTGTCTGGTCGCCTGAGGTTATCCAAGGGGTAACTGTCTGTGCATTCGTCTTACTAATTAGTGAAGTCATAATAATGCAAAACATTAGAATAAACTTCATTCGGTTTTGTGGTTTTTGGGTAATTTTGTTCATAGTTTTGAGGTTTTAGATAATTAAATTTTTCTCGTTTTTTAAGATTAATTTTATTAATTCAACCCAATATTAAGACAAATTTAATTAAAATGATATTTTTCCTACATTACAAATACACATCATTTTAAAATTCAAACCTTACAAAAACCTATCTATATTTTTTACAAATAATTGATTTTTAATGTTTTAACTAAAAGAAAAAGAGTAAAAATCTTACTTTAAGAGTTTGAAAAATCATAAAATGATAAAATCAACATAAAAATCTATTATTTCTAATGCCTGAAAGTATATTTTGATCCATTCTGATAAAATAATAACACTCAAATGATAAATATCAGAAAGTATAAAAGATGATATGTCGTATTTTTGTACTTCATCTTATTTAGAAAAACATGGCAGCTCTTAAAGATATTTCAAACATAGAAGACATAAAATTAATGGTCGATTCTTTTTATGATAACATTAGAAGGGATGAACTTTTGGGACCCATTTTTAATGATAAATTACAAGATCGCTGGCCTGTACATTTGCAAAAAATGTATGGTTTTTGGCAAACAATTTTATTTGATGTTCGTGCTTATTCAGGAACTCCTTTTCCGCCTCACAAGCAATTACCGGTAAACAAAACACATTTTGACCGCTGGATTCAACTTTTTAATACTACAATTGATTCTCAATTTTCAGGACCAATTACCGAAGAAGCCAAAATGAGAGCAGCAAATATGGCTTATATGTTCAATCACAAAATCGAGTATTTCAGAAATGCCGAAAATGAGTTAAAAAAGTAAATTACCAATTAGATTTGGATTACCGTTTTTATTAAATAAATTTGATCAGCAAAATTGCTATTAAAAACCAAATCAAAACAAATCCAATCTTTAATCATGAAAAAGACAATTCTGTTTTTTATAATCTGCTTTTCCTTTTTAAATCATCTAAATGCACAAACAGCCCCAATTTTTAATTTGTACAAAGGCACTGTCGACGCAAAAAATCCCGTAACATTTTATATTAAAACAGAAGAAAACCCATGCACGGCAGATCTCATGTATACCGCCATGTATCGTTATGACAAATCAGGAAGCTGGATTCAGTTAAACATTACACAAAATGTAAAAATCGAAAATCAATTCGTTTTCGTAGAACACGGTTTTAGCGGTGTAATGATTTTAAAGAAAACCGGAAACACTTTTACTGGTTTATGGATTAGTCCCGACACAAAAAAACAATTAAAAATTGATGTAAAAGAAGCTTCGATGACAAAAAAGGAAATCGAAAAATATGAAAAAACACTGGAGAAAGTGAATTATGAAAATAATGACTGTTAAAATCATTTGTCTTCAAAATCAATAAAAATGCAATAAAAGTTGCTTTCGAATAAAAATATTGTGATGAACAGCAAAAATTAGCGAGCTAAATTCGTAATTTTACATTCTTAATCTACAACGTTTTCGAAAATGAATGCATCTATAGAAACAAATCCGTTATTAGAAAGATTGCCAAAACATTTAAAGCAATTCATCAAACCACAGGATTATAGCGATTATACGCCAATAAATCAAGCTGTTTGGCGCTATGTAATGCGCAAAAACGTAGATTATTTATCAAAAGTTGCGCATCATTCTTATTTGGATGGTTTGAAAAAAACCGGAATCGAAATTGATTCTATTCCAAGCATGTACGGCATGAACAGAATCCTGACCGAAATTGGCTGGGCTGCAGTTGCTGTAGACGGTTTTATTCCGCCAAATGCTTTTATGGAATTTCAGGCTTACAACGTTTTGGTTATCGCTTCAGATATTCGTCAATTAGAACATATAGAATATACACCAGCTCCGGATATTATTCACGAAGGTGCCGGCCACGCTCCTATTATTGCAAATCCTGAATATGCAGAATATTTGCGTCGTTTTGGTGAAATTGGATGCAAGGCCATTTCATCTCACAAAGATTATCAAATGTATGAAGCGATTCGTTTGCTTTCTATTTTGAAAGAAGCCGAAGATACGCCTCAGGAAAAAATAGATGAAGCCGAAAAAGCAGTTGCCGATTTGCAAAATAATATGGGCGAATTATCTGAGATGGCTCAAATTAGAAACCTTCATTGGTGGACAGTAGAATATGGTTTGATTGGAACTGTCGAAAATCCAAAAATATATGGCGCCGGATTACTTTCTTCTATTGGTGAAAGTGCCTGGTGCATGACCGATAATGTAAAGAAAATACCTTATGATATTTCGGCTGCGAATCAAAATTTTAATATTACACAGTTACAACCTCAACTTTATGTAACTCCGAATTTCTCTTATTTGAGTTTGATTCTCGAAGAATTTGCCAATAAAATGGCTTTAAGAACCGGAGGAATTTCGGGAATTAAAAAACTAATTCACTCGAATGCTTTAGGAACTATTGAATTAAGTACAGGTTTACAAATTTCGGGTGTTTTTACCAATGTTCTGGAAGAAGAAGGAAAACCGGTTTACATTCAGACTACGGGAAAAACTGCTTTATCTTACCGTGAAAAAGAATTAGTTGGCCACGGAACTTTAACGCATCCTGAAGGATTCGGAAGTCCGATTGGAAAATTAAAAGGATTCAATTTAGCGATTGAAGACATGAGTCCGAAGGATTTACAAGCGTATTCTATAGTAGAAAACGAAACTGTAAAATTAGAATTTGAAGGCAATATTATTGTTGAAGGAGAAATCATAACCGGTTCAAGAAATTTACATGGAGAAATTATCTTAATCAGTTTTAGAAATTGTACGGTAACGCATGGCGAAACGATTTTGTTTCAGCCAGAATGGGGAAATTATGATATGGCGATTGGTAAAAAAGTGGTTTCTGCTTTTTCCGGTCCAGCCGATGTAAATAGTTTTGACCTTATTAATAATGTTCCGAAAACGACAACTATAAAAGCAAAACATACAGACGAACGTGATGATTTAGAAGTTTTATATCAAACGGTTCGTATGCTTAGAGAAAACAAAGATTCTAAATCTGAACTGAAATCTGTTTTTGAAAAATTAAAAAGTCATCATGCTAATGATTGGCTGCTTTGTGTTGAAATTGCTGAACTTTTGAAAGATTCTGAAGAAAAACAACTTTTGCAGGAAGTCTTGGTTTATTTGGATCAACTAAAAGAAAAACGTCCTGAAGTTGCGCATTTAATTGCGGGGGGATTGGATTTGATTTTTGATAGTTCTTTGCCACAAAGGCACTAAAATTTTTGCCACGAAGGCAGTAAGGCGCAAAGTTTTTTCACAATCTTGTCATTTCGACGGAGGAGAAATCTCCGCGAGAAACTCGACAAAGATTGACAAAAACATGAACGGAGTTACTTGCGGAGATTTCTCCTCCGTCGAAATGACAAACAGTACGATTAAATTACATTACTAGAGCCTTTGAACCTTTGCCACTCTGCTCCTTTGTACCTTCCTCTACAACTTCAAATCTTCATTAAAATCCGTATCAGATTCTATTGTTTTTCCGTTGTATTGCAGTTTCCAACCCATAGAATTTGTTAAAATCAATATCTTAGATAATTCGCTGATTAACCTATTTTGGGCATTACTTTTAAGTGAAGATTTATCGATTTTCTTTGCCAGATTCGCTTTTACCGATTTGTTGATTTTATTGTAATCGTCGCCAGTAAATGGATTTAGTTTGCTTTGTTCGACATCATAAAACTGAATATCGGGATTGATGGTAATTTCTTCTTTGGGAATATTTAAAATCGTAATGGTTTTGTTTTTTTCGTCGATATCGTATTTCATTTTATGCAAATCGTAGGCAACGGTAACATTTGCATTTACAACAACTAATGCTTTCTTCTCAAAAGAAACCATATCCATTAAATATTTCTGTTGATTTTTATAGGTGATCACTTCTGAGAAATGTCCTTCGGTAACAACTAACTTTCCAACATTAAGAATTTGCTGTTGAATAAGATTGGTATTATAATCGATTGTAGAATCGTCGTCTTTTTTGAACTGACAATATTTGAAAGCCAAAACAACCAAAAGCACGACCGAACCTAAAACTATAATCCTTTTTATTAAATTTTGCATTCTATTAATTTATTAGACCAATTTACAAAATGTGAATTAAAGTTTGCCACGAATTGCACTAATTTTCGCTAATTATAATTTACGCTTAAAGAATTGTTTTAAAAAATAATTTGTGCCAATTCGTGAAATTCGTGGCTAAAAATGTAATTCGTGGCAAACAAAACTAAAAAGGATAACCAATAGCAATATTCAAAATCAGGTTTTCTTTTCTCCACGGACCGCTTCCAAAATCAATATCTTTTATTACCCATCTTTCGTTTTCAGGCAAATACGGTTTTCTTAACGGAAATGCCAAATCGGTTCTTAAAATCAGGAACGACAAATCAAAACGTAATCCAGCTCCGGCACCAACGGCAATTTCTTTCATGAAATCTTTAGAAAATTTAGCGCCGAGTTTATTTGGGTCTTCGTTCATCAACCAAATATTTCCGGCATCAACGAACAATGCGCCTCGCACGATACTAAAAAGTTTCGCGCGATATTCGGTACTAAATTCTAATTTTAGATCTCCAGATTGATCCGGCAGATAATCATTTACAGTTGGCACATTTAAATAGCTACCTGGTCCAAGTGATCTAGCCCTAAACGCACGAATACTATTTGTTCCTCCAACCACAAATTGTTTTGAGGTTGGTAATGCAAGCGAATTTCCATACGGAATTCCCAGACCAACAATGATTCTGCTTGCCAGTTCGCTTTCTTTACTTAATTTTAAATAATGTCTAAAATCAGCACGAATTTTTACATATTGACTAAACGGAACATCAAATATATTCTTCTGATTGCCTTCTTTAACATTGGCTCCGGTTACCAAACCTGTTACGTTTCCTGCCAGATCTATTTCTCCGTTAAAATAGAACGTATTTTTTTTACGCTTCTGCATCGTATTGGTGTACGTATATTGATATGTTGGTCCAAAAATCAATTGCTTTTCGATTACTTTTCCAAGCGCAGGATCCTCAGCGATATCTTCTAAATATTCAGTTGTTACATTATTCGGACTTACATATGTTACATCCAAAACATTCAATTGGTGTTCTTTCCTAATATTTTCTTTCCATAAATAACCAAAAGAAGCATTAAAAGAATTCAGTGCATAAAGCTGTGTTCTGTTTTGAAATTCATATCGAAGTGTGGCTTTGGTTCTTGGCACAAATTCACTTGAACCGGCAATTTTCTTAAAAGGCACAATAAATCTTGGCCAGGTCAAACTGGTTTCTGCTCCGAGTTTATAGATATTTTTTCCGTTGTTGGCACCGGAAAGCTGAAAATCGGCACCTCCAAAAACAGAAACCGTAAGCAATTCCGCACCTCGAAATAAGTTCCTGTTATTCCAGTTTACGTTGACTTCTGTTCCGGTATAACTCGCTGAATTTGTTTTTCCTAAAACCTCAACACGAATAAATTTTTTCGGCAAAAGTGTTAAATAATAATACGAATCCAATGTGTTTGGTAAACTATCCGATTGCCTGAATTCATTTTTTACAAAATTAAACGTCCCCAGATTTACAAATCGGTTTAAGGTTAAATTATGGTCTTTTCTGTTATAAAGATCCCCTTTTTTAAAATATATAGTTCTGTCAAAAACCCTCGGATTGAAAGTATTTGCCGTATCAATTATTGTAAAATCATTATACTGGGTAATGTCTTTTTGAGTGTATTTTATACTGTCTTTTGAAATCGAAAAATTGGGATACACGACAATTTTACCAATTTTATATGCTGTTAGCGCTTTTGGCGGTGCATCGGCTTTTATTACCAATTTAATTTTTACCTCGTGATCGCCTTTACTGCTATCAACCTGAGCCAAAATATAATCGGGATTAAAGTAATAATATCCTTTTTCTTTCAGTCTGGCATCGATACGTTCGCGTTCAGATTTAATGACTTCTAAATCATATGGTCTTCCCACTTTTAGTAAACTTCTTCGGCTTGATCTTCCAATTATTTTTGACATTTTTAAGGAATCATCCGGAAAAGTCACGCTTTTAATGATATATTGTTTTTTGGGTATGACAGTATATTCTGCTGTCGCTCTTTTATTTTTGGCTGTAGAATCTGCACTTACACGAGTTTTAAAATAGCCGCGGTTTTCGGTATAATTTCTTAATACTGATGCATTATAATCTAAATCGACTTTGCTGAAAAGTACCGGTTCTTCTCCCACTTTATTTCGCAGCCAATATCGTATTCCTTTGTCTTTTTTAGGTTCTCCGGCAATATTATAAATCCACAATTTAGGTCTTAATCCTAAAAATTGTTTGTTGGGTTTAGGGCGTAATAAATCTTCTAACTCTTTTTCAAGTTCTTTTCTTTGTTTCTTTTTAATCACAGAATCCTTAACCTCAACAGAAGCTCCTGTGTATAATAGATCACCTTCCGGCAAATATTTTGTGTTGCTGCATCCAAAAACAAAAAACAAGGATGCCAGCACCATCAAATATTTTATATATTTAATATGACTATGTTTTTTGCTCATTTCCTTCAATTTGGTCATTCTCCTGATTCTGTTCTTTTTCCTTTTCTTCTTTTTCCTTCTGTTTCTTTTTTTCTTTACGAAGTTTCTCTTCTTTAATCATTTCCTTTTCTTCTGCAGAGCGATGAAAGAGTTCGCGAAATTTATTGTAACTCATTGTGATAATAAAAGCAACTCCGGTTTCTATAACCTGCCCTTCTACCGCAACCTGATATTCATTTTTTCGATACGCACGAACCATGTATCGTCCGTCTTTTGTAAGCTGATAATCTAATGCTACATCTCCCGCAATATTGGTACTTTCTTCATTGGCGCGTTCCTGGCCTTCAACTCCAAAACTGCTTCCTACGGTCACTTTTAATCGGTCATCCAAAAGCTTTTTAGAAACTCCAACGTTCAAATCAGTTCTGTTTTCTCTGGTTCCGGTGGTGTAATCATCTGTAGATTCAAGGTCGAATTCTAATTGAACACCTTTAATTAATTCGCCGGCAAGATCATTTAATTGCTGCGAAAGAATTTTGCTCACACTTTGTCTCGCCAAAGATTCGGCACTTGTTCCACCGCTTTCGCTTGCAAATGGATTTTCACCAATAAATCGGTTCAATAATAAAAGTGCAAACACCTGTTTATTTAGTTCTGCCGGTTCTTGTCGAAGCTGTTCCAGTTTTGCCTGAGAAGCTGAAACAATATCAGATGAAACATCATAATTCCCGTCTGGCAGAATAATATCAAAACTAATTTCTGGTTTCAATAATTCCCCTTTCATTTTCAAATGTGTTTCAAACGGAATTTTCTGTTTGTAGGTGTTTTTAACTGTTGAACTAACTGATCCTAATTGGTTTCCAAGCAAATCAATTGGAGCGGTTTCTACTTTATAGATCGCCGTAATATTTAAAGTTGCCATCGTTGGTTCGCCATTCCAGATGATCGAACTTCCTTTTTGAATATTAAATTTTCTACGGATCATATTGAAATTCATTTCATACGCTCCGTCTGTAAATTCATATTTCCCTGTTAAAGTTGTTTTTCCAGATGGATCAATACCGCCTGTAAGTTGTGCTTCACCTTTAAGATTTAAATAATCTCCATTTCCTTTATCAATCACCAGAGTAAGTTCTGCTTCCTTATCGATCGTAATATCAACGCTTACATCCATTCCTTTTAATTCAGACTGATTGAGTTTTTCCTGCATTTCGGCAGTTTGTTTCAGATACAGATTATCTTCATCAACAAATTCTACAATTCCTTCCCTGTCAGCTATTGACGGGTCTGATTGCGGTAAAACCACAGAAAATTTTGTCTCTTTGTTAATCTTTATATTTCCGTTAATAACAGGGCTTTCAAGCGTTCCTTTTACATCTAATTTGGTATCTAAAAATAAATCCCCGTAAAACAAATCATTGTCTGCTGCTTTTGAGTGAATCGCTCTAAAATCATTGGCAACAACGGTTAAACCAAAGTTATATTTTCTAAAATCAGGCGATTGAATTGTTCCGTCTATTGATAAGTCATTGTCATTTTCATCAATAAGCGTAAACTTATCAAACGAAATCACATCATTTGAAAAAGTAATTTTTTCCTGATCTGTTTTGAAATATGAATTTAGCTGAGTTACTCTAAAAGCCGTATCGTTAAAGTTTAATTCTCCGCCAATTTTAGGTGCAGACGAATTTCCGGTAATTTTAAAATTTCCTGATAAATAGCCTTTCCCTTCGGTAATATTTCCCATTGTGAATCCCTGAATACTTTTGATATTCAGTTTATTGATATCCACATTAAAATCCAAATTTCCACCATTTATCGTATAATTTCCGGTAAGTTTTACGTCATTATCCTGACCGGTTAAATTGACATTTGCAGCCAGTATATTATTGGTTTTATTGTCTACTTTTATTTCAATATCGCCCACAGGTTCTGTTTTAAAGGCAAAATCAGTAATTTTAATGTCCGAAGTAAAAGTTGGGGTTGTCATTACGTTTTCAACAACGGCATTACCGTTTATCAATCCCTGCATCAACAACTCGTCTTTTTTTACCATATTTAAAACGGTTTCGATTTTGAAGTTTACAAAATCTACCTCCAAGGGCGCATTATCCTGAGTTCCCTGCGATTGAATTTTTAATTCATTTCCGGCATTGTCCAGATAAAATTTATTGATATAAAGGCGTTTTCCTCCAAATTCAACTGCGTTTTCAGGATCGATATTCCATTTATCATAATTTAAAACGAAATTTTCGGCATCAATTTTAAAGATATTTTTACTATCATCACGGTTTAAATTTCCGGCGATATAATACTGTTGTTTTTCTTTTGCATCTTTTACTTCAAGCGCATAAGTCAATATATTATTTTCGACTTTACCTGATAAACTCGTAAACGGAATTTTCATCGAACCGCTTTCTATTGTTGCTACAGAAATTTGATATTCTAAAGCATTTTCTTTGGCTTCGATATTTATTTTTCCGTCGGCAATGGTATTATTGGCGTAAACAATTCGCGGAATCGTTCCTTTTATTTCTAATGAATCGGTTGCGTTATTGTATTTTCCCGTAATTTTAATTGGCTCTAAACCCGTTAATTTCGGAATTAATTTAAAAATCAGCGGATCGTTATCTACTGTTAATGTAAAAGCCAATCGTTGTTCATCAGATTCTCCGTTTACTTTCGGATTTTGTAAATCAAGATATTTTGAAAGTGATTTTTTTACAGCTGCTGCTAAAGTTGTCAGTTTGTATTTTCCATCTACTTCTGCTTTTAAAAACTGAGATGAAATCTTGATATTATTTCGACTTTCGTCTGAAAAAGCAATTACGCGTATCGAATCCAATACAATTGGTTCTGCATCCTGCAAAATCTGAACGTTTGACAGAAATACTTTTCCGTTTAAAAAATCCGGATTACTATTGGCAATATCGGCGTCAATATTTCCGCGCAATTTCATTGGTCCGGCATGAAGATTTAGTTTTTCAAGATCGGCAATATCCAGGTTTAATTTTAACTGAATCGATGGATATTTTTCTTTTGTATTTCCGCTTGCCGCCAAATTAAAATTCAAATTCGGGTCGTTCATTCCTGATTTTACATTAAAAGATCCGTTTTTAATATTTCCTTTTAAAGCTAAATCCCTGTATGTATATTTATTAAATACCGCTTTCTGAACCAAACCATCCAATTCTGCCTGAGCCGTTTTTGGGTCTAAACCTTTGCCTTTTACTTTCGCTTTAAGCGTAATTTTTCCAATCGAATCATTTTTGATTAATCGGCCTAAATCAAAATCCAGTAAATAAACCGTTGCATCGTATTTCTCTTGTTTTTTAACTCTTTGATCGAATAATGCATCCACTTTTGCATTTCCAAAACTGCTGTTTAAAGCCAGATTTGTTTTGAAATTCTGAACCGAACCTTTAAATTTTCCCTGCAAATTAAATTGAGATGGCAATTGAATATTTTTCGGAATTGTTCCTGCCGGTATAAACGAATATACGTCTTTTGACGTACTTGATAACTTTTTAATATTCAGATCATAATAGGCTTTTTGAGCATCTGGCAATCCTTTTATTTTCCCCGAAAGGGAAACTTTTGTAGTACCGATTCCGCTCATTTCAAATTGTGGAATATCAAGGTCTTTTATTTTTCCGCTCAAACGTGTATTTAAATACAAAATAGCATTTGGATTGCTTTTAAACGGATTTGTTTTTTGCAAATCTGGAGCAAAAAGCAAAATATCTTTAAACCCAATTTTGGATTGATTTAAGTTTGCATCTAAAGTCAGGTTTCCTAAATCTTTTTTTAATGCGTCAAGCGAAGTGTATTTCACTTTAATTTTATTCTGCAAAAGCGTTTGAGGCGTTCTTACATATAAATTTTCTAAAGACGCATTTTTTGGTCCGTAAAAGAAATTGGTTTTTAGAGACTGAATTTCCAATCCACTTTTTTCATTTGCGGCAAGCGATTTTATATTTCCGGAAATTACACCGTTTCCATAATAAAGTTTTTCTCCTTTCAGATTAAATTTACTCAAATCTAAATGGCTGTAATCAATTCCTTTTTGAGTTGGCTTTGATTGCATATCATCAAATTTGAAAACAATATTTTGTATGTCAACATCATTCAGTTTCACCTTCCATCCTGTTTGTTTAATAGAAGTTGAATCCAAACTTGGTGCTTTTATTTGTTTGTCTTTTATGCCTAATCGAAGATTTCCTTTTAAGTTTTTTAATTCGAAAGAATCAAAATCTAAAAGCTGCTTATTTAAATCAATTTCGTTAACCGTTAAATCTAAATTTCCCAACTTAATTCCAGAATCTAATTTTGAATCTTTATTATCATAAGAAACATCAATTTTAGACAAACTGATTTTATCCAATTTTAATTTGAAATCTTTTCTTTTTGAAATTGTGTCTACAGTTTCAACAGAAACTTCGGCAATTTTCTCCACGGCATCCTGATCTAAAACCAATTTTAATCCGTTTAAATTAATATTCGGGATATCAAAATTCATTTCATCCAATTCAAATTTGTTGAATTTAGTATCAAAATGTGTCAGTTTTACTTTTACATCATTTTTGGCGTAATCATCTTTAAAATTAAAATTGATATTATCCAGATTTACTTTTACAACTGATATTTTGAAAGGTTTACTATCCGGATCTTCTACTTTTGGCTCTTTTGATTCGAATGCTTTTATGATATAATCGAAGTTGAAAACACCGTTTTTATCTCTTGAAATATTGGCGGTTGTGTTTTCTAATGAAACTGAATTGATTTCTAATTCGCTGCTTATCAGCTTAAATAAATCGACATCAACTTCTAAACGTTTTCCGGCAAGCAGAACTTTCTTTTTTTGATCTTCAAAATAAAACCCTTCCAGAACTACATCTTTAGGAAATTTGATTAAAATTCGGTCTAACGAAACTTTGGTTTTTATTTTATTATGCAGATACGTTATGGCTTTATCTTTAGCGTAATTCTGAATTGATGGGATTTGGATTAAAATAGTAAGAAGAAGTAAAAGTGCAACTATAGAACCCACGCACCAAAGTAGTACACGTAGTGCTTTTTTAAGAAAATGAATGGGTTTCTTATTCATACGTCAGTAAAACACAATTAAGATTAAGGTTGCATTATTTATAAAACTGTATTTCTACAGTATACAAAAATGGAAATTTTAATTCTTAACAATTTACATAATTATGCACAATTATTCTAAAATTATACGAACAAATAGTTAATTTCTTACTTTAAGATTTGCCACGAAGACTTGAAGACACAAAGTATTTCTCTCGCTAACTACACTTAAAATCTAATGTGTGGTAGTTTTTCTCCCAAAATATTTATTCTTTGCTGAAGTTTGGCTAAGAATTTCTTATGCTGTTCTGATTCCGGATTAAAGCTTCTGTGGCGCAAACTTTTTTGAATTTCTTCTATTTCATTCATGATCGAAATCGCGTTTTCAGCAATATAATTTTCACTGAATTTATACCAGATATAATCAATTGCAACGGAATTGGGATGCAGCATGTCTTCTCCATAAAAGCGATAATCGCGAAGTTCGTCCATCATGATTTCATACGAAGGAAAATAGTTAGCAGTTATGAGTTTTGAGTTATGAGTTTTTAGAACCTGATGAAGTGCAGCAAACAAATGCGATTTACTCAATTGATTCTCTGCGAAACCGTCTTTTATATGGCGAACGGGTGAAATGGTAAAAATGAAGTTTGTATCCGAATTTAATGTTTGGATTAAATTGATGGTATTTTGAATACTTTTTTCGATTGCATCAACTGATAATAATTCTTTTAAAAACTGCTTTTGAGGGACTTTATGACAATTCGCAACGATTTGTTCACTTTCCAGATTTCTATAAATCCAGGACGTTCCGTACGTAATAATGATATGGGTTGCTTCTTTTAACTTTTTATTGGTTTCTGAAATCGCCTTGTTTAGAGTTTCCAGTAGTTCTTGTCGGTCTGAATTGCTTAAGTCAGAATGTACATCAAAACTATGCCAGCGTTCATTGTAAAAAAAAACATCTTTTTCTGTAAACCATTTTTCCTGAACGGTTCTGTCGATTATTTTCTCAATCGAAACTGGATTAAAAATAATTCCGAATGGATTTGTTTCATTTTGAAACTTAAAATAATCAAATTTATCGGCCATGTTCTCTGCAAAGCAGGAACCAAAAGAAAGTACTTTCGAATTATAATCGATTGGATTATTGGTTTTTGAAAGCGGGATTTGGGTTCTAAATTGCATGGCTTTTTATTTAAACACGAATTTCACCAATTTTCGCCAATAAAAAAACCAAATACAGAAAGTATTTGGCTTGTATGAAAATAAACTTTTTTGGTTAGTAAGTGTATTCGATTGTTTCTTTTATATCCCCTTTATAATCATACGTTGTTCTTTTAGTTGGATAACCTTTTTTGTTATATTCATAATTCATAGTATCACGAAATGGTTCAAAAGCAATCGTTGCCAGTTTTGGATCAGTTCCTGGTACCAGATTTGTAACAACATTAAATGTATTAATATTATTTATTGAAAAAAAGTTTAATTCAGAACTAAAATCTGCCTGATCTAGCAATAAATTAAGACCTAAAACATTCTTAAAAGCATTATTTTTTACATCATATTCATAACGACAAGTAGTAATATAGGGTCTATCCCCCCAATTGGAAACAGATTTTATTAAATTTCCATTTTCAAACGTTAGTATACCTGTACTATAATTTTCTGACTGTTTTCCTGTTTTTATATCAGTATCATATGTTTCTTTTTTAACTGTGCCATCTTCGTTATAAGAATACATATATTTTTTACCATCATATTGATATTGACTACCAAATGTTAACACACCTGTTTCTAATTTATCATTTAAGTAAGTATATAGTATTTCATAATATTTGGTTTCCTTTCCTTCATATCTGCTGTATTGAATTTCTTTTACGATTTGATTACCATCATAAATAAATTCAATCAAACTTTTTTCACTAGAAATACTTACAATTTTATTACTATCATAAGTAAAAGTTGCAGTTTGATAAATTGTGTTGTCTTGATGTCTATATGTCATTGTTTTTGGTAGAATCAAACTATTATTATCAATATCATCATCATTTGTACAGGAAGCAAAGATTAATGCTACAGAAGCTATTAAACAATAAAGTAATTTGGTTTTCATAATAGTTTGGTTTGAAGATTAATATCATGAAAATTACATGTTTTTATCAAATAGCAATCAACACAATACGACATAATTATAACACTTTAAGACATATCTGAAAATTACGTATCTGAAATAATCTTTTGATGATTAAATTGCGTGTTAACTTTGATTAACCGCAAACCATGGAAAGATTAAAAATTATAATCGTCTTTTTAGCATTCGGACTTTCATCCTGCGCTCAACAAAATGAAGTAGATATGTGCACTTTCGATCTAATAAATTCAAAAGATGATTTCATTTCAAAGCCTGATGCCGCAATTTTACAATGGCCGTTATGGAAACCGGGCCAAACTATTAAAATTAAATTTCTAGACGGCGATAGCGCTTCTCAGGAAAAAGTAAAAAGAATCGCAGCACAATGGACTTTGTATGCAAATCTTAAATTTGAATATGTAACTAAAGACGAATATGCAGATATTAGAATTGGTTTCCAAATAGGTACTCCCGGCGCTTGGTCAGAATTAGGAATGAAATCTGCTTATGGCGATTTAAACAGACAAACAATGCGTTTAGGTACTTTAACAGGTGATGAGGCCTCCTCAAGAAGAACGATATTACATGAATTTGGGCATGCATTGGGACTTATCCATGAAAACGCAAGTCCAATAGCTCAGATTAATTGGAATTTATCAAAGGTATATCAATATTATAGTGAATGGTCTAAAGAAGAAGTAGATCGATTTGTAATAAAAAGTCCTGAACAAACAAATTATACTACATATGACCCTTTATCTATAATGCATTACTATATAGATCCTTCTCTAACAACTGATGGAGTTGGTATACCTGAGCAAACCGAATTATCAAAAATTGATATAAAGTCAATAAATAAGTGGTACCCGTTTCCGATAGTATCTATTTTAGAATCTGGACAAAGTATAAACGATCTTCCTTGGGATAAACGTATAAAATCTCCTAATGGAAGATATTCGCTAGAATTTGATCCAGGCCTTCTAAAAGTTATTGATTTAGATGAAAACAAAGTAATTTGGGAAGTTGGAAATTCTTCTTATCGTCGTAAACCGAGTTGCTATTTCGAATCAACAACTGGAAATATTATAATTAAAGGCGCACAACTTAGTGCCCTTCCTACAACAATAACCTGGACAAGTAATACAACTGGGTTTCCCGGAGCAACATTGCATTTACAAGATGATGGCAATCTTCAATTAATTCATAATGGTATTGTAAGGTGGTCCTCTAAAACTGGAAAATTATAAACTTAATTCTTCTAATAAAAAAGTCCAACAGGTTTAAAATTCTGTTGGACTTTTTTTATTTAGTGGAGATAAATGGAATTTGAACCATAATAAATAATTACATTTTTAATAACAAAAATTCCGATCTATTAAGCAAAACTATTCACTACTTTTGCATCTTCCATAAATCTAAATTCATCTATGAAATTATTATATTCTTATATAATCAAACATAAAATGCTACTATTTTTTGCTTTGATTATGGCTGCTATTAACATCTGTTTCAGCTTATCAGATTCTATTATTACCGGTAAATTAATGCAGGATTGCGGTGTTGGACTGCATAAATACAAAGGAAACGAAATTGGATTCATTAAATCTCTGTCCTTTTGGTTAGGACTTTCGCTTGGTGCTGCAATGATTTCCAGAATTACCAAAAACTTTCAGGATTATTTTACCAATGTTGTTATTCAGCGAACAGGCGCGCAAATGTATACTGACGGAATTAAAAAATCACTCGATTTACCTTATGCAGAATTCGAAGATCAGCGAAGTGGTGAAACTTTAAGCAAATTAACCAAAGTACGTATTGATTCTGAAAAATTAATTACGCTTTCTATTTCTTTAATCTTTCAAACCGTTATCGGATTTATATTTGTAATTCTTTATGTTGCCCGAATTGATTATCGTATTTCGCTTATTTTTTTGGTAACGGCTCCAATTATTGCTTTAGTAAGTTCGTATTTAGGTAAAAAAATTAAAATTGTATCTAAAAAAATCGTTAATCAAACGAACGCTTTAGCGGGTTCTACAACCGAAAGTTTACGAAATATCGAACTTGTAAAAAGTCTTGGCTTAACGTATCAGGAAGAAAAACGTTTGAATTTAAATACGTTTAAAATCCTTCAGCTTGAATTACAAAAAATCCGTTTTATCAGAAGTTTAAGTTTTATTCAGGGAACAACAGTTCACTTTTTAAGAACTTGTGTTGTTTTTACTTTATATTATTTCTTATTTGGGGGAAAAATTATTGTAGGCGATTTGTTGACAATGGTGTTTTTTACTTTTTTCATTTTTGGACCTTTACAGGAATTAGGAAATTTTATCATTGCATTGAATGAAACAAAAGTTTCAATGGAAAATTTCAAAATTTTACTAAGTGCTCCAAAAGAATTCCGCCCAAAAAATCCAAAGCATGTTGGAGCAATTCAATCGTTACTTTTTTCTAATGTAAGTTTTCAGCATAAAACAGCAAAATTCAAAGCTGTTGAAAATATCAATTTTGAAATTAAACAAGGACAAACCGTGGCTTTTGTTGGTCCGTCTGGTTCCGGGAAAACAACTTTGGTAAAATTATTAGTCGGTTTATACACACCTGCAGAAGGACAAGTGCTTTATAATGAAATTGATTCGACTGATATTGATTTATTAGACCTAAGAAAACAATTAGGATTTGTAACTCAGGATGCACAATTATTTTCCGGAACAATTCGTGAAAATTTATTGTTTGTAAAACCCAATGCAACTGATGAAGAAGTTTACGACGCTCTGAAAAGAGCAAGTTGCGAAAAATTACTAAACCGTGCCGAAGATGGCTTAAACACCACAATTGGTGAAGGTGGAATCAAAGTTTCGGGTGGAGAAAAACAACGTTTATCAATCGCAAGAGCTATTTTAAGAAATCCGAATTTGTTGATTTTTGATGAAGCAACTTCTGCATTAGATTCTATAACCGAAGAAGAAATCAACGCAACAATTAGAAATATATCTGATAAAAACAGAATCACTGTTTTAATCGCCCACCGTTTATCAACTGTAATGCATGCTGATAGAATATTTGTTTTAGAGCAAGGTAAAATTATCGAATCAGGTAAGCATGAGGATTTGATTGTTGAAAAAGGTTTGTATTATGCTATGTGGCGTCAGCAAATTGGGGAACGCAAATAAGTTTTATTAGCTGCAAAAAATAATCTCGCAAAGATGCAGAGTCGCAAAGTTTTTTTTTAAAGCTTTGCGGCTTTTCTTTTTCTATATTTTAAGTTTAAATAAAAATCGCGCAAAGGCGCAGAGTCGCAAAGTTTTTGATTGGAATTCGTTAAATATTTTTACTTATTAATTTAAAGATTATTAACGATTCTTGTAATACCAAACTTAATCAAAGGCACATTAAAATTTATCAACAAACCTAATTTCATTTTTGTAATTTTCAAGTATGTCATAATTTGTTTTGCATGAACTTCTGTTATTTTTTCAATTGATTTAATTTCTAAAATTAATTTATTTTCAATTATCAAATCGGTTCGAAAACCAATATCAAGTTTAATTTCATCCCAAAAAACGGGAAGTGCTTTTTGTCTTTCGACGAATAATCCTTTGTTAGTCAATTCGTAGAATAGAATTGCTTCATAAACTGATTCTAACAAACCTGGTCCGAGCTTCACATGCATTTTGTAACAAATATCGACTACGATAGCTGAAATTTCATTTTCTGTCATTTTCAAATTTTAATCAAATTTAAGGAAAAAATCCATTTAATGAAAGAAAAATATTACATAAACAAGGGTTTAGTTTTAATTTTTCTTTGCGCTTTTACAAGATTCAAAAAAACTACTAAAAAAAAGCCACAAGCTTATAAAAACTTTGCGACTCTGCGTCTTTGCGCGATAAAAAACACCACTTTAATCACTCTGCAAAAAAAAAGCCGCAAAGCTTAAAAAAACTTTGCGACTCTACCTCTTTGCGAGATTAAAAAATTACTTCACAAACTCGATTGCTTTAGCCAAAGCCTCAGCAACTCCATTTGCATTTTTACCTTTTCCGGATGCGAAGAAAGGCTGTCCTCCTCCGTTTCCTTCAATGTATTTTCCTAATTCTTTAATAACAGCATTTGCGTTTAAGCTTTTGGCTGCTACTAATTCTTTAGAGATATAAGAATGAATATTTGGCAAACCATCTTCAATTGAAGCTAAAAACACAAAAGAATCAGCTTTTGAACTTCCTAAAGCAGAAGCCAAATCTTTAGTCGATGCCATGCTTAAATCTACTTGTTTTGCAAGGAAATTTACGCCGTTTATTTGTTGAAAATCTTTTTCTAATTCAGTTTTTAAAGCACCTACTTTTTCTTTTAGCAATTGCTCGATTTGCTTTTTCAGTTTTGCATTATCATCCTGTAAAGAAGCTACTGACTTTAAAATATCCTGTGGATTTTTTAAAGTTTCTTTAATCTCAGATAAAGTATTCTCCTGATTTTGGTAGAAGTCTTTTACTGCATCACCCGTAATTGCTTCAATACGACGAATTCCAGCCGCTACTGCACCTTCAGAAATGATTTTGAAATGCCAGATTTCTGCCGTGTTTTTTACGTGAATTCCACCACAAAGCTCTTTACTTTCACCAAACTCGATCATACGAACATTATCTCCGTATTTTTCTCCAAATAAAGCCATTGCACCTTTATCTAATGCTTCTTTAATCGGAATATTTCTGTGTTCTACCAATTGCAATTGTGCTTCAATTTGTGCATTTACACTTTCTTCAACCTGACGTAATTCATCCTCTGAAACTTTAGAAAAATGCGAAAAGTCAAAACGCAAATAGTTCGGATTTACCAATGAACCTTTTTGCTCTACGTGAGTTCCAAGAAGGTTTCTTAAAGCCAAATGCATTAAATGCGTAGCAGAGTGATTTTTAGAAGTTGAACCTCTTAAATCATTATTTACTTTTGCCACAAAACCAGCTTCAATATTTTCAGGCAATTGTTTTGCAAAATGCAAAATCAAATTGTTTTCTTTTTTAGTATCGATGATTTCAATCGTTTCGTTTGCAGAAATCAAAGTTCCTTTATCACCAACCTGTCCTCCACCTTCCGGGTAAAAAGGTGTATTGTCTAAAACGATTTGGTATAGAATTCCGTCTTTCTTAGAATCAACTTTACGAATTCTGGTGATTTTTACGTCATTTTCTACTTGATCATAACCTACGAAAGTTTCAACATTTCCTGGAATCAAAACCGTCCAGTCTTCCGTTGAAACTTCAGATGCTGCGCGTGAACGTGTTTTTTGTTTTTGTAATTCAACTTCAAATTCTTCTTCATTATATGAAAAACCTTTTTCTTTTAGAATTAGAGCTGTCAGATCTTTTGGAAAACCAAAGGTATCGTACAATTCAAAAACCTTAGCGCCAGAAACTTCAGAACCTTTAGTTTGAGCAATTACATTATCCAACAATTGTAATCCTTGATCTAAAGTTCTCAAGAAAGAAGCTTCTTCTTCACGAATTACATTGGTAACCAATTGTTGCTGCGATTTGATTTCCGGGAAAAATTCTCCCATTTGGTTTGCCAGAACTTCAACCAATTTATTGATAAAAGGTTCTTTTGTACCCAAAAATGTAAATCCGTAACGAATAGCACGACGCAGAATTCTACGAATTACATAACCTGCTCCTGTGTTTGATGGCAACTGTCCGTCAGCAATTGCAAAGGCAACCGCACGAACGTGATCTACCACAACACGAATTGCAATATTGGTTTTGTTTTGTTCTTCACTGATGTTTTTTACTTCATCAGATGTATATTTTAAACCTGTAATTTGTTCTACTTTCTCGATAAGCGGAGTAAAAACATCTGTATCATAATTTGATGTTTTTCCTTGCAGAGCCATACACAAACGCTCAAATCCCATTCCGGTATCTACGTGTTGTGCAGGAAGTTTTTCAAGAGATCCATCCGCTTTACGGTTGAATTCCATGAATACATTATTCCAGATTTCAACTACTTGAGGGTGATCGTTATTTACCAGACTTTTTCCTGTAACCAATGCTTTTTCAGCTTCCGGACGTAAATCAACGTGAATTTCAGAACAAGGTCCGCATGGTCCCTGATCTCCCATTTCCCAGAAATTATCTTTTTTGTTTCCAAGAATAATTCGGTCTTCGTCGATTAATGTTTTCCAGATATCCCAAGCTTCCTGATCAAACGGAACATTATCTTCCTTACTTCCTTCAAAAACAGAAACATAAAGATTTTCTTTTGGGATTTTATAAACTTCTGTCAATAATTGCCATGCCCAGTTGATTGCTTCTTTTTTGAAATAATCTCCAAAAGACCAGTTTCCCAACATCTCAAACATTGTGTGGTGATAAGTATCAAAACCAACATCTTCAAGGTCATTATGTTTTCCTGAAACACGAAGACATTTTTGCGTATCGGCTATTCTTTTACTTTTTGGTGTTCCGTTTCCTAAAAAATATTCTTTAAACTGGGCCATTCCCGAGTTATTGAACATAAGAGTTGGATCGTCCTTAAGAACGATTGGAGCAGAAGGAACAATTAAATGTCCATTGCTCTTAAAAAAGTCTAGAAATTGTTTACGTACGTCTTGTGATTTCATATTTTATTAATGTGACAATTTGATAATGTGTCAATTAGAAAATTACTGAATATTTCAATTTGATAATCTGATAATTTTAACTAAAAAACTTACTGCCTTAAACAATAAATAAGCTAATTCATACATTATCTAATTATCTAATTGTGTCAATTATCTAATTGATTTTATTCTTGAAAAAAGCTGTCAACAACTGAAACATTTATTAAATTTGTTCGACAAACTATTTTACAAGCTGCAAAAATAGGGTATTTTAAAATATGGCGAAAGTAAAATATTATTACGACTCAGAAAATCTGGCTTATACGAAAATAAAAACCAGAAAAAGAATCAAAATCGGTTATGCATTACTGTTTTTGCTGGCTGCGGCGCTCTTTGGATTTTTCATTTTTGTACTTTTAATTAACACTCCTTACTTCGAAACGCCAAAAGACCGTTTACAGGCACGTGAAATTGAAAATTTAAAATTGCAATATGCTATTTTGAATAAAAAAATGGATGAAATTGATGCTGTCACCGAGGCACTTGAAGACAGAGATAACAATATTTACAGAGTTTATTTTAATAAAGCAGAAATTCCGGATTCTATTAGAAAAGCGGGTTTTAGAGATATCAACAGATATAAGGATTTGGAAGGCTACAACAATTCGCAATTGGTATTAAATACAACAAAACGAATTGATAAACTTTCAAAACAATTGGCAATTCAGTCAAAATCATTAGACGAAATTTTGAAACTGGCGAGCGTAAAAGGAAATCTGTTGCTGGCAATTCCTGCCATTCAGCCAGTTCGAAATGAAAACTTAAGACGTGTCGCGTCAGGTTTTGGATATAGAATTGACCCTTTCACGAAAGTGAGAAAAATGCACAACGGAATGGACTTCACAGCCCCTACAGGCACTCCTGTCTATGCAACCGGTGATGGTGTTGTCGCAAGAGCCGATGACGCAGCTTCGGGATTTGGAAATCATGTTGTGATCAGGCATGGTTTTGGATATGAGAGTTTGTACGCACATTTAAGCAAATACAATTGCAGAGCCGGACAACATGTTAAAAGAGGCGATATTGTTGGATTTGTTGGAAGCACAGGAAGATCTGAAGGACCACATTGTCATTATGAAGTACATAAAGATGGAAAAGTCGTGAATCCGCTTAATTTTTATTACGGAAATATCTCGGCGGTTGAATACGTTGCTATTTCACATATGGCAAATCAGGAAAACCAGTCATTAGATTAATACTATAAAAAGTAGTAATTTTGGAATAAATAAGAAAAATAAGAATCATGCACATTGAACTTTCTAAAGATAAAAGATATTACAGCATTGGCGAAGTTGCCAAGGCTTTTAATGTCAACGCGTCTTTGATACGTTTTTGGGACAGCGAATTTGACATTTTGAAACCTAAAAAAAATGCCAAAGGCAACAGAATGTTTACGCCGGAAGATGTTACCAACCTGCAATTGATTTATCATTTAGTTAAAGAACGTGGTTTTACGCTTGAAGGTGCCAAAACGCATTTGAAGGAAGGACAAAAGAAAACATTAGATAAATTCGAAATAATACGTAAATTAGAGACCATAAAAACACAATTAACAGAAATTAAAAACGAATTATAATAATATCAAAAACTAGAAATAAACTTAAATCAGAACAAACATGAAAAAATGGTTAATCCCCGTAGGAATTATAATAGCCTTAATTGCTATAATTGCTTTTTGGTCAATCGGAATTAAAAATACTGGTTTGCAAAAAAATCAAGCAGTTAATAAGGAATGGGGAAATGTGAGTACTACTTACCAAAGAAGAAATGACCTTATCGGAAACTTAGTTAACACAGTTAAAGGTGCTGCAGATTTCGAAAAATCAACATTGACAGCTGTAATTGAGGCTCGTGCAAAAGCTACTTCCGTGACAATCGACCCAAGTAATGTCACTCCTGAACAATTGGCTCAATACAATCAGGCTCAAAGTGGCGTATCTTCATCTTTGTCAAGATTGTTAGTTTCTGTTGAACAATATCCGACTTTAAAAGCAAACGAAAACTTCCTGAAATTACAAGACGAATTGGCAAGTACAGAAAATCAAATTTTAACAGCCAGAACTCGTTTTAACGAAGCTGTACAAGATTACAATGGTTATGTTCTTGCAATTCCAAACAGTTGGTTTTTAAGTTACAAAGAAAAACCATACTTTGAAGCTGTTGCAGGTGCTGAAAAACCAGTTGAAGTAAAATTCTAAAAAAAATATTTTTGGTTAATGATTCAGGTTTAGCCTGAAATCTAATATCTGAAATCTAAACTCTAAAATAATTTCAATGTCAAAAGTAGAAGATTTTTTATCCAAAGAAGAAGAACAAGAAATTGTTGAAGCTATTCGCGTGGCCGAAAAAAATACTTCTGGCGAAATTAGAGTACATATAGAAAAAACAACTTCTAAAGTTCCTTTTGACAGGGCTTTAGAAGTTTTTCATGAATTAAAAATGAATGAAACCCAACTTCAAAACGGTGTTTTATTTTATTTTGCCATCGAAGATAAAAGCTTTGCTATTTGTGGAGACAAAGGCATTAACGATGTTGTTGCAGCAGACTTTTGGGATTGTACCAAAGATAAAATGGTGGAACAATTTAAAGCAGGAAATTTTAAACAAGGAATTGTCGACGGTATTTTGAACGCCGGCGAACAATTAAAAAAGAACTTCCCGTGGTCTGAAGGTGACACAAACGAATTATCAAACGAAATTTCAAAAGGTTAAATGATGAAAAATTCCAACAATACAATTTTAAATTCCAACGGAATTTTTCAGTTTACTTTTTTATTTATCGCATTTTTTGTCTGCAATAGTATTTTTGCTCAATTTACTATTCCCGAAAAACCAAGTTTTCAGACTTCAGTTTACGATTATGCAAATATTTTAAGTGCATCAGAAAAAACACAGCTTGAAGAAAAACTGGTTCGTTATTCAGATTCTACCACAACTCAAATTGTCGTTATTACAATCGAAAGTTTAAAAGGTGAAGATGTAAGCCAGCTCGCTACAAAATGGGGACAAACCTGGGGAATTGGCGGAACAAAGCAAGATGATAATGGTGTCATTATTTTATTGGCCAAAAACGAGAAAAAAATTGCTATTAATCCGGGATATGGTGTTGAAGATCGTTTGACAGCCGGAATTGGAGGAACAATCATCAGAAATATTATTATTCCCGAATTTAAAGCAGGAAGTTTTTACAACGGTCTTGACAAGGGAACTGATGCTATAATTGATGTTTTTAAAGGAAAATTTAAAGGCGAAAGAAAACAAGCTTCTAAAGGAAACAATTTCCCGATACTTCCTTTTATTGTTATTGTCGTAATTGTATTAATTTTGATGTTCCGAAATAAAGGCGGAGGAGGAAATTCAGGCAATAATAACGGCGGAGGACCAAGTTTAATGGATGTAATTCTTTTAAGCAGTCTTGGCAGAAGCAGCGGCGGATTTGGCGGTTTCGGCGGAGGATCATCCGGAGGTGGTTTTGGCGGCGGAGGCGGTGGCTTCGGCGGAGGTTTTGGCGGTGGCGGATTCTCTGGTGGAGGTTCTAGCGGAAGCTGGTAAACTGTTTTTTGTTTCAAGTTTTTTTGTTTCAAGTTTCAGGTTTAAAAATTCATAATTAATTTTACAATTCATAATTAAAAAAGATGTTATCACATAAAGCAAAATACGCCCTTAAGGCCTTACTTTATTTAGCAGAACAAGACGAAAATCACATTTCCAGAACTGTGGAAATTGCTGAGGGAGCTAACATTCCTAAAAAGTTTTTAGAGCAAATTTTATTGGATCTAAAACGCGGACGTTTTGTGAGCAGTAAGCAGGGAAAATTCGGTGGATATTATCTGATAAAATCAAAAAATGAAATTACTCTGGCAGAAATTCACCGTTTATTTGACGGTGCAATTGCACTTTTGCCTTGCGCTTCTTTAAACTTTTACGAACCTTGTTCTGACTGCAAAACTGAGTCAGAATGCAGCTTACACCATGGTTTAGTGCTCATTAGAGACAAAACTTTGAAAGCCATGGAAGGGATCACAATAGCTTCATTAGTAAAGAAATAAAAAAATATTTTCTAATTCCTAGTAAATCTATAGAATTTACATATATTTGCAAAAAAAATAGTAACCAATTACAAAATTTTAACCAATGAAAGTAAATTACAATCGATCAGCTGTAACTGAAAATCTTTTGCAAAGAAACCAAAATAGTTCATTCACAATTGTGGAAAGTATTTCGTGTATGATGTGTATGTGTTGTTAAAAAAAATTTATTTTAAACTCTACTAATCACATATACTTAATATAAAAATGAAAACTATATATAAAATATCACTTACAAGCATTTTTTTACTTTTAGCCTTCACAACATCTTATGCACAAAATATTGAAGGCATCGTTAACACAAACGAAAACATTCCATTAGAAGCTGCAAATGTTGTTATAAAAGGAACAACCTCAAGCACTACTACAGATCAAAACGGAAAGTTTAGTATAGATTCTAAAGGAAAACTTCCTATTACACTTTTAGTTCAGTACGTAGGCTATAAAACTACAGAAATAGAAATTACAGCATTACCAACAGCGCCTTTACAATTAGTTATTCGCGAAGAAAATGAGCTTATTGAAGTTGTTGTTTCTTCCAGACGCCGTATCGAAAAAGTTCAGGATGTACCAATTGCGGTTTCTGTTATAACGGGAAAACAAGCAGAACAAACCGGAGCTTTTAACGTAAATCGTATTAAAGAATTGGTTCCTTCTGTTCAATTATATTCTTCAAACCCAAGAAATACGGGTATCAACATTCGTAGTCTTGGATCTCCTTTCGGGCTTACAAATGACGGAATCGATCCTGGTGTTGGTTTTTATGTAGACGGTGTTTATTACGCACGCCCGGCGGCAACAACACTTGATTTTATCGATGTTGAGCAAATTGAAGTTTTGCGCGGACCACAAGGATCTTTGTTTGGAAAAAATACTACTTCGGGAGCATTTAATATTACAACCCGTAAACCAAGTTTTACTTCTGGTGCTGATTTTGAAGTGAGTTATGGAAACTATTCTTTTCTTCAGGCTAAAGCATCTGTCACAGGAGCTTTAGGTAAAAAAGTAGCAGGACGTTTATCTTTTTCAGGAACACAACGTGACGGTTTAATTGATAATGTTGCTACAGGAAGAGCTACTAATACATTAAACAATCAGGGAATTAGAGGACAATTGCTTTGGACTCCAACTGTAAATACAAACATTATATTGGCTGCTGATATTACAACACAGCGTCCTGACGGATATGCTCAGGTGGTTGCTGGCGTTGCGCCAACACAAAGAGCCGCTTATCGTCAGTTTGATGCTATTATTGCCGATTTAAATTACCAATTGCCAAGCAGAAATGCATTTGACCGCAAAATTGACCAAGATACTCCATGGCGTTCTAATCAGGACATGGGAGGAATATCTCTTAATATTGATACTAAAATTGGAGGCGGAACTCTTACTTCAACGACTGCATGGAGATTCTGGAATTGGGATCCGTCAAACGACAGGGATTTTACAGGATTACAGGTATTGGCAAAATCTCAAAACCCTACAAGACAAACTCAAATTACACAAGAAGTTCGTTATGCAGGTCAGTTAACATCAAGAATAAGTGGTGTTGCAGGTGTATTTTTTATCGATCAGACCTCTCAAACAGATGGTACTGAAGAATCTGGAGATGCACAATGGCGATTTGCACAAAGTTCAACAAGTGCCTTATGGAAAACTCCAGGACTTTTTGAAGGATACGGAATAAAAACTGATGCCAATATCAGAGCATCAAGTGCTGCAGTATTTGGTCAGATTGACTGGGCTATTACAGACCGTTTGCATATTTTACCAGGTGTGAGATATAATTTTGACAAAAAAGATGCTCATTATGCCCGTACAACTTACGGAGGTTTACAGACGACAGATCCTGCTTTACTTGCATTAAAAAAACAAGTGTATTCTGATCAGGCATTTGATTCAAGCACAGACAATACAGATTTTTCAGGAAACATAACTGTATCTTTTAAAGCATCGGATAAAATTAATGCTTATGCAACTTATGCAAAAAGTTACAAACCTGTTGGAGTAAATGTAGCCGGACTTCCAACAAATTCTGCTGGTGCGCCATTACTGGAACTTGCTGTTATTAAACCGGAAAAAGTAAATCATTATGAAGTTGGAGTAAAAACTTCACCATTCAAAAATTCAATCTTCAATTTAACGTTTTTTCAAACAGAAATTAAAGATTTTCAAACCAACGTTCAGGCAGCTGAATTAGGTGTAAATCGCGGTTATCTTGCTAACGCAGATAAAGTTGAAGTTAAAGGCGCAGAATTAGATGCAAGCTTTGTTGTAAGTCCGCATTTAACGATAAACGGAGCAGCAACTTATACAGATGCTAAATACGTTAAATTTACAAACGCGCCACTTCCATTAGAAGAAACCGGAGCTCCGATTTCCTTTAAAGATGTATCCGGATCAGCTTTACCGGGTGCTTCAAGATGGGCAGGATCTTTAGGAGGTGAACTTTCTAACAATGCAAAATTCTTTGGAAATGCAGGAAAAGTATTCTTAGGGGTAGATTCTTATGCTCGTTCTGAATTCTCATCAAGCCCTTCTGCTTCAAAATATTTAGTTGTTCCGGGATATGCTATTTTTAATGCTCGTTTAGGTTTCCGTGCATCGCAGGGATTATCTGTTCACTTCTGGGGTCGTAACCTTTTAAACAAAGATTATTACGAACAATTATTACCAGCAGGTGGAAATACAGGACAATACGCAGCTGTACTGGGAGATCAGAGAACTTATGGTATTACTTTAAAATATTCACTATAAAATTGAGTTAATTTAGATAGTTGAAGCGAGATAGATTTTAAAATTTATCTCGCTTTTTTTATGCTTCAATTTTTACAAAATCACAAAATTGAAAAGAAAACCAATTTAAAAGTCAATATATTATCTCATAAATCAATTCTCATTTGTATATATTCGCAGCTTGGATTTATATAAATGAAAATTCTGAGGATATTATTCGTTTTTACTTTTTTGACTCAAATTGGCTTTGCTCAAACCAAAAGAAATTTTGATCAGCAAACACTGACCTGGATTCGGTATTATAATATTTTGCCTTTAACCGAAAAGTGGGCGTTACATTCTGAATTTGATAATCGTAGTTTTATAAATCCTGTTCATGAAAATCTTTTTGTTATAAGAATTCAGGGAAGATATCGCGCCACAAAACTTGTAGATTTAGGTGGTGGATTTGCTTATTTTAATGTCAATACTCAAGATCCGCACGTTGATCCTAATTATTCCGTTCCCGAATATCGAGTTCAGCAGGATATTACTTTAATTAATGATATTGCAAAAATTACTTTTCACAATCGTTTTCAACTAGAAGAACGTTTTATACAGAAAGCAACTAAAACAGAATTACTTGATGATTTTTCTTTTGCTTTTAGGTTCAGATACCGGTTACAATCGACTTTTGATCTTTGGAAAAAAGAAAAACGAAGTTTAAAAGGCACTCTTTCTGATGAAGTTTTATTCAATTTCGGAAAAGACAATAAAAGAAACACTTTCGATCAAAACAGAATTTACGCGGCTTTACGTTATCATTTCAATCCCAATATTGGTTTAGAATTAGGGTATCTAAAAAGCCTACAACGACGTGCCAGTGGTGTCGATTTTTATGATCGGGATATTATTCGTTTTACGGTTTATCACAGAATTGATTTTAGATTTTAGATTTTAGATTTTAGATTTTAGATTTTAGATTTTAGATTTTAGATTTTAGATTTTAGATTTTAGATTAAAAAAAAGTCCGAAATCAAAATTGATTTCGGACTTTTTTTAATCTTTGTTCCTTTGCCACTTTGCACCTATGAACCTAAACCTTAAAATCTTAGAATCTTAGAATCTTAGAACCTCAGCAACTTAGAATCTTAAAAAAACTAATCCCTTTCTCTTCTTTTTCCACCCTTCTCTGCTCCTTTAAAATTTCCAATTTTATAAGCCAGAGAAAACATCACATAACGTTTTAAAACGGTGTTTTCTTCATCACGAATGGATGTTGCAGAAATGGTTCTTGTGGCACTTAGATTCTGATTTAAAACGTCGTATACTTTTACTTTTGCGTATAGTTTTTTATCCAAAAATCCATAAGACAAACTCGTATTCCACAGATAAAAATCTTTCTTGAAATCATCAGAAATATTTGAATTATAGGTATATCCAAAATCATTTCCAAAAATTAAATTCTCCGGCCAATAAGTCGTTGTTTGCAAATTGATTCTGTGAACCACATTTGAAGTCGCATCTCTTGAATAATTCTCATATTTTGACTGATTGTATGATAAATTATAAGATGGTGCAATGGTTAATATTTCTCCGTAATCGTATGACAAATATACTTTTGGTGTAATTGATGTCGATTTTGCGTTGTATAAAACGGCATTTGTAAATCCTTTATCAAAAGTATAACCAGCGTTTAATCCTAATCCGTATCTTAAAGTATGTGCACCACTTTTTACAGATTGATTCCAGTTTGCGCCAATCGACGCGTTGTAAACTCCCGAAATATTTACATAAGTTGTCGTTCTTTTTCCGCTATCGTCATATAGTGAAGTCGATACAATATCATTATCATAATAATCTCCCTTTACATATAAACTGTAACCGGAACGCGAGCGGAAATCATAATTTTTAAAATTAAAGCTTACACTGTTTTTTTCAATTGGTTTCAAATCCGGATTTCCAACAATTGTATTCAAAGGATTATTAAGATTTATAACCGGCATTAACTGAGTTGCAGATGGCAGTGCATTTGAATAATCGTATTTGAAAGATAAATTTTTAGAACGACTAAACTTGTACCTCAGCAATGCAGTCGCAAAAGGCAATGCATACTTTTTATTTAAATCTGTGGCATTATTTAGATATACGGAATGATTGTCAAAATTTATAATCGAAGTTCGGCTGTCAAGATTCAGGGTAAATTTGTTCTTTTGCAGCGTAACTCCAACTTTTGGCGTAACCGAATTTTGTATTGAACTCGTATAGTTACTCAAAGCCAGATTCAAATCTGTATATTCTTGTGTAGCAGGATCAAAATTAAATGTTCTTTCGTCATTTGCAGAACTTTTCCAATCAAAATCAGATCCAAATCTAACTCTTAATGAATCAGTTATAGGCTCTGTATATTCTAAATCTGCTGAATAAGAATCGCTGCTGCTTCTTTTTTTTGTATTTTGATTTCTTTCGTCATTTGGTTGATTGTCCTGATAAAAAATCGTCTCCGAAAGATTTCTTACATTTCCATCAGTACTTGTATTATTATTAGACAAAACGAAACTTAAATTTCTTGACTTTTTTTCAAAAGCTTTATTAAAATTGATGGTATTCCCAAAATTAAAATTAGTACTTTCTGAATATGAATTTGCATTACTTTCATTTAAAGCATTTCCGTTTTCATCTTCAGAAAAACTCGAAGAACTTGAGTTGCTATTGGTGCGGGATTGATTGAGTCTTGGCGCAATTACAATTCGCATTGTTGGATCAATTTTATATTCTAGCTCAAAATTAACGTTGTTTCCTGTACTTTCATTTTTCGATTTAGAATCGGCGGTTGTAATAATATTTCCGGTTGGCAAAAAACTAAGCTGATTTGATTTACTATCGTTTTTATTAACTGTATTAGAGAAATTATAACTTCCCATAGCGAGCAAATCCTTTGTCCAGTCATCAGAATAATTTAAGCCTACTAAATTAGATTGCGTAATTCCTTTTCCGCCAGAGCCGGAACCTCCGCTTTTGCTATTACTATTTCGTCCACCAGCCATATTATCAAAAACATCATCCATAGAAAATCCTGTAGAATTGATGTTATTGGATGAAGCTAACAAACTAATTTTCTGTTTATTATTAAAGAAATTCAAATTGACGTTTGCCTCATATCGGTCATCAGATCCGTAACCTCCCATTACTTTTCCAAAGTAACCTTTGTTTTTCTTTTCGTCAATCGTAATATTAATACTCGAAAAATCCGAAGTTGATTCCTGTTTAGAAAGCTCTTCTTTTTTTGTTTTAAAATCAGAAACCTGAATTTTCTTGATAATATCTGCAGGCAAATTTTTGATTGCTATGGCTCCGTCTTTATCAAAAAACGTTTTCCCATTTACTAAAACCTGATTGACCTCTCGCCCATTTACCGTAATTTTTCCGTCGTTGTCAACATCAAATCCGGGCAATTGTTTCAATAATGTCTCTACATTAGAATCCGGGCGGACTTTATAAGAAGAAGCATTAAATTCCAGTGTATCTTTTTTGATGGTTATTGGTGCCGCTTCTGATTTTATAATAACCTCATTTAGGGCATTTACATTTTCGATTAAATATACTTTACCAAAATCCTTACTTTCTGTGAGCCCTTTGTACTCTTCATAATAAGTTTGGTATCCCATATAATTCACCTTTAAAAACACAGGCTTATCATATTTTTTAATGTTCATCGCAAAATTTCCGTTCTTGTCTGTTGTAGCATATTCAATAACAGTAGAATCTTTTACAGTAGTAAAGTAAACAGTTGACATTTCCAGTGGCAATTGCGTATTAACATCAAGAACAGTCCCTCTAACGGTAATGTCGTTTTGAGCATTTGCAGTAAAAACAAAAAGGAAAAAAAGTGCTAAAAAAGAATAAATTTTGGTCATAAAAAATTGGTTAGTTTTAGTTAGACTACAAAAAAACAAAAAGGTTTAATTGTAGTTTTCACATTTATTCAAATAGTGTGCCATTAAAAATAATTACTCATAAAAAAGTCCCCAAATTTGGGGACTTTTTATTTTATTTCTCTCTGATATAAATATCGATTGGCACTCCCGAAAAATCCCAATTTTCTCTAATTTTATTTTCCAGATAACGTTTATAAGGTTCTTTTACATATTGTGGCATATTAGCAAAAAACACAAACTGAGGTGTTAAAGTTGGCAATTGCATGCAATATTTAATTTTTACATATTTACCTTTTGTCGCTGGCGGCGGATAAGCTTCGATAACTTTCAACATAAATTCGTTGAATTTTGAAGTAGGAATTCTTTGTTTTCTGTTTTCAAAAACCTGAACTGTAGCTTCCAATGCTTTCAATAAACGTTGTTTCGTTAAAGCCGAAACAAACAAAATTGGCACATCTGTAAAAGGCATTAGTTCTTTTTTAATTTTCTCTTCGTAATCACGAGTCGACATGGTATCTTTTTCAACCAAATCCCATTTGTTTACTAAGATCACAACACCTTTACGGTTTTTCTCTGCCAGCCAAAAAATACTTTGATCCTGACCTTCAAATCCGCGGGTTGCATCGATAACCAATATACAAATATCTGCATGCTCAATCGCACGAACTGAACGCATTACAGAATAAAATTCTAAATCTTCCTTAACCTTAGCCTTACGACGGATTCCCGCAGTATCTACTAAATTAAATTCAAAACCAAAACGGTCAAATTTTGTATCAATTGCATCACGAGTCGTACCTGCAATATCGGTTACCATGAAACGTTCTTTACCAATTAAAGCATTGATAAAACTAGATTTACCTGCATTAGGACGTCCTACAACAGCAAAACGAGGCAAAACCACTTCTTCCTGAACTGGTTCTGGTTTTACCGGGAAAGACTCGATTAAAGCATCTAATAAATCTCCGGTTCCACTTCCTGAAATACTTGCAAAAGTAAAATAATCTCCTAAACCAAGATTATAAAACTCAAGAGCATCTTTCTCACGCATTGCGTTATCTACCTTATTTACAGCCAATAAAACCGGTTTTGTTACCTTACGCAATAAGCGCGCAACAACATCATCCATTGGCGTAATTCCTTCTTCTACATCAACCACAAAAATAATAACATCAGCTTCGTCGATAGCAAGCTCTACTTGTTTGCGAATTTCACCTTCAAATACGTCATCAGATCCGCGAACATATCCGCCGGTATCAATTACAGAAAACTCTTTTCCGTTCCACTCGCTTTTACCATAGTTTCTATCACGGGTAACCCCAGATACAGAATCTACAATAGCTTCTCTTCTTTGTATCAGCCTATTAAAAAGGGTCGATTTCCCTACATTAGGTCTTCCTACTATCGCAACAATGTTATTCATTTTTTTTAATTTTAGATTTCAGATTTTCAGATTTTAGATTCTGCTTTTGACAAAATCATATTAAATTGTAAATCCAAAATGCTGTATTTTAATTTTTTGCAAAGGTAGTTAAAAAAAGTTGCTGAGAGGCTAAGTTTCTAAGTACCTAAGTTTTTTATTATTTTTCCTGTTATATAAGGAGTATTTTCAGGAGCTATTTCCTGCTATCCGTTTCAATCTTTTGTTCCGCTAAAGCTTCACAAAAGGATTTCCACTGCTATCAGGGCTAGGGCTTCAAGGTATCAAGAACTTTTACGTTTTTCGATTAAACAAATCAACGATTAACCGATTCAACAAAAATTACTGGTTATACCCGAAACGCTTCAACATATTCGCGTTGCTTCTCCAGTTTTTATTTACTTTTACGACAAGTTCAATATGAATTTGTTTCCCAAAGAATTTCTCCAGATCAGCACGAGCTTCAGTTCCAACTTTTTTCAAAGCAGCACCTTTATGTCCAATAATGATTCCTTTTTGAGTTTCACGTTCTACCATAATGATTGAACGGATTCTAATTATATTTTCATCCTCGAAAAATTCTTCTGTAACAATTTCGACCGCATACGGAATTTCTTTGCTGTAATTCAACAAGATTTTTTCACGAATGGTTTCGTTTACGAAAAAACGCTCTGGTTTGTCTGTTAACTGATCTTTTGGATAATAGGCAGGAGATTCCGGCAACAATTCGATGATTCTTCCAAAAACTTCCGGTACATTAAAATTCTGTAAAGCCGAGATTGGGAAAATTTCTGCATTTGGCACTTTTGCTGTCCAAAAAGCCACTTGTTCCTCTAATTGTTCCTGATTTGAGTTGTCGATTTTATTCAACAGCAACAAAACCGGAATTTTAGCGTGAATGATTTTATTAAAGAAAGCTTCGTCTTTTAAGTCCTGCTCCCCTATTTCGACCATGTAAATCAAAATATCAGCATCTTCAAAAGCCGATTTCACAAAATTCATCATCGACTCCTGCATTTCGTAAGCCGGTTTGATGATTCCGGGAGTATCCGATAATATAAGTTGAAAATCTTCGCCATTTACGATTCCAAGAATACGGTGACGAGTTGTTTGTGCTTTTGATGTAATGATTGATAATCTTTCTCCAACAAAGGCGTTCATCAACGTTGATTTTCCAACGTTTGGATTCCCGATGATGTTTACAAAACCTGCTTTATGTGACATTTGTGAATTATTTATTTTGCAAAGGTAGTCATATCAACTCAATACAGAAAATAAAACATTTTTTAAAGTTTTCGTTGGATTTATCAAAAAACGGCGTATCTTTGCACCCGAAACATCGCGGGATAGAGCAGTAGGCAGCTCGTCGGGCTCATAACCCGAAGGTCACAGGTTCG
>NZ_JBZEER010000013.1:0-144060 GCF_058310175.1 Flavobacterium sp. AK-345 | reverse complement strand
ATTCATTAATAATACATGAACTTTATTATAGCATAACGCAAAAATAACATAGCGCTTAATAAAAAATTACGGACTTTACAGGTAAAACTTACGGCTTATTACCAACTTGTTTAAGTTTAGAAAATTGCCATAAAAAAAGCATTTATATAAAAGGAAATAGTTTTGATCTGGACACATTTTTTTAAGAAATCATATCTTCCTAAATATTTCCATCTCTTTGTTTTACATTACAAGTTGTAATTTTTCGAGTGTTTTTTTTAAAATTTTATGCGGATTAACCCAAGACGTTTTTTACTTAAGTGATTTATTTCTGTTTTTAAATCCCTGACAAGAGTTGCTTTATGCTAAATTCATACGCCCTATAGACTTTTCCTTCAGCGGTTTGAGGTTTGTGTAAACATAAACTTTTCTCTACTGGGCAGTATTTGGAGTGGATAACGAAAGAAGTAATCGAATAGCATAAGTTATTATATTATAAATCACTTTATAATATTAATAACTTGCACCTTATCCAATTAGAAGATTCCCCAATAGGAGAAATAAATAATTACTAATATAAAAGAAAATGCTATCGAAAAAACCACTTCTATGAATGGTATAATCTTTATTTTAAGTAGTAAGTAGAATACACTAATAATTGTTGTTCCAATAAATATATAATTTAAAATAAATAAAAAATTATATTTTTCAGGCAATCCAAATAGTAGAATAAAAAGATTGTATTTAGAAGTCTGAAAAATAGCCCAAATGAAACCAAATACTACAATCATCCCTAACAAAGAGTTTGCGATAAATAAGTATTTCAATAGGTTCAAATCTTTATTTTTATTTCTAAAAATTGAAAAAACACAATACAAGAATGTACCAAAAATTATTATTAATGCAATAATCAACGGCGATAAAAATAACAGAATTGGTTTATTTAGACTTTTTGCCAACTTAGATATTCCAGGATTATATTTAATATCAGAAATAAATTCAATTTGACTTAATTTTTCTTTTACTTCAGGTTTCTTATCAGGTGTTTTTACAAAATGCTCTACTATACCCTTTCCAGCTTTTGAAAAACTTGTTGCATGACCATAAGGCATTTCAAATAGAAAGCTGTTTTTATATTTTTTTGCAATTTCCTTACCGTTATATAAAGGTGTAATTGGATCATATTTTCCGGCAAAAATTAAAGCTTTAATGTGATTGCTTTTTTGTGCTGAATTTATTTTTTTTGCGCCAATTCCCCATTCTTCACAAACAGACAAGTCTGAACGATAAAATAATATTCCTCCTTTATTTTTTTTAAATACAGAAGCATTTTTGTCATATTCCGCAATACTTTTATCTGTAAACCCATCATTACATGAAACGCAATAATAAGTACCAAAGTCTCTTTTTAATGCTTCAGAAAAAGCATCTACTAAATTCGCTAATATAAATTTATCTTCTTTATAAAAACCGTTTATTATTAAAGGAATCAATTCAATTAATTGTTGATTATAAAGAGATTGATGAATAATTATTTTAAAATCGTCAGCATTATAGGTAAATTTTTCTGTTTGAACAATAGCTTTCTCAACATTTACCTCTATGCCTTTTTTACTCAATTTATTTATTACTGAATAATATTTTGATTCTAAATCAGGGTATTTTTGTTTACTTTCCTTAAAAAGGGTATTCAGACTATTAATATAATTAAAAGTATTGTTTTTATAATATTCATTAATATCATTAATCGGAGAATCCAGAATAATACCTTCGAAATCATTTAGAAATTGATCAGAATAAACTTGTGAGATATAAGTACCATACGATATACCATATACAAACCATTTGTTTATGCCTAATGATTTTTTTAATGCGTGTAAATCTTTTGAAATATTTAAACTATTATATGCTTTTATATCTATTCCTTTTACAATAAGGTCATTTTTGCATTGTTCTGAAACATTGACAATTTCATTTATATCTTTAGTTGTACTATTATTTTCGGCAAGCACTTGCAAAATCTCTTCTCCAAGTTTAGGACAAAGAGCAGGTTCAGAAAAACCAGTACCCCTTAAATCAACAAGTATAATATTTGCTTCGTTTCTTAAAGGATGATTTAACCATTTTTTGATAGGGCCTATGCACCAACCACCGGGACCACCAGAAATATGTACTACGTTTTTACTTGACTTTTTTAAACACGGTAGAACAGCGACAGCCAATTTTATGGTTTTATTTGAACTGGTATTTTCCCAATTTTCAGGAACATTGAAACGATACCATTTTATATTTTGGCTATTTACTTCCTTCCAGTCTGGAAAATAACTTGCCGTGGTTTGAAGTTGATAGTCATTTGGACTTTGCGCATTTACGTGTAAAAATAAATGAAAAAAAATGATGCAAATAAATAGTTTTTTAATGTCGCGTTTAATTCTCATTCGTGTATTTAAAATAATATCCTAAATTTTAGCTAATCTTATTACTGCCTTTTTAGTTGTTTCTTGACCAAAGTAACTTTCTTCGACTATATGAACAGTCAATCCCGTACCAATAAAAAATTTAAATTAAAGGAGTAAATAAGAATTTAAAGTGTGTTTTTACCAAGTATTTTGTAAATAAATTTCCCCCAATGATTCATTTTTATTTATTATTTCCTTTGTTATACTATATTTAGTATATTGTTCAACAGTTATTTCTAAAATATATTTATTTGGTGGTAAATCTTTTATGATAAACTCTCCATTTTTATCATTAAAATGTAACTCTTTAACAAAAACACTATCTCTTTCTTGAAAAACTTTAATTTTAAATATCGATACAGGGCTGAATCCGTGATCAACTAATCTCCCCCATATTGAATAATTATTTATTCCATTAAAAGACATAAAAAGAAATGAAATGAATATTAAATATTGAATCTTTTTCATTTACCGTTTTTTAGTTTATTTTTTTGCTTTTGGTTTTATAAATCTTGAAAATTTATAATTTTTATTTTGTTGATTTTTATTTCACGAAAATAACAGTAACATTTAGCTAAAAATTACGGAATTTAAATATAAAAATTACGGAATTGCATTTTTTCTGAAGGTAAAACTATTTTACAATCACTAATAAATATTGGTATGGTTCTTTAAAGTAAGAAGGAATAAACTTGAAAGAAAATTTAAATCATTTAAGATCCAGATTTAAAAATGAAGTGTAACTTTAATTTTCGTCCCCACCCCAATTTTAGATTCTATATGAAATTCCCCTTTAAGAGAATTCGTTCGCTCTTTTATGTTGGTTAACCCTATGCCATTTTTTTTACTCTTAATATCAAAACCCTGTCCGTCATCTACAATAGAGATTATTAAGGAAGTATCATTAAACTTTTGAACACTTATTTCACAATTTTTAGCATTTGCATACTTATTAACATTCAAAATAGCTTCCTGGATTATACGATATAAATTTATCTTATATATATTTTGAATACTTGACCATTCAAACATTCCATCATTTAGGTATTTAAACTGGGTAAAGCTAATATCTTTTTGATTTTCAATTAAATTTAATAACAAAACATCAAAATCATTATCTTCCAAAAAAGAACTTCGACTTAAGTCATGTGAAATAGTTCTAATCTCATTCTCAATATTTTGTAATTCAAAAATATATTCTTTTCTTTTTTCAATTATTTTCTCGTCAACTTTAGAATTAAAGAAACCTAAGTTCATTCGAACACCATAAATTTTATTCATTATGCCATCATGTAATTCTTTTGCTATTTTAGCTTTCTCATTCTCTTTTGCAACATTTATTTTTTCATTTTGCTCAGTCAACAGCTGGTAGATTTCTTCATTAGCTTTTTGCTGTTTCTTTAAAAACTCCAACTCTTTATTTTTATATTTTAAAGATCTTAAAACAATAATTATTATCAATAATAAGATTAGTCCAAATGAAATAATTAAAATGTAAAAGTTCTTTTTTGTCAAAATTTTATTTTCATCCTCAATTCTTGAGGTTTCATATTCAATTCTGGCATACTTATTATGAGCGTTTTTTTGAAGTGTATTGATACTATCACTTAATTTTATATATTCATTTGCATAAAACAACCTGTGCGTTTTATCTATTTTGGAGAGAAATTTTAACGATGTTAATATTTCGTTACTATTCTTAATTTTAACTGCTAATTGATTAGCTTCTTTTAAAATTTGAATTGCTTTTGTAGTATCCTTCTGACTTAAAAAATATTCTCCAATATGTATCTTTTTATATAAAATATCTGACTCAGCTCCAATACTATCAACAATTTTTAAGGATTCAAAAAACATTAAACCAATATTCTCATAATTCCTGTTTTTCATCTTAGAATAAGCCAAATTGCTTAAAACATTAGCATATAATCTAGGATTGCTTTTTTTTAAATCTGCTGAAAGCAGGCTCTTTAATATTTTAATAGACTTCGGGAATTCACCTTTTAAATCATATAAGTTACAGATATTAATCATAGAAGATACATAGTAATTGTTTATCTCATTACTATCATCATTACCATTAATTTTCATTTTTTCTAATTCACCTAAAGCCAATTTGTGATAATGTAATGCTTCGTCATACTCAACCAATTTTTCTAAACAATTACCTATTAATGTGTTACAAGAGAAAATCAACTGATGATTTGTAGATTTCTTTAAATATCGTAATGCTTTAGCAATTTCAACCTCACATTCAACATAATTTCCATTATAAAATAAAACATAGGCTTTATTGAATAACATTCTGCCAACATTATCATAGTCATGTATATTATAATATAGTTTTTCTGCAAGTAAATAATAAAAGTAAGCACTGTCTTTTTTTGAGTTAATATAACAATCACCCACATAATAGGATGCCTTTGCCATTCTAATACTATCGTTTGACTGTTTTGATAGTCGCAATGCATTTAAACTAGCAGATAAAGATTTTTTAAAATTATTGATGTAATAATATTCTGTTGCCGTTTTCAAATATGAATTTCTGACAGTTGAATCATTTTTTTTTAATTTTAATAAATCTACTATTGAATCTAGATATTTCTCTTTTTTATTTTTCCCTAATTTATCTATATAATTTTTATCAAAAAAAATAGCTGTATTTTTATCATAAGCAACAGAATCATTTTTTTTGCATGAAAATAATAGTAGTAGAAATAGTAAAATTATATAAGCAAGAGTTCTCAAGATTGTAATTATTATTTTAAATTTCAAATATACTATTATGAAACAAGAAGACTATGCAATTAAGTATAAATCACATAGTCTATCTTGAAATAATTATAACCCTGAATTATTTAGCTCTTGGGGGTATCGGATTACTTGGGTCTCCATTAACACTCATAATCTCCATATTTAAAATCACAGTCGTTGAATCATTTCTTTTTTTATTTAATTCATTTTTAAAATCAGTCTGTGGACTAATTTTAAAATTACGACTTTTAACTTCAGGAACTTCATAACTATCATCATTAGAGCATGAATAGGTTAATAAAGAAAAGGAAACAAGGCCTACAATGTATAATTTGCTTTTCATAAAATTTATATTAATATCATTTAGTACAAAAAAACATCCTAGATTTACTTCAATTGTACGGTAAATCCGTAATATTTAATTATCTTTGATACCCTATTTAAAAAAAAATGAAGATTAGTCTTAAGATTTTGATCGTTGACGATCACCCCATGACAGTTGATAGCTATATTAACCTACTATCTGACACGGATTTTCAAAAAAAACAGCCAAGTTTTATAAAGAGTTATAATTGTGAGGATGCATATAACAAAATAAAACTGCAACAAATAGAAAACATAAATATTGATTTTGCTTTATTAGATATTAGCCTGCCTCCTTTTAAAGAGCTTAATATTAATAATGGCATTGATTTAGCTATACTTATTAGAGAAAAATTTGCAAATTGCAAAATTGTACTGCTTACAATGCATAGTGATCCCTTAACGGTAGATAAAATCATTAAGGAAATAAAACCTGAAGGGTTCATTTCAAAAAGCGATATTAACTTTGAATTGTTTCCAATCATTTGCAAAAAAATTCTTGAAGGTGATATATATCGAAGTAATACCATAATACAATCTCAAAGAAATTTATTTAAAAAAAATATAAATTGGGATAAACATGACAATCAAATTTTAACCTTAATTTACCAAGGAGTTAAAACTGTCAATCTTCCTAACTACATACCTCTTTCAATGAGTGCAATAGAAAAAAGAAAAGCAAACATAAAAGATCAACTTTTAAAGGGAAAAGGCAGTGATAAAGATCTAATTGAAAAAGCTAAAAAACTAGGATTATTACAGTAATTGGAGTTGCTTTCTTAATTAGGGATTAAGGTAGTAACAACTTGTTTTTTGATGCTATAATTCTACATTATCAATTAAAAGTTAAATCACATTAGAAAGCAGCTTTTGGTTGCGGCTCAGACGTTCTTTATGAGAAAAAGCTTTAAAACATATTGTAAAAATTACATTTTATTTTCACAACCTGATTTGATATAGTAAGGCATAACAAAAGTATTATAGACCTGTTTAAGTAATTAAACAAAAGAGACGATCCAGTGAGTGGATCGTCTCTTTTGTTTAATTACAAATTATAATTTTATATTCTTTTTCAGTTGATTACTATGTAAAACACTAATCTAAAAACATCACGGGTAATTTAAAAAAGGAAAAACATTTTCAATTAGAATATTCCAATTAAAATTCTGACTTTAAATTTATTTTACCTTTCTGAAGCCCTTTACCAGTTACTTCCAATTGTATTGCGCCTGCAGTCTTAATTGCTTTAACCAAAACAACCAGTTTACCGCTAAAAAGCTTCATTTTATTTTCATGAAATATTTCAAGTGATGTAGCGTCACCATTACAAGCTGCTCTGTATGTTGCTGCTCCAGTTACCTTAAATTGCAATTCATTAACTGCTGTAGGACATGGAATTCCGTTTTTATCTACAACCGAAACGGTTACAAAACTGATATCCTCGCCATCAGCCTTAATGACTTTTCGATCTGCTTCGAGAATGATTTTATAAGGATCTCCGGCGGTTTTAACCTCGCTTTCGGCAGCTATTTTTCCATTTGAATCAAATGCCACAACTTTTACAGTTCCAGGCTCATATTTTATATCATTCCACATTAAGCGATAACGGTTTTGCGGAGTTGAATTGTTTTTTTTCTGAACGCCCATACTTTTTCCATTTACAAAAAGTTCTGCGCTGTCGTAATTTGTGTAAACGAAAACCGGAGTAATTTCTCCTTCTCTTCCTTTCCAGTTCCAATGTGGCAAGATATGAAGTGTTTTATCCTCCTTATTCCATCTGCTTCTGTAAAGGTAAAAACGGTCTTTAGGAAGTCCTGCCAAATCAGAGATTCCGAAATAAGAACTTCTTGACGGCCATTTTTCATCATAAGGCGTAGGTTCTCCTAAATAGTCAAAACCAGTCCAGACAAATTCACCAATAACCCATGGTTTATCATCCTGAAGCACAAAATCTTCATCCGGAACATTCGACCAGCTGCAAGCTTCGAGATCATAAGACGAACATTGAAGATCATCGTATTGTTTTTCTTTTTGCTGTACAACAGGAAATTTATAGATTCCTCTTGAACTCACCGTTGAAGCTGTTTCTGATCCTAAAATAAATCCTTGTGGAAATGATTTATAAGCTTCTTCATAAAGATGAACTCTGTAATTCAGTCCCGGTACATTTAATAAAGATCCAAAACCGGATGCCATAGTTTGTTTTACCTGATCCATTCCGACAGTTACCGGGCGCGTAGGATCTTCTCTATGAAAAATATCCTGCAGAAATTTAGCTCTTGTCAAACCTTCGGCTCCATATTGATCCGGAACTTCATTTCCTGAACTCCACATGACAATACAAGGATGGTTTCGTGTGGCTCTCACTAAATTTACAATGTCTTTTTCTGCATATTCTTCAAAAAAACGATGATATCCATTTTGTACTTTGGGTTTAGCCCATTCATCAAAACTTTCTGCCAGAAACATAAATCCCATTTCATCAGCCAATTCAAGCTGTTCAAAAGAAGGCATATTATGAGAGCTTCTGATTGCATTGCATCCCATATCTTTTAGAATCGTAAGCTGTCTTCGAAGTGCCGCTTTGTTTACCGCTGCACCAAGAGGTCCAAGATCATGATGCAGACAAACTCCTTTAAATTTTGTCACTTTTCCGTTAAGGCTAAATCCTTTATTGGCTTCGTATTTAATAGATCTGATCCCGAATTTTATACTTTGTTCGTCTTTCAAAGTTCCGTCAGCTGCATATAATTTTGTTACTGCAGTATACAAATAAGGCGTTTCAGGACTCCATAAATGAGGATTGGCAACAGAAATGGTTTGATGAAATTTTCCATCTTTGATTTCTATAGCTTTCTGTGTTGCTACTATAGTATTAGCTGCATCTTTTATTTGAGTTATCATCGACAAATTATTGCCACTTACCTCAGCTTTAAGATCAACAACAGCAGTATTTTCTTTGATGTCCGGAGTTGTAATAAAAGTTCCCCATTGTACAAAGTTTTCTTCTTCTTTTACTACAATACTTACTTTTCTGTATAAACCAGCTCCTGGATACCATCTTGAAGAAAATGGCATATTGGTCAATTTTACTGCTAATATATTTTCTGATCCCGGAATGAGATCTTTAGAAATATCAATATAAAAATAACTGTATCCGTAACCCCACTCTCCTATTTTTTTACCGTTTAAATAAACCTGAGGTTCGCTCATCGCGCCTTCAAAAATAAGAAGTGCTTTTTTACCTTTTTTAAACTCAGGAATCGAAAATGTATTGCGATACCAGCCTGTACCAATATGCGGAAGCGCACCTGTACGGCCTGTTTTTTCGGTAGGAATTTTTTCTCCGTTTTGTTCAATTGCCGAAACCTGCTTGTCCCATTCTTTATCAAAAGGTCCGTAAATCGCCCAATCGTGCGGTACAGTCACTTTTTCCCATTTCGAAGCATCAAAATTTACAGAGAAAGCATCTTCTTTTACTGCTGCAGAAAAACGCCAGTTGTCTTTTAAAATAACTGTAGTTGATTGTGACATTATTTTTCCTGACGAAAAAATCAAAAGAAATACGAATATTATTGATCTAAAAATTAATTTCATTTTTTGTTTTGTTTTTCTACCATTAAGATATTAAGATCATTTAGCTTTATGAAACTTAATATCTTAATGGTAAAATTTAATTTTTAATTTTTGAAAGCATCCAATGCCGGCGAAGGTTTACCGTCTGAAAGCCAGGCATTCAATTGATAACCGCTCCAACTTTTTTCGCCTTGCGGTTCCCAATAAATAACGCCTAAACCTTTATTATTTGGTACGCTTTTTACGGCTTTTATAGTGGCTTCGAGCATTTCTTTGGTGTTTTGTACTTGTTCAAAATCACCTCCAACTTCGACCACCATAACTTCTTTATTGTAACGTGAAGCCATGTCTTTTAGATTATTTTCTAAATCTAATATAGTACTTTGATAATCGGTTTTAATCCAATACGGATAATATGACAAACCAATTACATCATATTTTACCTTATTTTCAGTGGCTTTATCAAAAAACCATCTGAATTTTTCACTTTTATTTCCTTCGTCTAAATGAACAATAACTTTAATTTTTGGATCGATGGCTTTTGTAGCTTCATATCCTTTATCCAGTAATTGTGCCAGCTGATTAAAATTATCTGTATGTCCTTCCGGCCAAAGCATACCACTCGGAATTTCATTTCCAACCTGAACCCATTCCGGCGTTACTCCTGCTTTTTTCAACAGTTGCAAAACATCATAAGTATGCTGGTAAACATCGGTTAACAATTCCGGAAAAGAATGTTTTGCCCATGCTGCAGGTTTATTTTGTTTTCCGGGATCTGCCCAGGAATCGCTGTAATGAAAATCGATCATGATGCGCATTCCCAATTTTTGAGCACGAACTGCCATGACAACTGTTTCTTGGGGACTGCAGTGTCCGCTGGCTTTATCATCATTCGGGTTAACCCAAACACGCAACCTGATCGTATTTATTCCACGGTCTTTTAGTAATTGCAGACAGTCTTTCTCAGAACCATCTGCATCATAAAATTTATAACCTGTCGCTTCCATTTGAGGCAGCCAACCGATATCAGCTCCTTTTGAAAAGGAGTTTTTTTCGCTAATCATTTTTGATTTACATGAAGTAAATGCAAGTACAATTAGCATCAAAAAAGATATAATTTTAAGTGAATTTTTCATGTTTTAGTCTTTACTGAAAGCCTCCATTACTGATAAGGCATTATTGTCAAAACTATATAAAGCCTGATTTTCGAATGTAGAACCACTTGTTGATTGTTGTCCTTTAAAAGCAACCCACTCGCCTCCCCAATACGCAAATCCTTGTCCAAATTGGGATGTTTTTACTATGTTTTTAATTTCCATAACAAACGTTCTTTGTCCCGCTGGAGTTGCCGGATATCCCGGTACCAACTGATCGTTTGTTCCTACAATATTATTAGTCTGATCATTGTGTAATAAAGTAAAAGGATAAGCGGTTTCTGCAATCAGGACTTTTTTACCGAATTTTTCTCCTAAAGCATCAATGGTATTTTTTACTTCTGTCAAATCTTTACCGTGCCAAACAGGATAATATGATAATCCGATATAATCATAATCAACACTTTTCATTTTGGTAAAAAACCAATCAGTTGCACCACCGTTTACACCTGCATAATGAATCATTATTTTTGTGTTTGGCGCTTTACTGCGAACTGTTGCACTGGCAGCAGTTAATAAAGCGATACATTGTTCTTCGTTACTAATTAAATTTCCTTGTGGCCACAATAATCCACTATTGATTTCATTACCAATTTGAATAATATCCGGATTGATTTCTGTAATTATTGTTGATGTATAATCGGTAACGGCTGTTTTTAAATCGGTAAAAGATAAATCTTTCCATTCTTCGGGAACAGTCTGCAAGGCTGGATCAGCCCAATTGTCAGAATAATGAACGGTAAGCCAAACTCTAAGTCCAGCTTGTCTTGCTTTTTGAGCCAATTGTTTTACTTCGCTTAAACCAGAACGCCCATTTACAGGGTTTTTCCATAAACGAATTCGGACTGTATTACAACCTGCATTTTTTAGTGTTGTAAGCATTCCTTCTACTTTGCCATTGCTGTAAAATTTAGTTCCTAAAGATTCCATTTGAGGAAGAAAAGAAACATCTGATGCTCTGATAAAAGTATCACTCGCATCTGGCGGATTCACCGCTTCTGTATCTGCAGAATCATTACTTGAGCACGAAAACTGAATTGCCGTTATAGCAAGTAACCCAAGAATTTTTATATATTTTTTCATGATATGAGTTATAGTGATTGAAATTTTGAATTTAGAAGAAGCCTCAAAATAAGTTGAGGCTTCTCTTATTTTTTTAAATTCAATTTATGGAGTTGGTATAAACATGTAACGACCATCTAAGTCATTGAACCAGATTTCATATTTTCCAGCCTCAACAATAATATCTCCACCATTATCGCCCCAGCTAACATCCCAGCTGTTGTTTGCTTTAAATTTCATTTTTCCGGCTTGTAAAGTTTGAGTAACTTTCCAGATATGACCATCAAAATCAGATTTTACTAAAGGAACATCCATATTCCATCCCGCGTCATCTCCTGTTAATACAGATCCTGTCAGAGTAATCACCGCATACGTTGTCATTAGTCCTGTGTAAGGCTCAATTTTATAAGTTAGTTCTTCAAGATTAATTTCAAAACTATAATAACCTGAAGCTGTTGTTGGAAACACACCCGGATCAGTATCGCTTTCGGTTGCTCTGTATTGTACTGCAGCACCATTTGTTCCGTAAGCCGGAGCCCAAAAACCAATTTGCTCAATTAATTTAAAACCATCTTTATTAAAATATCCTGTATAATAAAACTTTGCGTTTTCTTTTGTATCTCTGTAAATTGGCATATTGTTACTCGTTACACTCCATCCTGCAGCCGTACCAGGTCCTACTAAAAACAAATCAATTTTAGGGAATATACCTCTGTAAGGAGTCAGTGCAATCGTAATTGGCGTAGAAAATTTTGGCTCTGAAAGTGTTGTACCAACCGTTGATTTAATTCTAACATCGATTGTTCCTTCAACTTCAGCCGTAAGACCAAGTTCCAATGCTTTTGCATTCAGTTCTGCTACTGTAATACTGGCGTGAGTAGAAGTTGTAGACGTAATATCAACCGGAGCTGCAAATTCAGTATTACTGGCTGCAAACTGTACGGTATAGGTCACGATAGTAGGTGTTCCGTAACTCACTTTTTCCCAGGTAAAAGTCAGGGCAGTATTGTTAGGTGTGTCTTTGTTTAAAATAGTCGAAGAACCATTATCAGGAGTAATCATTGAAAAAGCAGCTTCCTGAGGCTCTACGATCATCAAATCTGTTTCGTTTTCACAAGACCAAAGTCCTGTAATTAAGGTAATAGCTATAAAAAATTTATATATATGTTTCATTTTTTGTATCGTTTATGTTTTAAAAAAAGTTTTAGTAACCCGTGTTTTGAGTCAAATTTCTATTGGCTCCCAATGATCCTTCCGGAATAGGAAAAACGCTCATGTAAGAAGGTATAGCGATTCCTTTTGAAGAATTTCCTTTCCATGCCCAATTGTAAGATCCGCCGGTATATTTTCCAAAACGAATAAGATCTTGTCTTCGGTGTGCTTCCCAATGTAATTCGCGAGCTCTTTCATCAATTAAAAAATCAAGAGTCAGTTCGCTTAAAGTAATGTTTCCAACAGTCAAATTACTATTAGCTCTTTGTCTTAAAGCATTTACATAATCTAATGCCTGAGCAGTTGTGCCGTTTCCACCTCTTAAAGTCGCTTCTGCATACATTAAATAAACATCGGCTAATCTGAATAATGGAAAATCAGTATCAGCATAAGTAGAACTTACACCGCTAACTCCTGCGGTAGTTTTATTAGAAAATTTAGATAAAATATAACCTTGTGTTTTTACGCCAATATCTTCAATATCAATTGATCTTTGTTTTGCCGGATCGCCCTGAACTCCTCTTCCTACCGTATTTCTGGTATCCTGACTGAATTTTGTACCGTCAAATTTTTGAGCAAATTCTTTTCTGATTCTAAGTGCTCCTGTCCAGCCGCCAACTCCAAAATCAGCACCATTGTTTTCCCAGGCACCAATTTGTCCGTTTGTTAAAACAGTTGTTGCTCCCCAGTTTTGAGAAACCGCCCCATCAGACTGGATTCCGAAAATGATTTCTTCAGAGGTATTGTTATCTGCTTTAAAATTGTCCAAATATTTTGGCTTTAAAGTATAACCGCTTGCTATAATTTCATTACACATTGTAATACAATCATCAAAACGATCGGCTTGAATATATACCTCGGCATTCAAATATATTTTTGCCAGAATCATACGTGCCATAGATTGGTCTAATCTTCCATATTCATTCGTTCTGGCTGCTTTTAAATCTGGTAAAACAGCTTTAAGTTCTGTTTCGATAAAATCAAATAATTGTTTTCTGTTAAACTCAGGTCCGGTAAAATTTACTGGATCATTTTCGGTATACATTGGTGCTTTTCCAAATAAATCCATCATGTTATAATACGCATACGCTCTTAAAACACGAACTTCCTGACGATAAAGTGCTATATCGGCCAAAGTTGCAGCATTTGTAATACCTCTCGAACTTAGTTTTTCTGGTGTACTCTGACGTAAAAATTCGTTTGCATAAGAAACAGAAACCATCGTTCTGCTAAACATTCCTAAAATAACCGGATTTGCAGCTGTCCAGATATTGCGTTGTAATTCTGCTGTTCCTCCGTCATTTTCATAACTCCAAACCAGTTCGTCTGTAGTTAATTCCTGCATGTATAATAAACATCTTGTAAACTGGCTTGTTCCGGCATCGACACCTTCCAGAGAAGAATCATTAGGACCAATAACTCCGGTTAAAGTCAGATTTCCGTACACACCTGCGAAAGCTTGTTTATATCCCTCAGGCGTAGAAAATAATACATCAGAAGAAAGAACATCGTCATCTTCTGAGACTACATTTAAATCATCAGTACAAGACTGAAAAACGGTAGTCAATGCTAAAATTGTTATTAAAATATATTTTTTCATCTTTATTAAAATTTAAGATTAAGACCAAATAAGATTGATCGTTGTCTTGGATAAATCGTTTTATCTACACCATTGTTGGTAATTTCAGGATCTAAGCCGCTGTATTTTGTAATTACAAAAACGTTCTGAACTCCTGTTGATATTCTTAACGATGCTTTACTGTTTAACCAATTGTTCAAAGTGTATCCTAACGTAACATTGTCCATTTTTAAGAAAGAAGCATTCTCTATATAAAGATCCGACAATACAACATTTGAAGTGGTTTGAAAATTAGTTTCTGTTATCTGAGACGGAACATTACTTAAAACCCCTCCGTTTTCCATAGCATCATATTGTGCTCTGCTTGCGTCTACGGCATTGAAAATTCGGTTACCAATACTGGCTCTTAAATTGAATGAAAAATCGAATTTTTTATAATTCATATTAGATGCAAATCCTAAAGTAAAATCCGGATCCGGATTATTATAAATGTATTTATCAGCATCATTTCTGATATTATCTCCATTTAAATCTGCAAAAGCGCCTTCAATTGGTTTTCCTTCGTTGTTGTATAATTGTTTGTATACGTAGAAAGAATACGGAGTATAACCTTCTCTGAAAATTTGTCCCGGAGTTCCTGTTCCTGCAATGTTGTCTCCTAAAAAGATATCGCTTCCGTTTACCAGATTTTTGATTCTTCTTTCAAATTTAGAGACATTAAAATTCATATTCCAATTGAAATTTTCTGTTTTTACAGCATTAGCATTAATCGTAAACTCGACACCTTTTGTGGTAAAACTCCCTACGTTTTGGTACACGCGGTTAGAGAAATTACTACCATCAGATATTGCTGCATTTACCAATAAATCTTTAGATTCTTTGTAATAAACATCAAGTCCGGCAGATAAGCGATTGTTTAAAAAACCAAAATCAAGACCTGCATTGTATGAAGTGGTTTCTTCCCATTTTAAATTGTTTGTTCTTTTTGAAGGAAGTGCAACCGGAATTGGGCTTTCGCCGAAGTAGTATTCAGAATTTCCACCGCCAAGCTGGTATTTTTGCAAATATCCGTTTGGCTCAGGAATATCCTGTTGTCCTGTAATACCATAACTTAATCTTAATTTCAAGTCAGATAATACCGTGCTTTCTTTAAAGAAATCTTCTTTGATTTTCCATGCAAAAGCTACGGATGGGAAATTCCCCCAACGATTTGCTTCTTCAAATCTTGAAGAACCATCTCTTCTGTAAGACAGCGTTAGTAAATATTTGTCTCTGAAATTTAAGTTTGTTCTGGCAAAGAATCCTAATAAAACAACATCTGTATCCAAAGTAGTTTCAGGATATGTTGATGGCAAATCCGGATTTAGGATATTACCGGTTTCAAATTTTGAACTTTGAAATTTTTGATACGAATAACCACCTGTCATTTCAAAAACAAGTGAGTTAAAAGTTTTGTTATAAACTAAATAAGTATCTAATAATTTATTTTTTCTGGTTGCTTCTGTATATTCATTTGTCCCGTACGGAATGTTGTTGTTTGACGGAGCAGAACCGGCATCAGCACCAACCAATCTTCTTCTGTCTCCATTCGATTCATCATAACCAACATTTACAACAGCTCTTAAAGCGGGTAAAAAGTGGAATTTATAATCAATTTCAAAATTTCCAAAAATTCTGTCGTTTGTTCCTCTGTCGTTTGTATTCAACAATTGCGAAACAGGATTTCTTGCTGCAGTCGAAACTAACGGATAATTTCCGTTGGCGTCTACACCGGTAGTATATTCAAAATAACCTCCGTAAGGCGCACCATCCACTTTTATGGGCTGTGTTGGATCAAAACCAATGGCAGATCCTTCAACAGCATCTGTAAATCTGTTTATTTCGTTTGTATAATTGGCCGAAAGTCTCAACTTTAAATGATTGTCAAGAAAAGTTGGATTCATTACTAAACCAACCGTGTTTCTTTTAAAATTATTAGTTAAACGCAATCCCTGCTGATCTGTATTTCCTAAAGTTAAACTCGTTGGAATGATATTGAATAAACTTCCTCTAACAGCTAAACTTTGATCTACCGTTCCTGTGTTTCTGTAAATTGCTTTTTGCCAATCTGTATTTGCAGTTCCCAGTTTATCCAGATCATCGCTTCTTCTATCTGCAATAACGCTTCTAAATTCATCTGCACTTAAAACATCAACCGTTTTAATCAGTGTACCCGCAGCATATTGTACATTATAATCTACAGACAATGTTTTGCTTCCTTTTTTGGTGGTAATAATAATAACACCATTTGATGCGCGTGAACCATAAATTGCAGAAGCCGATGCATCTTTTAAAACCGTAATAGATTCTACGGTTGCGGGATTTAAAGAAGCCAAAAATGAAGAGGCTCCTGTATTTGTAGTATTATCAAGAGGTAATCCGTCGATTACAATAAGAGGATCATTACTTGCAAAAAGCGAACTTCCTCCTCGAATTCTAATTTGAGAACTAGACCCCGGAGCACCCGTTGAGTTTACTGTTAAACCCGCTACCCTTCCGTTAAGCAGATTTTCTGTTGTAATATTATTTCCTTTGTTAAAGTCTTTTGTAGAAAGTGCAGTAACAGATCCGGTAGCATCTTTCTTTTTAACGCTTCCGTAACCTACCTGAACAACAACTTCTTTTAATTGATTATTATCTTCTTCAAGAGAAACAGTTATGTTTTTTTGTCCGGCAACCGCGATAGTCTGAGTGGTATAACCGGTATAGGAAAACGTAATTTTACTATCCGCTTTTACTCCGGATAATTGAAATTTTCCATCAAAGTCGGTCGATGTACTACTATTTGTTCCAGATACTTTTATGTTTACTCCCGGTATAGGCTGCTTAGTCCCTTTTTCCAGGACAACACCGCTAATCGTGTTTTGAGCCAAAACACAAAAAGGAAGCAAGAATAATAAAAGTAAAAATTTGGTTTTAATTATTTTCATACTTTTTTTAATTGGGTTGGTTTAAGTTAGTTTTTATTAATTAACTGTGGTAAAATGATTGCAGAGATATTAAGTTTACTCTTTTTTTTACATTAAGAAAAGGTTTTTCTCAATGAATTTTTCTTTGGAATGTTGGTCATGTTTAAAGTGTTTTTGGTTAAGATAATTGGTTAGTTTGTTTTAGTTGACTTACTCTGAATAAAAAATAAAATAAGATTACTCAAACGTTATAGCTTATCAACTCACTCTGCAAATTAAGCACAGAACAAGGTTTTAAGACAGGGAAAAATTCATTTATAAAAGGGGACAATTTCGTAAAAAGTGTGCATATGACACTTTATAAAAACATATTCTGTATTTTTTTTGCTGTAAAAAAATGATAATCTAAATAATTAACAGGTAAAATAAGAGATTTAGTAATTGATTGAGCTACCGATTTTTTTATCACTATGACATCAAAAAACAGCTTAAAAATTCTTGAAATCTTATTTTTTAAATTAAGTTAAGCTTTTAGAAAATAAAATTATTGCAAATAGAATCCGTTTTTATCCGCGTTTTTACTAAGTAAATCTGCTTTATCCGCGTTAAAATTAGACGCTGATTTTACTGATTCGCTAAAGCGAAAACGCTGATAAAAAACGGATTTTTCTAATTATTTTCCTGATTAAACTGTAGTGATTTTATAGATTTCCGCTTAACCAATGACATTCTGCTTCGGGACTATGTGTGAGAAACTAGTTTCTTTTGATTTATCTTTTCAAAATCATTAAATCTATGTTTCTATGTGTTAGAAAAAATTGCGCCCAACAGGTAATCACTATCTAAAAAAACCAGTAGTGTTTTTTAAACATTACATAATAATTGTTTTAATTTCGCAAAGTATACAGTTTGAAATATATTCACATAAAAATTGATCCCGCATTTAGATCACAACTCTTCCATTTTTCGTATATCAAAGAGCAACGTGCTTTATAAAAAAAAATTCTATGAATAAGTTAACGTTCTTTCTTGTTATTAGTCTTTTGCATATAAATGCATTTGGACAGAATTACCCGATAAGACATCTTGATATTTCATCAGGACTTTCAAACAATTCTGTTGCCTCTATATATCAGGACCAAAATGGCTATATGTGGTTTGGAACTTTTGATGGATTGAACAGATATGATGGAAATGATTTTAAGATTTACCGCCATATTCATACCGATCCAAATTCGATTCAGGGAAATGCCATTAGTTGTATCGAAGGTGACTTTGAAAACAATTTGTGGGTAGGAACAACTGCAGGACCAGTGGTTTTTAATGCAGAACGATCTTCTTTTAGTCCGCTGCAATATTATGATACGAATAAAAAAATAAAACCTTTAAACGTTACCGCCTACGAAATCATTGCGGTACATTCTCTACATATCATTCTCGTTGCTACAAAAGAGGCAATCGTTCTTTATAAGGAAGGTGAGAAAATTGGAACGGCAATACCCTTCAACGGAAAATTAAATTATATCGCAAGATCAATAGCTTATAATGCAAAAAAACAAATCTTCTACGTTTTTATAACCGGAACAGGTCTTTGCCAGTACGATATTAAATCAAATAAACTAACGCTTCTCAACAATACAATTACAGGTGCAAATTGCATTAAACTAACAAATGAAGGGCTCTGGATTGGATCAGACGAAGGCGCTTACTTATATAATGATAATCTGAATAGTTATTCTAAAAATTACTTTCTGGAAAAAACAGTCGTACGCGATTTTTATCAGCAACAAAACAGACTCTGGATAGCTACTGACGGTGCAGGTCTTTATACCATTACAAAAAATCAGACTACACCAGTTTTATATCGTGCCAGCGGTCCGGTTTCATTGCTTAACAGTACATCTTTGTATGATATATTCGAAAGTAAAACCGGAGAAATGTGGTTTGGAACCCTGCGTGGCGGCGTAAGCATGATGGGGAAAAAACCGCTCGATTTTAATCATTTTAAAAGCAAGGATCCTCTAACCAATAAAGAAGACGAAGATCCTGCCGCAAATTTCATGCTTTCTTTTTGTGAAGATGAAAAGAAAAATATCTGGATTGGTACTGATGGCGCCGGAATGCGATACTGGAACAGAAAACAAAATACCTACGATGTTTACTCGACAACTTCATCTGCCGGGAGAAAAATTCAGAGCAATTTTGTTACAAGTATTGTCAGGGATGCTGATAATGCCATTTGGGTGGCGATGTGGAAAGGCGGAGTCTGCCGTATTGATCCAAAATCTAAAGCAATTCAAAATTTCTCCATTTATAATCAGTTTACTAAAAAAGCAGAACAGGAATCGTGGCTGCTGTTTTTAGATTCGAAAAAAACGTTGTGGCTTGCTGTTACTAACGGCGGAGCGCTATATCAACTGGATAGAAAACAAAATAAATTCATTTGCTACAGTAATACTTTGCGCGATGTAACTTGCCTTTACGAAACCAAAGACGGAAAAATCTGGGGCGGAACTTTCAATTCTTTTTTTGAAATAAATCCAAAAATAAAAAAAATAAAAAACTACCATTCCGATTATACTATCAGATGTATAACCGAAGATCAAAACAAAAATCTCTGGATTGGTACTGTCGAAGGCGGTCTGCTTTTTTTCAACGCAAAAACAGGCACTTTCAAAAAATATACCACACAAAATGGTCTTTCGAGCAATACAATCCTTCGCCTTCTTGAAGACAAAAAAGGAAATTTATGGATGAGTACCTATCACGGAATTTCAAGATTGAATCCGAAGAACAATACTTTTAGAAACTTTGGTGTTTCTGATGGACTTCAGGGCAGTCAATTTAGCTGGAATGCCGGTACGGAACTTTCGACAGGAGAATTTATTTTTGGCGGTATAAATGGATTCAATGTTTTTGATCCTGATAATATAAAAGACAAAAAAAATACGGGCAAATTTTTATTGAATGATTTACTGGTAAACAATCAACCCTTAAAATTAGACAGTCCTTATATCACGGAAAAAAAACTCGAAATGATAAGCGGTGCCGAACTTCCTTATGAAAAATCAGCATTGAGTTTTGATTTTGTTTATCTTGATTATGTCAATTCCGAAAAAATTAATACCGCTTATTTTCTTGAAGGCTGGGACAAAGACTGGAACTATACCTCCAAAAATAACCGGGCAAATTATTCCCGATTAACAGAAGGAACCTATATTTTTAAAGTAAAAACAACCGATGTTTTTGGAAACTGGACTAATGAAGTAACGCTGGCAACGGTAAAAATCCTTCCGCCCTGGTACAGAACATGGTGGGCTTATACTTTTTACCTTATTGCTGCTGCCGGTGCCATTTATGCCTATGTAAGGTATCATAAAAATAAGGAAAGACTTCGCTACGAAATAAAATTGACCCGTATGGAGCATAAAAAAGACAAGGAACATGCCGAAAAGCAGTTTTCTATGTTTACTTATATGGCTCATGAACTGCGCACTCCCCTATCTTTAATTATAAATCCGCTAAAAAGTGCAATCGACAGAAAATCCCGTTCTGAAGATGATCTCGATCTGAATCTTGCCTATAAAAATGCCAAAAGATTATTGAGTCTTACGGATCAGTTGCTATTGTTTAGAAAAGCTGAAACGGATCTTGATGAACTCAAAATTTCTAAGATTAATCTAAACAGTTTGTGCCGCGAAATCTACGAAAGCTTTACGCAAATGGCAGCGGTTAAAAGTTTGAATTATGAATTTATTGAAGAAAAAACACCCGTTGAAATATATGGCGATTACGAAAAAATAGAGATTACACTTTTCAATTTAATTTCAAATGCTTTCAAATTTACCCCGAATAAAGGAGCTATAAGTATTGAGATAATAGAGAAAACGGCTGATGTTTCTATTATTATATCGGATACCGGCAGCGGAATTGATAAGAATGATATTGATACTATTTTTGAAGAATTCAAACAAGTTCAATCCAAAGCCAGCAATGGTTTTGGAATAGGTCTTTATGTTGCCAAATATTTTGTGACTAAACATCATGGCGAAATAAAATGTGAAAGTAAAGTTGGAAAAGGCACTACGTTTACTATTGTGCTTCCAAAAGGAAAAAGTCATTTTGCAGAAATAAACATCAATGACAATCATCCGCAAATGTCGCCTCTTGTAGGGGAACTTCTTGAAGGAATGCCGGCAGATAATCAAAATACAAATCAACCTACAAATCCTGAAAATATACAGTCAGCATTAATCAGTACGAAAAAAGTACTTTTAATCGTTGAAGACAATCCTGAAATGAATCATTATCTGGTACAGCTTTTCACCAAAAACTATATTGTGTATTCGGCAGTAAATGGAATTGAAGGATTAAAACTTGTTGAAAAACACATGCCTGATATTGTACTGAGCGATATTTCTATGGAAGGCATGAACGGTTTGGATTTATGTAAAAAAATCAAACAAAATGATGATTTAAGCCATATTCCGGTGATATTGCTCACAGCTACAACCAGCAATGATATTCATTTGCAGAGCATTACCGAAGGTGCAGACGATTATGTTACCAAACCTTTTGACAGCAATATACTTCTGGCACGCGTCGATGCTGTTCTTCGAAACAGAGGGCAATTACGCAAGTATTTCTTAGACAGCATAACACTTCGTGAAAATGTCAATAAAGTTCCTGTTGAATACAAAGAATTTCTTGATAAATGTATCGAAATCGTCGAGGCCAATCTTGAAAACAGCGAATTTAATTTAAAGAGTTTTTCTGCCGCAATGGGCATGAGTCATTCTAGTCTTTACAAAAAGATTAAAGCAATTTCAGGGCAAACTGTAAATGTTTTTATCAGGTCGATCAGGATCCGCAGAGCTGCCGTAATTATGCTTACAGAAAACATTAACATCGCACAGGTTGGGCCTCAGGTTGGTATCGAAGATCAGCGTTATTTCCGTCAACAGTTCGTAAAATTGTTTGGGATGAAACCTTCAGAGTATATCAAAAAATACAGAAATTCTTTTAATAAGGAATTGAATATCATTCAGAAGAGAGATATTACGTAATTAATTCAAGCTAATTAATAAGTGTAGTCCCTACGGGACAAAAAATGGAACAAATAATTGATTTCTACCAATATGTAATCTCTCCGAGATATTTATTAGTACTCCGTCAGAAGTTAAATATTGGTAGAATTTAAACACAATATTGTCATTTCGACGAAGGAGAAATCTCCGTGAGAAGCTCGACAAAGATTGGATTCTCTTTGCGGAGTTACTTGTGGAGATTTCTCCTTCGTCGAAATGACAAAATCTTTACGATTTTGCGTCTTTGCGAGAGATTTATTCACAATAATATTATATACTTTTCCCAGAAAGTCTATTTGGAGGGTACTACAATATATGAAATTCCCTTTTTAGTTTCAAATACTGCAGTATAACCAATAGACGATTTCTCACTTTTGATATTAAGCTTTTCAATTACAAATGGTGTTTCAGCTCTTACAGAACATTTACCACCATTATTAGACAGAATTGTTGCCTGTGTCATTTTACCACCCTCCCACTTTATAGCTACAGTAAAATTACCTTTTGCCGTAATACCTTTTATTTCACCGTCTGTCCAGGCATCTGGAAGAGCCGGCAGCAAATGAATTTCTTCATTTTGACTTTGCATTAACATCTCAATAACGCCCGCAGTTCCGGCAAAATTACCATCTATCTGAAAAGGCGGATGAGCATCAAAAAGATTCGGATAACATCCTCCATGCCTGCTGTACTTCGGATCATTATCTTTTGTTAACCTCAATTGGTTTTTGAATAATTTATAAGCATGATTTCCATCTAAAAGTCTTGCCCACAAATTTACTTTCCACGCCAAACTCCAGCCAGTACCATCATCACCGCGAAGTTCTAATGTTTTCTTTGCAGCTTCAGCTAATTGCGGAGTTTTTAACGGCGAAATTAAATTAGCCGGATGTAATGCATAAAGGTGCGAAGTATGTCTGTGATGCGGATCTTCATCTTCAAAATCTTTATACCATTCCTGAAGCTGTCCTTTGCTGCCAATTTGAAAAGGAAGTAATTTGTCTGCCGCCTGGCTTACAGTTTGCCTGAATTCTAAATCAGTATTGAGCACTTTAGAGGCTTCAATGGTATTTTCAAATAAATCTTTTATGATTCCAATATCCATCGTCGAAGCTGTAGTTACTACACCTCCTTTTTTTCCATCATAAAAATATTTGTTTTCCGGTGATGTCGAAGGCATGGTTACCAGATAACCATTCTTGTCTTTTTGCAGCCAGTCTAAACTAAATTCTGCTGCACCTTTTATTATTGGATATACTTTTTTAAGATATGCCACATCGCCTGTATATTGGTAATGTTCCCATAAATGTCTGCTTAACCAATTGGCGCCCATGTACCAATTGGCCCACATCGGATCTCCTTTTCCAAAATCACCAACCGGATTTGTGGTTGCCCATATATCCGAATTATGATGCAGTACCCAACCGTTGGCATGATAATAACTTTTGGAGGTTTCAGCTCCTGTTACAGAAACATTTTTGATAAATTCGTCAAGCGGAAAAAACAATTCAGATAAACTTCCTGATTCTACAGGCCAGTAATTCATTTGTAAATTAATGTTTGTTGTATAATTACTGCTCCAAGGCGCGCGGAGTTTATTGTTCCAAATTCCCTGCAAATTGGCTGGCGTATTGTGTGTGCGTGATGAAGAAATTAAAAGATAACGTCCGTATTGAAAAAATAAAGCTTCAAGCCCCGCATCTTTTTCTCCTTTTGCATATTCTTCTAATCTTGTATCTGTTGGAAGGTTTGATTTATTGGTTTCTTTTTGATTAAGTTGTAATGAAACTCTGTTAAAGAAATGCTGAAAATCTGCAATATGTTCTTTTAATAAACTATCGTATTTTTTAGCAGAAGCTTTTTTAATTGGACTTTCTGCCAATTTATGTTCGTCTTTTCCCTGACTGTCCGGGCATTTATCAAATCCATTGAAACTGGTTGCTGCTGAAACAAAAAGTAATACTTCAGATGCATTTTTAATCACTAGTTTGTTTCCATCAGAACTTACTTCTCCATCTTTTATAATTGGTTTTATAATCAATTCAAAACGCATTCCTCTACAGCCCGTAGCATCCTCATAAACAACCGGTTCTTTGTTGTAATCAATATAATTTGGGTCTGAATGAGATGGTGCTTTTCCGTTTAAAACCAACGACTGATTTTGTATTGTTTTTTGATTTCTTAAAAGGCTTGAAGCATCAATTGTAAGAGAAAGTTTTTTTAACTGATCTGCCGAAAGTTTAATAACAATACATTGTGCAGGTGCCGAAGCAAATATTTCTCTTTTATAATTTACTCCGCTAACGCTAAAATTGGTAACCGCCAATCCGGTTTGCAGATCAAGACTTCTATGGTAAAGATCAGGCTTTTGTCCGCCAAAATCTTGTGTTAAAATAAGATCTCCCAGCGGCATAAAACTTTCGCTGTAAGCACCCTGCATATTTTTTGTCAAATTATATGCTTTTTCAAAATCTTCATTCGTAAGTGCTTCTCTAATCAGCGCCAGATTTTTAAAAGCATCCGGATTTACATTTTTCGCCACAGGTCCGCCGCTCCACAAAGTCGCTTCATTCAACTGAATTAATTCAGAATCTACTCTTCCAAAAACCATTGCTCCCAATGTGCCGTTTCCTATTGGTAAAGCTTCTGTCCATTCAACTGCGGGCTGGTTGTATTGCAATTTTAAATCCTGCGAATAGGAAGAAAATCCTGCCATTACTAATAGAAGAAAAAAGCTTTTTTTAAGAGAATTGTAGAGCATCTTTTTTAATTTTAGATTGAAAATTATTTTCTAAGCCAATAAAATTATTAAATCATTTTGAGTTTTAAAACAGTCACCGAATAAGCCGGAAGACTTAATTGCTGATTTCCTTTTGTTATTTTGTATTCGCTTTGTTTTGGAGTTATCTTTTTCGGATCTGCAAATGTATTTTCATCTTGCGTATTTGAACTTACAAGTCTAATAATTGTTCCTTTTGATCCTAATTTAGTTCCTTTTAAATCAAGACTAACATCTTGTCCTGATTCGGCTGTATTTACCAATTTCACAATTATTTCTTTGCTGTTCGCATCTTTTACTGCAGAAGCATATAAACTATTTTGTCCCGTTAAAGCTTTTCCTTCTTTGGTAATACTTAACAAATCTGTTCCTTTATTAGTTGAAAATAACTGCTGTACATAATAGTTTGCTGAACCGTAAGATTGTAAATTATTGAACCAAATCATATCTGGAGTCCACTGCCAGGCATCTTCGTGCGCCATTAAAGGTGCGTAAGATGTCAAATGAACTACTTCTGCATTTCTTTCTAATCCAGTCATAAAAGCGGCTTCAGAAAAAGCACATTCCCAATTATTTCTGTTGTTCGGATTTGCGCCTGAAACACTTTGTGCGGCATATTCTCCTGCAAATATTTTTGGACCTTTTCTGTCATAATTATCATAACGACCCGCGTTTTCTCTAAACCATTTCGGGCTTTCGTAATAATGCTCGTCTACCAATTCTGCATTTAGTTTTTTTAGTTCCTGCATAGCAAAATCAAAATGTTCGCCTGCAGGTGAAGGCCCGCTTCCTGAAACAATTATGATATTTGGATATTTTGCCTTAATTGCTTTTTCAAAAACTTTGTATCTGTCAATGTAATCTGGCCCCCATTGCTCGTTTCCAACTCCAATATATTTTAGATTAAATGGTTTTGGATGTCCCATATCGGAACGGATTTTCCCCCAAGTGGTCGTAACGGCACCGTTGGCAAATTCGATTAAATCTAAAGCGTCCTGTACATAAGGATCTAGTTCGTTTATAGGTGCCAATTCGCCTGTATTGTACTGGCAGGCCATTCCACAGCTTAAAATTGGCAATGGTTCTGCTCCAATATCTTCTGAAAGTTGGAAATACTCAAAAAATCCTAAACCAAAACTTTGAAAATAATCGGGTGTTTGTTTATGGTTGAATTCTACATTCCAGCGGTTCATCTTTGTCTCTCTATTGTCTACATTTCCAACCGATTTTTTCCATTGATAACGATCAGACAATGTTCTTCCTTCAACAATACAACCACCTGGAAAACGCAAAAATCCGGGCTTCATATCATATAAAAGCTGTACCAAATCTTTACGAAGACCATTTTTTCTGTTCTTCCAGGTATCTTCCGGAAAAAGCGAAATCATATCTAAATCTATCGTTCCTGTTCCTTCGAAAGTTATTTTTAATTTTGCTTTTGCTTCAGTTTGAGTTGCTGTAATTGATGCCGAATAATTCGTCCATTGATCTGATTTTGGAACAATACTCGTTTCTCCAATTACTTTTTGATCTTTATCAATAAGCTGGATTATAACCTTTTGAATTGCCGAATTGTGATTGGCTGCTTTTAATGAAAGGTTATATTTTGCATCTTTTTTCACTCCCATTCCTCTGAAGCCTTCATTTATTAAAGCGTAACCTTTAGCGTTATTAATTTCTACTCTGCAAAAAACAGTATTATTTGCCTCGATTTTAATTGGTGCTGCACTACCCGATTCCTTATTCAAAGAAGATCTTTTTGTATTGGGCTGTTCCCATCCCATCAAAGGTTTATCAAATTCAAAAGACCTGTTTTTAATCAATTCGGCATATAATCCTCCATCTGCAGCAAAATTGATATCTTCAAAAAACAAACCGAACATCGTAGGCTGAATTTTGGTGACGGTTTTCGTGGCATCAACTTCTAAAATTGTTTTTTGAGCATTTACATAAAAACTGCTTAAAAGCATACCAATGGTGAATGTTCTAAGGATATTATTTTTCATAGTTTTTGGAATGGAAGGAATTATTTTTTTACTGCCTCTAATTTAGCAGGAAAAGCTGATTGTCCGTCTAAATTTGTTACAATTAAATCATCTACATTTTTACTTTCGATCGCGTATTTAAAATATTCCGGTTTGTTTTTTCCCCATTGTACGGTACAATTCTGCACTTTGATACGTTCTGCCGAATCAAAATAGAATCCCGAAGTGCTTCCTTTTACAAAACCTTCTACATTAGAGGGACGTCTGTCATATACTCCACCAGGAAAAGAGGTTGTTTTATCAATAAAAACACTCACATTATCAAAAACAATGTTCTTGATTTTATCTTTAGATTCGCCACTTACAAACACCCCGTTTTCTCCTGTGCATTGAATATTAGAAAAATAAATATTCTTTATTTCGCCTACTTTTCCTTCTGTAGCTCCTTTTGGAAAACGCCAGTTGGCATCTTTATGATTTCCTTTTGATCTGCTAAAAGCCGTTACATAAATGGGTTCTGCTTTTCCCCACCAGGTATCTGTCGTTAATTTACCTTCGATAATAATATTAGAAAAAATAACATCGCTAACTGTTCCTTCATCTCGATTTTGAATTCCCAACGCGCGATTGCTGTTTTTAATGATACAATTATTGAAAACCACTTGTCTGATCGCATCCATATTTTCTGAACCAATTTTAATGGCACAACTGCTGCTCGTCATCGTGCAATTGGTCACCGTAATATTTTCGCAGGCTCCAAATTCTTCAAATTCTCTTCTGTTTTTCAAACAAATACAATCATCGCCGCTTTCGATATAACAATCGCTGATTCTCACATTTTTAGAGTGATCCAAATCGATACCGTCACTATTACGGACTTTTAAGCTGTTTAACAAAGTAATACCGCTAATAACAACATCATTACAGCCAACCAAATGAATGGTCCAATAAGCCGAATTTCCGATATGAACATCTTTGATTCTGATATTTTTTCCGCCAATAATGGTCAATACATGTGGTCGCGGATCAAGTACATTAAAAGGTTTCAATACATAAGAATCTTCCAGTTCTTCACCCATAAAAGAAATTCCGTTTCCATCTATTTTTCCGCTTCCGCTAATGGTAAAATCTTCTACATTTTCTCCTCCAATCCAAATTGTCCCTTCTCCCGGATTGGTTCTGAAAGCGCTTTTGGTGTATAATTTTTCATCCGGACTTGCCAATAATTTTGCTCCGGCTTCGATATGCAAATCAACTTTTGACTTTACATCAATTGGTCCGACCAAAAAGGTAAAAGGTGCCGGAATTAAAACTCTTCCGCCCGTTTTAGTGCAGGCATCAATTGCTTTTTGAATAGCGGCTGCATCATTGGTTTTTCCGTCTCCTTTTGCTCCGTATTTTTTAACGTCGTAAACCTTCTGTGCTGCAACTGTCAAGGAAATACAAAAAATTAGGATCGCGATTATAGATTTCTTTTTCATTACTTATTATTTATTAAAAACCTTGTTTAAGATAGTCTACAAAGTTTTTGGTTTATTTTTTTAATCTCGCAAAGTCGAAGCGTTTTTTTGTTTCACGCAGATTCTGCAGATTTTAGCAGATTTAATTAGATTTCTTAAAAAAAATCTGCAGAATCTGCGTGAATCTTTTTTAAATCTGCGTGAAAAAAACTTTGCGCCTTAGAGCCTTTGTGGCAAAATTTCAATGCGCAGGCAATTCAAATTTATTTTGTTCCGGTTCTATTTTTTGTTTTAAAGATTCACTGTCTAAATTGCTTGATGAAACATCTTTAAAAATAATCTGGTTAGTTTTGTCTGAAGGAATATCAATAGCTTTCATCATAAGATTTTTTACATCATCAAAAACAAAAGCTGGACGAAAATCCTCTTTCTCTAAAATCAGTTTTATATTCTTCATTTCGATTCCGTTTACGTGACGAACATAAAATCCCCAAGAAGGTAATTCTCCAAACATGGAAAATTCGGGATAACCATTTATGTTTTCTTTTACATCTTTTAATCGGCTTAAAGGATGATACGCCATTCCTTTAGAAGCTCTTCCCGGATACGTAATTTCGATGTTTTCTAAAGTCACATTTTCTATCAAATGCCCCGGAATTCCCACAATAGAAGCCGGAAACGGATTATGGAAATAATCAACTTCTGGTCCGCGCAAATCATAATCAATATCAGGACGACCAAAAGGAACCTGCACTTTTACATTTTTAATAGATACATTTTTGATATAACCCGGCTTATCTCCATTTCTGTGGCCTAAACGAATTAATATCGCATTTCCTGTATTTACGGCCGTAATATTTGAAACTTTAATATTCTCAATCTCGGCTCCATCCACAGATTCAATTGCGATTGCCGATCTAAAAGTATCGAAAACTTCTATGTTTTCAACGGTTACGTTTTTGAAACTACCATAAGATCCTGTACCAAATTTAACAGCATTGGCACTTGATCTAATTCTGCAGTTTGCAATGTAAATATTATTGTTCTGCAATCCCGGCGACTCCGATTTTAAACAAATTCCGTCATCTGCGGCATTTACATTGCAGTTTGTAATTCGAACATTTTCACATCCGTTAACATCAATTCCATCATTGTTCCAATAAGCGGTACTATTGACTTTCATAGCATCAATTACAATATTTTTGCATTCCGTAAAACACTGCACCCAACCCGGACTGTTTTTTAATGTGATATTGATCATTGTTATAGAATCGCATTTTACAAACGAAATCAGTTTTCCTCTTCCATCTTCAGGACGCATTCTTCTGTAATTGTATTTTGGATCAATTCGAATTCCTGTATGATGCAGACTATCGATTGCCAATGCCAATTCTCTTCCTTGTCCGTCTATAATTCCCTTTCCGTTTACCGCAATATTTTTTGATTCATTAGCTAAAATTAAAGCTCTTATTCCTTCATATTTCGGGTAATCATCCGGATTGGTGCTTCCTAATAAAATTGCTCCTTCTTCAAAAAACAGTTCCACGCCGCTTTTTAAGACTATACTTCCTGATAAAAATTCACCTTTAGAAAATACAACTCTTCCGCTTTTATTTTTGTTAGCCGCATCAATCGCTTTTTGAATTGCTTTTGTATTTAAAGTTTTTCCGTCTCCTACGGCGCCATATTTTTTAATGTCAAATATCTTTTGCGCCGAAACGGTCAGGGAAAGACAAAAAATTAGGATCGCGATTATAGATTTCTTTTTCATTTCTTTTTGTTTTTTATGCCACAAAGACACTAAGTCGCTAAGCTTTTTTCTCTACAGTTTCTTTCAATAAACTTTGCGCCTCAATCCTTTGCAAGCAATTTTCAATTTATTCTTTTTAAATAAACTTTGAGCCTTTGTGGCTTTGTGGCAAAATAAAAATTACCAAAAAACGGTATATAAAGCCACTAATATTCCGCAGATAATAAATGATCCTACAATAAACTCTGATGACACTTTAAACATCGAATTATCGACTTCTATTTTATGTATTTCAGCTTCTTCTTCAGATGCTGGATTTGCCAGACTAATACCAACCATTATAAACACAATTAAAAAGAAAACAATAGTCATTCGGTCTAAGAAAGGATAATCAGGAAAAGCGCCATCTGTCCACATTGGCAGGAATTTCAATATGGCAGCGAGAGGCACTGTTAACAATGCACCTGCAAGTCCGGCTGATGGTGTTGTTTTTTTCCAGAACATTCCCAGTAAGAAAACCGCTAAAACACCAGGTGAAAAGAAGCCTACATATTCCTGTATAAATTGATACGCCTGATCTAATGATTTTAATGCCGGAGCTACAATAGCTGCAATAATCATACAGACAACCACACACCATCTTCCGGTACGTACCAGTTTTTTTTCTGACGCCTGCGAATTGAAATATTTTTTATAAATATCTAAAGAAAAAATAGTCGAAATACTATTGGCTTTTCCTGCCAAAGAAGCTACAATTGCTGCTGTCAAAGCGGCTAAAGCGACACCTTTTAATCCCGCAGGAAGTAAATTCATTAAAGTTGGATAAGCCTGATCTGGTTTTAAAACTCCAGCAGCATCAACCATTTCCTGTTGAAACATTCCGTTTGAATGCATTACGAACATTGCGATACCCGGTAAAACGGCAATAATTGGAACTAATAATTTTAGAAAAGCGGCAAATAAAATTCCTTTTCGGGCTGTTTTTAAATCGGCTCCTAAAGCTCTCTGAACAATATATTGATTGCATCCCCAATACGCCAGATTATTGATTAACATACCTCCGATTAAAACTGACATTCCCGGCAATTCAGTATAATGCGGATTTGACTTTTCTAAGATCATATGTAAATGTCCCGGCGCTTCATGGGCAATGATAGACAGTCCTTTTAGAATGTCTTTTCCAAAACCAAACTGATCCGAAAGTAAAGTCAATGCCAAATAAGTGGTTACTAATCCTCCTAGAATTAAAACGATAACCTGAAACATATCGGTGTATCCAATTACTTTCATTCCGCCTAAAGTTACAATTACAGAGAATAAACTTAGCGCAATAACACAAAACTGAAAGCTTACAGGTGCAATTGATGAAATAGCCAAAGCACCTAAATAAATGATAGAAGTAAGATTTACAAACACATAAATTAAAAGCCAAATAATAGCCATAATGGTACTTACTGTCCCGCTGTATCTTTTGGCCAGAAACTGCGGCATGGTAAATATTTTATTTTTAAGATAAATGGGTAAAATAAACATCGCCACGATAATTAATGTGGCTGCAGACATCCATTCGTAAGAAGCAATTGCAAGTCCAATTGCGAAACCAGAACCGCTCATACCAATAAAATGTTCTGCCGAAATATTAGAAGCGATCAGTGATGCTCCAATTGCCCACCAGGTAAGCGATCCTTCGGCTAAAAAATATTCGTTGGAACTGGTTGCTGCGGTTTTCTTGCTTCTGTAAATATACATTCCATAAGCCGTGACTATGACAAAGTAAATAAAGAAAACAATGTAATCTGCGGTTTGTAATACATTCATAATAGTGTGGTTATTGTGTGGTTAGATAGTAAAATGTATTTAAATTTGAATGTCTCTCAAATTTTTAGAAACCATTTTCTTTTATATAGAAAGTAAAGTAAAATAAGCTGTACAACGGTTACTGATAAAGCAGCAAAAAAAGGCTGCCATACAAGCGGCGTAAAATTGATAAGTCCGCCAAAAACATAATCTGCTGTATGTTTAAAATCAACTAAACCTTCGGCAGCGATGTAAATCAAAATAGAATTTGAACCGATTAATATTAATGGAAATGCCCATTTATGAAATCCAAAAAAATCAATTATCAAATAAAAAAAGACAAAAAACAAAATGCTAAATCCTCCAACAAAACATACAAATGAACTCGTCCATAAATGTTTATTGATTGGGAAATTAATATCCCAAAGCAATCCTGCCATAATCAGAACTAATGCCGTAAGAGCCATTAAAAGCAATTTTACTTTTATAGAAAAAGAGAATTTTGCTTTTAAAAATGTTCCTGTAAAAACACCTAATAATGCTGTAGCAATAGCAGGTATGGTAGAAAATATTCCTTCCGGATCATAAACGGTACTGTGCAGCCTGCCTGGTAAAAGCAAACGATCAATATATCCTTCCAGTGATCCTTCTTTGGTCAAAACTCCTGCACCAAAATTAGGAACAGGAATCCATTTCATTGCGGCATAATAGCCAATCATAATAGCGAAAAACCAAATTAATTGTTTTTTAATGTCAAAATTTAAATAGATGATTCCTGCAAAAAACCAAGCCAGACCAATTCTTCCTAAAACACTTGCAAAACGGGTATGATCAAAACCATCGAATCGCAATAATCCATTTACCACAAATCCTAAAACCAGTAAAATACAGGTTCTTCTGAGCATTGATAAGTAAATTTTCTTCTTTTCGTTGCTTGGTAATTCCTGCGGCGTTTTTACACCAGCGAGTTCCATTTTCTTTTCAAAAGAGTACGGCATTGAAACTCCTGCCACAAACAGAAAAACAGGAAAAATCATATCATAAAACGTAATTCCATTCCATTCTGCATGATGCAATTGCGATGACATCCAGATAAAAACGGGAATTGGGGCAGCTTTGGCAAGAGCATGAATAATATGTTCTCCGCTCATAATCCAAAACATAACAAATCCGCGAAGCGCATCCAAAGAAATTAATCTTCCTTTTGTAGTGTTACTCATTTTTTAAGTATTCAGTGGTCAGTTGATAGTGTTCAGTTTTTAGTCTCAGTATTCGGTATTCAGTCTCAGTGGTCAGTTGATAGTATTCAATCTCAGTATTTCAGTGGAAACCGGGGCTGAATACTGAGACTAAAAACTGAATACTTTAAAAAATTGGTTTTATAATAAATCCGTAGCTGTATTCATTATTTTTCAATAAATACTGCTCGTGTGGATATTCTCCCCAGCTATTATCTCCACCTAAACCACGTTGGGCAAGGTCAACACAAACTACAACTTCATTGCGTGGCGTAATATCGCTGGAGTGGATGTTTTTCTTAGAAATTCCTCCGTCAAAATCACTCGGATAATTATTTAAAGCACTCATACATAAAGGTTGCAGACCTTTTATTTCCAGGCCATTTCCATTATTGCCTGACAACTTAAACCAGCGTATATCGGTCTTGTATCCATTTTCTTGTGGGCGTGTATAAGGCACATATTGGTCTGCAACTTTACTGTAATAAATTCCTTTTAATGATGATGTTTTTCTATCTGAATAATTTTCTAACGGTCCTCTTCCGTAATAATCCAGATTCTCTAATGTGTTTTTTAAGGTGAAAATCATTCCGAAACGAGGGATTTCCGGCACCGGATTATTGCCCTTTTTATAAGATGCTTGTATTTCTAAAGCACCGTCATTTCCTAATGAATATTTGATGGTATAATCAGAAGCGACATCATTTAGTTTTAATTTGGCAACGATATATTGCTTTCCGTTTTCCTCCGATTGCTGAATGCTTTCTAAACTGGTATTTTTACCGGCTGTTCTCCAAACATTCGTTCTAATCTGCATTTTATTCCCGATATCATTATCCGTTGGTGCTCTCCAGAAATTAGGTTCAGGATATTGTTTAAAGTATTCTTCGCCTTTTAAACTATAGAAAGAAATTAATCCCGTTTTTTTGCTGATTTTTACCACAACATTATCTGATGTCAATACAAACTGCTCCTTTTCGTCCTGAATTTTGGCTGCATTTGCCTTTTCTGATTTCGTAAAATAGTTGGAATCTTCGATTACAAACTGCTCTTTGGCAATTTCAAAATGCTGTGGCAGTAATTCAGAACCCGTTTTGGTGTATGCAAAAACATTCAGTAAATATTCTGTCCCTTCTTTTGACTGTAATTTTGGCAAATCAAGTTTAAATTGTTTTTTAGATTTCGGATTTAAAGCAACATCGATTGTGCCTTCTTTGATTACTTTTCCATTTTCTAAAACCTCATATTTAAAGTTGTATTTATTTAGGTTTGTAAATCCAAAATCGTTAATAATTTCGATCACTCCGTTTTTGATATCAACTGCATTAAATAAAATATCCTGATAGACTTTTTTTACTTCAAATGCTCCGGGATGCGGTGTTCTGTCAGGAAAAACCAATCCGTTATGGCAAAAATTTTCATCATTTGTATAATTCTGACTTCCCAAATCGCCGCCATAAGCCCAATATTTTCTACCAACTTCATCTGTTGTTTCAAATCCCTGATCAACCCAATCCCAGATAAACCCACCTTGCATATTTTTGCTTCCGCGAATGATATCCCAGTATTCCTGAAAATTACCGCTGCTGTTTCCCATCGCATGCGAATACTCACACATGATATAAGGACGTGTAACTTCTTTACGTACCGCATATTCTTTCATGTATTCTATTGTTGGGTACATTGGGCAAACGATATCTGTGTTTTCGTTTTCTTTGGCCTGCTCAAACTGAACCAATCTTGTATTGTCTCTTTTTTTAATCCATTTATAGGCTTCATGAAATACAGGTCCATTGGCACTTTCATTACCTAATGACCAAATAATTACCGATGGCATATTTTTATCTCTTTCTACCAAGCTGTAAATTCGGTCTAAATGTGCTTCTCTCCATTCCGGAAGAAAACCCGGATTAGTTTTTGGATTCATCCACATAACAGGCTGTCCTTCTACTCCCATTCCGTGGCTTTCGATATTGGCTTCATCCACCAAAAACAAACCGTATTTGTTACATAGTTTTACCCATAAAATATTGTTTGGATAATGACTGCAGCGCACTGAATTAATATTCAGCTGTTTCATCATTTTGATGTCTTTCATCATCGTAGCTTCGTCCTGATAATGTCCTGTTTTCGGATTATGTTCATGAATATTGACACCATGAACCATCAGTCTAACTCCGTTTACCAGTAATTGTCCGCCTTTTAATTCTACTTTTCTGAATCCGATTTGAGTTGAAACGGTTTCTATAAGATCTCCTTTTGCATTTTTTAAAGTCAAAAGCAAAGTGTATAAATTTGGTGTTTCACTGCTCCATAATTTTGGATTGGAAACATTCTGAGCAAAATTTAAAGTCTGAATTTTTGATGCTTCAAAATTGACATTCAATTCTTTTGTAAATACATTTTTTCCTGAAGCATCTACTAATTTTGCTATTAATTTTTGATTGCTAACAATAGTTGCTGTCAGGTTTTTTAAATTTACTTCTACATTTAAACTTCCGTTTTTGTATTTCGCATCTAAATCTGGTTTGGCAAAAAAATCTGAAATGCGAACATTATCTGTGCTATACAAATAAACATTTCTATCAATTCCGGAAAGTCTCCAGAAATCCTGATCTTCCAGATACGAACCGTCACTCCATCTGTAAACTTCTACAGCTAAATCATTTTTTCCAGGCTTTAAATATTTAGAAATATCAAATTCTGCCGGGCTTTTTGTATTTTCGGTATAACCAACTTTTTCACCATTTACCCAAATATACATCGCTGCTGTTCCTGCCTCAAAATGAAGAAAAACATGTCGGTTTTTCCAGTTTTCTGGCAAAACAAAATCTTTTTTATAAGACCCAACAGGATTATCCCAATGATTGATAAAAGGAGGATTTTTCTCAAAAGGATATGTTATATTAGTATAAATTGGAATACCGTAACCATTCAGTTCCCAATTCGACGGCACTTGAAGCTCTTTCCAATGCAGCGTACTGAAATCTGTTTTATAAAAATCTTTCGGACGCTGATCTGGTGTTGGCGACCACGCAAATTTCCATTGACCGTTTAGAGAGAAATACCACGGAGAGTTTTCATATTTATCGCTTATTGCAGAAGTTTCGTCTGCATAAGGAAGAAAGGCAGCGCGAGCCGGTTCTCTGTTAATTTGAAATACTTGCGGATTTTCCCAATCGTTGCGATCTTGTTCCTGAGCAGAAACAAAATTTCCGCAAAGTACGAGCAGGGTTAATAAAAGTATTTTGGTTTTTATTTTATGCATTATTTTGGTTTTAGATAGCTTTCAAATGAAATTTCTGAGATTTCTAGAACTTCAACTTCTCAGGCAAATATTTAGCGACTAATTCTTTATAATAAGGAAGTAATGCTTTTACATCTGGTTTAACCGGAGCTTTAGTGTATAAATCATACGGATTGAACTTTCTTACCCAGTCAAACATTTCTATGTCTTTTTCGTTCATTAAATGAGCATAAGCATTTTCTTTATGCTGTGAATAAAATGAATGATAACGAATCATGTATAAAGCCGGATCCGGAAGATAATCTTTCATAATCTGATACAAATATTCGTCATGACCCCAGCTCATTTTTACCTTATCAAGTCCGCAGTTTTGGGTGTAAACACCAAATTTGGTATTGAATCTTTCGTCTGTATAATCGGGATTTTCCTTAAAAAATTCTGAATAAACAATTTTATCTGAGTAAGCACATCCAACCGGAAATGTATCGCCGACAACTGCCCATTGCGGTTCTCCGAACAAACATAAAATTTTACCTAAATCATGGATAAATCCCGTTAAGACAAACCAATCCGGGTGACCGTCTGCTCTAATGGCTTCAGAAGTCTGCAAAAGGTGTTGTGTCTGATCTAAATCTATATCCGGGTCGCTATCATCTACCAGCGTATTTAAAAAATCAACGGCTTCCCAGATTGACATTTCTTTTTTATTGAATTGTAGAAACTCCTGCTCTTTGCTGCACACAAAATCATAAGTTTGATAGGTATGGTTTATTCTATAAAATTCCTTAACTGTTTCTACTCTTTCCGAATCGACATAATTCCTGAATTCTTCTTTTTGTTTTTCGGGCGTACTTTCAGAAGGATCAGGATATCGCAATAACAAATCATCTTCCCATTCATCTAAATTATTCAACGGATTATCTGTATCTATATGCTTTTTCATAATGCTAAAAATTAAAAGTTATAAAGACAAAAATAGAATTACCTATACCGTTCAAAATGGATTAATACATCAAAAACATGGATAATTTTTATTATTATAGGATTTTTACAAATATTTAGCTGATTATTTTGGTGTGTTCCCAAGGTTTCAATCACGGGAGACATAGTTTGAGAAATTACATTATGTATATGCATTGCGTTCCCGCGGTTGAAACCGCGGGCAATGTTTTGAATATAGATATGAAAGATTGGGAAATTGCATTTCAAATATAGCCCGTCGTTTCAACCACGGGGAGACGTATTGGGAGAAATTAGATTGTGGATATACATTGCGTTCCCATGGTTGAAACCACGGGCGATGTTATAATATTGAAATAAAAAAATTACGGAATTGCATTTCAAATATAGCCCGTGGTTTCAACCACGGGAAACGTATGGGAAGAAATTAGATTGTGGATATAGATTACGCTCCTGTGGTTGAAACCACAGGCTATGTTTTTAATATTGAAATAAAAAAATTACGGAATTGCATTTCAAATATAGCCCGTGGTTTCAACCACGGGGACATCGAAAGGAAAATTAATTAATCAGCTTACTCGGCGGAAAACCAAACTGCTTTTTAAAACATCGACTGAAATACAAAGGATCATTGAAGCCCACCAAATTAGTCACTTCAGAAACATTATACTTTTTAGTTTTGAGTAGTTCTGCTGATTTTTTTAAACGAATAGTCCTGATAAATTCGTTTGGTGCTAAATCTGTTAGTTCTTTAATTTTTCTGTATAATTTTGAAGAGCTAACACCCAATTTATCACATAAAAATTCTGTCGAAAGATCTACTTCGCTCAAATTATCATTGATTAAATTGGTTACTTTTTCCATAAATTCTTCATCAATTGGCGAATGAGTCAGCATGCTGATCTTTCCTTCTACTTCGCCGGAGAATTTTTGTTTAAGCTCTAGTCTTGATTTGATTATGTTTTCAATAACTGTTTTAAGCAGTAGTGGTTCAAAAGGTTTAACCAAATAACCATCAGCTCCCATGTCATAGCCTTTTACTTTATCCATGTTTTCAGAAAGTGCAGTAAGCATTACAACCGGAATATGGCTTATAAATTCATCATTTTTTAATTGTTGACAAAACTCCAGTCCGTCCATAACAGGCATCATAACATCTGTAACGCATAAAATTGGTTTAATTTGTCGACAGATTTTCAAACCTTCTTCTCCATTTTCAGCGTCATAAACTTTATAATAATCAGATAAATAGTCAACCAGATATTTTCTAAGTTCGCTGTTATCTTCAATTACTAATATTTTTTCTTTTAAATCTGTGTTTTGAATGATTTTCTTAGCCGCTTTTTCTGGAATAAGCATACTCAAACTGTCATTTTTAAGCGCATATTCAAACACCTCTTTATGCTCGTAAGAATCACGGTCAATCGGAATTTCAACTCTAAATGTACTTCCCTTTCCTGTTGTACTTTCTACAGAAATAATTCCTTTATGAATTGCTACTAAAGATTTTACCAATGACAAACCAATACCCGATCCTGTATTATGGGCTTTACTGTTTGTTGCCTGATAAAATCGTTTGAAAATTTTATCCTGGCTTTTTAAAGGAATACCAATTCCGTCATCGGTTACTTCGATCACTAAAATATCTTCAACCGTATCTTTAAGCCTGATGTACAAGTCTACATTTCCGTTTTTATTGGTAAACTTTAATGCATTCGACAAGAGATTGTACAGGATTTTATCATACTTATCATTATCCAGCCAACCGTTTATTTCATCATCTTCGGTAATAAAATTGAGCTTAATCTTTTTATCATAAGCCATTTCCTTAAAGGAGTCAAAAATATTTTTTGAATAAGCCAGAATATCGGTTTTAGTAACTTTTAGTTTTAATTCACCTGACTGCGCTTTTCTAAAATCTAATACCTGATTTACCAGATTCAGTAATCTGCTGGCATTTTGATAAATTAAATTGTATCTGCTTTTTTCATAATCGGTAGCATTGCTGCTTTCATCTAAAAGTTGCTTCGCCGGACCTAAAATAAGCGTTAAAGGTGTTCTTAATTCATGCGAAATATTCGTAAAGAAACGTAATTTCTCATTATTCAATTTAACGTCGTGTTCTCTGTTTACTTTCTCAGTAAGGAGTTCTTGTTTTAAACGAATTCGGTTTTTGATTTCTTTTCTAATGAAATAAAAAACACCAAATAAAAGGGCAAGAAACAGTATAAAAGAAATGGGTGTCAACCAAAAAGGCGGCAGGATTTTTATTTTATATGAAACTGTTTTACTCCAATATCCGTCGCTGTTGCTTGATCTTATTTTAAAAACATAATTTCCTGGATAAAGATTTGTATACTGAACTATTCTTGACGTACTATTAACTGTAATCCATTGCTTATCAAAACCTTCCAGCATATATTGAAACTTATTCAGCTTTTCGTTTGCAAAAGATGGAGCCGAAAACTGAATCGAAAAATCGCGGTTCTTATGGGTAAGTTCTATTTCATTTCCATAATTCAAATCTTTTGAAAGCGGGATTTCTCCATTAATCTCCATTTCCGGGAAAACTTCTTCATTCTGAATTTTAAATTCGGAAATCACGGGCAACGGCGCCCATTTGTTTCTTTTCATTGCTGGTGGGGAAAAAGAAATAATTCCATTTTTACCTCCCAGAAAAATATTCGAATTATTAAAGTAAAAAAAGCCGCTTGAACTAAAAACGTCCAATCTGTTACCGCTGTTTACATGATAAATACTGATATCCCTTAAATTAGCTTTAACAAAAGCAATATTATTGTTATTGATATTCAGCCACAAATTTCCTTGTGTATCTGATAAAATATCAGTAATCCATTTCCCGGAAAGTTCTTTAAGATTTTTTACCGGTTCAAATTCATTTTTTTTCGGATCATATAAACACAGCCCAAAACGTGTTGACGCCCATATTTTGCCTTTTGCATCAACCAAAACGTCACTCACATTTTCATCATGAGGAACTCCTTTTTCTTTGATAAAAAGCGACGAATAGGTTTCTATTTTTCCAGAATTGATATTGTATTTTACAACTCCGGTTTCTGTGGCAAACCAAACATTATTTTTAGCATCTCTTTCAATTGCATTAATCTGAAAGTCCGGTAAAAGTTTACTTGATGTTTCTACTTGCAGCGTTTTGGTGTTCAAAATTACTGCGCCTTCTCCAAAAGAACCTACTATCATCGAATCGTCTGTAATCTTTGTAAAAGCAAAAACAGGGGATTTTTCAAATCCTGCCTTTATTTCTCTGGAAGAATTTGTACTGTAATTGTACACTAATATATTTCCGTCCCAAAGGCCGCAATAAAAGATTTTACCGTCGTCAGAATAAATACTCGCAATATCTTTTCCTGTGTTATGTAAAGGAGTTGAGCCTTTTGTATTTGAAATAAAAAGTCCATTATGGTAAGTCGCCACAATCACTTTTTGATCATACGTTTTAGCAAAACCTCTAATACGCGGTGCCTGATTACCTATAGAACGTGAAATATCCTTGTTTAAAGTGAACTGATTTTCATAAGGATCGTATTTATCCAAACCATCTTCTGTCCCGATCCATAAAACTCCGGAAGCATCAAAATAAAGTGCTGAAATTAAATTATCTACAAGTGAAGTATCATCTGATAAAATAGAATAATACCATTTATAATTTCCCTTTTGAATATCTTCTAATTGATTGCAAACCAGCAATCCGCCCAAAGTTCCAACCCAGTATTTTCCATCGGGAGCGCGTGCAACCGATAAAAAATAAGGTCCTAAAGCACCTCTAATCTGTTTGCTTTCTATATATAAATTGACAAATTGATCACTGGTTTTATCAAGTTTATATAAACCTTCACGGGTTCCGACAAAAATATCCGACTTGGCATCTTCGTAAATAAAATTAATATATGGATTTTTTATGTTGGAATACGGAACAGAAAGCGTGTAATTATTAATTCGTACAATTGCTCCTTTAGCATCCATTGTTATTTTTGCGATACCTGATTTTTCATAACTGCCAACCCAGATATTGCCTTTTTTGTCTTCAAAAATTTCTTTTACATAATCAAAACCTTTAAGCTTAATTTTTTCGAATCGGTTTTCTTTCAGGAAAAACAGATACATACCTTTTGTTTTGGTACCCACCCAAACCCTTTTAAATTTATCTACATAAACAGATCTCACTTCATCATCGGGCAGACTGTTTGGATCTTCTTTTTTATGAAAAAAGGTCGTAAAAACATGCGTGTCCATCTGGAAAAGTGTCAGTCCTTTTCTGGTACCAATCCATAATTGATTTGAAGCTTCATCAAGTTCCAAAGCCGTGATATCATCATTGTACAATTTATTTTTTCCCGGAGTAGAACTCATGTAATTTTTGAACTGATAACCATCGAAACGATTTAATCCTGAGAACGTTCCAAACCACATGAAACCTTTTTTATCCTGTACAATATGGCGTACAGAATTATGAGACAATCCGTTATTGTCATTATAATGCGCAAATTTTATATTCTGTGAATAAGAATTATAAAAAAGGGCAAAAAATAAAAATAGTGTAAAAGATTTTTGTCTCATCGAAATAAATTATAAATGCAATTTAATCTTTTTGATTTAATAAATATCAAAATTATTTAACAGATAAATTATCAATTTTGTTGTTTTTCAAATCAATCATAAAATGATCGGAAGGATCGCCGTTCATGGTTTTCAAGAATATTTCTGCCCATAAAATCAGTTTTGGATCATTTGATTTTTTTAACTGACTGCAAACCAATTTATATTGCTTTAGTCTCTTGTTTCCAATTTCTGAATAAGCCAATTCATCAGCACTTTTTAAACGGTAAAAATCGAAAATCATATCAAAACCCGTCCATAATTCAAAATTGGAAATTGTGAGAGAATTTGATTTCAACTCTTTATCAATTTCCGGTGCATTTTTATTTATTTCTAATAACTCTTTTCCTGAAAAATTTATTATTGATTTTAGAAATTCAGCCGGGAAATCTTCGGGTAAAAATCTTAAACGAACTAATTCCTTTAAATGCCAGTTTGTAAATGCTGCATAATCCTTCGCTTTTAAAATTTCTTTGTTCCAAATATGCTCGCTTTTACTATTCTGCAAATGCGCATATTCTTCTTCATAAAAAGGAAATAAACTATTGAAATTAGGCACTTTGCCAATTACTACCGTTTCAACCTCAAGTTCATAATTAGAATGAATCGTCAATATTTTATAAGCCGGCATATAAGCTGCAAGCGAAGGTGTTTGAATATTAAACAAAGTATTTCCGTTTTCGGATGTTCTTACGCCAGTATCGTTGATGTGCATGTGACCTCCAAAATGAATCTGAATCCCGGCATCTGCAAATTGCTGCGCTACTTCTTCGTTAGGAACTCGCTGCAGCTGCATTTTATCGGCACCAAAAAGCTGTTTTAATTCCGGCGAGGCATTGTCATTAAATTCCACCATTGGATAATGACTAAAAGCAATCAGTATTTTTCCTCTTTGTTTCGCTTCCGCGGAAACTTTTTTAACCCAGTTTAATAAGTGACTTTTATAAATCAGAACGTTATTATAACCTGTATTGGCTCCCGAAAAATCATGCGGATCATCTTGTTTTCCTGATAATTTCTCGTTTGGAACATAAGCATTGGCATCTATAGCCAAAAGCCAGATTCCTTTTATTGGTTCGACAAGATAACTGGCATCTGGAAGATATAGATTGGTGTTTTTAATTAGATACGTTCTTTTTTCTAAAACAGATTCTTTTAAAGCCTCTTCAAAATTGTATTGTTCATATGTGTAGCTTGAAAAAGGTGTTTCCCAATACAAATCGGTCTTTTTTGGAAAAAAACCAAAATCTCTCATTTCCTGAATCGTTTCCTTATATCCCCAGTTTTTTATATCGGCAGTGATAATCGGTTCAAGTTCACTTTTGCTTTTATTGAAATTATTTTTCGAACTGCTGATAATCTGCTCTTTTCCGTCTTTACCTAAAAAATCAGTTTTAGCGGCATCTTGCTGAAAGGGTCTTACAACATCATGATTTCCAGTTGTAACATAAAAAGAAAGTCCATGTTTTTGGGAATATTCGTTGAGTATTTTTCTCAATCCACGCACGTGAACGGGTTGTCCGTCGTCGCTAAAATCACCCGGAAGTACGACTTGTTTGATGCCTCTTTTGACGATATCGTTTAAAGCTTCCAGAAAGGCAAAATAATTTTCATTGAAAATTCTCGTAGAATGCAATTGAGCGTTCATCGTCCTGATATTGGCATATTCGCCCGTAACCGGATTTTTGATTCCCTGATAATTGTTATCTTCAAATTGGGCAAAAATATCTTGTAAATGAACATCGGCTATAAAAGCAATTTGGACTTCTTTTTTAGCGGTCTGCTGTGATTTGCAGGAATATAAAGAAAGTAATACTACTATTATGGCCGATATTCTAAACATGTAATTTTTTTAAATGCGCATTATTTTTTAATGTAAGCTTCTAATTTATCTAAAGTATTTAATTCACTTTCTCTTGCGCTCGAAGAAATGATTTTTGTTTCTAATGTTTTTGTTGGTTTAGAGATTAACAAATATTGTGTCCCGTCATCTGTAGTTTTTTCATAATCTTTTGGATTGTACATAATTGCTGCTCCAATCTCTACGATTTCTGCTGCAACATCTTCCGGATGTTTTCCCCAAACTGCAATATAATTGGTTCCTTTTTTGGTTCCGAAATCTTTGAAATAATTAATTCCTGTGGCAAATTGTACTTTTTCTCCGCTTAAAGAAACAGCTTCTACTTTTGCCTCTCTTTTACCGGAAAACACCGTAACACGAACTAAAATATCTACTTTTTTTCCTTTGTAAGGAACTCCTCTTGAAATCATTTCCATCCACGAAGTTGTATCTGTTTTTCCCACGCGTGCTAAACGATTTGTTACCGGATTTAAAGGCACAACTTTTTCTCCATCCCAAAGTTTTACACCTCCCAAACCTACAGTTGATGCTACTTTATAGTAATCAGCACCCCATCCTTCTTTTTGCTGTTCCGGCGTTGGGTACCAATTTGCCTTTCTTAACTCTAAACCTGGTTTTGCTTTAGAATAAACATCAATCGCTACTTTATCGCTGAAGTAAATTCGCAAAGCCATCCATTCATTTTCAACAGCAGGCCCGTGATGTCCAATTGTTTTATATAAATCTCCCGTTTCTGAACCAATATCGGTCAGATAGGTAATTTTATCAGACTTCATATACAAACTGGTATCTGTATTATTTTGTCCAAAACAAATGCAGCAAAAAAGTAAAGTGGTTATGATTGATAATCTCATAATTTCAATTATTAATAGTTTAAAATTTAATTTTCGTAAATTTAAACTAACATTTCAATACTTTCACTATTACGCAAACGATTTCTCAATAAATAGTTGTTTTGTGATAAAAAGGGGAAAACACGACAATATAAACCAGATGAAAAAGTGTTTTTTTTACTTATCAGCCACTTTCACCAAAGTAAAGTTTATCCCTAAAGGATTTTTAGCTATTTTACAGATTAATGGATATTCTGGATTTTTGATAATCCACATTTCGGTTTCATCAATTTGTGCGATTACATGTAAAGCTTCGATTGATTTTCCGTCAATCGAAACTCCGTTTTTGTCTTCGTTTTTATCTAAAACATAAGTTGTATTATTATAAACAAATGAACTATTTTTTACTAAATCCTGATATGCCGATCTTGAAATCATAAAAAAGGTTTCTGTCGGTTTTAAGTTTAAAACCGGGGCGTATTCTCCTTGGTTAAAGCTTAAGGCATTTCCATTTTTTACTGCTTCAGGAAGCATCACAATACTGCTTTTTACGCCTCTGGTTTCCAATTTAAAAGTTAGTCCGTCACCTGCCGTTTGAGCTATAAGTGATAAAGTTCTAGTTTGGCCGTGCAGTTTGCAGACATAATTTAGTTCTGTATTATTTTTTATTGTCGGATTGTAGTTTTGAGATGTTCCTTTTTGATAAACGATACAAAAAAGAATCATTAAAAATATATTTTTCATCTTGCTTATCATTTTATTTAACTGGAGGTAAAATAGTAGTTCCCCAAGCCGAAGGTTTAGAGTCCATTTCTAAAACTAATTCTCCTCCGTTATTAATATCATCGTGTAAAATCCATGCTTTGTTGTATGGTTTTCCGTTTAGAAATGCCGCTTTAATGTATTTGTTTCTATCGTTCATTTTTTTTGCCGAAATAGTAAACTTTTTACCGTTTTCTAATTGCATGGTTGTTTCTTTTATCAAAGGCGTATTAATCAGATAATAAGGCTGTCCGGCATTTGGATATAGGCCCATCATGTGAAAAGCAAGCCAGGAAGACATTGCTCCCGAATCATCATTGCCCGGCAATCCTTCTCTTGAAGTATTGAAATTGTTTTTGATAATCGTTCTGATTCGGTCACTGCTCAAATAAGGCTTACCGATCCAGTGATACAAACAAGGCGTTAAAAACGAAGGCTCATTGGCTACATTATACAAATCTGAATTAAAGAAAGTATTCAATCTCTCTTCAAAAGCTTTTTCACCGCCTGATTTACGAACTACTTCTGGAATATCATGCGGAATGCTAAATGAATATTCCCATGAATTTCCTTCGTAGAAAAACACGCACCAATGGCATACATACCAAGGCGATTCGATAATTACGGGCGTATATTTATAAGTAGGTTTCTGGATTTTTGATTCGCCGAAAACAACATCATCAAGCCAGTTTCCGTTTTTGTCTTTTGGCATAATAAAACCTTTGGCTCCGTTATTTTCGTAATCAGGACGCCATAAATTCTGCCAGCTGTCGGCTTGTTTGATATATTGATTGTACAAATCGGTTCTGCCTAATCCTTTTGCAACAACGGCAATATTATAATCGTTGTAGGCATAATCGATTGTTCGGTTTCCTGCGCGGTCTGTGCCGAAGGGAACGTATCCTAGTTTTAAATAATCTATTAATCCGCCTCTTCCTTCTTTTTCTTCATTTCCTCCCGGCGGAACGGTTGCGTCTTTGAGCATAGCCTGCAAAGCCAGTTCGTAATCAATTCCTTTTAAGTTTTTTACAAAAGCATCTGCCAGAACAACCTCAGCGTTTGAGCCGCCTTGCGTTCTTCCGTTGTCGTTACCGCTTCTTCCTTCTGGTAAAAAGCCTTCGCGTTTGTAAATATTGAGCATCGCATTAATTATTTCAACTTTACGTTTAGAATCGATCAGCGTAATTAAAGGGCTTGATGTTCTAAAAGTATCCCAAATCGTATAAAAATCATCATAATATGGTTCGTCATTTGTCCATAAGGGATTTTCTCCGGTTCTATCAACAGGCATAATCATTGTGTGATATAAACCTGTGTAGAACATTTTTTTATATTCATCTGAAGTGTCTGCAGAAAGCTGAATTCGACTTAATAAGTTTTCCCATTTATTTTCTAAGGTGGATAAAACGGTATTAAAATCCCAATGCGGAATTTCTACTTCTATGTTATTTTTTGCTTTTAATTCACTTAAAAAAGAGATTCCGATTTTGACATTCAGTTCTTCTTTTCCCCCGTTTCCGAAAGAAAGTAAAGCGGCTGTTTTCTTTCCAGAATCAAATTGTACTTTTTGATTGCTGTAAAATTTTCCGTCTTTAAAGGTTACATATTTTGCAATCGGCTGATCGAAAACTGCCCAGAAATAAACGGTATAAGCGCGTCCGTTATTCCAGCCTCCTCTGATTCTGCTGTAACCTCTCACTTCAGTATCCGAAACAATTTCGATCTGCGAACCTACAAACTGCTGTGCTTCTCTGGCATCAGGAATCTTTTCTTCTCCAAGAAAAAATCCCGGATCTATTTTTAATTCTTTTGAGGTGTTTTTTGGATAAGTGATACGGTAAAAAGATACTTTTTCGCCTGTCGTTATTTCGGTTTTGATTTTATTTTCTTTGAAAACAGTTTCGTAGTAACCCAGTTTTACATTTTCTTCTGTTCGAAATGATGTCTGATCCATTTTATCCAAAGCACCGGAAAATGGCATAATTTGAATGTTTCCGTATTTCGGGCCACCGCCTGTTCCGCTTACGTGTACCTGACTGAAACCGGTTGCTTCTTTTGGCATTGGAAGCCAGCCGCTGTTTGGACTTGAGGTACAATCCGGACTTGGTTTTACCATTCCGTATGGACACGACGGGCCTATAAAAACCCTGCCGACTCCTTCTGATCCAATCATTGGGTCAACGTATTGATGAACGGTTTTCTGAGCGTTACTTGTAATTGTTGTAAGAAATGATATTCCTAAAAAAAAGATAAACTTGGATGATATTTTCATTGTGGTTATTTCTTTGTTTTTTGTTTGTGTGTTTAGTTATTTTTAATATTTCTCAAATAACTATATTTATATGTTTTTATGCGTTAATAGGGTTTTAACCCAACGTTATCTTTACTATTTTTCTAGCTTTGGCTGATCTGACATTTCTAAAATCAACTCACCTCCATTAGTAATCTCCTGATGTGAAAGACTGAATTTTGGCACTGCTTTCTGATTGAATTTGATATCCTTTATATACACATTTTCAGCGTTGTTATTATTGGCTTTGATGGTGAATGTTTTGCCTGAATAATATTTCGGATTTAAGTCTATCGTGATTTTATTGAATATTGGACTTCCAATTTGATAAACGGCATCTTGGTCTGTTCCTCCGTTTATTTGAAATAAACCTAATTTAAGCAATACATTTAGACTTCCCATTAATCCCTGGTCTTCGTCGCCGTTATAACCAGTTGCCGGAGATAATCCGCTGAAAGTTTCTTTTACTACATTTCTTGTCCAATACTGTGCTAAATCCGGCCTTCCCAGTAGCGTAAAAATATTGGATGTTTGTATAGAAGGCTGATTTCCAAAATTTACAGGAATTCTGCTAAACTCCGGATGTAATTCTGCATCATGCGATGTACCAGAAGTATACTTTTGTTTTTTAGCCGTTTCAAATTGAGTGTTCAATTTTGCGACAGCTTTTTCCTTTCCTCCCATTAAAACGGCCAGACCTTCAATATCATGCGGAACAAACCATGTTGATTGTGCTCCATTTGATTCTATAAATCCATTTTCATATTGATAGGGATCATAATTTTCACGCCATTTTCCTTCTACGTTTTTCGGATGCATCCAGCCTATTTGTGTATCAAAAACATTTTGATAGTTTTTTGCCCTTTTGATGAAATAATTGTAATCTTCTTCATGATTTAATTTTTTAGCCAATTGCGCCAAAGTCCAATCCTGATAAGCATATTCTAAAGTCTGGCTTGTACCGTCTTCATGACTTCCGAAATTACCATCGGGAAGTGGATAAGGCACATATCCTTTTTCTAAATAATATTTTAAGCCACCGCCAATATTGGTATTGTGTTCATATCCTGCTTTTTCCATAATACCTCCCGGCATATGATTTTTTTTGAGGGCGATGTAAATTTCTTCTAAATCTTCTTTTACAATTCCTTTTTGAACTGCGCTGACGATAAAAGGTGTTGCCGAAGCTCCGGTCATTACATAAGTATCATTTCCTCCCGAAGGTCCGCGTGGAATCATACCGCCGTCTTTGTAATACTGCATTAACGAATACACAAATTCTTCCATAATTTCAGGATACACCAATCCCCAAAGATTATTAATCGTCCATTGTGCGCCCCAGAAAGCATCTGAATTGTAATGGTTGAATTTTGGTTTTCCGTCAGCATTTAAAGGCAATTGTCCGAGTCTGAATTTTTCTCCTGTATTATCCGGATAGGCTCCATTTGCATCACTGATCATTTTTCTGCCTTGAAGCGCATGCCAAAGATCCGTATAAAATCTTCTTTGGTCGGTTTGGGTTCCTCCTTCTATTTTAATTCTTCCCAATAAATCACTCCATACTTTTCTGGAATCGTCAACTGTTTTATTAAAATCCCAATGTGGTAATTCGGTTTCGATATTGTTATTGGCATTTTCTATTGAAGTATAAGAAATACCGACTTTCATCAATACTTGTTCTTTCGTTTTATTAAAATTGACCAAATAATTACCTGTCTGATTATCTCTTTCTATGGAAGTAATTGGCTCGTTTGTTTTAATTTTAAAAAATACGGTTAATGGTTTTGGGCGCCTGAAATTTGTACTCAAAACTAATGAACCCGAAAGTTCATAATCATTGTTTTTTTCTAATTTGCCATTTGTATTTTCACAAGGTCCTAAAATAGTGTTCAGATTAAAAAGAACTGCTTTTTGTGCCTTTAGCGGAAAAGTATATTTATGAAAACCAACTCTTTGTGTGCTGGTTAATTCTGCCGTTATTTGATATCGATCTAATTTTATGGAATGATATCCTGGTGTTATGATTTCGTTTTGATGACTGAATTTCGAGTAAAAGTCTTTAAAAATAGTTGGTTTGTTTTCTGATGCAATTGTCACGGGCATAACTGATACGCCAGACATTTGCCATTCGTGAACGTGGCTGAAACCTTTAACTGTATCTGTAGTATATTTATAACCGCCGCCCCAATCGCCGTTAATTTCGGTATCGGGATTTAGGTTTACCATACCAAACGGACGACTTGCTGATGAAAAGTAAAACCATCTGGAATTTTCGGTGTCCAACAACGGATAAACCATGTCTGATAACTGTTTCTTTTTTAAAGAAATAGTTTTCTGAGCATTGCACGACACTAAAAAAACAAGAGTTAAACCTATTCCAATGCGTCCTATTTTATAGATTTTATTTAGTTTCATTTATTCTGTTTGTATCGTTGGGACAATATTGTTTTAGACAGGATTTCATCGGATTATAATTCTCAAAACATTAGCTAAATGAATGTTACAAAGCTTAATCTTTCACTACTTTCTCAAACGGCATTCGATTAAGCCTTGCTTTCATTCAAAAACAAAACTAAACTGATTCTTACGAGCAACTGAATAGACCAGTTTTTTAGTAAAAAAAGGAGAAGAATTTACGCTCCTCTCCTTTTCAAAATTAAAATTGGGTAACAATGCGTACTTACTAATTCTTATTTTTAATATCCATCATTCTGTATCAGAGCCGGATTTAAAACCATCGCATTGGTTGGAATTGGGAATACACGGCGATAGGTATCTGCATTGGTTTTGTAACCCCATTGCCCTTCATATTTTCCAAAACGGATCATATCATTTCTATGCCATGCTTCCCAGGTAAATTCACGGCTTCTTTCTTTGTAAAGATCTTCTAATGTTACACCGCTTAATGCCGGAGATGTTGTACGATTAGAACGAACCATGTTTACTAATGCGTCTGCACTTTGTCCTATTGTTACGCTTCCTCCACGAAGGATTGCTTCTGCTTTCATTAAAAGAACATCTGAATAACGTAAGAAAGGAACATCATTTTTTTGATTACGATTTGTTGAAGTAGCATCCGGGTAAAATTTAATATTTCTGTAACCCATATTCCATGCAATTTCGTCGTTTCCAAGATCAAATAAAGGTTCACTTTGACGCGGTATAATATCCGGTGTTAAATTTACCTGATAGGTATATGAAGCTCCTCCATCAGATCCTGTATAAAACTGATCGTATCCTTTTTTGGTTGTTGTAACCGTTACTGGTGTAATACCGTCATTCATAAACTGAAGCCCGGTAAGCCATTGTTTATTTCGAATATCATTTACATCATCAAAATAAGCATAAAATTCAGGAAGGGTACTTCTTGGTGCACTTGGTGTAAATGAAAGACCAAACTTAGCTCTTTCAGAACGCGGTACATCATAACGTGAATGGTACATTTGTCCGTTGTAACCTACTGTAACAGCTGCCGGATCGTAAGGAACTGCAAAAATAAATTCTTTCATCAACGGTCCATTTGTTGGGTAAAACATTTGAAGGTAAGTTGCTCTTGGCTCGACAACATATAAGCCTGAGTTGATTACCTCATCACAAGCTGCAATACATTCATTAACACGTGATGTGCCTGTATATACCTCTGCGTTCAAATATAATTTAGCCAGCATTGCATTAGCTGTTTGCTTATTTGGTCTTCCGTAAGTGGCAACTCCTGCTGCAGGATTTAAATTAGGAACGGCATTTTTTAATTCTTTTTCAATAAAATTAAAAACGTCTTTTCTCGGCGTTTTGGCATGAGACGAAAAATCTCCGTATAAAGTATCCAACGGTACATCGCCATAGCTGTCCATTAACATGTAATAAGAAATGGCACGCATTGTTTTTAACTCAGAAATCAACGTGTTTTTATCTGCACCTTCTGGCATTGTCTGTCTTAAAATAGAAATTGCCTGATTACTTGTTCCGATCACTTTAGACGACCAGTCCCAAAGACTTCCTATGATTCCATTATCTGCATTCCAATCATGGTAATGCATCGCAATATAGTTTCTGTTATCAAACCAGTTACCTCCTCTTGCAGGCAAAATAGCTTCGTCTGTAGATAAAGACTGAGACCACCACCAGGCAAATGAAAATTCACCTCGAAATGCTGCATAAACAGGTCCTGTTGTCTGAATGTATTGTGCTGAGTTTTGAGGAAATACTTCAGGTGTCAATTGTGTTGTAATAGGCACTTCAAGATCATCACAAGACCAGATTAAACCAGCCATAAGTACTGGGAGCCCTAAATATTTTAATATCTTTTTCATAATTTTTAGCATTTAATTTTAGAAGATCACATTTACACCAAACATATAAGTTCTGGTTTTTGGATAGAAGTTATTTGAATCTACACCAGGAGCTGTTCCTCCTTGTTCAACTTCCGGATCAATTCCTTTGTATTTGGTAATAACAAATACGTTGTTTACGGTTTGATAAATACGTACACTGTTTATATACCTTCCCACTTTACCAAAATTATATCCTAAAGTCATGTTGTCTAATCTTACATAGCTGCCGTCTTCTATAAAACGATCTGAATATTTATAAGAGTTTAAGTCATTTGGAGACTCGTTTCCTGCATCAACTAAAATATTATTGGTCATTGCAGTACTAGGTCTGAATAAATCGGCACGAGTGGCATTGAAAATTTTATTACCAAAAACTCCTCTGAAGAAAATACTTAAATCGAATTTTTTGTATTGAAAATTATTTGCCCATCCTACTAATAGTTTTGGCTGTGCGCTTCCTGCATAATGATAATCTACTCCGTTTAAAGGCGTTGTTGTCAGAGCACCATTTTTATCGTAATACTGTGAAACTCCGTCAGCATTTTTTCCTGCATATTTTAAGGTAAAGAATTGTCCTAAAGGTTTTCCTTCTTTAAAAATCTGTAAAGTACTTCCTGTTTGTCCGCCTCCGTCTGGCTGTACACGACGAATAGAATCTCCACCAACAAAGAATGGACTGGTTAATTTTACGATTTCATTTTTATTGTGGGCCAAATTCAGATTAGTTGTCCAGCTGAAATTTGCTGTTTTAACAGGAGTTGTACTTAAACTAACCTCAATACCTTTATTAGACATTGTTCCTCCGTTTGCAACAATTGATCCTACTGGTACAAGCACCGGATTTACATTATAATTGAAAATCATGTCTGTTGTTTTTTTGTCGTACACATCAACAGAACCTGTTACTTTTCCTTTTAAGATTGAGAAGTCAACTCCAATATTTGTGGTAGCAGTTTTTTCCCATTTTAAATCAGGATTTGCTGCCTGGTTAGGACCATAAGCTCCAATTTGTTGTCCGTTATAATAGAAAGTTCCTAAACTTCCGGAAATAAACTGTGCTGTATAAGCATTAAATCCAGATGAGTTTCCTGTTACCCCCCAGCTTCCGCGGAATTTCAAATCACTAAAAAAGTCTTGATTCTTCATAAAACCTTCCTTATCTACTCTCCACGCACCACCTACAGAAGGGAAATATCCCCATTGGTTATTTTGTCCAAACATAGATCCACCATCTCTTCTAATTGATCCTTGTAATAGATATTTATCTTTGTAATTGTAATTCACACGTCCAAAATAAGCTATCAAACGTGTTTTTTGATAAGCTTTACTGTCACCAAAATTTACTACGTAACCATTAACCGAAGTGTAATTACTTAAAGCAAGGTTGTTATACCCAACATTGTCTACAGGAAAGTTAGTTGTTGTAGCCTGAAAACCGTCTCCTAATGTATTCTCCTGCCAAGAGTAACCTGCTACAGCTTTTATTTTATGCTCTCCAAATGTTTTATCCCAAGTAAGGAAACTTTCAATAATATTGTTTCTGGTTTCGTAAGAATTTCTCAATGCAGAACCATTTACACCAAAATTAACCAATGTTTTTGTCAAAGGTGGATCTGGGTTGTTGTAAAAGTTGGCACTGTTGTATTGTGAATAATAACTGTCATAAAATTCTCCATGAGAAGTAGTTAATCTTTGGTGTGCCAAATTCAAATTATAAGTGAATCCAAACGGAAGTTTTACTTCTGCAGTAAAGTTACCTACAAGGTTTTCCGTTTTAGTTTCATCTGTACCATGATCAATTAATGCTACCGGGTTAAAATATCCCGGACTGGTAAAATTTTCAAAAAAACTTCCATCAGCATTTCTTACCGGAGAAACAGGAAGATAACTTGCTGCCTGCAAAAGAACAGTATTTCTCTGTGGTACATTTTGATATTTTGTGCTGGAATTGGTAACGTTTAAACCAAATTTAACTTTATCATCAAAAGCAAATTGTTCAACAGATAAACGGGCAATAATACGAGAAAAGTCACTTTTTAACATTACCCCTTCTTTGTTAAGAGAAGTGATACTTGCTGTATAGTTTCCATGATCTCCGCCGCCGCTCATCGATAAGTTATGGCTGCTTGATGCTGCACGTCCTGTTCTTAAAATTTCTTTTTGCCAGTTTGTATTGGCACCTTTATCATTTTCAGGAGTAAAGTTCAAATTGTTTTTAGTAGTAAAATCTCTCAGCTGATCTGCATTCATCATGTCCAGATTATTTGAAACTTCTTCCCAACCAACATAACCATTGTATGCAATCTGAGTTTTGCCCTTACTTCCTTTTTTTGTTGTTACCATGATAACTCCATTTGCAGCACGGTTACCGTAGATTGCCGTTGCAGCAGCATCTTTTAAGACATCGATAGTTGCAATATCGTCTGGAGAAATTACGGAGATATCAACTCCCGGAATACCATCTATTACATAAAATGGTCCTTGTGAACTATTTAATGTAGAAGCTCCACGCAAAACTACAGAAGCCGTTTTTGTAGGGTCACCGCTTGATGAAATGTTCAAACCGGAAACTTTACCTTGTAAAAGCTGTCCTACATCACTAATTGCCCCTCTGTTTAAATCTTCGGCTTTTACAGAAGTTACAGCAGTCGTAAGGTTTTTACGAGATCCTTTTCCGTAACCCACTACTACAACTTGTTCTAAACTGTTTGTGGTAGGCTGCAATTTAATCGAATAATTTGTTTTTGTTTCGTCTAGTTTTAAAGTCAAATCTTCAAACCCCATATAAGAAACTATTAGTGTAGCATTTTTGTTTGAAGCCGAAAATTTAAATTTTCCATCAAAATCTGTTGTTACTGAATTCGTTGTACCTTTCTCTAGTACATTGGCGGCTGGCAGTGGAATGCCTTTGTCATCTAAAACCACACCGGACACTTCTGTTTTTTGTGCCCAGGTATTAATTGAGAAGCAAAAACAAAAGGCTAATAATAAAAGTTTAAGTTTTTCCATTTTGATATTGGTTAATTGGTTAATATAGTATTGACGAAATTAATGGTAAAGAAATGTTAACAAATGGACAAGTTATTCATAAACATGGATAATTCATATAAAGTCAATGATAGCAAGGGTTTCCAAAATTATTTTTCTAAAATTACATAGTTAAAAACTTATTAATTAATCGATTTCGTAAAAATTTCATTTCATATTTTAAGTATAGTTTAAGGTAATGGTTAAAAGTTTAAGTTATATTTTGGTTATATACGTATTAATTATAGTCTTGGTATATTTTTTATTTATTTTCAGTCCATTTGATTTCCCAGTTTTTAATTAATTCTCTTTCTTTTGTTTCATCAAAAGGAGTGTTATCCACTGCTGATTTTTTTAGAGCTTCCAAAAACATTTTCCATCTTGGCCAGTAAAATCCTTTATACATTCCGTTCCACGATCTGGATGCATAATCATTTAAATGTCCTTCTCCTCCCCAAAGCGTTATTAATGTTTTGGCATTTTTTACGTATAATTTAGATACTTCAGGAGAGTTCCCATAATCAGAAGCTGATTTTACCCATTGATCCAGACTGTTTAATGGTTGTCGTGACATCATCTTATCGATATCCAGAGCTTGTTTTTCTATCTTTTTAAATAGTTGATCTCCTTTTGAAATATCTTTTTGCTGATAGGCTTTTACACATTCCATCAAATCCTCATCAATACAAAGCGAGTAGTAATGTCTTGAAGCATCAATTAAATCGTAATTAATAAAATTCTTTTTATCATATTTCTTAGCTTCTTTAGTTAAAATATCCAAAGCTTCTTTTAATTTTTTCTTATCTCCGGGATTTCCTTTAAATTCTGTAATTGTTGCAGTCGGGCGTTTAAATAATAAATACGCTCCAGCCCTATCATTCCACCAGCGGGTTTCCCAATATTTAATATTGTAAACAGATTCTAGTAATAATTCCCATGCCTGAAAAACAGATTTTGAAGTTGTTTGTCCGTATCTCGCATTTAAATATTTAGTCAGCCAATCGTTTACAGGTTGTTCCCCCTGGCTCCACGGAAGGTCATAAATATATTCATATACAATTGAATTATTATTTAAACCTTCCGGCATTGCGCCGTAGCCCACAACATTTCCTCTATTTGGATTTTTAAGTAAACTCGTCAATTCATTTTTATAGAAATTCAGGTCTCCATAAACAGGATTCGATCCGCCATAATTATGTACATAACCGTAAGTCCATTGTTTACCATAAAAAGCTTCCTGATTTTCCCATACCTTATATCGGTCGTTGGCATAATCCTGGATCATCAATCGGTCATTTGGCACTTTACTAAGAAATGCACTCGTAGCTTCTTTTGTCCAAAATTCTTTATTGTCTCCAAAAAGCCATCCCTGCATAACCCAGACTGCACCGGGTGCTGCTTCATTTATAGTTTCATAAATTGCACTTCCGTAATTAGAAAGTTCTTCATATTTATTATGTTCCGAAACCGGAGGTTCAATCTCATTAAAAGAATCTGCCAGATAGAAATTCGACTTGCCGTACATTTTAGTATAAATTTCAATAAAGCGTTTTCCTATTTGTTTAAACAAAGGATCTTTAGAATCTAATAGAAACGTACTTGCAAAACCACCTCCCGACCAGGATTTTAGTTCCGTTATTTTGGCTTCCGGATGTTTTTCTGCAAAAGCTTTAGGAACATAACCACTAAATGCCGGTACAACGGGATGCATGTCTAAAGCCCTCATTCTTTCCAATATTTTCTTTTGAAGTTCTTCTTTTTTGCTGAACCATTCTTGTGGCAATGGTCCTTCAAGACTATTGATGTTTCCCATACGCTGCCATGGTAAAAAAGCTGGTCCCGCAAAATGTGCTTCTAATTGAGTGCTGGTTAAACCATACTCTTTCCATAATTCCTGCCACACAGCTTCCTGACCTTCCATTGCAGTGGGAAGATTGATTCCGTGCATCGCCATCCAGTCGATTTCCTGCTCCCAGCGTTTCCAGTCCCACCATGGAGTGGTATAACCAAAAGTACAGGCATTTAAATATTCTCTGTATTGAAATGGTGTAGTTCCTTTTTTTGAATATTCTGGCCATGCCTTAGGTAAAGCAACTCTATTTCCTTCCCAACTCACTAAAACGGCACCTATGTCCCTAAGAAAATTATAAGCCGCATAACAAATTGCAGTATTGTTTGAACCCTTTATTTTTACCTGATTGTTTTTTGTTTCAATTTCAAACCAATCTGATTTATTATTCTCTTTGTTCTCAACAATGCTTAATTCAAACTCGCTGGCACGATTACCTATAAGTCTTTCTATTACTGCCAATGCGTCTTTTGTATTTTCTTCATTTTTAGAATATCCTTTAAACGAACAAAGAAATAACAGCATAAAAACTGATACAGCCATTTTTAAGGAATTGTACTTTTTACTTTTTAAATTCTCTCTTTTCATATAAATCATATCTTAATTAAATTGTCTTAACGTATTTAGCCTAACAAAAACAAGGGAGATTAAATAATAACTAATCTCCCTAACAAACAAAACCTAACAAAAAATATATTACTAATAATTAACAATCGTGTTCATTAAATTTCAGAATCAAATAATGGAATGTCAGACCGAAAAATAAAAGTATATATAATGCTATTCTATAAGATGGATTTATCAATCAAAAGCATAGACATATTCTCTCGAAACCTCTTTTTTCTTAATAAGAAGATTTAAATTGAGAAAAAAGGTAAAATATTGATTTTGAATCTATATAAGTATTTTTTAAAGATTCATTTTTGTTGATCTCTAATTATATTCCTGTCTATGTTTTAATCAACGAAAATTCCATTAAACAATAGTATTAAAAGAAGGTTACTATCTGCAATCTAAAACCAATTCATTATAAAATTAGTTTATATTAGCTATTTCAAAAGTAAATTAAGCTAACCTTGCAAAACACAAAATGAATAAAAAAATTCTATTGGCATTACTTATTGTAAATATATTTTGCAGACAATACATTGTTTATGGACAGGAAAAAAAGAGTGAAGTTGTTACTCAGGAATCTATCCAACTTGAAACTGATGCAATTTTCGACAAGCTTGTCCAAATTAGAAGGGAGTTTCATGAGAATCCGGAACTGGCGGGTAAAGAACAAAGAACCCAAGAGACTATAAAAAAACATTTATTGAATTTAGGCCTTAAAGTTGAAACTGATATTTACGGATATGGTGTCGTTGGCATTTTAGAAGGTGGAAAAAAAGGTAAAAAAATCGCCTGGCGTGCAGAAATGGACGCATTGCCAAATGACTTTCCTGATCAATCTGATTTTAAATCTAACACAAAAGGTGTTCAACACGGTTGCGGTCATGATGTTCACATGGCAATTTCATTGGGAATAGCAGAAGTTTTAGCAAAAAATAAAAAGTCGCTGCATGGCACGGTCTATTTTATTTTTCAGCCTGAAGAAGAAACATTTATAGGAGCAAAAAAAATTACTGAAAACAAATTATTTGCCAAATATAAAATTGATGAAATTTACGCACTTCACGTAGTAGGATTACCTATAGGACAAATAATGGTAAAGCCAAATGAAGTGTTTGCTTACCAAAAAGAAATAGGAATACAATTTAAAAATGTGTTACCTGCCAAAGAGTTAAAAGAGCTTACGTCAAAAATTCGTAATTCTTTGATTAGATCGAATAACCAAAGCAAACCATGGGAGATTCAGCTCATTTCAGATCCTGAAATGGGCTTGATGAATCCCAAAACAATATTTAGTGATTATTTAATTGCTGACGAAAATTTTAGAACGTATTCTAAAAACGATGCATTCCATATAAATGCAGAAATCTACGAAACTGATGCAACCCGATTAAAAAACATTATTCCTACCATTGATAAGGTAATTGAAGACAATAATTATGGTTCTCAGAAAATTTCTATTAAGTTCATAAAAGAAAATCCAACCGTTTTAAACGATCCAAATTTAACACGCACTTCTATCACTACGCTTGACAATATTTACGGAAAAGGATTTGTTGTAACCGACTACGGGCAGGTTCCTTATTTCAATGATGATTTTGCCTATTTCCAACAGAAAATTCCCGGAGTTTATTTTTTACTTGGAGGTTCTAATTTCCAAAAAGGAATTATAGCAATGAATCATGCCCCTAATTTTCAAGTTGATGAAGAGTGTATTAGAATTGGAGTCAAAGCGTTTTCTTCGTTACTATTTGAAAGAGGAAAGTAAACAAAACATTAATAGATATACCAAATGGCGCCAACTGAAAGCAGATGGCGCCATTTTTTTGTCTTAACTTAGAAATTTATATATCGGTATAATTAAACGCTTATGGTTAAATTATACTTTTATTTTGTATCATTAAATTTTCAATTCTGGAATTAGAAATCTCAGGATTAGCTCCCGGTGCTTCTGCAACCAAAGCCCCAACTGCACAGGCAAAATCAATAGCTGTTTGCGGATCTTTTCCGTTAAGCACTGATGTAATTAAAGCTGCCAAAAACGAATCGCCCGCTCCAACTGTATCGGCAACCTTTACAGGATAACCTCCATTTTCATAAAGCTGGCCTTCCCACATTAACAAAGCGCCATGTTTTCCTCTTGTTACGCACATGGCTGTTACTTTGGTTTTTTCTGCAATAAAGTTCATATTGTCTTCCAAACCCGAATATGGCGAATGCATTGCGCCTGCTATTTCCAGCAATTCCTCATCATTAAATTTAATAAAATCAGCTGAATGCATTAATTTTTCTAACATGTCATAAGAATAATGGGGCTTTCTCAAATTAACATCAAAAACCTTATAAGCCTGTGTCTGAAGCAATTCTTCCAGAGATTTTCCTGATACCTCATCCCTGCAAACCAAACTTCCATAAATTAGTACATCAGCATCAAACGCTATTTTTTTTCCAGATTCATTCAAAACAATTTTATCCCATGCCGATGGATACGTGATTTCATAACTTGCAGATCCGCGTTCATTCAATGTTACGTTTACTAAGCCAGTCGGAAAATCTTCTGATTTACTAATAGTATCCGTATCAATTCCCAGGTTTTTTACCTCATTGATAATTGCCTCACCATCTTTATCATTTCCTACGCAACTAATCATGGCTACCTCGCAATCAAATGTTTTCATTCGCAAAGCCACATTTAATGGTGCCCCGCCAATTTTTTTTTCATTGGCAAAAACATCCCAAAGCACCTCTCCAAAGGCAACCGCCTTAAGGTTTTTTCCGTTGTTCATTCTAAAAATATTTATTATTAATGTTATTCTGGTCTCGTAATCTGAAGATTAGAAAAAGTACTATTCTGTCCTTCAGCAATTAATCCCCATTTGTTTTGATCTCTGCCGTAAATGCGATTTGTTAAAGCTGTTTTTCCGTTTATGTAAAGTACTACAACGATTCCTTCTGCAATTATTTCAACATCATACTTCGTATTTGTCTGAAATTGAAATGGTATACGTGTTACCTCCTGTGAAGCGGAATTATACCCTATGACTTTACCTTTTGTTATATCAAAAACTATTTCATAATAACTTCCTGTATCATTGGTATGGAAAATAAATCCTGCCATTCCTGCGCTATTTGATAAGGTCACTTCTGCTTTTATTCTGGCTTTTTTACCTATTGCTTTAAAAGTTACCATGGCTTTTTCGGTAGCACCTGACAAAATATAGCTTCCATTATTTACTGTCGCATTTGCTGTGGTTACATCAACTTCAGCAGTATTGCTTTTTTTAGAAAATAAATCTTTAACAGATTGTGGTGTCTGTACACCAAGGGTTCCATCCGTATTTTGAGTCAATTCATGAATAACCATATTACCTGCCCAATCTTTATTTCCTAAATCATTTTCAGGCGTTTTGCGGGCATTCCATCCAAAAACATATCTTTTATTTCCATCAGAAGCAGTTTTACCTGCGTAAAAATATTCTCCGTCAATCATATCATTTTCAGGCTTGATCCAAGGTCCGTTAATAGAATTTGCCATTCTGTAATGTGTTCCTTTATTAGCACTCCAGTTTTCAGAAAAAATCAAATACCAATAATTCCCGATTTTAAAAATATCGGCACATTCCATCATTAAATAATTATCTTGTGATGTTGTCGTATAAATTGGCGTCTGAACATCCCATTTTCCTGATGCAGGATCAGCAGTTGTAAAATGCAGCAAAACTGCTTTTCTGCCTGGTTCTGTCTGTGTACTAACCAACATTGAATACTTTTTTAACTCATCATTATAAAAAACATGCGGATCTCTGAAATCATAATTATAATATCCTGCCGGTGCTGTAATTTTAAAAGAAGGCACTTTAGTCCAATTTTTCAAATCAGAACTTGTAGCACATAAAACACTTTCTCTCACATTGGATTGTACATAAGCCGGAGTTTCATTATGTCCTGTATAATAGAAATAATATAGAGACCCCACTTTTACCACTGATCCTGTGCCAATGGCAAAGTCAGGATCAGTCGTTTTTCCGTATGGAATCATTTGCCCTTCGTAGGTAAAATGAGCCAAATCAGTACTTAAATATTCATGAATATCATGAAAACCTTTTCCTGCCGGTTTATTCTGCGCATCATGAAGGAAATAAATATGGAATTTTCCGTTGTCGAAAAAAGGCATAATGTCTCCTGTATAACCCGCACTATAATAAGGATCATTTGCGCCCATCCATTGTGCCGGCGGCACAGGAAAAACACTTGTTATCTCAGAATTCCCTCCTGAAATAGAACCTCCAATATACTTATCGTCCTGACTGCAGGAAACAAGCGAAAATAAAACGGAAGCTATCGTTATTATATTTCTATATTTCATTTTTGTTGAATTCAAAGTAGATTAATTTTTAGCCAAATAGTTGATACTATTTTGCGTTAAAAGCTTGATATTACCAATAAACTCATTTGCCTGACTTGGGACACCGCTACTATTGGTTTCGTTATACCAATCATAAGCACCCATCGAAATCACGATCACATTTTTATCAGTTCCTGTATTTGGAAACTCCGCAATGGTTACTCTTCCGTCAAGATTATTATCCCAAGCTTCACTTGCTAAGTTGGTTCCTCCTGTTTGGTTTCTCCAACCTTCTCCGTTGCCGTAACCTCCCCATTCTGGTAAAAACCACCAGGCAGTATGATTCAACCGGAAAGTACCGCTTTGTAATAAATTAGCTTTCCCGGTTTCATAAGTAATCAATCCTTCAAAAATTGGGTGATTCTCATGTCCCACAAATGACATTCCCCATGAATTTCCATCAACAAATCCGTTTGGAGGAAAATCTCCAAAAACATTATTCGGTCCTTTTCCTGAAGGAACAATTCCTAAAGCATCTACATATTGAGAAGCAAAAGATGTCAAAAGCAAATTTCCCCCGTTAGATCTGAAATTTTTCAAAGCAGTTGTTACTTCAGGATTGTAGGCAATTGAAGGTAAATTAACGGCAGAATCAAAATGCCACCAAATTACATCAACATCACTTAAATCAGCACCATTTTGAATACTATTAAATGAGATATATTTAGCTCCATTAAAAGTTGTAAAGAACCAATCGGCTGCCGTAATTTCATCTATATTAGTAATTTCGGCTCTTGTTGCAGCAGTTCCTAAAAACGCTACTACTAATCCTGTTACCGGAACTCCTACATTAGCCGTATAATTAACACTTTTTCCGTTAGCAGTTACAACAAAAGTTACTGCATTGCTAAAATCTACCGTTGTCCCTGAAGCCGGTGAGATAGAAACTCCCTCTGTTGCCTCAATAACCGGTTTTAATGCCGTTAGGTTTGTGCCCTCAGGCAGTGTCATTGTAATAGTTTTACTTATATCATTGACTGTTGCTGCAACTCCATTAACAGTAAAACTTTTTATTGGACTCAACACTACTGTTGTTACCGTATAGTCTTTATACAAATTACCATTTACTACTCTAAATTTTACCGGGCTTGTAAAGTTGATTGGTTTTGTCAGATCAAGATTTGATGTTGCACCTCCTTCAAGTATTATTTCAGGTTTTACTGCTGTGATATCAGATCCATAAAGCATTGTTAGATTAATTTTTCCTGTTTTCTGGTCAATTTCACCAGCTACTCCATTTATTTTAAAAGAAGTAACATTAGAGGGTGAATTGATATCAAAGCCACTGTTTTCAAAACTGTTCTCACAGGCAGTAATCATAAAAATCATTGCCAATACTGCAGATACTTTAACCCAATATTTATTTATATGTTTTTTCATATTAATGATTCTTAAAGATTAATAACCCGGATTTTGTTTGTACACTCCCTGACTGAAATTAATTTGTTTCAACGGAATTGGACAGTACTCCTCTTTACTCGCATCAAAAAAGGCATCCTGATAATAAGTGCGTTTTGTTTTTTCGCCAGCATAAAAATCATTCATTACCTGATCTGTAACACCCCAGCGAACTAAATCAAAGAAACGATTTCCTTCCATTGCCAATTCTAAACGACGTTCAAAACGCATAGCTTTACGGGCAAAATCCTGTGTCCAGTTGCAATTAACGCCGTCTTCATAAGTATTAACTTTAAAGTTACTTACATACGGAAGTCGTCCTGTACTTTGGGCAGCTCGTTCTCTAATTTGATTGATTAATGGTAAAGCTTCTGATTGTCTTCCTAATTCAATCAGGGCTTCGGCACGCATCAAAATCACATCGGCATAACGAATCTGGATTCTGTTTTTAGAATTTCCGTAAAACGGATCAATATTCACCACACAACTGCAGCTTGGCGCCACGTTTTCTTTTAAGGATGCAAAATATCCGTATGTTCCCGGAGATCTAACCCACGCTTCAACATATAAAAATTCCGGATCATATTTATAAGGCAGACCTGGCATCGCAACGGTATGATACAATCTTGGATCTACCGTATTGGCATCGATATTTTTATAATCAAAATCCTGATTGTTATAAGTATCAAATTCCGGCAAACCATTTGCGCCTGTTTTAAAAGCATTTACTAAATTTTGACTTGGTTTATGAAAATCACAACATCCTAAACCCTGAGGAGTTGACAAAACATCTGAAAAATTTAATCTTCCGTATAAAGTTCCGTCATTGTCTGAGAATTGAATGGAAAAAATCGACTCAGTTCCGTTTTCAAAAGTCCCCGGCAAAAAGTTATTTGCAAAATCCGGCTCTAAACTTGCTTTGCCAATTACTTTATCGGTCGCATCAATTACTTCCTGCAAATGCTGTTGATTAATTCCTGTTACTTTAAAAGCTTCATCTTGCGTATAAGCCTGATACAAACGGGTTTTTGCCAAATAAGCATACGCTGCTTTTTGAGTTGCACGGCCAACTTGTGGCTGCGTTTCAGGTAAAGCTTCAGCGGCAGCCTGAAAATCTTCCGCTATTTTATTCCAAAGTTCTTCGTTTGAAAGTGCTTTGTTTGAGATTGTTTTATAATCTTCAATCGCGATATCTTCTGTGATGTAAGGAACATTTCTGAACATAATTTTCAGCATAAAATAAAAATGTCCTCTTAAAAAACGCATTTCGGCTATACGAGTTTTCCTTAACGGATAATCAGCTTCTGAAATTTGTTCTAATGCCTTCAAAGCTTTATTTGCTCTGGAAACTCCCACATAACTGATGTACCAAAAGTTATCCAATTCGCTAAAATCAGATCTGATATTATTCGAAACTTCAAAAAAGTGAAAATCCTGAATATCGTTAGTTCCGCTTCCGCCTTTGTAGGCATCATCAGAACGCACATTTCCAAATGGCCACAAACTATAAGGCGAATCATAATGATCATTACCCAATTGTGCGTATGCCGCATTCATAAAACCTTCTACAGATTGTGGTGTTACAATATCTTCTTCAGACAACACGCCACGAGGATCTTCTTCCAGAAAATCAGAACAGGAAGCAAATATTCCCAACAATAAAAACCCTGTTATATATAGTATCTTTTTCATTTTTTTTGATTTAATCTTTATTATAAAGTAAAATTAAGACCAGCCGTGAAAGTCGTTGGCTGCGGATATCCAAATCTTGCATTTTCAGGATCTACACCAGTAAAACTTTTAGCATCAATGATCAATAAATTTTGTCCGCTGATGTAGAATCTAAAGCTGTCAAAATTCATTTTTTTCAATAAATCTTTAGGCAGACTGTATCCAAATTGTAAAACACGCAGTTTTAAATACTTTCCGTTTTCTACATAATAAGTTGAAAATCTTGACTCTGCATTTCTATCAACCGTGGTTAAAGCCGGAATAGTAGAATTTGGATTATCTACAGACCAGGCATTTAATAAACGAGTCCCTTTGTTTGAACCTACGTCATTTACACTCCAAAAATCTGTTTGGTATTTTGTATAGTTAATCACATCAACATCACTTGCTCCTTCCCAGAAAGTGGTGAAATCCCAATTTTTATATCCTAAACCTAAATTAATTCCGTAAGTCAATCCCGGATTTGGATTACCAATCCAAGTACGGTCTTTATCTGTAATGGTTCCGTCTCCGTTTAAATCTTTGTAACGAATTCTGCCAAGGCCTTTTCCTTCCTGAATTGCCGAGTTGCTTACTTCGTCCTGACTTTTAAACAATCCGTCAGTCACATACCCATACATTGAGTTTATTGGGCGGCCCAAAATATTATCGTCTAAACCGTCTCCTCCGTAGTTATTTCGTACTTCATCCGGTAATTGCGTAATCTTGTTTTTGTTTGCCGAAATATTTCCGGAAATGTCATATTTCAATCCAAATGATGTTTCATCGTGATATCCTAAAGAAACTTCCCATCCTGTATTTTCCATCGAAGCACCATTAACCCAACGATTTCCACCTTCGCCAATTACTCCTAAATAAGCCGGTAAAACCAAAATATCTTCTGTTTTCTTACTATAATAATCAACAGAACCGCTTAATTTTTGTTTGAATAATCCGAAATCTAAACCAATGTTGGTTTGTGTTGTGGTTTCCCATTTTAAATCATCATTTCCGGATTGCGTTGCAATGAAACCTGACGGAAGCAATCCGTTTCCGTTCCCCGCAATGTCGTAAGCTGTTCCGTAAGACGTTTCCCAGGTTGGACTTCCACCTGCATAACTAGCCATATACAAACTGTAAACGGCTGTATTGCTGATTTCCTGATTTCCGGTTTGTCCCCATCCTGCTCTTAATTTTAAATCAGAAAAAACGGGTGCATTATTTTTAATGAAATTTTCATTGCTGATTCTCCATCCTGCTGAAACTGCCGGAAAGGTTCCGAATTGATTGTTTTTACCAAAACGCGAAGAACCATCACGACGAATTGTAGCCGAAAGCAAATAACGATTATCAAATTCATAATCTGCTTTTCCAAAATAAGAAAGCAAAGAATATACTGTTGAAGTTCCGCTTGTAAACGATTCTCCTGTTCCTGCATCCGGATACATATAATCTGGCGTTTCGATCAAAAAGTCGTTTTTACGCAAAGTCGTGGTATCATAAGTATCTTTGTACATCTCGGTTCCTGCCATTAAATTCAGATTGCTTTTTCCGAAATTCAAACTGTAAATAGCCGTGTTTGTCCACGTCCATTTATCACTTACCGATTGATCAATGGTAACCGATGTCTGATCGTTTTGCAAATAACCGGATTGGTAACTTCTTTGTAGCGTACGTTTTTTATAAAACCCGTAATCGATACCAAAACTACTCTTGATATGAAGGTTTTTGATAATCTCTAAATCGGCATACATATTTCCGAAAAGACGTAAATAATCGTATTTATTGTCTTTGTTATATTCTAAAAGTCGAACCGGATTTTGTCTGTCGTTCATTCCGCCAACCGGTCCTCCCCAGCCTTTACCGTCAACAGTATGTACCGGAATAATTGGTAAGGCACGAAGCGCAGGATCCAGAACTCCGGGATCTGTAACTTCGTTGGTACGAGTCATAGAGAAGTTTTCTCCTATAACCAATTTCCCGTCAAAATATTTATAAGAACTGTTCATTCTGGCAGAAATTCTTTCGAAATCTGTTGTTTTCACAACACCTTCATTTCCATAATATCCCAAAGAAAAAACATAACTTCCTTTGTCAGATGCATTAGAAACTGATAAATCATACGAATTTGCTATTCCGGTTTGAGAAATCGCGTCGTACCAATCTGTATTTGCTGATTTTAGCGTTTGAGCAGCATCTAAATATTCAGGAATCAAAACTTTATTTAATTGTGGTTTGTTATTATTTACAGACCAGTCAAATTGGTAACGCAAATTATTATTATTCGGATTTAATCCGTCGTTGATATTTGCCTGCCATAAAGCCTGACCAAATTGATCTGCATTCAAAACTTCCTGCTTTCTTGAATAATCAGAAAGAGAGGTATACGTGCTAAAATTGATTCTCATTTTACCTTCTTTTCCTTTTTTGGTCGTAATGATAATTACTCCGTTTGAGGCGCGAGAACCATAAATACTCGCCGAAGAAGCGTCTTTTAAAACCTGAATAGATTCAATATCATTCGGGTTCAATTCGTGCATTCCTGATTTAGTTGGCATTCCGTCAATTACATACAAAGGATCTGTGTTGTTTAAAGTTCCAACTCCACGAATCACTACTTTTGTATTTGCTCCACTCGGAGATCCGTCAGATGAAACCTTAACCCCCGCTACCCTTCCTTGCAGCGCTTTAATTGGGTTTGGTTCCGGCTGTTTCATGACATCCTTCATGTTTACAACAGCAACCGCTCCTGTAATATCCGTTTTCTTTTGTTTGGAATATCCTGTTACAACAACTTCATTTAGCTGGTTGTTGTCTACTTTTAAAGTTATATTGATTGTATTTTGTCCTTTAATGGGAATCGATTGTGGTGCGAAACCGATAAAAGAAACAACAATTACAGCATCAGCATTTATATTTCCGAAAGAAAAATTACCATCAAAATCTGTTACTGTACTAGTGTTTGTACCCGAAATAAGTACGGTTGCTCCCGGAAGCGGCATTCCGTCATCAGACGAAATTACCGTTCCTTTTATTCCGTTTTCCTGTGCTGTCAAAATCAGCATTGGAAAGAAGAAAAATAGAAAATAAATAATTTTATTTTTCATGAGGTTAGTGGTTTTTAGTTAGTTTATATTTAATTGGTTAATTACGATGTTGCTTAATTCAATTCCTTCGTTTGAAGAAACCGACAGAGAAGTAAATGGCTGGTTTGTGAAAAAGATTTCGGTGATTACTTTCTCGCCATTGTTGTAAAATATTTCAATAGATGTTTTGTCCAAAATGATTTTAAAAGCGCCATCTTTCTGATTTCCGTCTACAAGCGCTTTGGTAATTGTTGAAGCAAATTTCTCTGAGAAATCATTTTTTCCTGCTTTCGAACGATCCAGAAATAAATAATGATCTGAATTATTTAATCCGAACACTAAAGATTCTCCGGCTGCGTTTGAAAGTGTAAAAGTGTAGGTATCCTGTTTTAAATTTTTTAAATCAAAATTGACAATCGCCTGAGTTAAATCAATTTTTCCAGCTTCCGAAATTGAAAGTTTTCCTTTTCCTTTAAAGTTTTTCCCTTTGATGGTTTTAGAAACATATTTGTTGATTTCTTTTACCGGATTGCTAACTAAGCTATAATCATTTCCTTTTTTTACTAACTGAATTTCACGTGCAATTGTAGTAGCACTTCTCCACACAGTCGTAGGCACATCTTGCGCATAATCCCAATTAGACATCCATCCAATAAATAATCGTCGCCCATCAGCACTTGGAACATTATTCCAGGTTACACCGGCATAATTATCTTTTCCATAATCGATCCAAATGGCTTTTTCCTGTTCTACTCTTTTTGCAAAATTAGCATCCAGCGTAAACGTTTTACCGTCAAAATCTCCAATAAAATATTGTGTTCCTGAACCTCCGTTTGCGCCGCCCGGATTTAAACTCTGAATTAAAACCCATTTGGTTTCGTTGGTTCCCTGCACTTTAATTTCGAAGAAATCCGGACATTCCCAAACACCTCCGTGGGCACCAATATTTTTTCCGAAATCAGATAGATATTCCCAGTTTTTAAGATCTTTTGATTTATAAAACTGCGATCGATCCTGAGCTGCCAAAACCATTATCCATTGTTTGTGCGTTTCATCCCAGGTCGCTTTTGGATCGCGGAAATCACGAATTCCAGGGTTTTTCACGACAGGATTTCCTTCCTCAAATTTCTGCCATGTAAAACCATTGTCGTTCGAATACGCAATATCCTGTTGCTCGACATCAATTTTATTTTCTTTTTCTTTTGTCATATCATGCAGCGTATAAATCGCCACAATTGGAGCTGTTTTTCCAGTACCTAAACCTGAACTATTGTTTGTATCTACAACCGCGCTTCCAGAAAAAATAAATTTGTCTTTATTCGGATAAATAGCAATTGGCTGTTCTTCCCATTTAATTAAATCTTTACTAATAGCGTGTCCCCAATGCATTGGTCCCCATTTATTTCCGTCAGGATAATGTTGATAGAATAAATGATAATAACCATTTGCATAGAACATTCCGTTAGGATCGTTCATCCAGCCTTTTTTTGGCGTAAAGTGAAAATTAGGACGGTACATTTTTTCTTCAACAGAAGTTGAAACTGTAGTTACTGCTGTTGTTTGGGCTGTCGCCGAAGTCGGTTTGCTAGCTCCTATTAAAAGTACAGCTGCACTATAAAGTGCCAGCGGTAGATGTTTCTTTGATTTCATGGTTTTTGATATTTTTTTTAGTTAGATTTTCACTTAAAACTTCTAATGATATTCCTTTGGTTTCGGGCATTAGAAAAATTACAAACAGTAATTGCAGGACCATCATAAGCGTAAAAATTAGGAATACGACTTCAGGGCCTATTTCTGAAAATAACATTGGGATTAAAGATGGAATAATCGCTGCCAAAACCCAATGTACTGAACTTCCAAATGCCTGACCCGACGCACGAATATGATTTGGAAAAATTTCTGAAATAAAAACCCAGATTACAGCTCCCTGACCAATGGCGTGAGAAGCAATAAATAAGAAAAGGAAAATAGGTACAGATAATCCTCCCCAATTGAAATAAAATGCAGCAGATACCAATCCTAAAGAAATAATATATCCGATTGAACCAATGTACATTAACAACTTTCTTCCTAATTTGTCAATTAATGCTACACCAATTAAAGTAAAGATAAGATTGGTAATCCCGATTCCGATACTGCTTAATAAAGCGGTGTTTTGTCCTAAACCTGCTTCTTCAAAAATTCTTGGCGCATAATATAAAAAGGCATTGATTCCCGAGAACTGATTGAAAAATGCAATTAAAAAAGCCAATATCAATGGAAAACGGTATTTCTTCATGAAGATGTTTTCATGTTTGGTAACACCATTTTCTCTGGAATCGTCCATAATATCTGAAAGATTCGCAGTTGGATCAATTTTAAAAAGTACTTTACGTGCTTCTTCATCACGGTTTTTAGACAATAACCATCTTGGGCTTTCCGGAATTGTAAGTATAAAAAGAATATAAATAAAAGATGGAATAGCCTGAACTCCAACCATCCAACGCCAGGCATTTTCTCCAATATCTTTTAAAAAGTAGTTTGAGATAAAGGCAATTAAAATTCCCAGTACAATATTAAACTGATACAAAGCAACCAATCGTCCGCGTTTGTCAGCCGGGGCAATTTCAGAAACATACGCCGGAGCAGCAATAGTAGAAGCACCAACTCCCAGACCTCCTATAAATCTGAAGGCGGCAAATACAAATGGATCATTTGCAAAAGCAGCACCTACAGCCGAAATGAAATATAAAATCCCGATCCAGAATAGTGTTTTTTTACGACCTATTTTATTAGTTGGGATTCCTCCAAAAATAGCACCTACAACAGTTCCCCAAAGTGCCATTGCCATAACAACAGATCCATGAAAAGCATCAGAAGAATGCCATAGAAGCTGTAATTGTTTATCAGCTCCAGAAATAACTACGGTATCAAAACCGAATAGAAAACCTGCCAGTGCAGCAGTAACAGACCAAATTAATATCTTGTTCATTGTAGATGTATTAAAAACTTATCGCTAAGATATCCGCAAAAAAAACAACTTATTTTTAATGATGTTACAATTTAATTCTATAAATACTGACAGATTGATATTTAAACAGAAAAAGCCTTATTTACAAGGCTTTACACTATTTAAAATTTATTTACGAAAACCATGTAGTTTCGATTTTGTTACATTAAGTTCAAAATTGATACCTGATTTGTATCAATTTTGAACTTATATTAATTGGAAGATTTGTATTCCTTTGGTGAAATTCCAAATTTATTCTTAAAAGCTGTAGAAAAATAGTTTGGAGAAGAGAACCCAAGTGAGTATGCAATTTCAGAAATATTCATGTTATTGGACTTTAAAAGCTCTGCCGCTTTCTCCAATTTTACATTATTGATATGATCGCTGATATTAATTCCGATAATCGCTTTTACCTTTCGATACAGCTGAACGCGTGACACACCAAGTTTATCGGCTAAATCTTCAACCGAGAATTTGGGATTTTCAACATTTCTTTTAATAATATCATTCATTTTAGTAATAAATGACTGTTCCTGATTGCCAAATTTAGACTCAGGCTCAATGCGATAGATATTATTAGTGTAATAATAACGAAGTTTTTCTCTGTTGAAAAGCAAACCCGAAATGGATTGTTTTAGGATAGAAAGACTAAACGGTTTTGTAAGATATTGATCTACTCCGCTTTGCAAGCCTTTCAATGTAGATTCCTTATCACTTTGCGCGGTTAAAATTATAATTGGAATATGAGACGAACGCAAATCCTTTTTCAACTCTTTACTAATTTCATAACCGTCTTTGTCTACGAGATTAATGTCGCAAATGATAATGTCCGGAACAATTTCCATTGCTTTTTCTATAGCGTCGCTTCCGTCAGAAGTATGAACTACATATTCATTCGATAATTTAGCTTTTAAAAATGTGACCAAATCGATATTGTCTTCTATAACCAAAAGCGTATGTTTTTCTGATTCAGAAACTACATTTACAACGTTTAATTCAGTCTCGATATCTAAATTATCTGATATTAAATTTGGCGTTACATCCAGATTTTCCCCTTTATTAATCATTTCAGAAGGCTGTAAATGACTAATTCCTTTTAATAAAGTAATTACAAATTCGCTTCCTTGTTTTGATTTTAATTCGATTGTTCCGTGATGCAAAAGCACAAATTCTTTTGAAAGATGAAGTCCAATTCCTGAACTGTTTTTATTATTATTTGAAGCCCTGAAAAACGGATTAAAAACATTTGATAATTCATTTTCAGGGATTCCAATTCCGGAATCCTTAAAACTAATTTTAACGGTATTGTCCTGATTTTCTACAATAGAAATAATGATTTTTCCGTTATCAGGTGTAAATTTAAAGGCATTAGAAAGCAAATTAAAATACACTTTATCCATCAATCCTCTATCGATAAACAATTCAAGGTTTTTATTTTTGCAGGTAAGCTGAAAATCAATATTTCTGCGGGCAGCTTCGCCTTTAAAGTTGGTCATTACTTCATTTGTAAAATCATAAATTTTAGTGTTTGAAGCTCTTAACGTAAATTTTTGTTCTTCAATTTTTCTAAAATCCAGCAATTGATTTATTAATCGAAGTAATCTGTTTGAGTTTTTATGAATCAGTTTTACTTCATCGACAAGTGTAGTTCCCTTAATTTTTTCATTTTCGATTAACGATTCTACATAACTCATAATCAAAGTTATGGGTGTTTTAAATTCATGCGAAAGTCCGGTAAAGAAATTCAATTTTGCCTCATTGCTTTTTTGGGCTATTTGAGCCATTTCCTGAATTTCATTATTCTGATCAATTACCGTTTGATTAATTCTCTCGAGCTGTTTTTTCTTTCTTGAAATAGAAATAGTCGAATAAATACTGTAAATCGTCAAACTCAAAATAATCACCAGAAAGAAACTGAGCAATCGAACCAGATTGTTCTGCGATGCATATTCTCTTTCCTGAACTTTTATTGCTCCTTGCTGCGAATCAATAACGGCTTGCTGCTGATCGACTTTATCCATTTGATTTTCGATAATTTCAGCATTGTTTTTGTCTATTACAATAGTATTGAGAATATTGTTTTTTGAAATTGGTTCTTTATTGTACATTTTTAACGCCAATTTTAATGCCTCATTTCCTCCTGTAGGATATAAAATGGTACCGTCTAAAACGCCGCTTTTCACCAATTCTATACCGCCATTAACGGTATTCAATCCATCTACACCAATAAATTTAATTTTCTTTTCGAGTCCTACAGTTTTAGCCGTTTCCCAGGCGCTTAAAGCCATGCGATCGTTATGAGAAAAAATGTATTCAATATTGGGATTGCTTAACAGAATTGCTTTTAAAGGTTCTTTTACCGATTCTCCCTCCCAATCACCATGAATCGTATTTTCGATTTTTATGCGCTTGTTCTCCTTTATTATTTGTCCAAATCCTAAACTGCGCTCGTATGCTGGCGAAGAACCAATTGCTCCTGTAATTTCGATAATTTTGCCTGAACCTTTACTGTGTGAAATTATATAACGACCAGCAATTCGTCCAATTTCAATATTATCAGCTCCAAGATAAGCCGTATATTTTTCGCCATCAATTTTTCTATCTACAACAAGAACCGGGATTCCGGCTTTTATAGATTTTTCGACTACGGCAGTTAAGGGTTTTGATTGAATTGGAGATACAATGATTACATCTACTTTATTAGAGATGAATCTTTCGATATCATCAATTTGTTTCTCGATATTATTATTGGCATCGCTAATTTTTAATTCTACTTCAGGTTGTAGTGAAGCTTCAATTTTGATAGAGCTGTTCATTTGCTTGCGCCAATCATCGGTAGTCATGGCCTGAGAAAATCCAACCTTGATTTTATCACCTTGTTTTTGCTTACAGGAAACTAAACTTAATGATGCTAAAAAAAGCATCAAAATATATTTTATAATTGAATACATGAATAAAGAGTTTATACAGATGAAAAATGAGTTTTCAAAAAACGCCTTCTTAGACCAACAACTTGTCAAAATAATTAGGAAGGATTATTTTTCGCTGACAAGCGGGAAGGCAATATATAATAAGGTAAAATTAAACTTTTATTTCGTGTATGCAAACCAGTAAATAAAAAATTCAAATCGTATATTCTTCTTTAAAACTTAAATATTATCGTCTGATCTGCTAATAAATAAATGAGGCTACTGTTTAGCCAAGAAACTAAGTATATTGGGTGTTTGGGAAGGGGCATTTATTGCTTCAAATAACTTTAAACAAAAAAAGAAGATTGTATTTTAAAAATCAAACGCTTCCGATCTAAAAAAATCCAGTTTCTTTTAATGTTTTTTTTCTGCAACACCTTAATAAAAACATATTCGTTATTCTTTATTTTATATAATTTGGCGAAACACATTTCTGCCAATATTCTACAATGCTTTTTATCAGGTCCTTCATTTCTGTAAAATCGAAAGGTTTTATAAAAAATCCCTGTACAGATTTTGAATAAGCTTCAACAACATGCTGCTGTTCGGCACCTGTACTAAAAAATAAATATGGAATCGATTTCATTCTCAAATCTTCATTTTCGTGAACTTTTGAACGTAACTCTATTCCATTTAATTTTGGCATATTAATGTCTGAGAAAATAATAAAGGGCTCAACCGCTGTTGCGGTTAAATAATCAAGTGCCAATTCTCCATCACCAAAAAAAATGATTTCGTTCTTATAATTAAGTTCCTTAAATACCAACCCCAGAATTTCCTGGTCATCCTGGTCATCTTCTATAATAATTATTGGTCCGCCTTTATTCATAAATTCATTTATATTTATTTGTGAGAAAGGTACTTAATTTAACTATACATTCATCCTGGAATAAAAAGAATAACTATTTAATTAAAATAGCCGTTAAGGTGCATCGTTTATTACATTTTATTTTACAGTACTTACTTTATCCTATAAATAATAGAAGTAAGTAAGTGTTAAATCACTTAATTTCGCTATATTCGTTTATAATCCTAAAATTATTTTTAGGTATCCGTTCTAATAATTACTAAAATATAGGTGCTTTTCCAGCAAATTATTGCCATTATTTTTCTAAATATAACTTCGCATTATATGAATATCCAAGAAAAAAATGACAAAAAGGAAACAGTCCTTTTCTCAGATCAAATATCTTTTCATGAAAAAGAAAACGATCAAAACACTTCCTTTGAAAATAACAAAAATCTAACAGTAGAAAACCAAAACCTTAAGGAGCTGCTAAAAGCAAAAGAACAGCAGTTAAACAATCATGTTAATGCTATTGATACTTCAAATGCATCAATAGAGTTTGATCTTGATGGAAATATCCTTAGTGTAAATAAAAATTTTCTGGAAATTATGGATTACAATGAGGCCGATTTGTTAGGAAAACATCATCGTCTTTTAGTTGATCCTGCATATTCACAATCCAATGCCTATCAATTGTTTTGGAGCAATCTAAAAAAAGGGATTTATCAAAAAGATGAATTCATCAGGGTAGCCAAAAACGGAAAATTAATATGGCTTTTAGGAAGTTACAATCCCATCCTGGATATTATGGGCAAGCCTTATAAAATCTTAAAATTAGCTACAGATATTACTCTTTCGAAAACCCAATTTTTACAGCTTGCGGTACAGGCACAGGAAAAAGAAAAACGCGCCTCTGAATTGGCCGTCGCTAATAAAGAGCTTGCTTTTCAGAATGAGGAAAAAGAAAAACGTGCAGCGGAATTGATAATTGCCAATAAAGAATTAAAATTTCAAAACGAACAAAAAGAACAAAGAGCAAAGGAATTAATTGTAGCCAATAAAGAACTTGCCGTACAAAGCAAAGAAAAAGAAAAACGTGCCGCTGAGCTTGTAATTGCAAATAAAGAATTAAAATTTCAAAACGAACAAAAAGAACAAAGAGCAAAGGAATTAATTATAGCCAATAAAGAACTTGCCATACAGAGCAAAGAAAAAGAAAAACGTGCCGCTGAATTGATAATTGCAAATAAAAAACTGGCTGCAGAAAATATTCTGAAGGAAAAAAGAAAGGTCGAAAAGCAACAACGTGCAGCCGAATTGATTGTAAAAAACAGAGAACTTGCTTATCAGGAAAAACGAAGCAAAGAACTAACCCTTGCATACGATGAGCTTAAAAAAGCCCAGGAAGAGCTGGAATCCTTCTCTTATTCTGTTTCTCATGATCTTCGGGCTCCTATACGTGCTATTAATGGTTATACCCAAATTTTAATAGAAGACCATATTGATTTAATTGATGAAGATGGGAAAAACATGTTTAATGCCATAATTAAAAACTCCAATAAAATGGGAGTACTAATAGATGACTTATTGGCATTTAGTAAATTAGGACGTAAACAGGTATCTTCTACCAATATAAATATGACAGCATTAGTAAACGGAGTCATTAGCGACATAGCGATAGAAAAAGACGAAAACAATCCAATATTTGAACTTGATGAACTTGCTCCTTCAAATGGTGATCCCTCACTTATTAAACAGGTATGGGTAAACTTAATTTCAAATGCAATAAAATATTCAAAACATAAACCTGAAACCCGTATTAAAATAACTTCAACATCAAAAAATAATAAAATTATCTATAGCATACAGGATTGGGGCGCTGGCTTTGATATGGAATATTACGATAAATTGTTTGGTGTTTTTCAGCGCCTTCATTCACAGGAAGAGTTTTCCGGAACGGGCATTGGCCTGGCAATTGTGCAAAAAATAGTAAACCGCCACCACGGAACTGTATGGGCCGAATCAAAACTAGACGCAGGCGCTAAATTTTACTTTAGCCTGCCTGATATTAAAAATTAAAAAAATATAAAAATGAATTACGACGATATTGAAATTTTATTTGCCGAAGACAGCATGGAAGATGCTTTGTTAACAATACGCGCATTAAATAAAAGCGGTTTTACAAACAAACTCTTGCATGTAAAAGATGGAGCTGAAGCGCTCGATTTTATATACTGCAGGGGAATTTATGCCGAAAGAAATCCAAAAGCATATCCAAAACTTTTTCTCTTAGATTTAAAAATGCCAAAAATGTCAGGGATTCAGGTATTGGAAAAAGTTAAAAGTGATCCTGGTCTTAAATCAATTCCGGTGGTTATACTGACCTCTTCACAGGAAGATCCTGATATAGCAAAATGCTACAGCCTTGGTGCCAACAGTTATATAGTAAAACCTGTTGACAGCAATAATTTTTTTAATGCCATAAAAGAAATGGGAATGTACTGGATGATTCTTAGCCAGCCTGCTACATAAATTTAAAGCAAACGATTTATTTAATCTAAAATTATGATTCCATATCACATAAAAGAAGATATTAAAATATTGATATTAGAAGACAATACTGCTGATGCGGATTTACTCGTACGCCATCTAACAAAATCAGGATTATCGTTTGTCTCAAAAATCGTTGAATCAAGAAAATCATTTGAAGATTCCCTCGAAAACTTTTTACCCGATATTATATTATCAGACTATTCTCTTCCGTCATTTGATGCTGTTTCTGCCTTTAAAATTATAAAAGACAAAAACCTTAATATTCCTTTTATAATAATTTCAGGTACCATTGGAGAAGAAAATGCTGTAATGCTTATAAAAGAAGGTGTAACAGATTATGTCTCTAAAAATAATTTCTCATCCTTACTGCAAAAGATAAGCCGTGCGCTCAAAGAAGCCGAGGAATTAATTGAAAAAGAAGATTTGCTGCAGAAACTAAAAATTCAGACTGCTGCACTACTATTGGCCAATCAGGAATTGGAATTTCAAAATGCTGAAAAAGAAAAAAGGGCTATTGAACTGCTCAATGCAAATAAAGAACTGCTTGCTTTCAATTTTATTTCAAGTCATGACCTTCAGGAACCACTTCGGAAAATTCAGATTTTCATTTCAATAATGATGGAAAAAGAAATGAATAACATTACAGAGCAAGGAAAAAATAATTTAAAACGCATACATGTCGCGGCAACCAGAATGAGACAGCTCATTGAAGATTTGATGGACTTTTCAAGAGTCAGTACTACAGATCATCATTATGAGATGAGCGATTTAGAGGATATTATTGAAGATGTAAAATCAGAACTTACAGATATAATTCAGCAAAAAAAAGCTGTTTTTAAAATAAACGGATTAATGCCGGTAAATATAATAGCTTTCCAATTTCGCCAGCTTATCTATAATTTAATCAGCAACTCGCTAAAATTCTCAATACCTGAGATTCCACCTCAAATTACTATACAATCCAGTATTCTAAAAAATGAAGATTTCAGGCTTCTTAATCTGCCGCATAGCCCGCAGATATGTGATTACTGGAACCTTAATTTTCAGGACAATGGAATTGGTTTTGATGCCCAATACAACGAAAATATTTTTGTTATATTTCAAAGGCTTCATCATAGCGAGGAATATTTAGGAACAGGAATTGGTTTGGCTATCGTCAAAAAAATTGTAGAGAATCATAATGGGATTATATTTGCTGATGGAAATTTAAATAAAGGAGTTAGTTTTAATATCTATATCCCGGTCACTGAAAGTTTTGATCAAAGTTCTGTAGCATTAAAACACAAACAAAAAGAATTGCATTGCGCTTTATGATATTTCCAATGCATTTAGATTAGATTATTTCCTCAAGGCTTTATTTATCACATATTTAAATCTCAAATAAAGCAAAACAGAGGATGTTAACAAACCTAAAGATAAACCGTACCAAATTCCCTGAATCCCAATATTGAAATAAATGCCCAGAATGTAGCATGACGGCAGACCAATTATCCAATAAGCAACAAAAGTGATAAAAGTTGGAATATTGACATCGCCCATTCCTCTCAAAGTTCCTAATCCTACAACCTGAGTACCATCAAACAGCTGAAATATTCCGGCAATTAGCAATAATTGTGCAGCTATTGCTACCACATTCACATCACTTGTTATTAAAAAAGGCAAATATTGATTGAAAAGCGTAAAAATAACGGCGAAGAAAAGCATGAATATAATCACTAAATGATAAGAAGCATGAGCAAATTTCTGAAGCCTCATATAATTCTGATTTCCGAAACTATTTCCAATTTTAATGGTTGCTGCAGAGGCAATTCCTCCCGCCATCATGTAAGTCATTGCCGCAAGGGTTATAGCAGTTTGATGAGCAGCCTGCTCTGTTGCCCCTAACTGACCTGCAATTAAAGCTGCAGCTGCAAACGCCCCTATTTCAAATACATATTGCATGGCAACCGGCAGACCGATTTTTACAACCGCAAGGATTTTGGAAATATTGATATACTTTGCAGAAAAATGCAGCATATAATCTTTAAAATTATGTGACCTGAATACGTACCACGCCATTACCACCATCATTAAAACCCTATCGACTAAAGTTGCAACTCCTACTCCTTTAACTCCCATTGGTTCAATACCGAACATTCCTTTTACCAGAATAACTGCGATAACTACGTTAATCAAATTTCCCCAAATAGTAATGTTCATGGCTTGTTTTGTAAAACCAAGTCCTTCTGCAAATTGCTTGAATGTTTGAAAAATCATTAAAGGAAAAATCGATAAACTTAAAATAAGTAAATAAGGTTTTGCTGTTTCTACAACATTAGGATCCTGATTGGCATGCTGCATGGCAAACATGGAGCCAAAATAGACTATGATAAAAAGCAAGATTGCGGCAATTATATTAAGCCATAAACTATTGGAAAGAAGTTTAGCACATTCCTTAAAATTTGATTTCCCGTTTTCCTGTGCAATTAAAGGCGTTAACCCATAGGCAATTCCCAATCCTATGACCAGAATCACCATAAAAACAGAATGCACCAACGAAACTGCTGCCAGTGATATAGTTCCTGCATAATGGCCTATAATAATAGTATCTACGGTTTGTACCAAAGTATGCCCCAATTGTGAAATAACAACAGGTCCAGCCAACGCAATGGTACTTTGATAATATATTTTATTTGATTTGTATTTTTTCAACATAATAATTCACTATTCCAGGCAAAGCAAAATTTCATTTTATTAATTATTACTGCAAATCTACAACTCAATTAGGTCATTTAAACTCCTGCGAATGTTAATTTCATTTATTGAAATTCTAAATAAAAAAATGAGCAGTAATTTGTTACAGCTCATTTAATAATGTGATTTGTATTTTATTCTAGTCAATATCATATTCAAATAGCATCAACCTTCTGATGATCAGATTTATGGAAGGCAAATTTTGGAAAAAATCATAAAATTAAAAGCACAACTTAAATTTAAGAGGCTGTTTCAAAGTAGGGAAACAGTCTCTTTTCTTGTTTTATATAAAATTAAAAACATAATAAACGGAAATGCCGAAAACCGTTTTACAAAGTAGGCTGATTAATTTAAAAAAAGAAATGGAGAATCAACTTAAATCAATAGTAATGCTATGCGCAGCTGTGCTTTTGGTTTCTTGCAACAACGCAACAAAAACGAAAGAATCAAATTTAATTTCTAATCCGGCAGAAGATTTAAAACCTGTAATTTCTCATGTAATGACCAAAGAAGAGCAAACCAGACTTACGCCTGATGCTATTTTACAGGAATTTATAGAAGGAAATAAACGTTTTCAAAGTGGTACAACAACTGTGCGTGATCACAGTAAACAAGCAAGAAAATCGGCACCAGGTCAGTACCCAAAAGCAGTTATTTTAAGTTGTGTAGACAGTCGTGTTCCTGTTGAAGATGTTTTTGACCAAGGGTTAGGAGATATTTTTGTTGGACGTGTAGCTGGAAATTTCGTAAACGAAGATTTATTGGGAAGTATGGAATTTGCCTGTAAAGTTTCGGGTGCAAAATTGGTTTTAGTAATGGGACACCAGCATTGTGGAGCCATAAAAGGCGCAATTGATGATGTAAAATTGGGTAACATTACAGCTATGCTTTCAAAAATAAAACCGGCTGTAGCAATAAGTCAGAATTTTAATGGTGAAAAAACGTCTAAAAATGATAAATTTGTAAAATACGTTTCAGAAAACAATGTAATTTATACTATCGATCAAATTCGTAAAAAGAGTCCTATTCTTAAAGAAATGGAAGATAAAGGTGAAATTAAAATTGTAGGCGTGTTTTATAACTTAACAGACGGAACACTTGAATTTTTAAAATAATGAGCATTAAGAATTATTTATGGACCATCCTTTTAGTTGGTGGTTTGCAATCGGCAGTTGGACAAAACAATCGCATACACACCAATAACGAGATTGGATGGTATAACTTTTTTGGAACATTTAAAATATCGGAAAAATTTGGAATCCATACCGAATACCAATGGCGCCGAAATGAATATATTACCGAATGGCAGCAAAGTTTATTGCGCGTTGGAATAAATTATAACCTAAATCCAAGAGTACAATTTCGAGTTGGATATGGCTGGATAGAAACTTATCCGTATGGCGAAATCCCGATAAATGGAATGGGCAGGGATTTTACAGAACACCGAATTTTTGAAATGGTACAGCTTGGACATAAAGAAGGAATCGTTGATTTTTCGCATCGATTTATGCTGGAACAAAGATTCGTCGGCCGTTACAGTTCATTAGCAGAAACAACCGAAGACGAATTTCCGTTATTAAACAGAATCAGATATATGATAAGGGTTCAGGTTCCTTTAAAAGGGAATGAAATAAAAGACAAAACACCTTATTTGGCTTTCTACGATGAAATTTTTATTGGTTTTGGAAAAAATGTAAATGTCAATGTGTTTGACCAAAACAGAATCGGAATTTTATTAGGTTACCGATTTAATAAAAATGTACGAATTGAAGGAGGTTATCTTAATCAAACCGTACAATTGGGCCGACAAATAAACGGACAAAACGTTTTTCAAAACAATAATGGATTTATATTGAATACCAATTTAAATTTTGACCTGACCAAAACAAATAAAGCGATTGAATAGCGCTTTTAAGACCCGCATAAAAAAAGCTGAAAAGTAACACTTTTCAGCTTTTTTATTTTCTATATCTTTTAGAATAACTTCTGAATCGAAATATTCATCTGTTTTTTTCATAATTATCGAAAAAAACACTATCAAATAACGATATATCATAAACATAATTAACTAACTTCACGTAAAAGTACTAAAAATCAATACTTTAAAAATACGGCAGACTTTTTGGCAATAAAACTTAAGTTTATGAACCAAAAAAGTAATTGATCAATAGCTGTATATCTACACGTTCAATTGTATCACACCATTTTAAATTAAATACTGTTAATTATGCAAAACGACATTTATCAAATTAAAAGGCTGTTAACTTCTAAAAACAAGACTTTTTCTTATTACAGTCTTGCCGAGATGGAAAACCAGGGATTTAATATTAAAAAAATGCCATTTTCTATTCGGATTCTTTTAGAAAATGTACTACGAAATTATGATGATTTTGCCATCACAAAAGAAAACATCGAAACCCTGCTGAACTGGAAACCAGAAGCTTCTGATAAAGATATTCCCTTTAAACCTGCGCGTGTACTTATGCAGGATTTTACGGGAGTTCCGGCTGTTGTGGATATTGCCTCTCTAAGGGCTGAAGCACAGCGCAGAGGGAAAAATCCTGATATGATAAATCCATTGATTCCTGTAGACCTGGTTATCGATCATTCTGTACAGGTTGATTATTTTGGAACGGAATATTCCTACTTAAGTAATATGGAAGAAGAATACAAGCGTAATTCTGAACGTTATGAATTCTTAAAATGGGCCCAGCAGTCCTTTAGTAATTTTAGTGTTGTTCCTCCAGGTATGGGAATCTGCCATCAGGTTAATTTAGAATATTTATCTAAAGGTGTGATTGAAAGAAATGGAGAGATTTTTCCGGATACTTTGGTTGGAACCGACAGTCATACGCCAATGGTAAACGGAATAGGTGTAATCGCATGGGGTGTTGGAGGTATCGAAGCCGAGGCCGCTATTTTAGGACAGCCTATTTATTTTATTATGCCCGAGGTTATCGGACTTAAGCTTACGGGAAAAATTCCGCTTGGTTCAACAGCCACAGATATGGTACTTACTATTGCAGAGCTACTTCGAAAATATGGTGTTGTCGGTAAATTTGTAGAAGTATTTGGTCCCGGGCTTGACAGTTTAAGTGTTCCTGATCGTGCTACTATTGGTAATATGTCTCCTGAATTTGGCTGTACTGTTACCTACTTTCCTATTGATGAAAAAACATTGGAATATATGCGCCTAAGCAACCGTTCTGAAGATCAGATTGATTTGGTCGAAGAATATTGTAAAGCTAATTTATTGTGGAGAACAGGCGATGAATCTATAACCTACACCGACATTCTTGAACTTGATTTGTCTACTATAGAACCTACTATTGCGGGACCAAAAAGACCGCAGGATAAAATTTTGCTTAAGAATTTACAGCCTTCTCTAGTAGATATGCTCGACAAAAGCTTTGGAAGAAAAAGTCTTCCCCAAAAACAAGTTGTTCGTTGGTCGGGCGAAGGAGGTTCGCAGCCAATACAGGGAGATGCCGTAATTTCCGAGAATGCAAAAATTGAAGAAAAAGTAGAAGATGGTATAAAAAGCGTTGCCGTAACTTTAGGCAATGAACAATTTATGCTCTCTGATGGCGCAGTTGCTATTGCTGCTATTACATCATGTACCAACACTTCCAATCCTTATGTAATGATTGGTGCGGGACTTGTTGCCAAAAAAGCCAGAGAAAGAGGGCTTAGCGTAAAGCCGTGGGTAAAAACTTCACTTGCGCCAGGCTCAAAAGTAGTAACCGACTATCTTGCCAAAGCAGATTTATTAGGAGATCTTGAAGCTTTAAAATTTCACGTTGTGGGCTACGGATGTACTTCCTGCATTGGTAATTCAGGTCCTTTGCCTGCCCATATTGCCAAAGCTATTGAAGACCACGACCTTGTTTTGGCATCTGTTTTATCTGGTAATCGAAATTTTGAGGCGAGAATTCATCCTCAGATTAAAATGAATTTTTTAATGTCGCCCATGCTTGTAGTCGTTTTTGCACTTGCAGGCAAAGTAGATATTGACTTAATGAATGAACCTGTAAGTTTTGATCCAAATCAGCTGCCGGTTTACCTGAAAGATATCTGGCCAACAGATGATGAAATCCATCAGGTTTTAAGCGATGTTTTATCTCCTAAACAATTTGCTAAAAGTTATGAAACTATTTTTGACGGAAACGAAACATGGCAAAAATTAAAAATACCGGAACAAAAAATATATGCCTGGGATGATCAGTCTACGTACATTAAGGAAGCTCCATTTTTTAAAAATCTTACCGAATTTCCAAAAGAATTACAAGATATTGAAAATGCCCGTACTTTATTAGTACTTGGAGACAGTATTACGACAGACCACATTTCACCTGCGGGTTCTTTTAATGAAAATTCTGCAGCCGGCAAATATTTATTGGGCCGAAATGTTGAAAAAGCCGATTTCAATTCTTACGGTTCCCGTCGTGGTCATGATGAAGTTATGGTTAGAGGAACCTTTGCCAATGTGCGTATTAAAAATGCTTTGGCAGATAAAGAAGGCGGGTATACTAAATATCTTCCAACAGGTGAAGAAATGAGTGTTTATGATGCCTCGATACAATATAAAGCCGCTAATACTCCGTTAATCATCCTTGCAGGAAAAGAATACGGCAGCGGATCATCAAGAGACTGGGCCGCAAAAGGAACTTTTTTATTGGGGGTAAAAGCTGTACTTGCTGAAAGCTACGAACGTATTCACCGAAGCAATTTAGTTGGTATGGGAGTTCTGCCTTTACAATATAAAAATGGAGAAAATGCTTTAAGTCTTGGACTTACCGGAACGGAAACTTTTTCTATATCCGGAATCGCACAGGATATAAAACCTTTAAAAGAGCTACAAGTAACCGCTCAAAAAGAAAATGGTGAAGTGATTAGCTTTGATGTTATTGCAAGACTGGATTCAAAAATTGAAATTGAATATTACAGAAACGATGGAATATTACAGTATGTTTTAAGACAATTTCTTCAAGCAGCGGAATAAAAATTATAAGCAATTAAAAAAACAAAGGCTGCAATTATTGCAGCCTTTGTTTTATAACCAACTAATATAGTTTGTTGTCTAAATTCTAAAATATATAATCTGTACTTAGAAAATTAGAATCATGATCCCTTATAATAGAATTAAATAATTTTTTATTTGCATCTGTAGATTTAGTCGCCACAAGCGAACGTATTGAAAAAGATCGCAAAGCATCAGATATTGATAAAGTTCCTTCTGCGCTGTCTTTTCTTCCTGTAAAAGGAAATACATCCGGTCCGCGCTGTGAAAGACAATTAATATTAACGCGGCTTACCAGATTAACAAACGGATCAATAAGGCTTGAAACTTCTTTTGGGTCTTCGCTAAAAATACTAACCTGCATACCGTGAGAGGCATTAATCTGATAGTCTATAGGTTCGTCTATAGAATCAAAAGGTACAACCGGAATTATGGGTCCAAATTGCTCTTCATGATACAATTTCATTTTATCATTTACAGGATATACAACAGCAGGAAAAACAAGTGAATGATTAGAATAACCGCCATTCTCATTTATGATTTTTGCTCCATTTGCCAAAGCATCGTCTAAACAAGTTTTAAGATAAGCCGGCTTGTCAAATTCAGGAAGTGGTGTTATTTTAACATCTTTTTCCCACGGAAGTCCCGGTTTAAGAGCTGCTACAGCATCACTTAATTTTTTAACAAACTCATCTGCGATTTCTTTTTGTACAAAAATTAGTTTTAATGCCGTACAACGTTGTCCGTTAAATGATAACGATCCTAAAAGGCATTCACTTACTGCCACGTCAATATCGGCGTGTTTGGTGACAATTGCTGCATTTTTGGCGTCAAGACTTAAAATAGATCTTAGTCTGTTTGCTTTTGGATGCAATTTCTTTAAGCCATTTGCGACATTACTAGAGCCTATAAAAGCCAATACATTGACTTTACCACTCTCCATTAACGGAGAAATTATCTCAGCTCCTCTACCGTAAAGCGTATTTACCGTTCCCGGAGGAAATGCTTCTTTAAAAGCATTAAGCAAAGGATAATGCGCTAAAACTCCATGTTTAGGTAATTTAAACAAAATAGTATTTCCCATTATAAGAGCGGGAATCAAAGTGGTGAAAATTTCATTAAGAGGATAATTAAATGGTCCCATACTTAGAACAACTCCCAATGAAGATCTGCGAATTTGAGCCAGCACACCTTCTGCTTCCTCAAATCTTGATGATTGTCTGTCCAGATCTTTTAGTGCATCGATAGTAGCATTTATATATTCTACTGTTCTGTCAAATTCCTTTGTTGAATCCGGAAGGCTTTTTCCGATTTCCCACATCAATAATTTAATAACTAACTCACGTTGTTGGATCATTAGGTATACAAATTTCTGCATACATTTAATTCTGTCTTCAACACTCATAGTTGGCCAGACTCCTTGTCCGTTATCATAAGCCGCAACTGCTGCATCCAGAGAAACTAAAGCTTCTTTGGCAGAAGTATGCGGAATTGTTCCTACCAACTTGCGCTTAAGTCCATCGGGACCAGGAATAAAAACCGGTGAAAAAACTTCGGTAACCTCACCATTCCAGGGAACTAACTTCCCATCTAATAAATATTCACGCTGATGAATTTCAGAAATCTGATATTCCTGAGGAATTAAGTTTTCCTCCACAAACAGACCGTCAATAGCAGTCTGGGATACTTTTAAATTTTCCATATTCAATAAATTATTTTGTAATCAGGCTTTTCAATAAAAATGTACTACTAATTTAAGATATTTAATTCTTTAACAATCATAAGATCAGGATTATTAAACAAGTATTGTAACATTATTTATTTGACAATTTTGATTCAAGCTCTTTTATCTTATTTTCTAGGTTTTTAATGTATTCTCTTTGTGGTAATAAAGCTTCTTCTATCTCTTCTGTTGTGTAACGAGGTGTTATATGCTGTGGACAATTCCAGTCGTATGCCTGAATTTCAAAAATCATCATTCTTTCTGGTTTAAATTTGTAATCTGTTGGTTTCAAAAGATTATATAATTCTTCATTTTCATTTAAATCAACAATTTTTGCATGTGCATAAATCTTTAGCCTTGCTCTTTGTGGATATGATAGCAGTATTAAAGCTACATTTTCATTTTTAGAAATATTACCTGTCGAAATATATTGTCTGTTTCCTACAAAATCTACAATTCCGATTGTTTTATTATCTATTACCTTAATAAATCCTGCCGGTCCGCCACGGTGTTGAATGTATGGATATTCATTTTCTCCAAAACTGGCCATATAAAAACTATCCCTATCACCAATAAAATTAATTTCGTTATCTGTAAGTCCATCAACAACCGACATTTTTTCCATACGGTCATAAGTACTTCTGCTTCCAACTTCTTCCTGTATTTTTTTTATGGCATCCGTAAATGCTAATTGTGAGTAGTTCATACTTTGAGGATTTTAGTTTTCTAACTATTGTGAAAAGTCTAATTTAAGGATCATCAAGGCTATTATTTTGAATGTAAAAATGTCCTTTAAATTACTATATAAATTTAATTGATTTCTTTATATAACTTTTCTTTTACGATCAGTAATATCTATGATCCAATGAATATCTTCCTGCATCCATAAAAAAAATGAGCCCTAGCGCGGAAGAAAAATACCCAAAATAGCTTCCTTTCTATTTCTGGCAATGGGCAAACTGATTTCATTCAGATATAAAGTACTACCATCTATATGGGTAATATATTTTGTATTGACGATATAGGATTTATGAATTTGTAAAAAATCCTCCTGAGGCAACTGGTCCAAAATACTCTTTAAAGTATGGTGTACAATTATTCGTTTGTGGTTTTCAAGATGTATTTCGACATAATTCTGCATACTCTTGACATATAAAATTTGAGTGGGTATTACTTTAAAAAAAACTCCATTTTCTTTGAAGAACAAAGGCTTAACTGTGTTTTCCTGATGAAACATTAAATCATACATCTTTTTTGCCTTAAAAACAGAGGCTTTAAAATCTTCAAAAAAGATAGGTTTGAGTAAATAATCTACCGCATTTACCTTGTATCCTTTCAAAGCATATTCGGAGTAAGCAGTTGTAAAAACAATCATCGAGGGCTTATCTGCTATCATTTTTGCAAACTCCAATCCGTTTAAAAAAGGCATTTGTATATCCAGAAATATCAGGTCGATGGTTTCACTTTTTAATTTTTCCATTGCCTGATGCGCATTTGAAAACGAACCTCTGTTTTCCAAAAAATCAAATTCTTTGATGAATTCACTCAATCCTTCGCGGGCAATGCGCTCGTCATCTATTACTATACATGTCATTACCTATTCAGATTTATTTGGAGTTCTACTCTGTATTTATTTTCTTCCCTCTTAATATCCAGACTATAATTACCCGGATAAGAAAGATCCAGTCTCTTCTTAACATATTTTAGCCCGACACCTTTTGCTTTTTTATTGTCTGATGCTGAATTGGCCGTGTTTTCTATTTTCAGGAACAGGTTATTTTCATTTTCCAAATAGATGTGCAAGTGTATGTAATTGGTTTTATCAGCAAAATCAGAAACATGTTTAAAGGCATTTTCAATGAAAGTCGATAAGAGAAACGGAATGATCATTAAGTGATTTTCTGCAATATTACATTGAAAGGAAATCTGCAAATCTTCACCGGATCTATCTTTTTCTAATTCAAAATAATGCTTCAAAAAAGAAATTTCGTCATCTAGCTTTATCCATTTGTTTTGTGATTCGTAAACATAATACTGCAGTATTTTACTGTATCTGGAAAGCAGTTCGAGAGCTTCCTCTTTATCCTTTCGAATTAAAAATTGCAGATTGTTTAAGATATTAAAGGTAAAATGCGGACTTAATTGCGTTCGCAGGTTATCAATTTCGTTTTCTAAAACACTATTTTTCAACTCCTGATGAAGTTTTTCAGATTCTACGTTCTGCTTGAATAACTCTATTGAATAACTCCCTCCGGAGATCAAAATACTTACCATCAGCATTCCGAAAAATAAAGACAGCATGTCATTGGGCATTACGAGCCTCTCAGAGGGAATTGCTCCCACAATTAAACAGCCTTCAAATGTCAAAATTACAGCTGTTAGCACACTGGCAAACAAAGCATATAGAATGAATTTTATGGAACTTTCACTATTCAAATACCTTTTTGCCAGCCTGTTTATCACACACAGCACATGTATTCTCAATGTTAATGTGATGGATAGTGAAAACAAAACACCGCCCAAAAATGACAAGTCATCGGACAATTGCAATAAAGTCATCAGGAACATAAAAATCCAAAAAACGTAATCTGCTTTTTTTACAGTAAACATGGCTTGTTTTATTTTTTTACAAAAATACCTTTTTCTAATCGGCAATAGAAAACCGTTGGTCAACAAAAAACGACCACTTGTCAAAAGCAAAAAAGAGCATTGAAGTAAAAATATAGTTTTGTTCCGAAATTTTTAGAAACAAATCCATATCATGAAAACAACATTAATTTTAGCGGCATTACTTTTTTTACTTATGAATGTAAAATCAAGAGCACAAGTATCTTTTAAAACCGAATATTTTGGTACATCAAACTATAAAAATAACGATGGGGAAAAAGTCGGCAATAGTAAAGGCTCTGCTATGGTTTATAGCGGAATTGCCAATATTCCTCTTGCTATAAAAATAAATAAGGACAGCCTTGCATCAACATGGGTTCTTAATTTATCCGGCGATCATGCTTCGCTTGACAACAAAAATTTTACTAAGGACTTGGTTTTATCCCATATTACCAACGTTCAGTTGTCGGTTGTTAACATTCGCCAATTGAGTCAAAAATGGTCACTTATTGCTTTTGCCGGTGCGGGAATTTACACCAGCGAAACCCAAATTTCTAAAGTAAATGCCAATAGTATTCTGGGCAATGGTGGTGTTATTTTTGTAAAAAAAATTAACCCTAAACTGGATCTTGGTGCAGGACTTGCCCTGACAAATACTCTTGGATACCCAATGCTTTTTCCTGCTCTATATGTAAATTACAACTCAGAAGGAAAATATACTTTTAAGTTTTCAATGCTAAATGGAATTCAGGCTTCAGCCGGATACAATTTTAATAAAACATTTGATTTACATCTAATTACAGAAATGAATGGTCAGATGGCTTTGCTTAAAAAAGACGGTAAAAATGTGATTTTTACACATCAGTATGCTGTCGCAGGATTAAGGCCTGAAATCAAAATAAATAAGAATATCTCCTTACCTATTACACTTGGTGTCAATGCCGTACGATTTGCTTATTTTCAGGATCGAAACCTCAAAAGCTTTTTTAAAGATAAAGAAAGTTCCTATTTTGATTTTTCACCGTATGCAGCAGCTCAAATAAATTATAAATTTTAAAAATATAAAGGATTTCAATAAACAGAAAAAGCTCCAGCCTCACAGCAGGAGCTTTACTATTACTATTATTAATTCATTAAATTATTATAGCGTGGTGAGCACACCGCCATCTACTCGTGTAATGGCTCCGTTGGTTGCAGAAGCTAAAGGACTGCAGAGATATACTGCCATGTTTGCTATTTCTGAAGGGGTAATAAAACGCTGTAGAAGCGAGGTTGGATTGGTATTTTGTATAATAAGTTCTTTCATTTGCTCCTCTGATAATTGCTGTGCCTGGGCAATCTGCGAGACAACCTCTGCCACACCATCAGAATAAGTAGGGCCTCCTAAAATAGAATTAACAGTAACCTGAGTATCTTTGGTGAGTTTAGAAAGACCGTTGCTAATGGAAAGCAAAGCGGTTTTGGTCATTCCGTAATGGATCATGTTTTCCGGAATATTAACTCCGGATTCACTACTGATAAACAGGACTCTGCCCCAGCCTCTTTCTATCATTTTTGGAAATAATGCCCTTGAGAGCCTAATACTGCTCATAACATTAATTTCGAAAATAGATAACCACTGCTCATCTGTAATTTCCGTAAAAGCTTTTAGTTCAAAAACTCCAACATTGTTGATCAGAATATCTACCTGTGGCAAAGCATCTATTAAAGCATTGACCTGCTCTACATTTGAAAAATCAGCCGCTATACCCGACACTTCTGCCTGAGGTATTTCCTGCCTGAGTTTTTGAAGAGCATCCTCTATTTTAGCCTGATTTCGACCGTTTATGATAACAGTGGCCCCCTCATTAAAAAGCTGGCGGGCAATGGCATAACCGATTCCTTGAGTTGAACCGCTGATAAAAGCGATTTTTGATTGTAATTGTAAATCCATTTTATATTGATTATTGTATTGATTACTACAAAAATAATTCAAAGAAAAAGAGCTGTTTATTTCTTTATTTTTTGAATAAACTAATTTTCTATTTTTCTATTTATTTTGTATTGATTACTACAAAAATGTGTAAAAAAAAAGCTTAGGTCAATATACTAAGCTGCATTTCTATTTGTGCTTTAAGAATTGCATTATCGGGATACATACGCCTTGTTACATTAAATCCGCACCAGAAGGTAATTAAGTAACGCCCCAGGATCTCAGCGCTGGTATTGTTTTTCATGGTTCCGTCCCTTTGGGCTTTTTCAATAACATTAATATACATCTGTTCCACTTCTTTTAAAACCCTAACCGCTTCTTCCTCGAGTGACTGATCAACAAAAGTCATTTCCGTAACAGTATTTGCAATCAGGCAGCCCTGCAAATGAGTCTGTTTGTCGGCATGTGCCAGTGAGCGGTAAAAATCTTTAATCACTTCAAGTGGCGCTGTGCTTGCATCAACGATGGCTTTAAACTCGGAAAAAGCTTCTCTGCGCTGTTGAATAGCCCTGGAAAACAACTCCTTTTTGCCTCCTTTGAAAGTGTTATAAAAACTGCCGCTTCCGATCTGCATGGCTTTTAACAAATCTTCAAGTGAAGTGGCTGTGTACCCTTTCTCCCAGAAAATGTGCTGTGCCTTTTCCAGCAACTCTTTCTCCTTAAAAATCGTAGGTCTTCCTCTCATTTTGTTATTTTGTATTGATCGATACAAAAATAGAATCTTTCTTTTAAAAAAGAAGTTTTTCAGTATTATTTTTTCATAAACTTCCGAAGTACTGTCTAACCTAACCGGTAAGGAAAGAATTATAATAAAAAAAGGCTGTCTTTAAAAGACAGCCTTTCGTTGCAAAATATTTAATTTATTAGCATATAAATATTATTGAGCATCCCAAGACGCACTGCCATAATAAATAGAGCTTGTTACAGGGGCTTTCCAATATTCCTGACTGCCGCCACGGAAGGTATGAAGACTTACTGCATTAACATTTCGCTTAGAATCGTTAGTTACCCAACGAATTGTTTGATTCAATATTTCTGTACCATTTACATAATATTTGACATATCCATTTGTATTTGATCCAGTATTTAACTTAACAGATATCTGACAGTTATACGTCACTCCTTCTTGTATGTAGTACTTTTTTCCAAAATCATTCCCATATTGTCCGGGCTGATCTTTATAGTAAACATAAGGCTGGAGATAAGCTCCGCTTCCTTTCGCAGTGTTTGATCCATTCGGGCAATACCACATAAATCTGGCACTACCGCCATTGCCATCCCATCCTGGGTCGCCTCCGGTATTCTGGTCACCAATTAGTATTCCATATCCGCATTTACCGCCTCTGCTCCAATAAAATCCGGAATTAAATTTCATAGTAAACCAAACGGTGTAAACGCCTTCTGACCAGACGCCATACGATGTACACAAACCACCTGGACATGTTAGTGTATTTGTTTTCAATGTAATTGTTCTGGCTCCGGCACTGCCTAGCGCAGCAACAAGTGAAGCGGCATCTTTGTTGGTACTTTCCGGCGTGTCTTTGTTTTTACTTTGTATCACATCTTTGTTAACGCTTTGTGGTACATCTAAATTTTCTTCCTTTTCACAGGAATTAAATAATAATGCTGTAATAAATAGCATACTTGTCAATTTTAAGATTTTTTTCATTTTTTTAAAGGTTAAAGGGTTAGTAAATAAATAGGTAGTAATTATATCGTTCCTGCAATTGTGCTGAACTTGCTATTGCATTTATATTTTTTCTGATTATTCTAAATCACGTCAGGTTTGTGACGCTATTAGCAATTAACATCACAAAGTTGATAAATAATAACTGTCACAAGGAGTAGTAAAGTACGTTTTTACGTACACAAAAATCCAGCTTAAGAATTTTGTGCATATTTTTTTAGATAAAAAAAACACTACTTTATTTGAGTGCTTATTTATATCCACGACTTTAATTTTATAAGATCAGCATTAAAAGATATAACATTAAAAAGCAGCTGTATTTAGATATTTGTAAAGTAAATACAGAAATCTAATACAACAATTATGAATACCAAATTTAAAAAAGGACAGGAAGTTAAACAGGAATTTGGAGGTCCTGTAATGAAGGTAATAGGCTTTGAGCCAGAGCTAATTGAAAATATTATTACACAATGGGAAGACGAGGAAGGAACTATCATAACAGCAAAATTTATGGATTCTGTTCTGGTACCTGCCAATGAAAACACAAATTGAATTGCTCATTAGGATTTCAATTAGAATAAACCCACAGCATAAAAGTGTTGATTTAAAACACATTATATAAAGACGTAACAACAACTCCTCAAATGACATTGTTGTCTCAATTAAAATTTCCCTAAGTAGAATCTCCAGAAGATTCTGCATTTCCACCACCGTTTTTTCGAAGTACCCTTTTTTGATTGTAGCTTTTTGAATATACAAATGAGCTAGAAGTAACTACATATTTTTCTTAAATAGAAATTATGAAACTTTTGAGGAAAATTATATAAGAAAAAAAATGTCCGAAAATATTTATTTGCAAGTAGTAAAACTTGTACAAAAATAAACTACATAATTTACAACGTTCTTATCAGATGTTATTACACTGTATTAATGATCCCAAATAAATTAATCTACCATCATAATAATTAGTCTCTTATGAAAAGATATACGCTCTTTATAATGTTAATTTCCTCTATATGCCTTGCTCAGAATACCCCTCCACCACCGGGATTGCCAGATCCACCGGCAGTCTCCATAAATAGCATAGATATTATTTTATTAGTCACAGCAATTTATCTTGGCTTCTATTTCATTTTTAGAGACAAAATAAAAAGATGAATTAAAATAAAAATGTATCATCCCATGGAAAACACCATTAATTAATCTACAAAAATTGTGGCCAATGAAAAGAAAAATATACTTACTATCAATTGTGATTTCAGTTCAGAGTTTTGCTCAAATATATGTAGGTGCAAACACACCTGTTTATGTGAAAAACCAAGTGCTTTATGTTGGTCAAAATATAAATTTGGCAGCTAACTCCAATCTTTATTTGAGAAATAATTCTCAATTCGTACAAGGTACATCCGGATCTTCTACCAATACCGGAACTGGAATTTTATCGGTTTATCAGGAGGGAACTTCTGATAATTTTGACTACAATTACTGGTGTTCACCCGTTGGAAATAATATTGCGTCTTCTGTTAATAATAATTTCGGAATCACTTTATTATATCGACCTTCTACATCGATCGCTTCTACAAATGCTGCGATACTGCCCATTGGGAGTTATAATGGAACAGCCAATCCGTTAGCAATAGCCTCACATTGGATTTATAAATTAACAAATGCCAATAAATACTCGCAATGGGTTCAGGTGGGAAGTGCTACAACAATTGCTCCCGGAGAGGGATTTACGATGAAAGGAACCAGCGGTTCAGATAATACAGATCCTGAAGGAACCGGTATTGTAAACAATCCTGGTACAGGCGCGCAAAGATATGATTTTAGAGGAAAACCTAATGACGGAAATATCGCCGTTACTGTTGGTACCAACAATGCAACCCTAACCGGAAATCCTTATCCATCAGCTTTACATCTAAATGCTTTTCTGTTAGATCCAACAAATAATGCTTCAACTGGTATTGCGTATTTTTGGCAACAGGACAAAAATGTAAATTCTCATTTTCTCTCTGCATATCGAGGAGGATATGCCGCATATTCGCCGGTTAGTTTAGGTTCGAATGGAATTTATACCGCAGCAACATTTAGATCCTATAATAGTGACGGAACATTAAACAATAATCCACCAATCGGCACAAGTCCTGTTGTGCAAAGAAAATATCTCCCAATTGGCCAGGGCTTTTTGATAAATGGAGCTAGTAATGGGACAGTAACTTTTAGAAATTCGCATCGTATTTTTTATAAAGAAGGAAGCGGTTTATCACAATTTGAAAAAATTCCAAAAAAAACAACTTCTAAAACACAAGACGAATCTGAAAAAGAAGAAGCTGTACTTCTTTCTTATTTTAAGATTAACACAATTATAAATAATGAGTTCACCAGACAACTTGCTTTAGCATTCACACCTCAAGCTACAGATGGAATTGACAGGGGAATCGATGCTAAAAATTTAGACGAAAGCCTTCCTAATGATGTTTCTTTTTGGATAGAAAATAGTAATTATGTAATTCAGGGAACTAGTTTTGATGCATCAAAAAAAATTCCGCTCTCTGCAAAAGCAACTACAAAAACAACCTTTAAATTTTATATCCCCGAAATTGTTGATTTTGATAGTTCACAGCAAATTTATATATATGACGCACTTGATATGTCCTATCATGACATTAAAAATGGGGTATATGAAGTTACTGTAGATCCCGGAACGTATGCAGAACGTTTTAAAATAAGTTTTACCAACCAGACACTTGGAACAAATCAAGAAAATAAGACTAATTTTTATATCACTCAAGACAATAAAAATCAAGTTTTAAAAGCACTTAATCCAAATAATATAGCAATACAATCATTTGTTCTATATGACGTTTTGGGCAAAGCAGTACTTTCAAAAAACAATATCGGAATTGAGCAGAGCTACACTTTTTCAACTTCCGGGCTTAGTTCTGGTATTTATATTGCAACATTCCTTACTACTGATAATATAAAAATTACCCAAAAAGTTATTATCTCCTATTCCGGCAAATAGTAATTCATCCATAATTATAATCTAACAGCCTGCTTAACATTTAAAATCTTTCATTAATTAATATTAGAAATTTATGGTAACTACACGTACTTCACAAAATACTAAAATTATATTATTGCTGTTTTTCTACTTCTTAACTTTTATTGGGAATGCACAAGTTGGTATTGGTACTACTAATCCAAATACCAGTTCTGTTTTGGATATATCTTCTACAACACATGGTATGCTGGCTCCAAGGATGACAACTGCTCAAAGAAACGCTATTGTAACACCTGCCGATGCATTACTGGTTTATGATACTGATGTAAAATCGTTTTATTATTATAATGCAACTACGGCGGCCTGGACAATTCTTAGCGGCGGTACACCTACGAGAGCAAATTTTAAGCGTATTAAAGCCGGGGACAACCTGGCTGTTGTTCTTGCTCCTGAACTTGCGGCGGGTGGAGGTGCTAAATATGTCTTAACCGCAAACACTTTGTATGAAATTAATGGTCAGGTTGTATTTAATTTGCCTATAGATTTAAATAATGCTTATCTGGATGGTCTGGATGCTAATGAAGATATAATCGTAAAAACATCGGGGGTTCTTTTTGACGGCACAACAGGAGGCAGTATTAGAAACCTAACCATAACTACGCCGGGTGCTACTGTTTTTAATTTGAATGCGGCAGCATCAACTTCTACCTTTTTACTTAGAGATACTGTTATTGCCAATTCAAATAATATTGGTCTCATTTCTGGTTATGGACTCGTTTTTTTAAGCATCGTTAATTTTTCAGGAAATACAAATGGTATTACTTACAATAATATTGGTCAATTACTATTGAGCAATCAGGCTTGGTTTAGTAATAATGGAGGTACCTATGAAAAATTTACCGGCACATTTAATCTGATAGAAAAACAGGGAGGTTTCTCCAATGTAGCTAGTGGAGCTTTCGGTTTAGATGTTTCTACGCCGGGTCTTACAATCAGCGGGGATGCTGTTTTAGAGTCTGTTGTTTTTACAGGTCCTACTCCGGCAAATTATGTCAGACCATATCCGGCATCTTCAACAACATACACAGGCTATAACTTTAATAACAGCTGGACGGTTAGGGCTGCGGGAATTCCCACCGAGGCAGATGCGAATGCAGTAGGCGATTTTGCAATAGATTATGCGGTTAATAATGTGGGAGTCAATGTACCTTTGAACAATTCTACACCAAGTAATATTGTAAAAGTAGGAGTAAGTACAGGTACAGCACCTACTACAATATATTCAAATTTGTTTAGATTTACGACTGATGCGACTTCTGCCGGTTACAACAGATTAGTTTACGCCGGAAAAAAGAAAAGAATTTTTCAAATTACTGGTACTATTTCCATTCAGGTACCCGGAGCCGGGATTTTTTTAGCATACGTTACTAAAAATGGCACTCCTTTAACACAATACAAAAATTATGGAAGAAGTACTATTAGTGGTGATATTATAAACCTTTCCTTGCAGGCCACGGCAGAATTAAATACTGGTGATTATATAGAAGTGGCTGTACAGCGTAATTCCGGAGCGACAGGTACAGTCTCTGTACCAACTTTAGCAATAACGGTAAAATAAGTAAATCATCTCACATATTATATTTTTTTTTATTGGGAAGTTCCGGCTATTTTTTGCAGGAACTTCCCAATGAAATTAATCCCTTTATCCAGATTCATGTATTCTAATTAATTCACTAATAATACACCGCCGTTATTAGGAATTTTTATTTCAACTTCCTGATTATTTTTAAGTTTAATTGTTGCTGCTTTTCCATTTAGTTTTTCATCATCAGAATAATGTTTTAATGCTGTTCCGGAAGCAATCATTGGCAGTTTTAGTTTTAGCTTTATTCTTTCTTTTTGGGCATTTATGCCTGCTATGTACCATTTATTTTCTTTTCGGCGTGCAAAAACGACATATTTACCCGGATATCCGTCCAGAAAACGAACTTCATCCCAGGTTGTTGGAACTTCTTTCATAAAATTAATTGCCCAATCCGGAGCATCATTTAAATTATTAGGCGCCAAGGCAAAATGCTGAACACCACTCTGAAAAAGAACTGCTGTCGCCAAAGCAAACACATCAGAAGTCATTCTTTTTGAACCTTTATTGGGAATATTATCACTATTATAAAATTTATTCAGCGCGCTTCCGCCAAAATCCATACTGCCAACTGTATTTCTAATAAAAGTATGTGTTGCGGCATTCTTAGCTTCATTGTCACAGCTTGCTTGTCCAAAATGCAGGTTTTCACTCGCTAAAACAGCCTCACTTGCCGCGTAATTGGGATACATGCGCTCCCAACCTCTTGGTAATGTACAGCCGTGAAAAATAACCATTAATCCAAAATCATTAGCATCTGTCAGGATATCTTCATACAGTTTCATGGTGACTTGCTTGTCTCCGCCAAAAAAGTCAACTTTAATTCCTTTAACACCAATACTTTTCATCCACGCCATTTCCTGACGACGGATTGCTGCATTGTCCATCATGCCTCTTGGTCCTTGCGGTGCATCGTTCCAATAACCATTTGAGTTGTACCACAAATACAAACCCACGTTTTTTGTACGTCCGTATTCCGCCAATTCGGCAATTTTATCTTTTCCAATTTGTGTATCCCAAAGCGCATCGACCAAAATGGTTTCATAGCCCAAAGCAGCACTAAAATCTATGTATTGTTTTTGTACCGGAAAAGTGGTGTTGTTATCCATTTTCATAATCCAGCTCCACGTACCTTTTGTATATTGATATTCTTTTGAGGCTTTGTATTTTGGTTGAACCAAATCAAACGGAATCGTGGTTTCTACTATTGGATTCAGCGTTTCGCCTACTGTAATCGTTCGCCATGGAGTTTCACCTGGAAGTGCAATGCCCGGAGAAGTTGTTCCGTTGCCGTTGTTTTCTCCTGCCATTGGAAAACCAATCGTGTACAATCCTTTTTCGTGACCGATTAGTCTGCTGCTACAATAATTTCCGTCAACGCCTGTCTCAGAAATTAAAACCCAGCCGTTATTATTTACTTTAAAAAGACACGGAAAAGTATAACCTTCGCCAATGCCGTTTTTGCCCATTGCATCATCCAAACTATAAGTTGTTTCATAACTCGGCGCACTTCTGACATATCCTGTCATGGGTTTACTTTGTGGACAAAGAAATGTTGTCGTTCCCTGAGGCAGCAGAAAACCAGAAGCTTCTTCCTCGACTACACAAGAGATAATATCTTTTTGTGGATGTATTTTATATTTGAAAGCGACATTGTTATTGCTCACTCTGAAAATTATATCAATCGCAGGTTTGTTTTCTTTTGTGAAAGAGAATACGGCTTCGTTTGCTTCATAATGTACCTCACGCTGCTTAATATTAGGAAGTTCGTATTTTTCATCTACTTTATTTTGATTGGGTTCCGATTTTAAACTTAATCCTGTTGTAAAATCACCAACATTTGTTTTTAAGCCAAGTGGAGAATTTTCTAAGAATATTTTATCATTATAAGTGATACTATACAACGGCATTCCGTTTGAGATCAACACAGAAACTTTAAGTTTTTCGTCGGGACTTTTTACAACTGATTGTGCACTTAATTTTAAAAAACTAAACAGACATAAACATAAAACATACTTAAAATTCATAACACTTTGATAATTGGTTATTTTTATTGGTAACAGAATAAGTTTTATTGAATTGACACTTTATTCATTTTTAAATCTTTAGCGTCTGAACTTGTACCGTAATATACTTCGTATTCTCCAGCAGTGACATTCATTCCAATGCTTTTTGCATCGTAAAATTCAAATGAAGCAGGCGGTAAATCGATCGCTACATTTTGGCTTTCGCCGGCTTTTAAGGTAATTCGTTTAAAAGCTTTCAGTGTTTTCAAAGGACCATCAGTATCATTCACTTTTCGAACATAAACCTGAACAATTTCTGTTCCTTCACGTTTGCTCGTGTTTTTTATCGAAAAATTTAATTGCGTGTTTTCATTTGCTTTTATTTTGGTCTTGTCAAGATTCGCTTTTCCAATTTGAAATTTAGAATAGCTTAAACCAAAACCAAACGGAAACAAAACATTTGTTGTATATCTGTAAGTACGCCCTTTCATCGAATAATCTTCAAAATCTCCTAAGATTTCTGAATTTTTATAAAAGGAAACAGGCAGTTTTCCCGCAGGATTATAATCTCCAAAAAGAACATCGGCGACAGCCTGACCACCGGATTCTCCCGGATACCAAGCCTGTAAAATAGCATCGCAGCTTGCAGTTTCCGGCGTTAAGGCAATTGCAGAACCGGAGCAGTTTACAAAAACTACTTTTTTGCCCGCCGCTTTTAGTTCCTGCAAACATTTTCTCTGAACAGCAGGAAGTTCGATATTGGTTCTGTCACCGCCTTTAAAACCGGGATAAGAAACCGGCATTTCTTCGCCTTCCAATAAAGTCGAAAGTCCGCCTACAAAAATTACGGTATCTATGCCTTTCAATTTTTGAATTAAAGCCGCAAAATTGATATCATGTTCTTTTCCAAAATCAAATTCAAGATTCGCTTGCCAATTGTTGGATTGTGCATAGAGAATTTCGATTTTATATTTTTTACCTGCTTCGACTGCAAATTTAATTTTGCCGGGAAGCGTTCTCCAATTCGTATATTTTGCCAAGGATTTATCATTAACCAATAATTCAAAAGCTCCGGTAGCGCCTGTTTTAAAAACAAGACTGTCATTTTCTTTAGCTGTAAATTCGGTTTCATATTTTGCCGAGAATCCTTCTAATTTAACGCCCGAAGCAAATTCATGCTGTCCGGCTGTTGTCATTTTTATCGGATTTACAATTTGCTGCGAGATAACGCTGTTGTCTTCTCTGTTTGGATTGTTCCAATAGGTGGCCTTCATTCCTTTTTTTCCTTCAAACGAAAGCTGGTCAAAATAACTTTGGTTTACTTTGTCTTCGACTAAATCGCAGGCTTTATCATAAACCATTTTATTTTCGGCAATTTTTGATTCTATACCGGTTTTAATTGTGATGGTTTTTACCGGAGTTCCGTTGTAATTTCCCCATAACATCGGTTCATTATCCGCATTCGGACCAATAACGGCTACTTTGTTTATCGTTTTATTTAAAGGGAGAATATTGTTTTTATTCTGCAAAAGCGTCATGGATTTTTGCGCCATTTCGAGCGCTAATTGCTGATTTTCTTTGCTGTTAAGAACAGAAGCCGGAATTTGCGCCCACGGCACGATGGCGTCATCATCCATTTCGCCTAAATCAAAACGGCCTGTTAAAACACGAAGCAGACTTTTATCAATATCGGCTTCTTTTATTAAGTCTTTCTCAACCGCTTCCGGCAGGTTTTTAAACGGATATTTCTCCCAGACACATTCTACATCTGTACCTGCGAGAACTGCTTTTGACGCCGCATGCGTTGCATCTGACGATACTTTATGTGTGGTGTAAAAATCTGTAACGGCACCGCAATCTGAAACTACAAGGTATTTAAAACCCCATTCATCTCGCAAAATGCGCTGCAGTAAACGAGTGTTGCTGCAGCAAGGTTCATCATCCAATCGCTGATACGCACACATAACCTGACGCACATCGGCATCTTGTACCAATGCTTTAAAGGCTGGCAAATAGGTTTCGTATAATTCACGTGGATCTATATTATTCAAATTCAGTTCGTGTCGGCTCCATTCGGGACCAGAATGCACAGCAAAATGTTTGGCGCAGGCCAAAAGTTTGCGGTATTTAGCATCTGCCGGACCTTGTAATCCTTTCACAACTGAAATTCCCATTCGGGAAGTTAAATACGGATCTTCACCATACGTTTCCTGCCCACGTCCCCAACGCGGATCCCTGAAAATATTGACGTTTGGTGTCCAGACTGAAAGACTTAAAAAGCGTTTGTTTTCATTGCCGCCCTGAATCCATTGGTTGTATTTTGCACGGGCTTCATCAGAAACTGCATTAAAAACATTATACACCAACTGATCGTCAAATGAAGCCGCCATACCAATAGGCTCAGGAAAAACAGTAACATTATCGTTATTTGCGTAACCGTGCAGTGCTTCACTCCACCAATTGAATTTTTTAATCCCGAGTCTCGGTATCGGATCACTTTGATCACACATTAACGCCGCTTTTTCTTCAAGTGTTAATTTTGAAATTAAATCTTTTGCACGTTCTGTTGAACTTAAAGATGCATCCTTAAAACTGTATTGTTGAGCGTTTGCATTAAAAACACAAACAAAACTTATGATAAACAGACAACTAATTTTCATGATTTTCTGAATTATGTGATGAATATTTTACGACGCTAAATCGACTAATTATTCTTTGAAATTTTATCTTCAATATGGAAATAATCAAAATCAACAAAGCCTCCCACATTTTTTGTTGCGTAATTGAACAACCCAAATCGATACCCCATAAAATGAGGAAGCGTATAAGGCAGTTTTATTTTTTTTCCAATACTGATCCATTTTTTACCATCTAAACTGTAAAAAAACTGACCTTGATCTGCCTTATCTTTAAAGTTGCATTCTGCCTTGAAATAAATTTTATCCTGCGTTAATGGAACGCTTTCTATTTCTGTTGGAATATCTTTTAGCGTTTCAATCATAACGATTTTCTTAGCATCTTTTTCGGCTTTTACACCAATCAATCCGTACTCTTTTTGCAATAACGAAAGTCCTGCAAAGTCGCCTTCTTTCATTTTAGAAACCTCAACAAGAATAGTTCCTGTACTTTCAGGTCCAAAAGTTCTTTGCGTTAAAGTATTTTTTGCCTGAACGAAACTGCTGTCGATTCTTGCGGTTTTCAGTCTTAAAAAACCTTTTCTTTCTTTTACCGACCAAAGCGAATGATCCGGATTATGATTCCATTGCCAGACCAAAGGCAAATCGGGATCATTTTTTTTTCGGTTAAAATCATCGGAGTTTACAATTCCTGGAATCAAACCTTTGCTTGTTGGTAAATCGAGATTTTCTGGCACTTTATTATTTTCGCCTAAAATTGGCCAGTCCTTTTCCCATTGAACAGGAACCAAATAAGGAATTCTCCCCACACCACCAAAATCCCTGAACAGATAAGAGAACCATTTTCCATCTGGTGTATCGATAAGTCCGCCTTGCGCAACACCTAAATCCTGTAATCCCACTTTTCCTTCCCACGGACCCGAAATTTTATCTGCTCTGTGTATAATTACCGTTCTCATTCCGTCTTTTGGCCAGACGATATTAAACATATAATATTTTCCTTTGATTTTAAAAAGCTGTGAACCTTCAGATTGCAGCATAATATTGTTTCCCGCAGGTGCACTGGCATTTTCTATCAGGACTTTTTTTGTTTCTTCTTTTACAGCTGATAAATCTGAATTTAACTCGACAATCTGCAGTTTTCCTGCTCCCCAAACCATATAAACCTTTCCATCATCATCAAAAAAAATAGAATGATCGTGATAGGAATTATTTAAAACGGTTCGTTTCCACGGTCCTTTTTCTATATCTTTTGTCGAAAAAATATAGGTTTTACCCGTCGTTCCAGAAAAAGTGCTGACATAATAAATACCATTATGATAATTGAGACTGCTCGCCCACGAACCTCTTCCGTAATCATTTTTTCCATTATCAAGATTTAGTTTATCGTTATCATCTTCTAATGTTTGATAGGCGTAATTGATTATTTTCCAATTGACTAAATCAGTAGATTTCATAATGGGAACACCGGGATTCATGTGCATTGTCGTACTGCTCATGTAATAAATATCGTTTACACGAATGATGGACATATCAGGAACATCGGCAAAAATGATCGGATTCTGCGCTTTATTTTGTCCATAATTACACAGACTAAAAAGCAGAACAAGACTAAAAAAAGCATTTCTAATTTTCATCCTGGTTTATTTTTTTAATCCTTTAAAATTCTGAATTGATGAAACTTGGGACTATTGTTTCCATCATTAGATTTTATTTTGATGTTTACAATTTCAATCTTTTCAATATTTAATCGAATTGTCTTATTTGCTGAAGAAATAATGCGCGCGGGTTTTTCGTTGATAAGAATCGTGATTTTATCTGTTTTAGAATCGTCTGTACAACTTATATCCAGATATTTTCCGGACTTATTTTTATTTAATAACTGATAGGAAATATACGATCGCGTATTTCTCCAGGCCTTTGTATCATCATAACCCGAATCACTTTTTTCGCCTTTATATTCATGATCCACTTCTGACTGCTGTTCACCGCAATTAATTTTATCGATAGTTTTTGCTTCCAAAGCCAAAGCTTCAACTTCTTGTTGTTTCAAAAGAGCATGCTTTTCTTTATACTGTTCTTTGGTATAATTTTGAAAATACATTTGATAACGTGCGTCATGAATTCCAAAAAAAGGCTGTAATTCTAACGAATCTAAACGAAAATGCAGGTTTCCTAAATCCTTCAGTTTTGCGATATAAGCTGATTTTTCACCTATCATTTCATAAGCCTGATCCAACGGATAATATTTACCCGATGCGACATGTCCCATTCGGCTGTCATCTGCAAATAATCCGTCTAGATCTTTGTTTGATGTTTTGGCTGCCAATACAATTGGTCCGTTTACAAAAGCACTCCAATTTGAGCCGTCCGGCAAATTTTCTAAATGTGTCGAAGTTTTGAATGTAACGGAAATTTGATCTCCAGATTTCCATTTTCTGTTGAGAACTACATAATTAGAAGGCTTTGCTTCTATTTTTTGAATTTTTCCATTAATTGAAATTTCAAAATTTTCTGCCCATTCCGGACAACGGATATTCATAGAAAATGTCTCACTTTTCTTTAGTTTTAAAACAAGATCTGTGCTATTCTGATAGGGGAATTTTGTGCTTTGTTCGATGTAAATATTCTTTTCTTTCCAATCTAAAGTTGACGGAATAAACAGATTTACAAAAACATCATTTTCTGTATGGCTGTAAATCAATTCTCCATATTTAGAATGATTTTCAAGGCCTGAACCTACACAACACCACATGCTTGTTTCGGGTTGAGAATAAACGCGATAATGATTGGGTCTAATGGGTGTAAAATAAACAAAACCGCCTTTTTCAGGATGCTGGCTCGAAAGAATATGATTGTAAAGCGTGCGCTCGTAAAAATCAAGATAACTTACCTTGTTTTTGTCCAAAAATAAGGCTTTGCTCAAACGCTCCATGTTATAAGAATTACACGTTTCAGGCCCCTGATTTGATTTTAACATACCGCTAAAATCTTCGGTTGGATTAAAATGTTCGGCAACACTGTTCCCGCCAAAAGCTACGCTGCGTTTTTGGGTAACGGTTTCCCAGAAAAACTGCGCGGCATCTGTCCAGTCTTTGTTTCCGGAAAGTACACCGATTTTCTCAAAACCAATCACTTTTGGTATTTGCGTATTGGCGTGTAATCTTGTTAACTTATCTTCTTTTTTCTCCAGCGGATTTAATATGGCTAAGTGCGAAACTTTTTCGGCAGTTTCCAGATATTTCTTGTCCTTTGTAATGATATACAAATCGGCAAAAGATTCGTTTATGCCGCCGTGTTCTGTTTTTAATATATTTTGAATCTGCTCATCAGAAAGCGGACGAATTAATTCGATAAACCAATCGCCCAGTTTTATTAAAACCTCTTTTGCTTTTTCATTTCCGGTGTAACGATACGTATCGGTTAAACCGGCAAAAAGCTTGTGAATATTGTACAGCGGCACCCAGGTATTGTTTAACCCGAAATTGCTTCCGTCGATGTCTCCATTATGAATTCGGTCCCAAAAAACTTTCCCCTGCGGAATTCCTCCCACATAGCCATTTCCGTTTTTTTGCTGACATTTCTCCAATTCTGAAATCATATAATCCAATCGGTTTTTAACTTCAGTATTTCCGGTCGAAGCATACATCATCGCCAATGCCGAAAGATAATGTCCGGCAATGTGCCCGTCAAGTCCTATACTTTCCCAATTGCCGTAACGTTCTGCTTTTACGGGTATTCCCGAGGCAATGAGATAAGGCGCTAAAAGCCTGTCTGGATTGAGTTCTAAAATATACTTGAGATCTACATCCTGAGCATTTTTAAAAGGTCCATCTTTTAGCCTTACCTCTTTTAAATCAAACAACTGCATTTGAGCTTCTGTCACATGGCTCAGTAACAGTGTACAAAAACAAAATATAAAGCTGTATTTCATTCTAATTTTTTTTAATATTTTAAATATTTTTCCTTTTTCTTAATAACAGATTGATCCTATTTATTTTTTAAAACAAGAATAAGACTAAAGAATACTATTCTTAAAACTAGAAAATGAACTAGTTCTATCGGTTGTTTGTTAAAAGTGTAAAAATAACACTTTTTAAAACGTGAAAAATAATTCTTCAATAAAAAAGCTATATTTTTATCATTTATGTTTTTAAATCAAATATTTTTAAGAAAACAACTCAAAACCAAAAGAAATCATTTACATATTACATTTTAATTCAAATACCAGGCAAATAAATTTTGCTTCCTGGGCAGATATTGAAAATTCGAAAACCTACGATAATTTAATATCGCAGGGTAAATATTCTTGTAGTCAAGCTTTAAAGTCACCATTGTTTTAGGAGGCTTTGCAACTCTTTTCTTATACTGTTATCCCGAATTCTAATCTTATTTTTTTACAAATTTTCTACTTATTTTAGATTTATCGTTTGTTCCATTAATAAAATAAACTCCTGCAGGCAGTGATTCTATTTTTATTCTGGTATTGCCGTTTTTCAAGGTCCCTGAATTCACTAAAATGCCCTGAACATTAAAAATTTTATAATCAAAATCAGAAGTCATCTTATCAACAAAAATTTCCTCCAACGCAGGATTTGGATATAACGTAAAACTAACTTCATTCAATTCATTTTGAACCGTGCCTAATGTGGCAAACTCCAACGGAAGCACCGTGGCATTATATCCGCTTTTTTCACTTAAGTAAAAATTAAATGATGAAATTAAAGGTTCGCTTCCTGCAGTTACAGGATAAAATGCAGTAACATTATTTACTGTCTTCAATGTATAACTTCCTGCAGGTGCCTTAAAACCAATGTAAACCGGATTCATTTGATCAACAGTTAAGGCTTTTGGTGTTGAAACATTTCCGATACCACTGAAAACAAATGTACCTGAACCACTCAGTAAAACAGGGGTATTTGTCGGAATTACACCTTCAATTTTATTACAGATTATTTTAGCAGATGAAGGCTCTAGCGTGTAAGCTATTACACCTTGAGGTATATTGGCTTCATACGGAAGAACCAAAAGATCATAACCTGAAATCGTTTTGGTAAAAGACGCAGCTAAAGCCGAAAAACCGAAAGGAACATTAAAATCTCCTCCCTGATCCATAAGTTTTAGATTATTACACGTTGTTCCTGATATTACATTGTTAGCAGTATTATTATCAGCCACATAAAAAATACTGTTTTTATTCACTGATTTGGCATACCAATCCTGAGTGGAACTGATACCGGTGGCGTTTCTAAAATCTAATGATACATAGTTTGGACTTTGCAGTGCGTCCATCAAAAGGCTGTCATCATCTGAATATATTCCTGCAAATTCGGCTGCTTTTTCATCAGCAATATTAAAATATACATCACCCAAATTTAAAGTAAGTACTGAACTGTAATTTGAATTTCGCAAACCAATAATTCCTGTACATCCATCTGTAAGAACGGATTTAGAAATATCAAATGTCAAATCAAATTCGACCCCGGTAGGGAAATTAAATTTTCCATAATTTTTAGATTTTACTTCGCCGTTGTCATTGATATAATACAGAGTCGTATTATCTGTATTGGATTGATTTGCAGTGGTAAAACTTTTAACATGCAGTATAAATTTATTGTAACGGTTGTCTAATTTCAAATAGCCATTAGAACCGTCCATATTTGTACTTATCAGAGGATTTGCGTTTGCAAATGTCACTGTTTTGCCGCTCATCTGATAAGTTGTTCCGAATGCTGCATTTGTAACAGACTGATTTTCAACTTTAGCGTAATGAACTTCTTTACTGGTCATTTGTGAAGGTACTCTTTCCTTACTCTTTTCAAATATCAAAGTAATAAAACTAGATGGATCAATACTTATTACCGGACGAAATGTTTCAGCAAAACTTATCGCAGTATTTTGTATATCAATACTTTGACTGGTAATTGTTTTAGTGCCTTTTACAGAATAAAATGGCAAATCTACAGTAAGATTATAGGTGTTTTGTGATGGATTAATTATAGTAAGAACAATTTTATCACCTGCATCATTTATGTATGAGGAGCCTTTCAACTGTGCAGTGGCGTCACTCCACGTTGATTCTACACGTGTCGTACCTGTAGTGAATTTTGCATATTGCGAAAGTATATGCCCTCTTTTGGTCATTTCTCCAGATACTGTTCCGTTTGTTCCATCACCCATAAGTGCGTAATATCGCTTAGTGGAATAATGAATCCACGCATTGACATTTCCTAGCAAGGCATCATTCACACTGTTTGCGAAACTAAAAGCATCAATTCCCCAATTAAAATCACGAACCGTACCTCCGGAATTCCAGTTAATGAGATATTCTGTCATCCATATCTCTTTGTTAAAATTCTGAAATTGCTTGTATTTGGACTGAATACCACCATACTGATGAACTCCGTAAACTTCAAAATTTTGCATAACATCAGCATCGAGAAAAGCATTTGAAAAAGCATCTGAATAACCAACACTTTCCGGCGCAATAACCTTACAATTAATAAGATGCCCGTAATTTTTAACAAATGCAGCTATTTGTACAGGTGTCCATATACAACCTTGATAGGTTGCCATTTCATCAGGCTCATTTTGAATTGAAATATAATCGAGTTCTACTCCATTATCACGAAGATAGGTTACATAACGATTAAGATACAAAGCATAATCTTCATAATGTTCTTCTTTCAGGTAGCCGATTTGTTTAACTCCATTTTCATCTGTGTAAACTGCAACTTCACTGTTGTTCGTTTTCCATTCTGCGGGCATTGTCCAGGGGCTTGCAAAAATCTTTAATCCCAAATCATTTTTGGCTAATTTTGCAGTTGCAAGCGTTGAGGCCCAGTTACTCTCTCCCGGAATGTAAAGACGCATAATGTTAAAACCGGCTTCACTGTTTGTTCCCCACATTTTTTTGATTTCGTCAACAGACATGTAATTATAACCAAACTGGGGACTGCATACAAAACCTCCAAAACCAGTAACTTTTTGATACGTCTTATTTTTATCAATTTGTACTTTCGCATTTTGTGCACTTAACTGAGCAGATGACAAAAATAAAACTGCAAACAATATTGAACTTAATTTGTATAATTTTTTCATATTCTACTAAAATTTAATCCGTTAAAAATTTAGAATTTAATATTACTTTCAGGAGGTCCGAGATAAGACGGCTTTAACCCTCCGGTATTAATGACAATTTTCTGCAGCACAATTCCGGGGTCTAAAACACGGAAGCGTAAAATATGTTTTCCGGGTTTTGAAATGGTATGTTTCGTGTTCGAATGAATCAAGTGTTCGGCTTGCCATTTTCCTAATTCTCCACGGTAATGACCGTTAAAATTTATTGTTTGTGGTTTTGCTTCATCAAAAGAAACTTCATAACGAAGCCCTTTGTTGCTGTTAAAGTTGAGTGTTGGAGACAAAAGCAATTCTACATTAAATTCTCCTGTTGAAGCAAAATCAATTTCATACTCTACAAAAATATTGTCGTTCTGAGTAGGATATTTATTTTGTGGAAATGTCGTAATCCCGCTTTTTGTTTTTCCAAAATCAGGAATTACCTCCCAGTGAATTGTGTTCGAATTATTTAGTTTAGAAAAATGTTCTGCTTCGATAGAAACATAACCATCTTTTTCTACAAATACATTCGAAACTAGCTGCTCTTTTTCAGAAACATAACTGATTTCAGGCAAAATGTTTTTCGGAGTATCGTGCCACGCCTTATATCCAATTCGCATCTGATCCATAATATGCGTCCATTTTCCACCAGAAATTTCATTGTTGTATTTGTTTTGAAGTACAGAATCCCTTTCAAAATTCCTTTTTACCTGATCTGCAAAAGCATTGGCTAAACTATTTTTTTCCGAAGCCAGTTTTCTGTTATTCGCCTGTGCAAAATACATTTCATAAAGATTGCTGCAGGCATCTATTGGGTATAAAACCAATTGAAAATAAGCATCCTGATATTCTTTTGGAATCTCATTGTAAATTCGATACGCATCAAGTGCCAGATTTTTATACTCATTGACAACCGTTTCAAATTCATTGTAATTTTCCAGACTGTAGGTTTTGCTGTCGAGCATTTCGGGCGTTACTCTTCTGTTGAATTTTGGATAGGTATTTAATAATCTTGCAATTTCTTTGGCATGTTTTGTTCCGAATTGATCGGCAGCCCATTTCTCGGTAAATTCAAAAAGATTCTGAGAATTGAACTTTTTAGGATTCCACGCCATATCTAAAAAGAAACTGATCGGAAATTCCATTGGTTTTAAATCTCCAACATTTACAATCCATACTTTATCAACGCCGTGTTCGTAGCTCAAATTCATCTGCTCCCAAACCCTTTGTATCGGACTTATATTGATCCATTTTGAATTTCTCGGACCTCCCACATAATCAAAATGATAATATATTCCGTAACCGCCTTTGTGCAAAGGTTTTGTCAGGTCTGGAAGCTTGCGCACATTCCCCCAATTGTCATCACAGAACAGCAAAATAACATCATCCGGAACACGCATTCCCTGATCATAATAATCCTGAACTTCCTTATACAAAGCCCAAACCTGAGGTGTTTTTTCAGGCTTTTTTTGGGTTACGTCAGCAATAATTTTGCGTTGTTCTTTTACGATATTTTCCAGCAAAGTTATATTGGTTCCTTCGCTCATGGCTTCGTCGCCGTCTCCACGCATTCCTACGGTTACGAGCTTTTCCCAATTTTTACTGCGCTCTATTCCACCTTTCCAGAATTCATCCAGAACAGTTTTATTTTTATTATAATCCCAAACATTCGGGAGGTTATTTTTTTTAATATATCGGTGCCAGTCGGTTTGTGCCAAAGCCATTGGTTCGTGGTGCGATGTACCAATGACTATTCCCATTTCGTTGGCAAGAGGTCCGCTGGCGGGATCATCATCGTAAAACGCATTTCCCCACATGGCAGGCCAGATGTAATTGGCTTTTAACCGAAGCAGTAATTCAAAAACTTTCTCATAAAACTTGCTGTTAAATCCGCCAAATGTTGCTTTCGACCAGCCGCTTAATGCAGGCGCTTCGTCGTTGATAAAAATTCCTCTGTATTTTACGGCAGGTTCGCCATCCGTATAGGTTCCTTTTACAAAATACAGATTGTCTTTTTTCTCCACAGGAACATCAGCCCAGTAATACCAAGGCGAAACGCCAATTTGTTTGGATAATTCGTAAATGCCGTAAATCGTTCCGCGTTTGTCACTTCCGGCAATTACGATGGCTTCATCTACTCCTTTAAATGGATTTTTAATGTTTTGAATCGTAAACTTTTCATTTTTGCCTTTTAGTAGTTTTCCGTCGATTTTATTTGCTTTCACTAAATCATCAATCACAGAATTTGTACCGATTGTTCCGATAATAATTAACGGTGATGATGAGTTTGGTTTCTGATTTAAGATTGATGGTTTTTCTCCCGTAACTTTTTCAAAATCATTTTGTAAATTAGTTATAGCACGCAAAATCCCTGCATCTGTTCCATTACTAACAAGAAAGGACAAGGTTGAAGATTTCTCTTTCAGGACAATAACATTGTCCCCTTTTTGAGTTGTAATAAACGACTGCGCTTTTAAAAAAGTACAACTAAAAACGATAAGAAATGTGAGGATATATTTTGAAAATGTATTCATGAACTTTATTTATTATGCAATTCAATTACTATTTTAAAATCTTTATTTCTGCTGAAACAATAATGGTGTAAACATAAATAAATCATGTCTCCAGACCGGCCATGTATGTCCGCCCGGATATTCGCTGTATTTATATTTAATTCCAAGCTGGTCGAACTTTTTCATCATTATTTTGCAATTTTCATAAGCGATATCTTCTTTGCCGCCCATAGAAATCCAAAATTCTTTGATGTTCGCATTAATCGTCCCAACATTATTTTTCATAAACTCGTATTGCGGATCAGCTAAAGTGGTATTATTCGCCCACCACCCTGAACTAAAAACGCCTATATAAGAAAACAAGTCAGAATTTTTAACGCCCGCATAAAGTGTTTGCAAACCTCCCATTGATAATCCTGCCAAAGCTCTGTTTTTAGCGTCTTTCGCTACTTTAAAATTATTTTCTACAAAAGGAATTGCTCCGGTTTTCAATTCATTTTCAAAAGCTTTTAGTGCATTTTCATTAAAACCTGCAACGCCGCCTATATTTCCCATATTGCCATCGAGCATTGCGATAATCATTTGTTTTGCTTTATTTTCGGCAATTAAATTGTCTAAAATTAAGTTTGCTTTCCCCTGCGTTGCCCAGCCTGTTTGATCCTCGCCTCCACCATGAAGGAGATATAAAACCGGATATTTTTCTGTCGAATTCTCGTAACCCGGTGGTGTATACACATACATTTCGCGCCATGAATTGGTTGCTTTTGAAAAATATTTTTTGATTCTGATATCACCATGCGGAACGTCTTTTAAAGCATAAAAATCTCCTTCTTTATTTGGAATTTCGATACCGCTTGCCATTCGCCCCATTCCGTAAAATGTCTGACTTGACGGATCTGCAACGGCGACGCCATCAATAAGCAGTGAATAATAATTAAATCCTTTGTTTATTACCTCTGTAGTTACTGTCCAAAATCCTTCTGAATCTCTTGTCAGATCGTATTTTTTGCCCAAATCGATTTGTACTTTTGAAGCTTCGGGAGCGTTGACTTTAAAAAGCACTTTGTTATCCGGTAATATTTGAGGATATTTTGCATTGCGAATATTGGTTTGCGCAGGATTTCCTAAAATGGTGTAAGCTGCAAAATTGGATTGATCGACAGGTTTAAATAAGAATTGTGAAAACATATATAATCCGTTTTTCCAGACTTTAAAATCATGAACTCCGGACTCGATATAATAAATGTGAGGTACATCATTTTTATATAAATAATCATGCGTTCGTTTACTGTTTTCGATAAGCCAGTCGTTATCTCCGCAGGAAATCCAGAGTAGTTTTAATTTCTTTTTTGCCTCTTCTGGATTGGGAAGTAATTCTTGGGGTGCTTTAGTATTTGGAGCTGCAGAAAATGCGCCAACCCAGGCAAATTTATCTAAATTACCCAATCCGAAATTCAACGATTGTCCGCCACCCATTGATAAGCCGGCGATGGCGCGGTGTTCTCTGTCTTTCAAAACCGGGTATTTTTTTTCGATAAACGGAATCAGGTCGTTTAATAAATCTTTTTCAAACGTAGCAAAAGCCTGAACTTTATCGGGTGCCATGATGTTACCGGTCGCACTGTCGTCTTTCATTGCCCTGCCGTTTGGCATGACCACAATCATGGGTTCAATTTTTCCTTCTGCAAAAAGATTGTCTAATATAATTTGCGGATTTCCTCCGTTCAACCATTCTTTTTCATCCCCGCCTATTCCGTGTAAAAGATACAAAACCGGATATTTTTTCTTTTTATTAAATCCCGGTGGCGTATAAACCGTTGCTTTTCGTGTAGCATCAACCGTTTTAGATTCATAAGAGATCGTTTCTATTTTTCCTGCCGGAATACTGTTATTTAACTGATCAAAACCAAGGGGAGCCTGCACTATAAAAGGCGATTTTCCATCAGCCAATTTATATCCCAATAACGAAAGCATTTTATCGGCATAACGTCTTCCCAAATCTCTGTAACCTGCGGCATTAAAATGCAAAAAGTCAGGTTCAGCCGTGCATCCTTTAGATGAAATAACATACGAATTGGGAATCGTTTTTGGCAAGGTCGCAATGATTTTATTCATGCTGCCACATTTACCATTCTGGTCTTCGTTTACAGTTTCCCCCGAAAGCAAAGGCACTTTTTTCGGATCCAGATTCAGGTCTTTTATCAAATTATCATAGACGATTTTTACTTTTTTTGTCCAAAGTGTATCGCCGGTATTCGATTCTCCCTGATGCAGCAAAATGCCTTTAATAACTCCTTTTTTCTGTGCTATTTTGGCCAGCTCTACCAATCTTGCATACGGATTTCCGTCGTATTCTTTTAGAATGCCTTTCATCCAGTCTGGCGCTGTTGCTACATATTCTGCTGTTTTATCTTTATCAAAAAGTTCAATTTTGCACCCTCCAACGGCTACATTGATTACGCCCACTTTTATATTTTTAGGCAGATTGGCTACCAGATTTCTTCCAAAATAATCAACTGGCGTTAGTCCGGTACTGCAACGGCACAATGGCGGTATGGCGGTGTACCAATTTCCTTTTTCACGTTTCAGTTCAGGACAATTGACTGCCTGTAAAACCTGAAATCTATCGTCGACACCCAATTTATCCTGTGGTTCTATTTTGGCATATCCTTCCATGTTAGACTGACCAAAACTCAGATAAATATGAAAGTTAGAATCTTGAGAATACCCTTTTTGTACTATTGAAAAAAGAATGATAAATGTGAAAAACCTAATTATTGATTTCATTGTTGATTTGTTTTTATTATCAAAAAATCATTTTAATCGAATTCAAAATATGCAAACTGTTATTTAAATAAATTGAGATCTACTGTTTCTCCCATCTTAAGATAACCCGCTTCGTTTGGATGCAAAAAATCGCCGTCGTGCAGGTTGGATAAAATTGTTTTTGAACCTTCTTCTGCAACCATGGCTTTATCAAAATCAATTACAGCATCAAAGGCTTTACTATTTCTGATCCAGGCATTTACAATATCACGGGCTTCTTGTTTGTGAGGCGCATCATAAAATGATTTTTGAAATGGCAAAATAGTACAGCCGTAGACTTTAATTCCTTTTGCATGCGCTTTGGTAATCATTACTTTATACGCTTCAATAAGTTCCTGCGCTTTTATTGGTGCATCTTCCGGATTTTTAATTCCTCCAATGTCGTTGATGCCTTCCAGAATTACGAGCCATTTTGTGCCTTTTTGAGATAATACATCCCTGTCAAAACGATTCATGGCCGTTGGGCCTAATCCGCCTTTGACGACACAATTTCCTCCAATTCCTAAATTTAAAACACCAATTTTTTCTGTTTTTTTATTGGCTGATAATCGTGCCGATAAAATATCTGTCCATCGATTTTGTTTGTTGGTTCCTGAGCCTCGGCCGTCTGTAATAGAATTTCCCAAACAAACGATATTCGCAGTCGATTTATCAGAAACAACATCCAGTCCCATAATCGAATACCAGTGATCTGTTTTTATGGCGCGATCAAAAGCTGAATTTTGAATTTGATCTCCTTCAAGAATATAAGAAGTAGTTCGCGAACCGGGATGTCCTGATGTTTTTTGCGATGTATCTCCGTAATGGATGGTAATCGCTAAAAGCTGTCCAGGCTGTAATTCAAAATCAAAAGCATCTGAAAAAACATCCTGTTCGGGATTTATGGTGATATCAGATTTTCCATTAAAACGAAGTTCCTTTTGGGTTTTAGCATCAACAATCGGTGCATCGATAACATTGGCCACACTAACCGATTTTAAAACCGTTTGTTGATTGCTAAAAATATTAGAGAAACGCAATCTTATCCGTTTTCCTCCAATAGAAACCCTTATAATTTGTCGAATTGTATTTTCTGAAAGTCCCGGAGCGGGTGGCATATTGTTGGGTTCGACCAGCATTTGCGCACAAGCCCAAGTTCCGACCCAATTCTCCGTTTTTGATTTGCTTTGTGCTAATATCTGACAACTCAAAATCAAAAAGAAGAACTGCAAAAACAACAATCCTTTAAAATGTTCCTTTTTCATATTTCATTTTTATTGTGGCTGAGCATCATTTGCAGCCGTTGCGTACAATCCTACCAATGCACCTGTAAAGCCTCCGGCCATATTTGTTGAAAGAATATCGCCTGAAACCGGTTCGCCTAAATTTTTAAAATCAGTCCCGTTCAGGGCATAACTAAATTCGTAACTGTCTCCGGTTGCTTTTACCTGAAGACGTATGTTTTTTTTGATTTCAATTTTGGCACTTGCCATTATTTTTGATTGTCCTTTTTCTGTTCTTTCTAATAAAATATAAGTGTCTTTTCCCTTTTTTGTGATCCCAAAAACATAATTAAAACGCTCGTTTTGAAGGCATGTAATTCCCGCCAAATCTTTTTCAGATTCTGGTTTGTAATCTATTGTCGTGGCAAACGAGAACGTGTTGTGCATTTGTCTGTAAAAAAGTGTCGACGTAGGTTTCAATTCTTTTATATTTACTTCGAAAGGATTAATCTGAAGTCCTTTTTGGGTTACGGAAATAAAATTTTCACGCGGACCTCGAAGTCCGATCCAGCGGTAATCTAATTTATCAGAAGTAAAATTTTCGGTAAACGTAAAATTACCATTCGGGAAAAATTCGTCTTTGCCGGTTTTGTTTTCGGTAACGCCTTTTGGCATTTTAATTTTTGGTTCTAAAGGCACTAATCCGTTTTCAAAAACCGGAAAAGTTCCTGACCAGTCAACCGGAAGCATAAAAGTTTCACGTCCTGTATTTACTCTGTCTTTATCATTCGGGCGAACGCCTAAAAATACACCATAATATTTATTATCTGGTCCAAGAACTAAATCGGCATGTCCTGCCCAGTCTACTTTGTCTTTTCTGTCCTGAGGAAAATATCTTTGGGTAAGAATCGGGTTGTTTGATGCCGGTTTGAAAGGCCCTTTTGGACTGTCACTAATAAAAATAACTTCGCTATGATTTCCGCCTGTACCGCCTTCGGCACACATTAAATAATAATGACCGTCTTTTTTATACAAATGTGGCGCTTCTATCCAGATTGGTTTTTTCGAAAGATCTACTCCGCCATCTACAATAATTTTATCCGTTCCCTTGATAACCTGATCTTTTTCGAGATCATATTCCCAAACTTTAATAACACGATGACCCTGATAGAGTTCTTTTCCTTTATCGGGAGCGTCATTATGAACGATATATCCTTTTCCGTTATCATCAAAAAAGATACAAGGATCAATTCCGTCAAAACCTAATTTTATTGGGCTTCCCCAACCTTTCATTGGGTCTTTTGTTTTTACTATAATATTGCCCAAACCTCCTGAAAATGCTGTTACAATCATATAGAAAGTATCATTATGAGGATTATATGTTATTCCCGGTGCATATACGCCCTGACTTATACCTGTGTCATGGGGATTAAATTCGGAGACTTTATTTAATACGCCTCCAAGGTCTGTCCAATTCACTAAATCTTTAGAATGAAAAATTGGTACTCCTGGAAACATAGCAAATGAAGAACACACCATAAAATAATCATCGCCTTTTCTGGTAATTGCCGGATCCGGATAACATCCCTGTAAAACGGGAGAATAAAACTCATCTGGCTTTAATGGATTATTTTTATAAATATTATCATTTCCCTGATACACAACGTTAGAAAAAACAGGTGCTTTTACATTCTGTTTTCCGGTAATGGTATCTTTAACTGCAACTCCTTTAAAAGAAAAGAGAAACGATAATGCTAGTGAGAGAACTAATAGTTGTTGTTTCATTTTTGTTTTTTCTTGTTTTGTGAAACGTGAATAAAAGACGTTTTTTGAACGCGGATGACGCTGATTTAAGCGGATCGGCGCTGATTTTTTTTATTTAAAATCTGATGAATCTTCGTAAATAAAACATGAAATTCGCTTAAATCTGCGTCATCCGTGTTCTATTTCCAAATTGAATTCACAATTTAAAAGCCGAGGAAATTATCCCTCGGCTAAACTTAACTAACTTATAAATTTATTTACTTCAAAATATTTATTAATTGTATCCCGGATTCTGGTACGTTTTTTTATCTGCATCAGACATTTCCATACCGTCTATTTGTCCTTGTGGAATAGGACGCAAATAATGATGCGGCTCTATTGTTCTGGTAATAACCTCTGGTGTATGCTGACCGTAATTTGATCCGCCAATTGAATATTTACCGGCAATTTCATTCCATTTTTGAGTTCTTACTAAATCGTACCAACGGTATCCTTCGCCATAATATTCGCGGGAACGCTCAGCCAGAATGTAATTAATATCAATTACAGCTGGAGTTGTACTCGTTAATAAGGCACTGTTGTCGGCCGTTTTTGCTACTTTACCATTATTGTCCCAGCGCCATTTTCCTGCGCGGTCTCTGATTACATTGATAAGATCTCTGGCAGACATACCGCCAGTTGCTCCTTTTACTGCCGCTTCTGCCGCGACAAAATAGAGTTCTGAAAATTTAGCAACCGGATAAGGTCTTGTACTTCCCGCATTTGGCTGTCCTAATCCTCCTGCATTATCTGTACGGTATGGACCTAATTTCCATAATCCCGGATATACGATTCTGCTTATTCCCATTGGAGAAATTACATAATCAGATCTGCCTGGTAAAACTCCTGCTCCAACACCATTATCTCCCGCTCCTGTAGGATATGTAATTGCCGTTGCAGGTTCATCATTAAGAAAAGTTACAATAGCATCACCTGGTTTTACCGGTAATCCGTTAGCATTATATAATGTTGCTACATCGGTTAATCCGGTTCCAAGTAAGTTCCAGTTTCCACGATATACGGCTGCAAATGTTCCGTCGTATCTTGAATCGTTTGTTTTATCTGCAAAAGTTTTTGTAAAGACTTCTATAGGCGGTACCATTCTCACCCACGGACGTCCTAAAAACTGATCTGCAGCTCTTTGTACAGTCGAAACTGCAGCTCCTGATGCATTTTTACTTCTTATCGAAGTGTAATTAAATGTTCCCATCCAGCCTGCAAAATTATCCGGCGCGCCACCACTTCCGTAGGTAAGACTTGCGCCGTTGTAATATTCACTTTCTTCTGTATGGTCTGCATAAAGCATAATTTCTTTGTTGCGATCATTAGAACCTAAGTTTACATCATAATAATAAGGCAATAATCCATAAGTTCCCGGGTTATTAATTCCGTCTAATGCGATGTTGTAAGCTTCTTGAAAATACCATTGTGCATTATGTCCATCAGGATCTGTTCTTGGTGTATCAGGATAAGTTGGAATATTGTTTGGATTTTCCAGCCACCATGCATATGTCAGATATGCTTTTGCTAACATTAAACGAGCCAGCGTTTTAGTTGCTGTACCTGTTAACCTTGGCGCATCAGGTAATTCATTTACAGCTGCTACCAAGTCCGGAAAAATAGCTTTTGTATAGACCTCACTTACTGTATTTCTTTTTGAAGATCTCGATGGTTTGCTATTAAATTTTAATTCGCCAGCTCCCAAATCTAAAGGTACGCCTCCAAAATTTTGTACTAATAAAAAATAATCAAAAGCTCTAAAGAATTTAGATTCTGCAATTAAGTTACTTGCGATACCTACTGCGGCAGCATTTTCAATAATACCACTTGCTGTATTGATATCATTATAAGAGTTATTCCATACCACGTCGGCTCTGCTTGAGGCAGGATTTATAACCCCAACTCCGGATAAATCATGATCTTTAAAATTTCCGTCAGCTTGCTGTCCATATGTATTTTCATCTGTTCCTGTTTGCACAGAATTATAATAATAGGCCTGCCCGTATATCCATCGTAAATGGGCATAATGTGACGTCAATCCCTGTACAACTCCCTGTTCCGTTTTAAAATAGCCAGGCTCATAAAAATCATGTGGTTTTTCTTCTAAAATATCAGAGCAGCCCGCAAAGGAGAACAAAGCTACTGATCCTATAAGTAATCTTTTAAAAATATATCGTTTCATAGTTGTTCTTGATTAAAATGTGAAATTAAGTCCGAATAAAAAGTTTCTGGTTGAAGGTGTATTTGTTCCAATAACCGTAAATCTACGTTGGTAAGTACCTGTTACGGCCTGATTTTCATCTCCAAAAGAATTTGTTTCAGGATCCATTCCTGATTTTCTATTGTAAGGAGAGAAAAGTACAAACGGATTTTGCGCTGTAAAATAAAGTCTCAGCTTCTGAATACCTAAGCTTCTCATAAATTCCTGATCTAAAGTATATCCAAGAGTTAATGCTCTGATTTTTACGTATGATGCATCAAAATATCCCATCGTAGAAATGTATTTTGGGTTATCACCACTTCTAATCCCTCTTGGATTTGGATATTCAGCATCTCTGTTATCCGGAGTCCAATAATCTACATCAACATTACTTCTTCTTCCGTTAAGTAAATTCAGGTAACTGTTTCCTCCGTAAAGTGTACTGATTAAAACACCACCGCTTTTAAAAGCTCCTACGGCAGAAAAATCAAAACCTTTATACGTTAAGTTCGTATTAAAACCTCCCTGAAAGTCCGGGTCTGTTTCTATAATTTGTCTGTCGCTTGTATTAATGGCACGCGTTGGTGAACCATCCGGATTAAAATCTCCTGTATATTTTACTTTAATAGATCCTACTACTGTTCCCTGAGCGTTGATACCGGTTGGTCCTGGCTCTAATATAGACATGTATGGATCGCCTTCCTGCCAGATTCCTACTTTTTCATAATCGTAAATAGAGTTGATATTATACCCTACAAACCATGAATTTGCCTCATCTCTTTGCGCTCCCGACGCAAGTTTAACCAACTTGTTTTCGTTGGCATAGAAATTAACCCCAACAGTCCAACTCAATCCTTTTGGATTATCAAGAATAACTCCGTTTAAGGCAATTTCATATCCTTTATTTTCAGTTTCACCTACGTTTGCCACATAACTGCTCACACCAGATGTTGCCGGAAGATTTACGCGTTGCAGCAAATCTTTTGTATTTGTTTTGTAATATTCGATAGTACCTGATAAACGATTATTAAGGAAAGCGAAATCCAGTCCGTAATTCCATGTTGTCGAATATTCCCATCCTAAATCCGGATTAGGTAGTGTTGTAACATATACACCTGTAGAATTTGTATTTCCAAAATTATAAGGTCTTGTACTTAAAGCCCCCAAAGTTTGATATGGATCTACTGCCTGATTAGAAGTTTCACCGTATCCTACACGTAATTTTACCAGATTAACCCATGAAAGATTTTTCATAAAAGATTCATTAGAAGCTGTCCATCCTGCAGAAACCGCCGGATACGTAACCCATTTATTTCCTTTTGATAAACGTGACGAACCGTCTGAACGAATTGTTCCCGAAATAAAATATTTATTATCATAAGAATACATCGCCCTTGCCATGTACGAACTTAAACCCCATTGTGTATAATCCTGATCTGCAGGGTTTATAACCGCTTCTTCTTCACTCTGACCCAAGTTGTAAAACTGAAATGCATCAGAAGTAATTCCGTTTCTGGCGATTCTTGAAGTATTTCCTGTAAATTGCTCGTTTGAATATAATCCCACAAAATTTACGGTATGCTTTTCAGCAAAAGTTTTGTCGTAAGAAATCAAATTTTCAATAAGCCATTGTGTTGATAAAGTGTTGCTTATCCATGCATTTGAAATCGTGGTTGGATTTACATCAAAAACACCTTGTCCTTCATAGTAACCGCCATTTGATAAGCGTAAATTCAATCCTGTATTCATACGGTATTTTAAACCCTCAACTCCCGGTATTTTTACTTCAGCAAAAATATTATTGTACGAACTAAATGCTCTTGTCTGGTTCACATAAGAATCGCCAAGATTATTAATGGATTCTCTGGTATAAACCCAGTTTTCATCGCCACCCATTCTCACCGTTCTTTTTAAAGATCCGTCCGGATTATATGGATTTGCTAAAGGAGAGGTTCCTAAAACAGTACCTGTACCAATGTTATCTCCGTTGGTAACAGAGTAATTGCTATTGGTATTAAATCCCATACGAAAAGAGCTTCCTAATTGCTGATCTAAACCTGCTCTTAAGCTAAAACGCTCGTATTTTTGACCCGGTAAAACAGATTCTTCTTTATAATATCCTAAACCTGCATTATAAGCTCCGTTCTCACTACCTCCTGAAACACTTACATCATGACTAATCATTTCGCCAGCTCCGTAAAGTGAATCCTGCCAGTCTGTATTGGTGCTTCTTGATTCATCAATACCGTCTGTATATAAAGTGGAGTAATCGCGAAGTGCTCCAAATTTAGCAGCATCCATCATATCATATTTCCCAAAAACCTGCTTGATACCACTAAATCCATTGTAATTAAAAGTAGCTTTTTGATTTTTACGTCCTTTATTACTTGTAATTAATATAACCCCGTTTGCTCCACGTGAACCGTAAATGGCTGTAGCAGAAGCATCTTTTAAAACATCTACAGATTTTATATCAACGGGATTTATATCGCCGATTGAACCTGCAAACGGAACTCCGTCTAAAACAATTAATGGATCATTGCTCCCCGTTAAAGATCTTGTTCCGCGTATGCGTATCTGCATTGCTGCTCCCGGTTTGGTCGAAGTTTGAGTTAAGTCAACACCGGCAAGTCTTCCTTGTAAAGCCTGGGTTACGTTGGCAGAAGCAACTTGATTTAATTCACCGCCTCCAATAGAAGCTACAGATCCCGTTACAGCTTCTTTCCTTTGCGTTCCGTACCCGATAACAACTACTTCTTTTAATTGAGCAGAATCTTCTTCAAGACTTACATTAATTTTGCTTTGTCCGTTTACAGCTACTTCTTTGTTTCTTAAACCTATAAAACTGAAAACAAGAATACCATTGGATGGGACATCGATAGTATAAGTACCGTCAAAACCAGTACTTACACCAGTTTTAGTTCCTTTTAAATTTACATTAGCCCCCGGAATTGGACCATTTGCATCTGATACGATTCCGGTAACTTTTGTCTGCGCACTCGAATGGAGTGAAAACGCAAACATTAAGATCAAAAAACAAAAACATTTTAGATGCTTTGCTTTACTTGTAACAAAAGAGTTAGTCATAAAAATTGATTTAGATAGTTAAAATTTGATTGGTTTAGTTAATAAGTGTACTTATAACAAATATAAAGAAAAGCAATTAATACACAATCGGTTGTTTGTTATTTTTTTAAATAATTTATAAAAAAAGACACTTTAAAAAACATTCTAAGTAATTTTAAGACTAAAACAGTGTGTAATATTCATTATTAGAATTATTTTTGCTGCTAATTTTGACAATATTGCTACATAATTTCCATTTAGTTAAAAAAAACATAAAAAATAAAAAAAGTAAAAACGAGCCTGTCTTTACTTAAAAATAAGTGTTTTTTAAAGTAAAAATATTGTTAAAAAACAAAAACAAAGGAGTGTAGATTGGTGTATTTACTCTTAATCATTAATTATTTAGCTTCAAAAAGAAATCAAAACAACAAAAGAGGCAATCGGTTGTTATAAAATTAAAAAAAGCTCCTTTCGAATTAAATTCAAAAGGAGCTTTTCTAAAAATTGAAATTCAGTAAAATCAGTAAAAATTGACGTACTAAACTGGCAGTAAGAATATTATAATTTCATTTTTTTAGCGTCTTCAATAAATTGGTTCAATCCAATATCTGTTAAAGGATGTTTAAGTAATCCTTTAATAGCAGAAAGCGGACCCGTCATAACATCCGATCCTACTTTTGCACAATTTACAATATGCATTGTATGTCTGATCGAAGCCGAGAGAATCTGAGTTTTGTATTCATAGTTATCATAAATTTCTCGTATCTCTTCAATTAAATGCATTCCGTCTGTAGAAATATCATCTAGCCTTCCTAAAAACGGAGAAACATAGGTAGCGCCTGCTTTTGCTGCCAGTAACGCCTGTCCCGCAGAAAACACTAAAGTAACATTGGTTTTGATTCCTTTTGATGAAAAATACTTGCATGCTTTTACGCCATCGCCTATCATTGGTAACTTAACCACAATTTGCGGATGAAGTTTGGCAAGTTCCTCACCTTCTCTTACCATTCCGTCAAAATCTGTCGAAACAACTTCTGCAGAAACATCGCCATCTACAATATTGCAAATGTCCAGGTAATGTTTTAAAATATTATCTTTTCCTGTAATTCCTTCTTTCGCCATCAACGAAGGATTTGTCGTTACACCATCCAGAACGCCCATTTCCTGCGCTTCTTTGATGTCTTGTAAATTGGCTGTGTCAATAAAAAATTTCATTTTTTTTGGTTTTAATTTGGTTAGTTATTGCGTACATCTTTGTCAAAGTTTTAAACTTTGACAAAGATTATACACAAAATAGTTATCAAAATAGTTATTTCAGTTTTTAACCCTCTACAACTATCACTTTAATTATATATATTGATTGATAATGTTTTCAAACAATTCTTGTTTACCGCTTTGCAATGACAATTCACCATTTTGGTTCGCGATGTCATACAAATCTTTAAGGTTTAATTTTCCATCAGCAAAATCTTTTCCTTTTCCAGAATCGAAAGAGCTATATCTTTCTTTTCGTAATTTTTCGTATGGAGAAGAAGTAATAATTTTGTCTGCAGTTAATAAAGCTCTTGCAAAAGTATCGGCACCACCAATGTGAGCTAAGAAAACATCTTCAAGATCAGTAGAATTTCTTCTGATTTTGGCATCGAAGTTTACACCACCGCCTTGTAATCCGCCAGCTTTTAAGAAAACAAGCATCGCTTCAGTCGTTTCCTGAATGTTGTTTGGAAATTGATCTGTATCCCAGCCATTTTGGTAATCACCTCTATTAGCATCAATACTTCCTAACATTCCTGCTTTTGCAGCCACTTCCAATTCATGTTGAAAAGTATGTTGTGCCAAAGTTGCGTGGTTTACTTCAATGTTGATTTTGAAATCTTTATCTAAACCATATTCTTTTAAAAATCCTATCGCTGTAGCCGAATCAAAATCGTATTGGTGTTTTGATGGCTCCATAGGTTTTGGCTCTATAAAGAAAGTTCCTTTAAAACCTTGTGATCTTGCATAATCTCTTGACATCGTTAAAAACTGTGCCATATGGTCTAATTCTCTTCCCATATCCGTATTCAAAAGAGACATATAACCTTCTCTTCCGCCCCAGAATACGTAGTTTTCTCCGTCTAAAGCAATTGTTGCGTCAAGCGCTAATTTTACTTGTCCGCCTGCTCTTGCCACTACATTAAAGTCTGGATTTGTAGCTGCTCCGTTCATAAATCTTGGATTTGAGAAACAGTTTGAAGTTCCCCAAAGCAATTTAATTCCTGATTCTGCTTTTTTCTGTTTTAAATATTCTGTAATCGTTGCCAAACGTTTTTCTGATTCTGCAAAAGTTGGTCCTTCAGCAATCAAATCATAATCGTGAAAACAGAAATAATCAAATCCCATTTTACTGATAAATTCAAACGCAGCATCCGCTTTATCTTTTGCCGCCTGAATTGGATCTGATGATTGATCCCACGCAAATTTCTGCGTTCCCGGTCCAAACGGGTCACTTCCTTGTCCGCAGAACGTGTGCCAGTACGCAATCGCAAATCTAAAGTGCTCGCGCATTGTTTTTCCCGCCACAACCTGTTCCGGATTGTAATATTTAAATGCTAACGGATTATCAGATTCCTTGCCTTCAAATTTTATCTGGCCTATGCCTTTGTAATATTCTTTATTGCCTAAAACTACCATTTCTTTATTTTTTATGTGTTAATATTAATTCTAATTCCTGTTTCCATTTTGCATAAGCCTTTGCATACGGTTCTGCATTTTTTAGTGGTAAAAAGGTCATTACGTGATCGTTGGTTGTAATGCTCGAACCAAATTTATTGTAATCACCATCTTTTAAACCCACTGCTCTCGCCGCTCCTACTGCGCCGGTTGTATTGTAAATTTCAATTTCGTGCCCGATTAAAGTTGCTACAGTATTCGAAAAAATCTCCGAACGGAACAAATTATCATTTCCGGCTCTAATTACATTTATCGTCGCATTATCATCCTTTAAACATTCCATTCCGTACACGAATGAAAAAGCAATTCCTTCAAGAGAAGCTCTGAACAAATGTGCGCTATTGTGAATATTCAAGTTGAGATTTAAAAAGTGTGTTCCGATGTTTTTATTGTTGAACATACGCTCTGCGCCATTTCCAAACGGAATCACGACAACGCCATCAGAACCAACATCAATTTTTGAAGCTTTTCGGTTCATCGATTCGTAGGTTTCGTCGCCCATATTATTACGAAGCCAGCGATACTGAATTCCGGCTCCGTTTATGTTTAAAAGTTTTCCGACTCTTGGTGTTTTTTCTTCGTAATTAACATGCACAAAATTGTTTACACGTGTGCTTTTTCCCGAAGACATTTCGCTAACAGCATAAAAAACGCCCGAAGTTCCGCCCGTAGCAGCGACTTCTCCCGGATTCAAAACATTCAAAGCCAAGGCATTATTCGGCTGATCTCCCGCTCTGTAAACCACCGGAATCCCAACAGGAAGCCCAGCTTCTTTCGCTCCTTTTTCGTTTAAAATTCCCTGATTCGTGAAATTCTCTACAATATCCGGAGTTAATGATTGATCGATTCCGTAATAATCCAAAAGCCAGTTTGCTACTTTGTTTTCTTTATAATCCCAAAGCATTCCTTCAGACAAACCATTTTTTGTAGTGGTAATTTCTCCTGTAAGTTTCAAAGCAATATAATCGCCCGGAAGCATGTATTTGTAAATTTTGCTGTAGATTTCAGGTTCGTTTTCTTTGACCCATTTTAGTTTCGAAGCCGTAAAATTTCCCGGAGAATTCAATAAATGCTCCATACATTTTTGTTCTCCAATTTCGGCGAAAGCCTCATTACCAATTTCCACCGCACGGCTGTCGCACCAAATAATTGAGTTTCGAAGCGCATTTCCTTCTTTGTCCACAATAACCAATCCGTGCATTTGGTACGAAATACCAACGCCCGTAATTTTCGAAGCTTCGATATTCGCCTCACGAATGGCTCTTTTTGTGGCTGTACAAATGTGCTGCCACCAAATTTCCGGATCTTGCTCTGCCCAGTCAGAATGAAGGGCGACAATTTCCATTTCGTTTTGAGGTTCATTCAAAACGATTATTTTTTTCCCTGTTTCAGCTTCAACCAAAGCTACTTTTACAGACGAACTTCCAATATCATATCCTATATAATACATAACTTATAATGATTCTCTTAATATTAAATTTGTTGGTACATAACTCTGCATCACTTCATCATGCGTAATAAATGCGGCCGCTTTTGTTCCTATTTCCTTAAAATCAGTCGATACGACCGAAATTCCTTTGTATATAAATTTTTTCATTGGCGTTTCGTTATACGATAAAAAACCAACATCTTCTCCAGGCTCCAAATCCTTCTCTTTGCATTGTTCTAAAAAGTGACCTAAAATCCTGTCGCTTATGCTGATATACGCAATTCCTTTTTCGATATTAAACTTTTTGGCATCGGTAATAATTTCATTTTTAAAATTAAAATCGGTGCAAAATTTCTTAAAAAACTGTACGGTTTCTTTGGGATGATTTGTATAATCCGGATAAATAAAATGAATGCTTTTATACTTTTTAAACAAATCAACGGCTTCTTTCAATGAACTATAAAACGCTTTTCCAAAATCCTGAAAAACATAATTATTTTCTTTTTTCGAATGAATATTCCAATCAATCAAAAGCAATTTATCATTCGAAATAGCTGATAATGTTGGTGCTACTTCTTTATGATCAAAATTCATCACCACGTATTTATAATATTTCCCAACACTATTATTGATGATCGTTTTAAAAACATCTATATTATAATGATGAAACTGTACATCGGTAATCACATTATCCGGCAAATTATTGACAAACGAATGATACAAAACCTCTTTATACGCCTTAAATGTGTCTAAAACCAAAAGCACTTTTCTGGTTTCTCCCGAAACATAATAGCCTTTATTCGGCACAGAATCAATGACATTCTGATCTTTTAAAATTGAATATGCTTTAAAAACCGTATCTCTCGACAACTGATTTTCTTTACAAATCGCATTTACAGACGGAAGCAAATCTCCCTTTTGTAAAATATTCTCCGCAATAGCATTATTAATTCCGTTTACCAACTGCTGGTATTTCGGAACATCACTATCGTGATTGATAACAAATACAAATTTTTCCTGTTCGTCTTTTAGCATACTGTTCCGTTCTGTTCTGGTATGCTAAAGTAGTTTATTTGATCTTTATAAAAAATACTTTTTTACTGTAAATTGTTAACTTTTCAAAGCTCTTTAAAACTTAGCATTTATGAATGAAATCTCCACAATGTAAAAAGCTCCAGCGGAGCGCAATATTTATAGCTAAAAATTATCGCAATCATTTTAAAGCTCCATAGGAGCGATATTACGTACCTAGAGATGCCACCCCGCTGGGGTTTCATTACATTAAAACATCAATTCTATAAATATGACGTCCCGTTGGGACTATTCAAATTCTTATTGATATTCTCTAAATTATTATCTAAACAATAAAAATAATTTGGGCGTGTCCCTCCGGGTCGGGCTATCCGCTGCAAGTCCTCGCACTTCCTTCGTCAGGCTGTGGGCTTTCCGCTACTATCCCTCACGCAACCGTAATCAAGACCAGACAAAACACTTCCTTAAAAATTAAAATTTATTTCTCTCTGTGATAACAATTCCTGATTTTGCAAATTCAAACTGTAAAACCTTGCAGCTCTGTGCGAAACATCTTCTTCCTTTTCATTCGAGTCATGTACAATTCCTGTCTGCAATAACTTTCTTCTAAAATTTGATTTATTAATCTCGATTCCTAAAATTTCTTCATACAAATTGATAACCTGCAAAAGGGTAAATTTCTCCGGCAATAAATTAAAACCAACCGCGCTTTTGCAGATATTTTTGCGTAATTCTTTTAAGCTAAAATCTAATATTACTTTGTGTTTATCATTTAAACCGATAATTTCATTAATACCAATCCATTTAACATCTGCATTAAACAAATCATCTTTGCTGTTATCGCGTTTTACCAAAGCATAATATGCGATCGAAATATCTTCCTGCAACGAAGAGTCTGACTGATAACTAAATGCCTTTAATTGCTCTAAGAAAAATTGATCGCCGTTAATGTAATTTTTCAAAATATTATGGGCTGTACTCAAAATTGTTTCCCCTTTTTTGATGTAATCATTCGCCAGTCCCCACGTTATAACTCCTTCATTGTCTTGTTGTTTTACCAATAAAACTTTAAGACTGTTGTTTTCAAAATTGAATATGACACAATCAATTTCTATTTTGTTTGTAATATATTGTCTGGCGATTTTTCTAACATTTTCATCTCCCTTTTTCATAGAAAATAAAATTTAAACATATTACTTTTCTTTTCCTTAATCTCCTGATCTTCTGATGCCGTACGGATCTATTGTAATAATTGAACCATCTTCAAGATAATCAATTTTAGTTACTTTCATACTTCGCAAATGCGTTACGCCTTTTGATAAACTCGAATCGTGGTAAAACAAATACCAATCATCCTCAACTTTACAGATAGAATGGTGCGATGTCCAGCCCACAACCGGATTCAAAATGCGCCCCTGATACGTAAACGGCCCATACGGACTGTCTCCAATCGCGTAACAAATAAAATGCGTATCGCCTGTTGAATACGAAAAATAATATTTGTCGTTGTATTTATGCACCCAGGAAGCTTCAAAAAAACGTCGGTCGTTGTCTCCGGCTAATAAAATTTCTCCGTTTTCATCAAGGATTTTAATCTCTTTTGGTTCTTCTGCAAACTCTAACATATCGTCTGTAAGCAAAGCCACAATTGGTCCTAAAGCAGGTTCATTTCCAAGAGGTTCTTCCTGATCTAAATCGTAGGTATTGTTTCGGTATTTTTGAAGCTGTCCACCCCAAATTCCGCCAAAATAGATATAAAATTTTCCGTCTGTATCTTCAAAAACGGCAGGATCAATACTATAACTTCCTTTAATAGCTTCTGGTTCAGGCAAAAATGGTCCAACTGGTGAATCACTTATCGCCACGCCAATCTGAAAAATTCCGTTGGCACGTTTCGCCGGAAAATACAAGTAAAACTTTCCGTTTTTACAGGCAGCATCCGGTGCCCACATTTGTTTTTCGGCCCAGGCTACATCATCAACATGAAGCGCAACTCCGTTATCAACTGTTTCTGCATTAATGTTTTCCATCGAAAAAACATGGTAATCTTCCATTCCAAAATGGTCGCCATTATCGTTAAACGGAATCCCGGCATCAATATCATGCGACGGATAAATATAAATTTTACCATTAAAAACATGCGCCGACGGATCTGCGGTATAAATATGCGAAACCAAAGGCTGCGAAATGGCTTTTTTATTAATTTGCTCGAAATTAATTTGTTCAGTACTATCTTCAGGCATAGTCGTTTTTGTTTTATAAAATAATTAAGTTCTTCTTTCTTTTAAATCAGATTCAATCTGCATTTCCATATTTTTATCGATTTTATAGAAAAATAATAGCGCAACACCAATTAAAAAAGGTATCGCAGGAAAAATACTCACCAATAATTTGATTCCGTTTATAGCAATCGCGGTTTGACCCGAAGCATTTGGCACATAATCAAAAAAGCCTAAAAACGAAGTGGTTAAAGCCCCACCAATACTCAATCCGGCTTTTAAACCCACCATCATCGCCGAGAAAATAATAGCAGTTGCGCGACGGTTATTCAGCCATTCTGAATAATCGGCAACATCTGCAATCATCGCCCACAAAAGCGGAATCGTTATTCCGTAGAAAAATCCGTGCAGTATTTGTGAGAAAAACATAAAGCTGATGGCGTTTGCCGGAAAGAAATAAAATGCAATAATAAATAGGGTCGAAATGAATAAAAACAATCCGAAAATATTTCGTTTTCCGTATTTATCAGCCAGACTTTTAGATAAAGTTATTCCAACAATCATGAAGATAATTCCGCCCGCATTAAACAATCCGAAACCGGCAGAAACAGGATCACTTCCAAAATAATTCAATTTTAATGTAGATAAAACATCCAAAATAGGCTGGATGAAAATTGCTAACTGGTCTTTGTCTACATAATTTTCAAAATAATATACATAAGAACCGCCTTTCATTGCCAAAGTTATGAATACCAATGTAGTAAGACTTAGCATAATAACCCACGGTTTGTTTTTCATCAAATCGCTTAAATCTTCTTTGATGCTTGATTTTTGTTCCGGTTTTGGAATAATACGTTCTTTTGTAGTTAAAAATGTGATTAACAACATGATGGTTCCAATGATTGCCAAAACGGTCATTACCTTTTCGATACCAACGGCTTTGTCTCCATTTCCGGCACTTTTGATGATGCCCAACATAAAAACCTGAACGAAGAATTGCGCAAACATTACGGCCACAAAACGATACGCCGACATGCTGTTTCTTTCGCCCATATCGCCTGTAATAACACCGCTTAAAGCAGAATAAGGCAAATTATTACTCGCATAAAAAAGCAATAATAAAGTATAAGTAACAACGGCATAAATTACTTTTCCGTGGTAAGAGAAATTGGGCGTTGTAAAAGCCAGTAAGGCAATCGCACCAAGCGGAATTGCAGTTATCAAAATCCAGGGTCTGAATTTTCCCCATTTTGTGCGTGTTCTGTCTGCCAAAACACCAATAATCGGGTTGAAAACAAAAGCCGCAATTAAACCCACGACTAGCATAATTATAGAAGAATCTGTTGGCGATAAGCCGTAGATATCTGTATAAAAATAAGCGAGATACGTCATCAGGGTCTGGAAAACCAAATTTGCCGCGAGGTCACCTAAACTGTAGCCGATTTTTTCTTTAATGGATAATTTTTGTGAAATGTAATTCATTCTTGGTGTGGTTATTTTTTTAGTTAGTTGATTCCTGAAAAGGTATCTATTTTTTATCATTTCGAGAAACAAAAATAACATACAGAGAGCGACGCACTACATGACTACATTATATGATTTCTCGTTCCTCAAAATGATAAATTTCTTAAAACAATCGGTTGTGTAAAATTATATAAAAAAACAGAATTCGCAAGTGCGTATTTAATTATTTCATTAAATCAAACAAAATACGCATTCGGTTGTGTACTTCGCAAAAAAAAGTTTTTTTTACGAGAAAATTTTATTGTTTTATTTCTTTTAATTGGATTACGCTGTTGTACGCTTTTTTGGGCTTTAAGTCTCTATCAAATAACAATGGGTAATTTGTCCTACCTTTTATAGGCCAGTCGTTTAACCAGGATTGTCCATCGTGAACGCCCCAAAACGTAACGCGGCTAATTTTGTCTTTATGTTTTAAAAATAATTTAAAAATCGAAGCATAACGTTCCGCCAGTTTAACCTGCACAGAATCCGGAAGTGTTTTAGGATATGGATTCATTTTAGGATCTCCTTCAAATTTTTGGTTTACATCCGCACCGCTAAAATCCTTTGGATTTGGTAAAACCGAAATATCAAGTTCTGTAAAAGCAACCTTGATACCAAGGGCAGAATATTCTAAAATACTTTTTTCAATTTCTTCTAATGATGGATAACCCAATTTCCAATGTGCCTGAATCCCTACTCCATCAATTTTCCCTCCGCCTGCCTTGATTTTTTTAATTAAGGCAATATTTCCTGCTCTTTTTGCTGGTTCTTCATTATTATAATCATTGTAATACAAATCAACTTTAGGATCTGCAGCGGCAGCCAATTTAAAAGCGTCTACAAGATATTGCTCTCCAAGTTTGTCCAGAAAAATTGATTTTCTTAAAGTTCCGTCTTCGTTTAAAGCTTCATTTACTACATCCCACGAATCTATCCTGCCTTTGTACTTAGAAACAATTGTCGTGATATGATCTTTCATGAAAGCTTTCATTTCTATGCTGTCCTTAATTTTTTGCATCCATGGCGCCAACTGACTGTGCCAGATTAAAGTATGACCGTGAATAAACATTTTATTTTTTTCACCGTAAGCGATAAATTTATCCGTAAGAGCAAAGTCGTATTTGTCTTTTTGTGGATGAATAAACATCGATTTCATGATATTTTCTGCTGTAATCGCATTAAATTCTCTTTCGATTAAGGAATCTTCGCTAGCGTTTTTTTCTTCAATCTGATCGGCGCTCAGGGCAGTTCCAATATAAAAATCATTTTTATAGCTGTCTTTTAAAGAAACAACTTCTTTTTCTTTTTGTGCATTACAGCTGTTTAAAACTACAACAGACAAAAGCAGTAGAGAGCGGTTAAGTAATCTCATTTTATGTGGTTTTAGGGTTAGTAGTTAGTACTTAGTTGCTAGTACTTAGTTGTTTGTATTTCTTTATTCTATTTTCTAAACTCTTTCTTCTCAATTCTTACCTCCTTCAATCATGGCTTACGCCAATTCTTTGAGCTTATATGCAATACCCATTTCTAATCCTCTTAACTCAGCAAGACCTTTTAATCTTCCTGTTAAGGAATAGCCGGGATATGTTTCCTTGTCTTTATCCACTTCATGCAGAAACCCATGATCGGGACGCATGGGCAGACTTATTTTTGTGGAATTCATTAGCAGTAAAATTTTCTCGACTATCCTTTCCATTTTGGTATCACCGTTTAAATGTTCTGATTCTCTGAAAATAGTTTCGCTTTCGCGGAAGGTATTTCGAAGATGCAAAAAGTGAATCCTGTCTCCGAAATCATCGATAATTCTCTCCAGATTATTTTTCGGATCTGCTCCCAAAGAACCTGTACAAAAACACAATCCATTCGAATTAAAAGGAACGGCATTCAAAATGGCTTTAATATCTTCTTCGGTAGAAACAATTCTGGGCAATCCCAAAACCGAAAACGGCGGATCATCAGGATGAATGGCTAATTTAGCATCATGCATTTCAGCAACAGGAGTAACTTCTGATAAAAAATAAATCAGGTTTTCTCTTAGTTTTTGATTATCAATATTGGCATAATTATCTAATAAAGAGAGGATTTGTTCTGCTGTAAAATTGATTTTACTTCCCGGTAATCCCAATAAAACATTCTTAAAAAGTAAGGCTTTCTCATCTTCAGAAAGTTTATTCCCAAACTGTAATGCGTTTTCTTTTTCCTTATCGGAATAATCATTTTCGGCATTGGGTCTTTTTAGCAAAAAAACATCAAAATAAATAAAAGCTTCCTGATTGTATAAAAGTGCCTTGCTCCCATCTTTATTAATAAAATTGTGCTCTGTTCGAACCCAGTCCAAAATTGGCATGAAATTATACGTGATGATTTTAATACCGCAATCTGCTAAGTTTTTGATGCTTATTTTATAATTTTCAATGTATTGCAGATAATTTCCGGTCGCGCGTTTTATTTCTTCATGAACCGGCAAACTTTCAACAACTGCCCAATCTAAATTTGCGTTTCTTATAATTTGCTGTCTTTCTTTAATATCTTCAACCGTCCAGATCTCGCCAACGGGAATTTGATGCAAAGCGGTTACAATTCCGGTTGCTCCGGCTTGTTTTATATCTAATAAACTTACGCTGTCATTTGGTCCAAACCAACGCATTGTTTGCTGCATTTTTATCATATTGAGTATTTTTTTTAATCTCGCAAAGTCGCAGAGTTGCAAAGTTTTTTTTAAAAGCTTTATTTTAAATAACTTGGCGACTTTGCGAGCAATTTCATAGGTTCTTAAAACCCAATACTATTTCCACCATCAACAGGCAAAACAGTTCCGGTTGTGTATTTTGATTCGCTTAATGCCAAATAATAAACGGCATCTGCAATGTCTGATGGTTCTCCTAAAAAGCCCATTGGCGTTCTTCCCAAGACTTTATTTTTTCTTTCGGGATCATTATCAAGTGCTGCCGAAGACATTTTTGTTTTTATAAATCCCGGCGCGATGCAATTGACGCGAATACCAAACGGTGCCAATTCTACCGCCATGGCTCTGGTCATCGATTCGATTGCACCTTTACTTGCCGAATAGGCTATTACTTTTGGAATCCCATATTGCGATGCCATCGAACTGATATTAACGATGCTTCCGCCATTATTTTCTTTCATGTTTTTTACAACGGGCTTACTCACAGCAAAAACGCTCAAAAGATTGGTGTGAATTACAGATAGAAAATCTTCATCGGTAACATCTGTAAATTCTTTTTTCAGATTAATTCCGGCGTTGTTTACCAAAATATCAATTGGGCTTTCTTTGGTCAGTTTTTCAATCATTTCCGGAATTCCGCCCAAATCATTTAAATCATAAATAACCGGAATGGCATTTTCGCCAATTTCCTTACAGGCATCTTCTGTTTTTTCTTTTGATCTTCCAATTATATAGGTTTTAATGCCGTTATCGCATAATTTCTTTGCTGTTGCAAAACCCAAACCCGAATTTCCTCCGGTTACAATTGCTGTTTTTGTGCTCATATTTTTTAATTTGAATATTAATTTCCCGGTGCAAAAGGAAATTTTAATGATTTAAAATAGTCCAGAGACTGTGTTGGTTTTTCGACGCCTAAAGGTAATTCCTTTTTTGAATATTGTTGAAAATACAGCAGACACGCATCCCGCCACCATTTTGCTTCTTTGTGCTGAATTTCTAATAACATCTGCACTTCTTTAAAACGTTCATCATCAACATATTTCTGTGTTTTATTCCAGATATTTTGCATTGCTGCAACCTGATTTACGCCTTCCTGATATTTCAACGCCAAACCGTTCCATAGCGTTTGTCCGTTTTTCAATTTATAATCCCAGGAAACGTGATGAAACCATAACAAATTTTTTTCCGGACAAGTTTCGAGATTATCAAACATTTTCTCCACTTCGGGGGCGTATTGCGCTGTGGCGTTTGTTCCGGTTTTTGATCGGTCGAAACCAATTCCGTTTTTATCTGCTTTATGATAATAAACGGGATTCCATTCTGGTCGTGACAAGTTTGAAACCCACGGACCCGGACCGTAATGATGCCCCGTATCCATAATGTGATGCAAACCAAGCGGTGTCATATAATTTACAACAGCTTCGCGCGATTGCATCATCATTTGTTTAACTGGTTTTATGAAATTTTCATCGTTTGAAAATGTACATCGAAGCCACTCATCGGCAATGGTTTCTGAATCTAAATAAGGATTCCATGCCAGTCTTCCAAAGCCGTACCAATTTGCCTGCGCAAAAGGATGCCCAGTCCAGTTTAGATCATTTCCGATGTTGGAAACACCTGCAATTCCGGTCAGTTTTGTTTTGTTTAGAGATCCATCAATAACTTTGGCAACGGTTGTTCCTTTTCCTTTTTGATAGGTATCTGATTCTAAAACTTCCTGAAATAATTTTGGCAGAAAAACCAAATGCGTACTAAAACCCAGATATTCCTGTGTGATTTGAAATTCCATCATCAAAGGTGTTTTTGGCATCGCACCAAACATGGGATGAAAAGGTTCACGAGGCTGAAAATCAATCGCTCCGTTTTTTACCTGAACAATTACATTGTCTTTAAATTTTCCGTCGTAAGGCACAAATTCGGTATAAGCTTGTTTGGCTCTGTCGTTTGCATCATGTTCAGAATAGACAAAAGCACGCCACATAATGACACCTCCAAAAGGCGCAACGGCATCGGCCAGCATATTGGCTCCATCGACGTGATCTCTGTTATAATTTTGCGGTCCCGGTTGACCTTCTGAATTTGCTTTTACCAGAAATCCGCCAAAATCGGGAATTCTTTTATAAATTTCTTTGGCTTTATTTTTCCACCAATTAATGACTTGGGCATCTTTTGGATCGGCTGTTTTTAAACCTCCAATTTCGATTGGTGCTGAAAATCGTGCTGTTAAATACACTTTTATTCCGTACGGTCTGAAAACGTTGGCCAAAGCTTCTACTTTTTCTAAATATTGCGGTGTCAGGATTAAAGCATTTGCATTTACATTCGTCAAAACCGTTCCATTAATTCCGATTGAGGCATTTGCACGCGCGTAATCAATATAACGCTGATCGATAAAATCAGGCAGTTTTTGCCAGTTCCATAACGAAAATCCGGCGTAACCGCGCTCTACAGTTCGGTCAAGATTATCCCAGTGATTTAATATTCTGATGTTTGTTTTTGGTGCATCAGCAATATTTAAATTTTGAATAGACTTATTGGTTTGCATTAATCTTAGAAAACTATAAACACCATATAAAACGCCAACATCTGTTTTACCTGTAATGACAAGGTGGTTTTTATTTTTTATGGAAATAGATTTAATAATAAAACCTTCGTCATTTATTTGATCAAAATTCCCGATTTCCTTTTGAATTTCAGAAGTTAGAAATTCTTTTGAACTTATTATAATATTATGATCTCCCGAAATTGCTGATTTATTTTCAAATTTCTTTCCCAACATTTCATCCAAACCGGATTGCAGTTCTGTAAAGGCAATTTTTGCAGTTTCCGATTTTCCCAAAGCAACAATGTCCTGAATAGTAGAAAGATATTCTGTTTTTAAATTATCGTTATCAACTTTATTGTATTGCAGCCATAATTTGTAATCTTTTTGAGCTGATGAAGACCAGCAAACTACAAAAAACAGTAAAATAGATTTGAAAAAAGTTTTTTTAATATATGTCATTTTGCTTTTCTATCAATTTAAATTTAAAATGCAAATCAGTAATTCTATTCAAAATCATATTATTTAGCAAAAAAAGTGCTAAAAAAATATAGTTTTAGAAAAAATAAGCCATTTGCAATCGGTTGTGCTAAAATACAAAAATATGGGAATAAAAAAATAAAAATTGATTTTTTTAATTCTGATTAGCTTTTTAAAAATAGAAAATGAGATCCTTAGCAAGAAGAATTATGAAAGAATTCGACATAAAAAAACCCATCAATATTGAAATTAACAGGTTTATAAAATAGTAAAAAAAGAGAATCTAAATTCTCTTAGAAGATTCACGTATAAGGACTTGTGTATTTAAAAATGTAATTTCTTTAGCATCTTCTTCCTTAACCGATTTTAGATTTTTAATAATGAGTTCGGCTGCGGCTTTGCCCATTTTTTCGGCCGGATGCGTTATGGTAGAAATGTTTGGTTCAATAATTTTAGAGATTGGATCGTCGTTAAAACCAATTACTGCAAACTCTTCAGGTATTTTAATTCCACGCTTTTTTGCTGTCTGCACTGCACTTACGGCAAGAATATCCCCAGGCGCAAAAAGACCATCAGGACGGATTTTTAAATCAAATAATTGATTACAAGCTTTTACGCCGTCTTCATACGTCATTTCTTTCAGGTTTATAATCAGCTTTTCGTCAACAGGAAGTTCGTGCTCTATTAAAGCATCCATATATCCCCTTTTTCGCTCATTATAAAGTGTACCAAATTCTGATCCGGCAGTTAAATGCGCGATTCTTTTACAGCCTTGTTCAATGAGATGTTTTGTTGCTTTATAACCTGCGAGATAATTATTGATGACAACTCTGAAAGTATCATAATCTCTGGGAACCCTGTCTACAAATACAAGCGGAATGTTATTATTGGAAAATTGTTTAAAATGAGAAGTATCTTTTGTTTCCATCGCAAGCGAGCAAATAACACCGCTTACCCTATTGCTATATAGTGATTTAGCCAAATTAACCTCCATCTCGTAGGAATCATGCGACTGCATAATAAGAACTGAATATTCAGATTTTTGAGCTGTGATTTCGATACCACTAATTAAAGAGGATAAAAATGGTTGTGTTACTGTTGGAATTAAAATACCAATAGTTCTTGATTTATTCCCACGTAAACCTGCGGCCAAAGTGTTAGGTACAAAACCCATTTCCTTAGCTGTCTGCTTAACTTTTTTTATTGTCTTATCACTAATAGTATGATGATCTTTTAAAGCTCTTGAAATTGTTGATGTTGCAAGATTAAGCTTCTCTGCAATATCATATATCGTTACATGTCTGTGTTCTTCCATCATTAAAGTACTAAGATCGTAAATGTAATTATTTTAATGATACATTAATACATTCTGGAAGCATTTTGCATATTACAAGCACCTAATTGATTACCTGATATCATCTCATTTTTAAAAAAATGTCACAAAACATAATTTTTTTATTTTAAAAAAATGTCATTCCTTTACACAATCGGTTGTTTGAAAACTAATTATAATGCTGTATATTTAATACTCCAAAAACAAAAAAGCTTATGAGATCTCCAAAATTCAAATATTTATTTCTACTGTTTATAACTTCTTTTTGTTTCGCACAGGAAAAATCCGGAAAATTTCTTTTTCAGGATCCTAACCTGACGTTTGAAGAACGGGTAAATGATCTGGTAGGTCGCTTGACATTGGAAGAAAAAGTATCACAGATGCTAAATTCATCGCCGGCAATTCCCCGTTTGGGAATAATTGCTTACGACTGGTGGAACGAAACCTTACACGGCGTTGCAAGAACTCCTTTTAAGACAACGGTTTATCCTCAGGCAATAGCGATGGCGGCGACATTCGATAAAAATTCACTTTTTAAAATGGCCGATTATTCTGCTTTGGAAGGAAGAGCTATTTATAATAAAGCTTTAGAATCAAACAGAACCAACGAGCGTTATCTGGGACTTACCTATTGGACGCCCAATATTAATATTTTTCGCGATCCGCGTTGGGGACGCGGTCAGGAAACTTATGGCGAAGATCCCTATTTGACCAGCATTTTAGGTGATTCATTTGTAAAAGGACTTCAGGGTGATGATCCTAAATACTTAAAAGCAGCGGCTTGTGCCAAACATTATGCGGTACACAGCGGACCGGAATCATTGCGCCATACCTTTGATGTTGACGTGACGCCTTATGAACTTTGGGATACTTATCTGCCTGCTTTTCAAAAATTAATAACCGGTTCAAAAGTGGCGGGCGTAATGTGTGCTTATAATGCTTTTAGAACGCAGCCTTGTTGTGCCAGTGATATTTTGATGACTGATATTCTTCGTAACCAATGGAAATTTGATGGCTATGTAACCTCTGATTGCTGGGCAATTGATGACTTTTTCAAAAATCATAAAACGCATCCTGATGCCGAATCAGCTTCTGCAGATGCGGTTTTTCACGGTACTGATATTGACTGTGGTACCGATGCGTACAAAGCTTTGGTTCAGGCGGTAAAGAATGGAAAAATCAGTGAGAAACAAATTGATATTTCGGTTAAAAGGCTTTTTATGATCCGTTTCAGACTCGGAATGTTTGATCCTGTGGCAATGGTTAAATATGCACAGACGCCGGCTTCTGTTTTGGAAAGTCCTGAACATAGCCAGCATGCCTTAAAAATGGCCAGACAATCAATGGTTTTGTTACGCAATGAAAAGGATATATTGCCACTGAGTAAAAAGTTAAAAAAGATCGTAGTTCTTGGTCCCAATGCAGATAATGCTATCTCGATATTAGGTAATTACAACGGAACTCCGAGCAAATTGACAACGGTTTTAAATGGCATCAAAGAAAAACTGGGCAGTAGTACAGAAATTGTTTATGAACAGGCAATTAATTTTACCAATGACACTTTATTAGTATACCAGGATCTTAAAAATCAATACCATTACGAAAGAAAAGCAGGTTTTAAAGCGGAATATTTTGATAATGTTGATTTGTCAGGAAATCCTACCGAAATAAGAATTGAACCTGAAATTAATAACTTTTGGCAGGAAGGCGAAGTTGTGGTTAAAAACATTAAGGCAAATCATTTTTCTGCTCGTTACACCACAAACTTTACTGCAGACAAAGACGGTTCTATAACATTCGAACTCAGCGCTGATGATGGTTATCGTTTTTTAATTGATGGAAAAGAAGTCGTAAACGCCTGGAAAAAAAACAGATGGGGAGAAAAAACATTTCAATTAACTACCAAAAAAAATACAGTTTATAAGCTAGTTCTTGAATATTGGCAAGGAGAAGGAAAAGCAAACGTTGCCTTACGTACCGGAAACTTTGTAAAAACTGATTTTGCAAAATTAACTGACCGAAATAAAGATGCCGATGCATTTATTTTCGTTGGCGGAATATCACCTCAGCTTGAAGGTGAAGAAATGCCAGTTAATTTTCCGGGGTTCGCAGGCGGTGATCGTACCTCTATCCTACTTCCGGAAGTACAAACCCGACTAATGAAAGCACTAAAAACTTCAGGAAAACCAGTTGTTTTTGTGATGATGACCGGAAGTGCGATCGCGATTCCGTGGGAAGCAGAAAATATTCCGGCAGTACTGAATGCATGGTACGGTGGTCAGGCGACAGGAACTGCAGTCGCTGATATTCTGTTTGGAGATTATAATCCGGCGGGTAGACTGCCTGTTACTTTTTACAAGGGCGATTCAGACTTGCCAGCTTTTGTTGATTACAGCATGGATAATAAAACCTATCGTTATTTCAAGGGCACGCCGCTTTATGGTTTTGGATATGGCTTGAGCTATACTTCCTTTAAATATGATCCATTAACGATTCCTTCTAAAATAAAAAAGAATGAAACTGTTCCGGTCTCCGTAAAAATAACCAATACCGGAAAAATGGAGGGTGAAGAAGTTGCCCAATTGTATATCATCAATCAAAATGCAAACATAAAAACACCACTCAAAAGTCTAAAAGGATTTGAGCGTCTTAATTTAAAACCGGGCGAAAGCAAGACCATCACCTTTACCCTTTCTCCTGAGGATTTGTCTTATGTTACTGCCGAAGGGAATTTACAACAATATGAAGGTAAAGTTAAATTTGCCGTTGGCGGTGCTCAGCCAGATGAAAAAAATCAAATGAAAAGTAATATTGTGTCTCAAATTATTCAGATAGAAAAATAAGCAGACATAAAATATTATTGAATTAATCGAATCAAAGCGGTTCAATTTTTTACGTGCTTTTATAATTAGAATATTAAATACGGTTCCTTTGACATCCTATGGATCTTGAGGAGCCGTTTTTTTATCGATGCTGGACATCTTATTCTTTTATCATAATATTACGAAACCATACTTTATTTCCGTGATCCTGCAAAGCTATTTTTCCTTTTTTGAATGTGCCAAAACCCGACCATCCTGCAAATTTACTTCCCTCTATCAATTTATTAAAATTAGTATCCCAAAGTACCGTCTCAACTACTATAACCCCATTTAGAATTAGTGTTAGTTTTCCTTTTTTGCTTATCACTTCTGCAGTATTCCATTCTCCAACTTTTTTTACAGGTTCTGATTTACTTTGAATTAAATCGTATAAATCTCCCGCTCGGTGTTTAGTGATTTTTCCGTCGGGATGACCGTCATTATCTAAAACCTGCATTTCGAGACCTGTACTGTATGTGTTTTGATATTTTGAAGGATCTTCATTAACATAAAAAATAATACCGCTGTTACCGTTTGGCGCTATTTTCCAATCTAATTTCAAATGAAAGTCTCCAAATTCAGCATCTGTCACTAAATCTCCTCCTTGTCCATTTGCGGCTGTATCAGTATCAAAATGCAAGACTCCATCTTCAACTTTCCATCCGGCTCCTGCCGAATTTTTACCATAAGAATGCCAGCCTTTTGTGGTTTTCCCATCAAAAAGCGGTTTAAAACCTTTCTGTGCATGAATCTGTAAAAAAGACAAAATCAATACTGCAATTATAACTTTTTTCATTTTGTTTAAATTATTTATTTGTGCTAAAAACGGTTTTCTGAAGTTCTTCCTGAGATTTTCCTTTCGTTTCAGGCACTATAAAAATAACAAGTTTCAGGAGAAATTAGAAAATTGAATAACTAAAAGAAACTTTATATTATTAATTAAAAATAATACAAAATGAGGAAATGCATCCAATAAAAATAGAGGCTGCTTCACAATTGTGAAACAGCCTCTTATATTTTGTAAGAGAACTCTAATTCAACTTCTAGTATAAATAATTAAGAGCTGTAACGTCGTTAGAATTGAAAGCCCCTGTTACGCTTGAACTGAAACATGCTAACATGTAAGAAGTAGAATCGTATCCTGAAGGTGTTCCAGGAATTTGAATTGCTCCAACGCCAGCTGTTCCCTCGTTTGAATTTTGTCCACAACTTTGACGGCTGAACCAGTCTGTATGACGTAAACCAATACAGTGTCCGATTTCGTGTGCAGCTACGTGTGCGTTTACATTTGTTGAATAAGTATCTAATCCAGAATATAATGTAACTGAATTATAAGGATTCCCTCCTGAAGGGAAACCTGCTACTCCACCGGCAGATCCGGTTTGTCTTCTTACAACAATGTTTGCCCCTGAAGTACTTGAACTAAAGGTTAGTGTAAAGTTTATTGATAATCCTAAGTTATTGTATCTGTTGATTGCCGCTTGCAATCCATTCCGCATATTTGTTGACAGCGCTGATGTACCAGTCCCTGTTAACCCAACAACTCTAATTGTTCTTGGAGCAGATACTAAATTAGTAGTACGATACTGTTCTGTGGTAATACCACCATGAAGATCCATTTTGTTTAATTGATCTTGTGTAATGATAATATCTCCTTCTATAAGGAACGCATCCTCGGTAGTACCATCTAATTTAGTATTCTTAATCACCTGAACATCTGATGTATTTAATGAAAGTGAACTAATTTTATTTAACACCTCTGGTGTTACTTTAAGGGATCCTTGATTAGATTGAACTTGCTCATCTTCTTTGTTACAAGAAAACAGCGTTAGCGCTATAAATGACAAGGCTACAATTGATTTAATTTTTTTCATAATAAGTTTTTTGGTTTGTTAAATTAAGTTGATAAATAGGGGTTCTTTTACAAAATATTGTAATACTTATTACCAAATTTATATAATTTTTAATCTTAAAATACTTATAAAACAATAATTTAACAAAATTAACACTTTTTG
>NZ_JBZEER010000012.1:94139-156775 GCF_058310175.1 Flavobacterium sp. AK-345 | reverse complement strand
GCGGTAACTTGTACAGCTACGACTACTACTGTTACATTAACAGCTACAAATGGAGTTGGAACTTTACAATACGAAACAATAGCACCGTCTCCTGTAATTATTGCTAAACAAACATCTAATTCTTTTGCAAATCTTGCTCCAGGAACTTACATGTTTAAAGTTACTGATGCAAATGGATGTTTCTATACAGAAGCTCATACAATTAATCCAGTTACTCCAATTACGGCTGTTGCTAGTAAATTAAGTGATGTATTATGTAACGGTGGTAACACAGGATCTATAAGATTAACTGTGGGTGGTTTTGCTTCTACCTATTCTTATACTGTTAATGGCGGAATTGCCGTAACAGGAATTAGCAGCACAACGGTTACTTTAACAAATTTAGTTGCAGGAAATTATGCAATTGTTGTTACTGATGAAGCAACAGGTTGTACAGCTCCTGCTTCGATTACTATTGATCAACCTGCAGCTCCTTTATCTGCAACTTATGCAGCAGTAAATGGAAACTGTTCTGTTAGTACTTCAGCGGTGACTGTTACAGCAGCTGGAGGAACACCAATATACAGATATTCGTTCGTTCAGGATGGTGCTCCGGTAGGAACATATTCAAACAACAATAAAGCAAATCTTGATCCGGCAGTTAGTTTAAACTGGGACGTTCATGTAATTGATGCTAACAATTGTACATTCAAATTAGACATTACGATTTCTAAAGATATCGTTCCTACTGTTACAGCTTCTGCAACAGGACAATGTTTTGGTGTAGGAAGCTACACTATTACTGCAACTCCGGGAGCAGGTTTAGTAGCGCCTTTAACTTATAGTATTGACAATGGTGCTTCTTACCAGACAGGTAATACGTTTGTAATTACGACACCAGGAACTTATACTGTTAGAATTAAAGACGGTAACGGATGTACAGCAAATAGTAATGTTGTTACAGTTGATAATATATTAGGCTTAACAGCTGTATTAGACAAAAACATTACATGTTCATTACCAACAGCTGCTCAGGTAACTTTGACTGCAAATGGAGGAAGTACTCCTTATACATACCAATCTAAAGAAGCTGCAGGAGCATACACAGCTATGGCTTCTAACGTTTTCAACACAATGGCTCCTGGAAGTTATACGTTCAGAGTTACTGATGCTAAAGGATGTATATTCGAAACTACAACTCCAATTATTATAACAGCACCTGTTAATCCAGATATTACAAACGTTGTACAAACAGCACTTATCAATTGTAATGGAGATGCTACAGCAGCAATTGCAATTACAATTGATGATACAAAAGGACAAGCTCCATTTGTATATAATGTTAGAAATACAACTACAGGAGTTAATTATGGTACACAAACATCTGGCTTAGCAGCAGGTAACTATGTAGTTACTGTTACTGATGCAAAAGGATGTACTGATACTTTCAATATTACTATAGCACAACCAACTCCAATTGTAGTTAGTCGTACTGTTACTCCAATTACTTGTGGTGCTTTAGGTGTTTCTTTAGGTTCGATTACAATTAATTCGGTTACTGGTGGAACACCAAATTATACCTATCACGTAACAGGAGTAAATGGTTATAATAAACAAATTACAAATCAAACTGGAGCTACGGCTGTGTTTGAAGTTGTTGATTTCGGTTTATATCAAATTATTATTACAGATGCAAATGGTTGTACTAATATTGAACAAAACGTATTGGTTGCTTCGCCACCAGACGATTTAGATATCATTGTTACGGCACCACCGGCAGATTGTTCTTCACCTGGTTCTGCAGTTGTAGCTATTAATACTACTGCAACAGGTACAATAACAGGACCTGGTCCATTCCATTTTGCTATCTATACTGGTCCGGGAATGGTCTACACAGCACCAACAACTTTACCTTGGTACAATGAAGATGCTGTAGGAAGTAAAAAAACAACAATACCAAACTTAATACCTGGTGTTAAGTATACTTTCATAGTTCATGATTCTGTAACAGGTTGTTACTATTTCGAATCGGCTACAACTCCGATTCCTACAAATTCAACCTTAACAACAAATGCTCTAATAGCAAGTAATATTACTTGTAGAGGAAGTGCAGATGGTAAAGTAACTTTTACAATAGGAAGTTCTTATGCATCTGTTACTCCAATAAGTTATGAGATATTTAATTCTCAATCACTAGTGTCAACTGGAATTACCGGAACAGGTTCTGTTCCAGCTGGTGGAATTTTGACACTTTCTAACCTTGGACCATTGCCTTTTGGTAATTATTTTGTTCTGGTAAGAGAAACAGCTGGTGCAACTCACGCTGGATGTAGTGTTGCTACAGTTCCATTTAATATTACTCAGTCTGCAATTGACTTGTCACTTACAGCTTCTGTCTCTAAAAATGCAAATTGTAACGCTAACTCAGGAGTTATTACTGCAATTGCTAAAGATGGTACAGCACCATACACATATCAATTGTTATTAGCTTCGGCTCCGGCTCCAACAGCAGCGACTGCAGGTTGGGCAAGTGCCAACACATTTAATAGAGATGCAGGAAATTATATTGCTTATGTAAAAGATGCTTATGGTTGTATTAAACAGGCTTCAGTTACTTTAAATAAAGATGCTGACCCAACAATTACAGCACCTGCTACAATTTGTTATAATGGTACTCCATTCACAATTGCAATTTCTGGAACTGTTGATCCGGCAATTGTTGGTGATGCTACTTATAGCGTAAATGGAAGCACTTTCCAAACAAGCCCTAACTTTACATTTAATGCTTCGGGTATTTATAACTTAGTAATTAAAGATGGTAATGGTTGTACAGCTAGTACTACTTATGAAGTTAAACCGCAATTACAATTAAGTGTTGCATTAACTAAAGAATTAGATTGTACAGCTACACCAAATGCAACAATTACGTTGACTGCTACAGGTGGATATAACACAGCTTACACTTACGAATATTCTGTAAATGGAGGTGGTTATACAACTATGGCTTCTAATGTTCTTTCAACAAGCGTTTTAGGAAATTATGTTTTCAGAGTAAACGATGCTAAATTGCCAACGGCATGTCAGGCTACTGCTACTTTAACTTTAGATCCTGTTCAGCCTACATTATTTGCTACTGTTCAAACACATGTTAGCTGTTTTGGTGGTGGAGACGGAACGATTACAGTAAATGTTACTTCAGGTGTTGGTCCTTATCAATATCAATTAGATGGTGGAACTTTCCAGACATCTAATGTATTTACAGGAGTAGCAGCAGGAAATGCATATATTATTACTGTTAGAGATGCTAAATCTTGTCTTTATCCAAGTGCGCCAATAGTTATTACGCAGCCAGTTGCTTTAACAGCTACTTCGGCAATAACAGCTCCTTTAACTTGTGCTACAGGAAATGTTCCGACAAAAGCAATTGTTACTGTAACAGCTACTGATGGTACAGCTCCATATTTATATAGTTTTGATAATGGAGTAACTTATACTTCTACAAATACTTATGAAGTATTTGCAGGTACAACTTTTGATGTTTTAGTTAAAGATGCTAAAGGATGTCTATTCACATTAACAAATGGGGTTAACATTCCTGCTTTGAATCCGCCAACGATTACAACTATCACTGGAACGCCAATTTATTGTGCTCCGGCTGCTAACACAACAAGTACGGTTACTATAACCACTACTAATGGTGTTGGAACATTAAATTATGTGATACTTTCACCGGCAAGTGCAACGACAAATGTTACAGGAGCTACAAGTGGAGTATTTACAGGATTAGCTGATGGTACTTACTTATTTGAAGTTACAGATGCTAATGGTTGTAAGGATCAGGAATCTTATATAGTAAAACCTGTAACGAACATTACAATTGCAGGTGAACTAGTAAGCAATGTTACATGTAACGGATCTGCTAATGGAGCAGTTAAATTCACTGCAGCAAACTATGCAGGAACTTATACTGCAGTTTTAACAGCAGGAACGGGTACATTAACTCAAACAGGAAATACTGTAAACGTAACAGGTCTTGCACCGGGAACTTATACAGTTGAAATTACAGATGCAATAACAGGTTGTAAAGCAACAGCATCTATTGCTGTTACACAGCCAACACCGGTTGTTCTTAATATGGTAAGCAATGTAAATGCTAATTGCAACTTTGGTGCAAGAGTAACAGTTTTAGCTACTGGCGGAACACCTGGATACAGATATGCTTTTGTTGCAAGCGGAGTTACTCCAACTGCAGCTGATTATGACACTCTTGCAAGTGTTGTTTTAAACCCTGCAACTACAGCTTGGGATGCGTATGTGTTAGATGTTAACAATTGTCCGGCTGTTTACAGTTTTACAATTGGTACAGATGCACCGCCTGTTATTGATAACCCAACCGCTCCATATTGTTATATGGGAGGTCCGGTTGCAGTTACAATTACTGGAACTTATGTTGGTACACCAATGTACAGTATTGGTAACAACTACCAATCTAGCCCTGATTTTGTATTGAATGCACCAGGAACTTATACCTTCTCTATTAGAGATGGTAACGGTTGTGTGACTTCAAAACCTTACACACTAAACCAACAATTATTATTAAAAGCAACACTGACACAAGATTATACTTGTGCGGGTGATGCAAGCATAACATTATTAGCTACTCAGGGAACGTTAACTTATAACACATTTGAAGTTAGTTATAATAATGGTGTATACACTGCTGTAACGGTACAGCCTTACACTACTAATGTTCCTGGAACTTATACTTTCAGAGTTACAGATAGTCAGGGATGTCAGGCAGCTTCAGTTTCAGTAGAAGTTACAGCAAGAACAACTCCAACAGCAACAGCTACTAAAAATGATGTTAGTTGTACAGGAGGTTCAGATGGTAGTATTATCGTTACTGCCGCAAATGGATTAGCGCCATATCAATATCAATTAGATGGAGGAATATTCCAGGCATCAAATATTTTTACAGGTTTATCGGCTGGTGCACACAATATCGTTGTTAAAGACGCTAAAGAGTGTATTACAATCACATTGCCAGTTACGATTTCACAGCCAACTGCTTTAGCTGCAACGGCTACAGTAACCACTCCATTAAGTTGTGGAACTGGAAATTCGACACAAGCAGCAATAGTTACTGTAACTGTTGATACAACAACAGGAACAGCACCATATCAATATAGTTTTAATGGTGGTGGTTATGGTAATTCAAATACATACACAACAAGTGTATCAGGTCCTGTTACCGTATCAGTTAAAGATGCTAATAACTGTGTAATAGCAGTTCCGGTAAACGCAACTGTTCAGCCACTTGATCCACCAACGATTACAACTATCACTGGAACGCCAATTTATTGTGCTCCGGCTGCTAACACAACAAGTACGGTTACTATAACCACTACTAATGGTGTTGGAACATTAAATTATGTGATACTTTCACCGGCAAGTGCAACGACAAATGTTACAGGAGCTACAAGTGGAGTATTTACAGGATTAGCTGATGGTACTTACTTATTTGAAGTTACAGATGCTAATGGTTGTAAGGATCAGGAATCTTATATAGTAAAACCTGTAACGAACATTACAATTGCAGGTGAACTAGTAAGCAATGTTACATGTAACGGATCTGCTAATGGAGCAGTTAAATTCACTGCAGCAAACTATGCAGGAACTTATACTGCAGTTTTAACAGCAGGAACGGGTACATTAACTCAAACAGGAAATACTGTAAACGTAACAGGTCTTGCACCGGGAACTTATACAGTTGAAATTACAGATGCAATAACAGGTTGTAAAGCAACAGCATCTATTGCTGTTACACAGCCAACACCGGTTGTTCTTAATATGGTAAGCAATGTAAATGCTAATTGCAACTTTGGTGCAAGAGTAACAGTTTTAGCTACTGGCGGAACACCTGGATACAGATATGCTTTTGTTGCAAGCGGAGTTACTCCAACTGCAGCTGATTATGACACTCTTGCAAGTGTTGTTTTAAACCCTGCAACTACAGCTTGGGATGCGTATGTGTTAGATGTTAACAATTGTCCGGCTGTTTACAGTTTTACAATTGGTACAGATGCACCGCCTGTTATTGATAACCCAACCGCTCCATATTGTTATATGGGAGGTCCGGTTGCAGTTACAATTACTGGAACTTATGTTGGTACACCAATGTACAGTATTGGTAACAACTACCAATCTAGCCCTGATTTTGTATTGAATGCACCAGGAACTTATACCTTCTCTATTAGAGATGGTAACGGTTGTGTGACTTCAAAACCTTACACACTAAACCAACAATTATTATTAAAAGCAACACTGACACAAGATTATACTTGTGCGGGTGATGCAAGCATAACATTATTAGCTACTCAGGGAACGTTAACTTATAACACATTTGAAGTTAGTTATAATAATGGTGTATACACTGCTGTAACGGTACAGCCTTACACTACTAATGTTCCTGGAACTTATACTTTCAGAGTTACAGATAGTCAGGGATGTCAGGCAGCTTCAGTTTCAGTAGAAGTTACAGCAAGAACAACTCCAACAGCAACAGCTACTAAAAATGATGTTAGTTGTACAGGAGGTTCAGATGGTAGTATTATCGTTACTGCCGCAAATGGATTAGCGCCATATCAATATCAATTAGATGGAGGAATATTCCAGGCATCAAATATTTTTACAGGTTTATCGGCTGGTGCACACAATATCGTTGTTAAAGACGCTAAAGAGTGTATTACAATCACATTGCCAGTTACGATTTCACAGCCAACTGCTTTAGCTGCAACGGCTACAGTAACCACTCCATTAAGTTGTGGAACTGGAAATTCGACACAAGCAGCAATAGTTACTGTAACTGTTGATACAACAACAGGAACAGCACCATATCAATATAGTTTTAATGGTGGTGGTTATGGTAATTCAAATACATACACAACAAGTGTATCAGGTCCTGTTACCGTATCAGTTAAAGATGCTAATAACTGTGTAATAGCAGTTCCGGTAAACGCAACTGTTCAGCCACTTGATCCGCCAACAATTGATAATGTAAGCGGAACACCAATCTGGTGTACACCAGCGGCAAATACAACAAGTACAGTTACTGTAACAGTTAGTCATGGTGTTGGTACCCTAACTTATGCGATCACTTCTCCAGCAAGTGCTATTACAAATGTATCAGGTGCTGCAAACGGAATCTTTACTTCATTATCAGCTGGAACTTATATTTTCAAAGTTACAGATGCAAATGGCTGTACAGATGAAGCTACATATACTGTTGATGCCTTAATCAATATTACAACTGCAGGTCAGTTAATAAACGATGTAGTTTGTAACGGAGAGGCAAATGGTTCAGTGAAATTTGATGTAGATAATTTCGCAGGTACTTATACAGCAACGTTAACAGCTGGTCCAACAACGGGTACTTTAACTCAGGTTGGTAAAGTGGTTACCTTAACTAACTTACCTGTAGGAACATATACAGTTCAGGTTAGAGATGATATTACAGGTTGTACAGCTTCTGCTTCAGTGACTGTGGGTCAACCAGTGGCATTATCATTAACTGCAACTAAAAACACGCGTGCTAATTGTAAAACTGGTGCCGAGGTTACTGTTGTAGCAGCCGGAGGAACTCCAGATTATAAATATGCATTCATTTTAGATACAGATACAGTTACAGCTGCAGATTATTCTAACAGCAATAATGCTGTGCTAGATCCTGCAAAAGGCTTTAACTGGGTAGCTTACGTAATCGATTCTAAAAATTGTACGATATCTATTCCAATTACAATTGTACTAGATCCGTTGCCAAATACTATTACTACAAATGTGGCAAGTCAATGTCCATCTGCGACAGGTGAGTATACGTTTACAGTAACTGTAGGTAATGGTGTATCGCCTTATGAATATAGTATCGGAAATGGTTTCCAATCAAGCAATACATTTACAGTAAATGCTCCTGGAAATTATGATGTTACAGTAAGAGATGCTAATCAATGTGAAGTAACTGTGACCGCTGCCGTAACAATTGCACCAGCATTACAATTAGAAGCTATTATTACTGCATTGCCAGACTGTGTAAATACTAATATTGGTATTATCACGGCAACTGCTACAGGTGGTTCAGGAAATTACAATTATACTCTAGATGGTGGATTTATTGTTACAACTACTCCTGCAGAATTCAATACTGTTACTCCAGGAAACCACGTGGTTAGAGTGAGAGATGTTGTTACTAATTGTGTTGTTATAGAGAATGTATTTGTCGCTCCAGCTACAAAGATTGAAGGACTTGCATTAGCGAAAACTGATGTAACTTGTAATGGCGGAAATAATGGTTCTATTACAGCTAGTATTGACGAAACAGGTGTAAATGATAACCCAATCTATGTGTATAAATTAACGGGAACTACTGCTTTAGGAATTCCTGTTAGTCTGCCAACAGTAGGTACTCAGGAGAGTCCTATCTTTGAAAACCTTGAAGCGGGAGATTATACTGTAACGGTTACTTCAGGTAGAGGTTGTAAAGCTTCAGAAGATGTTAGAATTAACCAATTCGATCCAATTGCAGTAGGTGCTCCGGTACTTGTTCAATATGGTTGTGCAACTGGTACAAATACTTCTAACTATGCTACAGTTTCAGTAGGTACTGTAACAGGTGGATCTAAAACCTATAATAATTATGAATTCTTCAGAGATGGAGTGTCAGTTCAAAATGGTCCTCAGTCAGTATTTACAGAAACAGATTACTTAGGTGGTAACTATTCTGTAAAAGTTACAGATGATGCAGGATGTTCAGGTGCAAGCGTAGGAACAGTGAGAGTTAATCCATTTATTAGTTTAGATGTAGTTAATGTTTCAAATGTAGCTATTACTTGTATTTCAAGTGAAGAAATAACAGTTTCAGTTACTTCTACAGGAGGAACACCGGTTCTGTTAAATTACAATGTAACTGGTACGGATAATGCTTACAACCAAACGAAAACTAACGGTAACTTCACAGGTTTAACGGTAGGAAGCTATATTATAACAGTTACAAACCCTGCAACGGGATGTAGCATACAAAAAGCGCACTATGTTGCAGAGCCTAATACATTTGAGATTAAAGCAAATCCAATTGTAAAAGAAGTTTGTTTTGGTGACAGTAATGGAAGCGTTGAATTAACATTCGTTGATAATCAACTTAATCCATCAAATGAAGCCGGACCTTTCGATTATACTATTACAGATGGTACAAACGCGATTTCAGGTACAACAACTGATGCAGGTCCAGTACTGGTTTCAAATTTAATTGCAGGTACATATAGTGTTACTGCTAAGTTAAAAGCAAGTCCGGAATGTACAGTATCAACAGTGTTTAGTATTGCACAACCTTCTGTACAATTGACAGTGGCTACAACTAAGTCAGATATCACTTGTATTCCTGGTAATGATGGAGAAATCTCTGCATTTGCAACAGGTGGTTGGGATAATAATTATACATATGAATTAGTGTTAGGCGGAGTTGTAATAGCTTCTAACACCGATGGTAACTTTACTGGATTAGGTGCAGGAGTATATACAATTAATGCCAAAGATGGCAAAGGTTGTCCTGCTCAAACTACAGTAACGTTAAAAGTTCCGGATCTAATTATTGTGAGTGCGGTTCCAAGTGTTACAACATTATCATGTTTTGGTGATAAGTCTGCGACAATAACGGTTAACCCTCCAACTGGCGGACAAGGAAGTAACTATATGTATACTTTAAACATCCTGTCAGCAACACCGGTTATTGTTTCTGGTCCGCAATCTGATCCGGTTTTCACTGGATTAGGAGCTGGAAAATACAGCATAACAGTTTCAGACGGATTCAATTGTTCTGCAACATCAACTGAAATTGATATCACAGAGCCTACAGAAGTTATACCAAGTTTAGTATTGGCTTCATCACAAACATGTAATACATTGTCAACACTTACATTAAGTGCGACAGGTGGTTCAGGTCCGTATAGCTATAGTAGCGATGGTACTAACTATAGTGCATTTACTACTCCATTTACTTTCTCAGTACCAGTAGGAACGTACCAATACTATGTAAGAGACGTTAATGGTTGTGTGGCAACAATTTCTAATGAAATTAAAATAGATCCTTTAGTTCCATTAACAGTAGAATTAGATATCACAAACGCAGTAGTAAAATGTGTTGGTGAAGCAACTGGAGTTATTGTTGCTGAAGCAAAAGGTGGCTTAGGTAACTATAGTTATACTTTAGAAACTAGTGCTGGTGTTCTTGTTCAAGGTCCACAAGATAACGGAAGATTCGAAAACCTAATTATAGGAAATTATCGAGTAAGAGTTGATAGTGGAGATTGTAAACAAACATCTGTTAATGCTGAAATTACTCAGCCAGCAGCTGCTCTACAACCAACATTTGTTCCAACTAATGTTACTTGCTTCGGTGAAAACAATGGTAAAATTGTTGTTACGACAACTGGAGGAACAGGAACTATTAAATATGCTATTTCACCTGATTTAAATCAGTTTGATTTCATTAGCACATTTGATAAATTAGCAGCTGGTTTATATACAATAATTGTACAAGATGAGAATGGTTGTTACTGGAAAGAAGATATAGAAATTACACAACCTAACCCTCTTATTGTAACAGAAGTTGCAAACTCAATGATTCCTGAAGTTTGTAAAGACGATAAAGATGGAGCATTTAGCATAGAAGTTAAAGGCGGAACAGGACCATATAGTGTAAGTCTTGATGTTAAAAACGGGCCATTCACACAAGGAGCAGTAGGTCAGACAATATTTGACTTTACTAATCTTTCAGGTGGTGTTCATACAGTTTATGTTAAAGACGCTGGAGGTTGTATCAATGAGTTTGTTGAAAACATGCCGCTACCGGTAGTTCTTAATCCAACTGCAGAAGTAACTTACGACTGTGTTAACAATACGCAAGCAAACATGGTAGTAATTACAGTTGATGAAAGCATAACAAACCCTGCTGATGTTGACTACTCTCTTGACGGAAGTGCAACGTACCAGCCAAGTAACATCTTTACAAATGTTGCTCCGGGTACACACTATGTAGTTGCAAGACATACAAATGGTTGTGAAGTGCCAACGGCTAACTTTACTATTAAGTCTTACACTGCCTTAGGTGCTGTTAAAGCTACAGGTCAGCAAGAGATGAATATTATTTCTGTTACCGCTTCGGGTGGAGCTCCGGCTTACGAATACAGTTTCAATGGAGAGCCATTTACATCATCTAACAAATACAAAATCTACAAATCTGGAGATTATAAAGTAATAGTTAGAGATCAAAACGGTTGTACGTTTGAGCTTATCGTTCCTGCTATTTATGTAGATGTTTGTCTTGACAATTACTTTACTCCAAACGGAGATGGTGTTTATGACAATTGGGGTCCAGGTTGTACTAATATTTACAACAACCTTGAGTTCTCAATCTTCGACAGATACGGTCGTGTAATTGCGAAATACCACTACGGTCAAAAATGGGATGGTAGATATAACGGAGAGGAATTACCTTCTGGTGATTACTGGTATGTTCTTAAACTAAATGACGAGAAAGACAATAGAGAGTTTGTTGGACATTTCACTTTATACAGATAACAAATTAGAGCCCCAAATTATGTTATCTAAAAAAATTATTACAATGAAAAAATTATTTTTATCCTTAGTACTCATGGCTGTAACAACAAGTTACAGCCAAGAGCTAAACCTACCGGTATTTACTCAGTATTTAGCTGATAACCCTTTTGTGCTTTCTCCTGCTTATGCAGGTATTGGTGATAACCTTAGAATTCGTCTTAACGGACTTACACAATGGGTTGGAATAAAAGATGCGCCTCAAAACCAATCTTTGTATGCTGATTTTAGAGTTTTAGATCGTTCAGGAGTTGGTATCTCATTGTATAATGATAAAAATGGTTATACACGTCAAACCGGTGCAAAAGTTTCATTTGCGCACCACTTGATTTTAGATTATTATTCAAAACAGTACCTGTCTTTTGGTATTTCGTATAACTTCAATACGTTTAAAATTGATATAGATGAATTCAATAACACAATTGAACATCCAATTTTAGACCCGTCCGTTACAGATAATCGTTATACATCAAATAACAACTTTGACATTAGTGCTTTATATCGTAATAAGAATTTTTACTTAAGTTTTAATGCAAATAACGTTTTGCAAAAAAACACCGACAGATACCGAGGTTTAGAACCAAGTTTACTATCAAACTATCAGGTATATACAGGTATGATTTTTAAAGATGGAGAAAATAGCCGTATCGAATACGAACCATCTGTGTACTACCAATATTTTGCCAGCGATAAACGTTCAACTACTGATTTTAACTTCAAGTACAGACGTTACAACCGTTACGAAGATTACTATTGGATTGGAGTTTCATACCGTTTCTTAAACGACCAGTTTCCAAAACCACTATCAGTTGGACCAATGTTAGGTTTCATGAAATCTAAATTTTACTTCGGATATTCGTATCAGGTAATGTTCAACGATCTTGGTAATTATAACACAGGAACGCATTCGATCACTATCGGATTCGATTTCTTCGGATCAATCAGTAACTGTCCTTGTACACAAAGTCCGGTACACGACTAATAAATTTTACATTTAAGATTTACTGTAGACTAAATCCTATATTTTTTCGTTTTACTATAAAATGAAAGGCCATTATTTGGTTTACAGTAACTTTTAATTGTTAAATATTCTGCTAAACAATTTTATATTTTTTAAAATAAATTTGTTTGTTTTCTTAATTTACAACGTTTTCGTTGTTATTGGTAGGTTATTTTTATATTTTTCGAATTTAATACTACACTAAAAGTTCTATATTTGTTATTCTTTCAAAAAATTAAAAAATTATCAAATGAAAACTTTAAACGATTTCAACTTTAAAAATAAAAAAGCAATAATCCGTGTAGACTTCAATGTTCCTTTGGATGAAAACTTTAATGTAACAGATACAACACGTATCGAAGCTGCAAAACCAACCATTGATGCAATCTTAAAGCAAGGTGGAAGCGTAATTTTAATGTCACATTTAGGAAGACCAAAAGGTGTAGAAGAAAAATACTCATTAAAACATATTTTAAAAACAGCTTCAGAAATTTTAGGAGTTGAAGTTAAATTTGCAACTGATTCTATTGGAGAACCAGCACAAACTGCAACTAAAAACTTAAAACCTGGAGAAGTTTTATTACTTGAAAATTTACGTTTTCATGCAGAAGAAGAAGCTGGAGATGTTGCTTTTGCAAAAGAATTAGCTTCACTTGGAGACATCTACGTAAACGATGCATTTGGAACAGCACACAGAGCGCACGCCTCAACTACAATTATTGCACAATTTTTTCCAACAGAAAAATGCTTCGGAACATTATTGGCAAAAGAAATCGAAAGCTTAAACAAAGTACTTAAAAATAGCGAAAAACCAGTTACAGCAGTTCTTGGCGGATCTAAAGTTTCTTCAAAAATCACCGTAATCGAAAATATCCTTGATAAAGTAGATCACATGATTATTGGCGGAGGAATGACTTTTACATTCGTTAAAGCACAAGGCGGAAAAATTGGTGATTCTATTTGTGAAGATGACAAACAAGATTTGGCACTTGAAATTTTAAGATTAGCCAAAGAAAAAGGAGTTCAGATTCATATTCCGGTTGATGTTATAGCTGCAGATGATTTCTCAAACACAGCAAATACACAAATTGTAGATGTAACAGCAATTCCAGACGGTTGGCAAGGTCTTGACGCAGGTCCTAAATCATTAGAGAATTTCAAAAAAGTAATTTTAGAGTCAAAAACAATTTTATGGAATGGTCCATTAGGCGTTTTTGAAATGGAATCTTTCGCAAAAGGAACTATCGCTTTAGGTGAATTTATTGCAGAATCTACAGAAAAAGGAGCTTTTTCACTAGTTGGAGGAGGAGATTCTGTTGCTGCAGTAAAACAGTTTGGTTTTGAAGATAAAATGAGCTACGTTTCCACTGGTGGCGGGGCAATGCTTGAAATGTTAGAAGGAAAAATCTTACCTGGAATCGCTGCGATTTTAGACTAAAATTTCACAATTAACATTTTTTTAGATAGTTTTTATGGATAAACTATTTAGTTTTGCAAAAAGTAATCATTCTGTAATTGTTTGAATTATAGAATTTTAAATAAATGTTATATGATTATAAGGAAAATTTCATTAGCGGTTTCTGTCTTCTTTTCTGTAGCTTCTTTTGCACAAGATGTTGCAAAAGCAGATTTAGAAATTAAGCCAGATGTTAAAGTCTCTTATTTAGATTCAGTTAAAAACTCTTTCAAAAAAGATCTAATGTGTACTCGTGTAGACAGTCTTTGGATGAACGAATTAGTGAGTTTAGATATCTATGATGATTTAACGAAAGACATTCAAACCATCAATACAGATATTTCTGTTGATGAAGAATTACCAACTGAATTGCTTAAACAGCGACTTCAGGTGATGAATGAGAAATCGCCTTTTGAGATCGAATATAATCAGGGATTAGAAAACATCATAAAGTCATTTCTTAAAAATCGTAAAAAATCATTTTCACGATTAATGGCTTTATCAGAATATTATTTTCCAATTTTTGAAGATGCTTTTGCAAAACAAAACGTTCCTTTAGAAATTAAATATTTAGCCGTTGTAGAATCTGCTTTAAACCCTAAAGCAGTTTCTAAAATGGGCGCCACCGGAATCTGGCAGTTTATGTACGGAACCGGAAAACAATACGATCTTAAAATCGATTCGTATATAGATGAACGCAGCGATCCTTTAAAATCAACTGCTGCATGTTCAGAATATATGACTAAAATGTTCAAAATTTTTGGTGATTGGGAGTTAGTTCTTGCATCTTACAACTCAGGACCAGGAAATGTAACAAAAGCCATTCGTCGCTCTGGCGGAAAAACAAAATACTGGGATATCCGTAACCATTTACCAAAAGAAACTCAAGGTTATGTTCCAGCTTTCTTAGCAACAATGTATCTTTTTGAATTTCATAAAGAACACGGAATCAACCCGGAAAGAGCTGTAGTTAAAAACTTTGAAACTGATACCGTTCAAATTAAAAATCAAATGTCATTCAAACAAATTGCCGATTTGTTAGACATGCCACAATCACAAATACAACTTTTAAATCCTTCATATAAATTAAACGTTGTCCCATTTTATCAAAACGAACAACACTTTTTACGTTTACCGAAAGATAAAATTGCAACTTTTGTAAACAACGAAGATAAGATTTATGATTACGTAGCTTATCAGTCTCAACATAAGGGACTTCCAAAACAATTAGCTTTAAAAGTTACTCCAAAAGGAAAAGCTAAACTGGATAATGCCGTTGCCACAACAGAAACACAATACTATAAAGTTAGAAAAGGGGACAACCTTGGTTCGATTGCAGATAAGTATGATGTTTCGATTTTAGAGTTAAAAAAATGGAACAATCTTAAAGGTAATGCACTGGCTCTAGGTAAAACTTTAAAAATCAAATCAAACAACGATTCGATTGTAAAAAATCCAAAAGAGTTAAAAGTAATTCCTGAAGTTGATAAAAAATCTGAAGAAGCACTTGCGTCTGCAGACAATAACGATAAAGGCGGTAAAAACCTTGAATACGTAGTTGTTGCCGGAGATAATTTAGGAAGTATTGCTAAAAAATTCAATACATCAATTGCAGATTTAAAAGAATTGAACAACCTGACTTCTAATAATATTGGATTAGGAAAATCATTAATCGTTGGCAAAGAAATAGTTATCGAAAATGAAACACCTGCTACAAATACTGCTGTAGCTTCAAGCTCAATAGATTCATTCAGAAAAAAAACAGCTTCGGCTAAAAATATAACAGAAGATTATTACGTTAAAAAAGGAGATTCATTGTATAGTATTTCAAAAAAATATCCTGGAGTAACAATTTCAGATATTAAAAAATGGAATAATATTAAAGATGGAGATATTAAACCCGGAATGAAACTTAAAATAAACGGATAATAAAAAAAATCTTAACTAAATTTGGGTTTTATTTCATTAAACTAAGAAAATGAATAAAACCCATTTTTTATGCCTTCTACTTTCGTGTTTGTTTGTTTCCTGTTTTAAAAATGAGAAACAGCCTCAGCCTGTTTCCGGCAAAACAAACACAATATCAGTTATCATCGACGATCAGTTGTGGTACGGTGAAGTAGGCGATACCATTCGAAATAAATTTGCTTCTCCGGTTTGGGGTCTTACCCAGGAAGAACCGCTGTTTACCATCAATCAATATCCGGCTAAATTATTAGAAGGATTTGTTACCGATAGCCGAAGTATCATTGTAGTAAAAAAAGCTGCAACAGATAAATTCGAAATTAAACACAGCGAAACATTACCACACAATACATTCCGTATTTACGGCAAATCTGTTGAAGATATTATTTGTAGCATCGAATTAAATTCGGCACAAATTATCAAGATGATTCGCGATGCCGAAATTCAAAAAATCCAACAGGACAACAGCAAATCATTGTTGAATCCGGCGGTAATAAAAAACAAGTTTCACATCAATTTACAAATCCCCTCCGGTTACGAATATATGTTGCATAAAAAGAATTTTATGTGGCTGAAAAAAGAAATCATCAGCGGGAATACAAGTTTGCTGATCTATCAGATTCCAATTCGAAGACTTACCAAAGGTTCAGATATTGTGGGCAATATTGTGCGTATGAGAGATTCAGTAGGACGATATATAAAAGGACGGGAGCCAGACACGCCAATGATTACCGGTGAAGCTTATGCACCATACTTTTCGACAACAATATTAGACAGTAAAAAAACGTATGAAACCAAAGGAACCTGGGAGTTAAAGAATGATTTCATGACAGGTCCTTTTATAAACTACGCTATTATTGACGAAGCTTCAAGGAGAATCTTGGTTATTGAAGGATTTTGTTATTCGCCTTCTAATCAGGAAAGAGACCTAATGCTGGAACTCGAAGCCATTATAAAATCAGTCAAAATAGATAAAAGATAATTTGTTATATTTTTCGTACATTTGATTTAATAACCAATAAATCAATTATTTATGAAAAATCTCTATCTAACATTATTGATATTAACAGCATGTTTTACTTCTTGTAAAAAGGAAATAAAAACAGAGTCTGAAAATGAAAAGGTTACAGATACTATCAAAACCAAGGAACAAGCTATTGAGCAGCCTTTAGATTCTGCTGCACAAATGAAAGCCTGGGCAGAATATGCAACACCAGGTAATGCACATAAATTAATGGCTGATGAAACCGGAACATGGAATTGTGATATGACTTTTTGGTCAGAACCAAATGGTAAACCAGAGAAAGCAAGTTCAACAGCAAATATTAAAATGATTCTTGGCGGTCGATATCAGGAAGCAAATTATAGCGGCACAATGATGGGACAGCCGTTTCAGGGCAAAAGCACATTGGCCTATAATAATGCCAGCAAAGAATACACTACCACTTTTATCGATAATATGGGAACCGGAATGATGGTTGCTGTGGGTAAGTTTGATGAGAAAACAAAAAGTATGGAATTTAAAGGCGATATGGTAAATCCGGTAAATGGAAAAAAAACACCTTATCGGGAAATATATACAATTGTTGATGCATCAACCCGTAAAATGGAAATGTTTGATGTAAAAAACGGCGAAGAATATAAAAGCATGGAAATTATAATGAAGAAGAAATAAACAGATATAAATAATCTGAAAATCCCGATTACAACTTGTAATCGGGATTTCTTTTTTTAAAATAATAGTAATAAAGATTTTTCAAGTAATTTAGTTGTTTGAATAAATGAAAAATAATAATGGAATTAAAATGGAAAATAAAGCCTTTTGAGGCATTAAGTGTTGATGAGTTATATGATTTGCTTAAAGTGCGAAGTGAGATCTTTGTAGTTGAGCAAAACTGTGTTTATTTGGACATAGATGGTAAAGACAAAAAAGCTTTGCACCTTATTGGAGAATACGATAGCAAAATTGTTGCCTATGCGCGTTTGTTTGATGCCGGAATTAGTTTTGATAATGCATCGATTGGAAGAGTAGTAGTTGATGCCAATTACAGGGATAAAAAATGGGGGCATGATTTAATGCGTGAAGCAATAGCAGGAATTAAATCTAATTTTGACAAAGATGCAATTACAATTGGTGCGCAATTATACTTAAAGAAATTTTACGAAAGCCACGGATTTGTACAAACAAGTGAAATTTATCTTGAAGATGATATTCCGCATATAGAAATGATTCGGGGTTAATAAAGTTTTTATTTTTTTCACTAATGCAATATTGTTTCAAAACAAAAAATTGGTCTTTTTTAAAAAATAAGATATTAATAAACAAACGATTACTAATTTCGTTTAAAGCTTAACTTTAAGCCAGAATGTAGCTTTTTGGGTTTGCCTGAAAAAATAAAATTAGATTTGCGTAATACAAAATTCAACCCTGCGATCATAATTGTCACCTTTTCCCAAAGGGTATTTATTGCCACAACCTTGAAAAGTCATTCTGCTTGAAGATACTTTTTTTGACATAAGATATTTAAAAACGGTTTTGGCACGATTCCAGGAAAGTCTTCTTTCTTTGGTTTCCTTGTCAATTCCGTCACTATAAATTTCCGGAGTACAGCAAACATGACCTCGTATTTCAAACTGAATATTTTTCTGGTGCTGTAAAATAGTTGCTATTTTATCTAATTCTTTTTTAGAATTGTGTGTAAGTTTTGAACTTCCAATATCAAAAAGAATGTTGTCGAGATAAATTTTATCGCCAACTTTTAGTTTGTTTTTAAAAGAACTATAAACTTCTTTTCCGAAACTGTTTTTATTTACAACGATTAAATCAACCCGTCGATTTTTAGAACGTGTTTCATTTAGGTTGTCTACAGTATCCGGTTTTAAAATTACCCGGCCTTTGCCTTCAAGAATAACTATTTTGCTTTGATTAAAACCCTTCAATACGAGTAGGTTTTGAATTGTATTAACCCGATTTTTAGACAATCTAAAGTTATAGTCATCATCTCCACGATCATCACAATAACCATAGATTTGTATAGATTCCACTTTTGAAGTATCTATTTTTTTTATAAAATTCGAAACAACGCCTGTTTGTTGTTCAGTAAGATCAAATTTATCAAAATCAAAGAATATGGTTTCGATTGGTTTTTGCTGTGCCGATAAATTGAGCGTAAAGAATATAAATAAGACTTTACAAATTTTCATTTTTTACATTTTTAAAATGGTTTTATACTCAGTTTGATTATTTAAAACGCTCACCGCTTTCTTAATTTCTGAATTGTTTTTAATGTAAAATTGATATAAACCTTCCTGATATTGGTATCTCTTAATAAGCTCTTCCTGAATTAGGTTTTTAATTTCTTTCTGGTTTTTATCCAATAAGGTAGTTTCACTTTTCTCTAAGGCGTTTAATAACTGCTGATATTCCGGTGCGATCGTTTCGTCTATTTTTTCGTTTTTGGCTGCAGCCAAAGTATTTTTCAAAGCAACTTCTGTTTCAGTATCAAAAGTAATCTTGTTTGTTTTTAGATATTGCTTAAAGCTGGCGTAATCCGCATCAGTAAGAACAGGGATTTTATCGCCCAAATTTGGATTTTTATAGTAATAACTGGTAGCGTAATCAAAGATTCCGTCATTCTTCAATAAAGCAGTTGTAATAGGGCTCATTTTTGCCTCATCCAATTCGATATCAGGCAAAACACCGCCGCCATCATAAACAGTTCTTCCTTTTCGGGTTTTAAAAGCATTGAAGTTTTTCGCATCCGTTTTTAAGGCAACGCCATTTTTATCCTTATGCGCATAATCCAAAGCCTGAATACATCTGCCCGATGGTGTATAATAACGCGATATAGTTACTTTAAGCTGTGTTCCGTACGTTAAATCTACAGAACGCTGCACTAAACCTTTACCAAAACTACGGCTTCCTAAAACTACGGCGCGATCTAAATCCTGTAAAGCACCCGAAACAATTTCTGATGCCGATGCGCTTCTGCCGTTTACCAAAATTGCCAAAGGAATTTCGGTGTCTATTGGTTGATTTTGAGTTTTATACGTATTGTTATGCTTTTCAATTCTTGATTTCGTCGTTACGATTACTTCATTCTTCGGAACAAATAAATTACAGATATCAATAGCCTCGTTTAGTAAACCACCCGGATTTCCTCTTAAATCTAATACTATTTGTTTTGCTCCGTCAGCTTTTAGCTTTTCAAGAGCGTCTTTTACTTCGACAGCAGCTTTTCTGCTAAAATGTGCCAAAACGATATAACCTGTTTTATCATCTATTTTTCCGTAAAACGGAACAGACTTAATATCAACTTCATCCAAAACCAACTCTGTTGTAAATGTTTTTCCCTGACGAAGGTATTTTATCGTAATCTTTGTGTTTTTGGTTCCTTTCAATAATTGCGAAGCATCATCTTTAAAATCAGCAATTAAAACATCACCAATCTGAATAATTTCATCACCGGCTTTTAATCCTGCTTTGTCTGCGGGATAATTTTTATAAGGTTCGCGAACAATCAAACGATCTTTCTTTCTGGCGATCATAGCACCAATTCCGGTATATTCTCCCGTATTGTTGATTTTGAAATTGACCACATCCTGTTCATTAAAATAAACCGTGTACGGATCTAAACTTCCCAACATGCTTTTAATGGCTTTGTCCATTAAATCACCCGGATTAGTCTCGTCTACATAATTAGTGTTTACGGCTTTAAATAAAGTGGTAAAAATTTCTATTTGTTTGGCTATTTCAAAAAAATCGTCTTTGAAACTAGTTCCAATAAATAAAAATCCTGCGGCAACGGCTGGTATAACGAACTTCTTTTTAAGATAAGGATACATGATTTATGCTTTTTTTCTTTTAAATCGTTTTCTGATAAAATAAACCAGAACAACGAATAGGATAATAAATGGCCAAATACTAATTATTGAAATCAAAAATTCTGACAAACTGAAAAATCCACTTTTAATGGCACTCCAGATTTTTGACCCGTATGAAACTTTTATGCTTTCTTTTTGGGCTATTGTTTTGTAAAAATCAATTGAGATTGTGCTTTCTGAAACACGGCTTTCCAAATATTTTAACTGTCCTTCTTTGGCTTCAATTTCTTCACGAATGGTCGAAATTTTTTGCTCAATTTCTAAGATCTCACTTATTTTATTGGCTTTTTTTAAAATTTCTAAGTAACGTGCTTCAAGTTTTCGTTTGGTGTTTAGTCTTGAATTTAAGTCAATGTATTGTGCTGTGACATTTTCAGAAGAGATATTTTTTTCATCAAAATAAGAAACTCCTTTTGATATAGCTTGTAAAAATGCATCGAAATTTTGACTTGGAACACGGACTATAATATTTCTGCTTATGTTGTTGTAATTCTTTTGCTGAGAATCACTTTGAATATTTCCTTTATTTTCCTTAATCGCGTTTTGAATCTGATTATAAGTCTCCTCTAAATCGCTAGTTTCAAATTTAAGATAACCTTGTTTGATTATTTTTTGAGGAATAACAAGTTCGCCTACGGGTTTTGGTTCTAGTGGACCAGAAACTGTAATGGCAGAAATGTGATCAGAAGCAACTTCATTCTTAGTTTCGGGACTACAGCTGGCGAGAGTAACAAAAAATAATAAGCAGAAAATATATCTCATAAATTTTCAATTAAGAGCTAAAACTACAATTTTTTTATAATTTTTAGTCGAAATTGATAAATAAAGTTGCTATTTGAGATCTAGATTTCAGTTTTAGTTTCAGAATCAGGAGTTTTTTTGATCTGTAAGAGAAATTTCTCAAACAACTGAATTGTTTTGGTATTGATTTCTTCGTAAGATAAACGATCTTTTGTCTGATAGAAAAACATGAAAGAATAAGGTTGTTCCAGATTATCCCAAAGCAAATGTTTGTTCAGTCGGTAGGTTTCTCTCAAAACACGTTTGAAGTAATTGCGATCCACGGCTTTTTTTAAATATTTTTTAGAAACCGAAACTCCAATTTTAATTTTTTCTTCAGAACCAGCTTCCGCTTGACGGTAAACCAAACGCAACGGATATTTAGAAACCGATTTTCCTTCAGAAAATAGTAATCCAATAGTTGTTTTGCTTTTTAAACGTTCGTTTTTTGGGTAAGTAAAGTTCATTTAATTCAGAAAAGAAGTGCAATTTTTTTGTGCAAAGGTACAATAGTCAGTACTAAACAAAATGATTTAATACATTTTCTTTAAACCAATTTGGAAAATCAACCTCATCGACATAAAGTTTTAGCGACTTAGCATTGTAGATTTCTGCAATTAATGTGAGTTTTTCTCCTGAATTATCGAATAAATAGGTTTTGTCAGAGATTTCAATTGCAGGGAATAAATTGGTCAGAGTTCTGGAATATCTGTTTTTAATTGTTTCTTTATCAACGTCGTGGCCTCCTTTTTTAACTCTGTTTTCAACTCGTGAAATATTTACTTCCGGATCGTCAATGCACACAAAGTAAAGATATGTGGCATAGCCCAAAGTTTTTGCGTTTTTAATATCGTTGAGTTTAGAAGAATGACTCATTACTGTTTCAAAACAAAAACTTTGATTGTTTTCAATAAGTTTATCTCTTAAGAAAGAAGAAATTAAAGATCCTTCGTAACTGTTTGAGTTTTTAGAATGTGAAACAATAAAGTTCTCCTTTATCTCTAAATTTATTTTAAAACCTTTTTCTTCGGATTTCTGAATAAGACTAATTGAACTATCTTTTGAGTAAAAGTGATTTAATTCTTCATTTGTAGCTCTTATATTAAAAGAATCTAAGTCTATTAATCCTTTTGTTGCAAGGATTTTTTCAAGATAGTCTGCGTTAATAAAATGACCGGCATTGTAGTTTCTTGAAAACTCTTCAAAAAGAGTGCTTTTTCCCGATCCGTTAGGACCGGCAAATACGCGAAGTCTTTTTTTTATTTTCTGCATAGAACCATTCCTTTTTTTAATCCTTTTTGAATTAAAGGTTTGTCTTGAATTTCTCTAATAACTTTGATTTCTCCATTCGGAAGTTTTTCAATAATTTTTCTTCCAGAGATATATTTTATAGATAATCCTAATGCTTTTGATTCCCTAATGGCAAAATTTGACCCCTTTGAAGCAGATTTAATTAAAATTTCTGTTTCATTAAAATCTTTTTGCTCTTTATGATGTTTTAGAATATATCGGGCAATTTTACTTTTCATAACAAGAAGGATAAGTAATTATCTGTCAAATTTACATTATTTTCTTTTTATGCTAATGTTTTACAGCATTTGATTTTCTTAGAGTTGTTTATTGTTTTCAATTTTTATACCGCTAAAAATTTATTTATTACTTTTGGGCATTAATTTTGAGAGCATGCAAAAAATAATTTCGTATCCCATATCCGTAATTTACTATTTGTTATTCAGTTCGGTTTTATTGGTCTTTCATCCAATACAATGGTTCTGCTTAAATGTTTTTGGGTATCAGGCGCACAAAAAAAGCGTTGATTACTTAAATTTCTGGCTTTTAAGATGCACCAATTTGGTAGGAACAACTTATAAAATTGAAAATAGGGAAACAATTCCAACCGGAGTACCTTTGATTTTTGTTTCAAATCATCAAAGTATGTATGATATTATTACAATGATTTGGTATTTTAGACGTTTTCATTGTAAATTTGTAAGTAAGAAGGAGTTAGGTAAAGGAATTCCGAGCGTATCATACAATTTACGCCACGGAGGATCTGTGCTAATTGACCGTAAAGACCCTAAACAAGCGATTCCTGTAATCAAAGGCTTGTCTGAATATATTGAAAAACACAAAAGATCTGCAGTAATATTTCCCGAAGGTACCCGAAGTAAAACCGGAAAGCCTAAAGAATTTGCCCAAAATGGTTTAAAAATATTATGTAAATATGCACCATCAGCATATATTGTTCCGGTGAGTATTAATAATTCATGGAAAATGGTAAAATATGGTCTTTTTCCGGTAGGTTTAGGAAATCATCTTACCTTTACCGTTCATAAAGCATTGGCTGTAAAAGATTATGATTTTACAGAGTTAATGGCTTTGACCGAAAAAGCAGTAGTAGAAGGAGTAAATGAGTATAAATAGATTTTCGTTTTTAGTAAACTAAAACTTAAATCCCAATCTTAAATTAGTAATGTCTATAAAAAACATTAGATTAGAAGTTATGCAGTTTTTGGAAAAAAACGTGGATAGCTTCGTTGAACAGTATTTAATTCCAGTAGAAAAAATTTGGCAGCCGTCAGATTTTCTGCCTAATTCTGAAGGAGATAATTTCTTTGAGGAGGTTAGAGAATTACGTGAAATTGCCAAAGAATTGCCATATGATTTCTGGGTTACGCTTGTGGGTGATACCATTACCGAAGAAGCTTTGCCAACATACGAATCGTGGTTGATGGATGTAGAGGGAATAAATCAGATAGAAAACGGTGGGAACGGTTGGTCTAAATGGATTAGACAATGGACCGGAGAAGAAAACCGCCACGGTGATTTATTAAATAAATACTTGTATTTGTCCGGTCGTGTAAATATGCGTGAAATCGAAATGACAACGCAGCATTTAATCAACGACGGTTTTGATATTGGAACTGGATCTGACCCATACAAAAACTTTGTATACACTAGTTTCCAGGAATTAGCAACTTATGTATCACACAATAGAGTAGCTCAAATGGCGAAGAAATTTGGTGATAATAAATTGTCTAAAATGTGTAAAATGATTGCAGGTGACGAAATGCGTCATCATCATGCGTATAGCGAATTCGTTACCCGTATTTTTGCAGTAGATCCTAGCGAAATGATGTTGGCGTTTCAATATATGATGAAACAAAAAATCGTTATGCCGGCGCACTTTTTAAGAGAATCAGGTCAAAAAATAAGTTCAGCTTTTGAACAATTCTCTGATTCTGCACAACGTATTGGGGTGTATACTGCAAGCGATTATGTAGATATCATGCAGAAATTAATGGATAAGTGGGAAATTGATAAAATGACCGGTTTAACAGATGAAGCCGAAAAAGCACGTGATTACTTAATGAAATTACCGGCTCGTATGGCAAGAATCTCAGAAAGATTAGTAATTCCACAGGAATCACACATCTTTAAATGGGTAGAACCGGCGAGATTGTAGATTTTAGAATTTAGATTTCAAATTGTAATTGATTTTTGATATTGCAATTGACATTTAAAATATATTGTTGATTGTTGAAGTTTTAGAGCTTTGACAATCAACATTTTTTTATTTAAATAAAACAATAAAATAAAATCAGCGACAATCCGCTTAAATCCGCGTCATCCGCGTGCCATCCACAATACAAAAACAACTATGAATAACCCAGATCTAATAAACAAAACAATTGCATTTGTAAAAGAAAAACTAAATGATGCCGAAGGAGGACACGACTGGTTTCATATCGAACGCGTCTACAAAAATGCACTTTTAATTGCAAAAGATACCAAGTGTGATTTAGTGGTAGTGCAATTAGGAGCTTTGCTTCACGATATTGCAGATAGTAAATTTCATAACGGAGATGAAACCATTGGGCCAAGAACAGCACGTTTATTTTTAGAATCTGAAAATGTATGTGAAGAGATTATCCAGCATGTGGTAAACATCATTGAAAATATCTCGTATAAAGGCGGAAATTTCGAAAAGAAATTCTCTTCGATAGAATTAGACATTGTTCAGGATGCAGATCGTTTGGATGCAATTGGTGCAATTGGAGTTGCCAGGGCTTTCAATTACGGAGGATTTAAGAACAGGACTTTATATGACCCCGAAATTGCGCCGGTAACCAATATGACCAAAGAAGAGTACAAAAAGAATAATGCTCCAACTATAAATCATTTCTACGAAAAGCTTTTGTTGTTATCCAGTAAAATGAATACCGAAACCGGAAAACAAATTGCCACAGAAAGACATCGTTTTATGGAATCTTTCCTGGCACAATTTTATGCGGAGTGGGAAGGAGTGAAGTAATTTTTAGTATTCAATCCCAGTATTGAGTTTTAGTTTTTGTTGTTATTGATGTTTCATAATAAAATACGAAACCGCAACTGCGCAAATAAAACCTATTGTAAACCACAATAAGCGTGTAACTCTATTGTCTCTAATAATCTCACTTTTATCAAAATCTGTCATTTCTTTAAAATTTGAATTAATCTGTCAAAATTAAAAGATATTGAGTTGATAAAAAGTGAGTTAAGGACTTTATTGTATCAAAAAAAGGCAAGTTTTTTTTGCAATTTTAGCCATAAGAGGAAAGCTTAGAAACTTAGTGTCTTAGCAGCTTAGAACCTTTTTCTAAGAGCAGCCACAATTTCCGTCACCACAGTCTTTTTTCTTTTTAGATTTCCAAAAGAACTTTTTAACTAAGAAAGCAACGGCAATAAATAATATTACAAAAGCGATAATTTCCTGTATCATGGCAGTTTATTTTAAAAGTTGATACGCCAAAAGCGCAACAAAGTAAGCCAGACCACTCATTAAAACAAGCTGCATTGCAGGCCATTTCCATGAATTGGTTTCTTTTTTTGTCACCGCAAGCGTACTGGCACATTGCATAGCAAAAGCGTAAAATAGCAATAATGAAATTCCGGAAGCAAAATTGAAAATCTTTTCTCCTGTTTGAGGATTGACTTCTTTTTGCATTTTGCTTTTTATAGTGGTTTCATTATCACTGTCTCCAACACTATAAATCGTAGCTAATGTTCCCACAAATACTTCACGAGCCGCAAACGAACTGATAATTGCAATTCCGATTTTCCAATCGTAACCCAAAGGAGAAATTGCCGGTTCGATTGCTTTACCCATAATTCCGATATAAGAATTCTCTAATTTTTGAGAAGCAACTTCATTTTCGAATTCAACTTCATTTAAAGGCTTATTTACAAATCTTTCTTTTACGATAGTTTCAGCCTCGTTAAAATCTTTTCCGGGACCGTATGAAGCCAAAAACCATAAAATAACAGATATCGCAAGAATGATTTTACCCGCACCAACAATAAAAGCTTTGGTTTTTTCGACAACATTAATTCCAACGTTCTTGAAAAGAGGTAATTTATAACTAGGCATTTCAACAACGAAATATGTTTTACTATCTAATTTTAAAACTTTATTTAAAATATAAGCCGATAGAATTGCTGTTCCAAATCCAAGTAAGTACAATAACATCAACGATAATCCCTGCATATTCAAAATTCCCAAAACACGTTCATTAGGAATTACAAGTGAAATAATAATCGCGTAAACTGGTAATCTGGCAGAACAAGTCGTGAATGGCGTTACCAAGATCGTAATAAGGCGTTCTTTCCAGTTTTCAATATTTCTGGTAGCCATAATTGCCGGAATCGCACATGCCGTTCCAGAAATTAACGGAACAACACTTTTTCCCGATAGTCCAAATTTACGCATGATCTTATCCATCAGGAAAACCACGCGGCTCATATATCCGCTTTCTTCCAAAATTGAAATAAACAGAAACAAAAACGCAATTTGCGGAATGAAAATAATAACACCGCCAATTCCCGGAATTATTCCCTGCGAAAGTAAATCGGTTAAAATCCCGCTTGGTAATTCTGCAGCAACCCAACTGCTTAATGAAGCAAAAGTGCTGTCGATAAAATCCATAGGAATCGTTGACCAGCTAAAAATGGATTGGAATATGATAAATAAAATAGCAAGGAAAATAAAATAACCCCAAAATTTATGGGTTAGTACACGATCCAGTTTTGCTCTAAAGTCTTTTGCCATCGAAGCATCGACTTTTAAACCTTCTTTTAAAACATCATTAATAAACTGATATCTTTTGATGGTTTCTTTTTGCTGTAAACGTTTTAATTCTGAATTTGATTTGGTAAAAGTGCTTCGAATTTCATTTCTGTCTAAATTCGAAAAATTCACATCCTGTGTAATAACCAGCCATAATTTGTAAATAAGCTGATTGGGAAAAGCATGCTGTAATTTTTGAAAATACTCAGGATCAATAACCGATGCATTTAAACAAGCTTCGTGCGGAATGGTTTTATAGGAAACAATTAATTCTTTTAAATTGTCAATTCCTAAACCTTTGCGCGAACTTACAAGAGCAATTTTAGTTTTTAGTTTTTCTTCCAGATACGGAATATCTAAAGTAATTCCTTTTCTTTCCATACGATCAGACATATTAATGACTAAAATCGTCGGAATCTCAAGGTCTTTAATTTGGGTGTAAATCAGTAAGTTTCGTTTCAGATTTTCAACATCTGTCACCACAACCGCTACATCCGGATATAATTTATCATTTTTGTTTAGCAAAAGTTCAATTACAACACTTTCATCCATTGAGCTGGCATTCAAACTATACGTTCCGGGCAAATCCAGAATATTGGCTTTTATGTTGTGAGGTAATTTGCAGAAACCAATTTTTTTCTCAACCGTAATTCCGGGATAATTTCCAACTTGTTGATTTAAACCGGTAAGCTGATTGAAAACAGAAGTTTTTCCCGTGTTAGGATTTCCGATAAGGGCAACATTAATATTTTGAATGCTCATTATAAATTGGTTTTGATAAGTTCAACTTCAATTTCACGAGCAGTTTCAACACGAATCGCAACATGCGAGCCATTAATGTCAAGATATAAAGGATCTCCAAAAGGAGCAATTTGAAGTAATTCGACTAAGTTGCCCGGCAAACAACCCATTTCTAATAATTTTAGAGGAATAAGATCGATATCAAAATCTTTGATAATGGCTTTCTCGCCTTTTTTCAGAGTATGTATTGTATTTTGCAAGCTTATTTAGATTGAATTTAGATTACAAAAGTAGACAATAATTCTTTATTGCAAGGCATTTAACACTTTTGAATATGCTAAATCTTTCTAAAAATAAGGGATTTTACTCTTTACACAAGAAATCAATGTCTTCCAAAAGACGTTTCATTTCTTCTTTGTTTGTTCCGTCATAAAATCCGCGAACACGACGTTTTTGATCTACCAAAACAAAATTCTCTGTATGCACCATATCATAAAGCTGATCTGGTCTGCCCAATTTTACAGCCAGATACGATTTTCGGGCCATTGTATAAATATCTTTTTTATCGCCGGTAACCAAATTCCACTTACTGTCTACAACATGATGTTTAATAGCATATTCTTTTAAAACCGGAATACTGTCAACTTCCGGGAAAACGGTATGCGACAATAACATCACTTTCGGATTATTTAAAACCGCTTTTTGAACTTCTTCAAGATTCGTTGTCATTTTTGGACAAATAGATCCGCAGGTTGTAAAGAAGAAATCAGCAACATAAATTTTTCCCTCGTAATTTTTCTGAGTAATTGTATCGCCGTTTTGATTCACAAAAGAAAAATCAGCAATTGTATGGTATTTGCTTTTGTACTGTACAGTGCTATCAACCAATTCCGGATTTACATCGGCCGGATTGTAAATTGGTAAAGTTTTTTGTGGCTTTAAAGCCGAATAAAATAAGGATATAGTGACAACCGAAAAAAGAATTAAAACAATAAAGAATTTGCGGTATTTATAAAGAAACGATTTCATAAAAATAATTTGCCGCAAAAATACAAAAAGCACTTTTTAAAAACTGTAATTATAACTCTTTTTAACAGCTGTATAGTTGGTCACGAATTCGCGAATGTTATTTTAGATTATAAATTTAATTCGTGAATTCGTGGCGATTCATTTTACTTTAGTTTTTCTGATAGATTTATTAACTAGATACAGTCCGATTAAAGTAACAACAACCCCTACTGCAATGGCAGAAGTTAGGCTTTCGCCGAAAATAATAGCGCCTAAAACCATCGCCACAATTGGATTGATGTAAACATAAATACTGCTAATTTCTGTTGGAAGATGCTGCAGCGAATATATAAAAGCAATAAAAGTTAAAACCGAACCAATAACAACCAAATAGCCAATTGCAAACCACGATTCTGATGGAATTTCACTCAAAGGAATATTAGTTCCCGAAGCTTCTGTAATAACCAAAAGTATAATACTCGAAATAAACATTTGCAACCCCAAACTAAAATACGGATTAAAACTTGCCGCTTTTTTCTTAGTATGTAAAATCCCAAAAGCCCATGTTATTGTAGAAGCAATAGTTAAGATAATCCCGAATTGAAAATCTGCCTTAAAGAAGTCTCCCAGATGATCGATAAAAATAATACAAATTCCTCCAAAGCAAATTAAAATTCCCGTTATGGCCAATTTTGCAATTCTTTCACCATGAAAAAAGTTAATCACGATAATCCAAATTGGGAATATTGCGCTTATAATGGCGCCTAATCCACTGCTTATATATTTTACACCCCAGGTACTTAATCCATTGCTTAAAGCAAAATTCAAAATTGCCAAAACCAGAATTGTGCGCCATTGTTTGCCTTTTGGCCATGGTTCTTTTTTCAGGATAAAATAAACGATGTATAAAATCCCGCCTAAAAACTGACGAATAGTAGCAAGCTGCAAACCCGGCATATGTTTAACACCTTCTTTTGAGGCAAGCCAAGTTGTTCCCCAAAAGAAACTCACCCAGCATACCGCCAGAATCGGAAGTCCGATGGCTTCAATTTTTCCCGAAAATGCATTTTGAATTTTTGCTTTCATTTTGATTAATTCTTCAGGCAAATATTCCAAAAACAATTTCAATTAAACCTCAAATTGAAAAGATTTATTCATGAATTTATTCGTTCAAACAGATGAATTATTTGCATTAAAAAACTTACGATAGATTATCGCCTAATTTTAACATAAAGTTTGAAATAATAGCAATATGTTTGTAGATAGACTAAAAACATACACAAAAATGAATAAGCAACTTAGCAAACCATTATTTTGTGCTTTTTCGGCAATGTTATCATTAACAGTTGTTAAGGCTCAAAAGACAAATACCACAGAACCTGGAATTAATGTTTCATACATGAATACTAAAATTAGTCCGGGAGAAGACTTTTTTCGTTACGTAAACGGAACCTGGTTAGATAAAACCGAAATTCCGAGTGATCGAACTTCCTGGGGAAGTTTTAATGAATTGCGTCAACGAACAGATGATAATTCATTGGCGATTTTAAAAGAAGCTTCCAAAAACCCTAAATACAAATCAAATACAGATCAGGGAAAAGCGGTTGCTTTATACAATACGATTCTTGATACAGTTGGCAGAAATAAAAGAGGAGTTACGCCGCTTCAGCCTTATTTAAAGAAAATAGATGCTATTAAAAACGTTGCGGATCTGCAAAATTTCTTAATTGAAATGGAACCTCAGGGAGGAATTGGTTTCTTTAGTATTTACATTGGAGCAAATGCAAAAAACAGTAATGTTTATGCTGTAAATATTAGTCCGGGACGTTTGGGATTATCAGATAAGGATTATTACAATTCTGATGATAAAGACTCTAAAGAAAAACGTGAAAAATATGAACTTCATATTGCCCGAATGATGCAGTTTATTGGAGAATCTCCTGCAAAGGCAAAAGAAAGTGCAAAACAAATTTTGGCTCTTGAAACTGAAATGTCTGCCCCAAGACTGGATCGTGTGGAGCGCAGAGACCGCAGAAAACAATACAACCCAACTGCTATTGCTGATTTAAAGAAAACTACACCTTCGATTCAATGGGATAAATATTTTGCCGGAATTGGAATGGCAAAACTCGATACAGTAAATGTGCAGCAGCCACGTTATATGGCAGCTTTGGAAAAAACTTTCACAGACAAAAAAGTAGCAGACTGGAAAGAATATCTAAAATGGTGTGCATTAAATAAATCTACATCAACTTTAACGACAGAAATTGAAAATGCAAATTTTGATTTCTACGGAAAAACATTAACAGGAGCATTAAAGCAACGTCCGAGAGAAGAACTGGCGTTACAAGTAATCAATCAGACTACCGGTGAAGCTTTAGGAAAATTGTATGTTGAGAAATTATTTCCGGCTGAAGCAAAAGAGAAAGCACAAAAAATGATTCAGAATGTGATTTTGGCTTATCAAAATCGTATCAACGCATTGCCATGGATGTCTAAGGAAACCAAAGAAAAAGCAATTCAAAAATTAAATAAAATCACGATTAAGATTGGTTATCCTGATAAATGGAAAGACTATTCAGCATTAGAAATAAAAAATGTTAGTGAAGGAGGAACCTATTTTGAAAATATAAAAAATGCATTAAAATGGAGTTATCAGGAAAGTGTTGCCAAATTAGGAAAACCGGTTGATAAAACGGAGTGGGGAATGTCTCCACAAACCGTAAATGCTTATTACAATCCATCATACAACGAGATTGTGTTTCCTGCAGCTATTTTGCAACCGCCTTTCTATAATTACCAGGCTGATGAGGCAGTAAATTATGGTGGAATTGGTGCTGTTATCGGGCATGAAATCTCACATGGTTTTGATGATTCGGGCGCACGTTATAACGCAGATGGAAATCTTGTTGACTGGTGGACGGCTGACGATTTAAAACAGTTTACAGAATTAGGAACTGCTCTTGCTAATCAATACAGTGCCTTGGAACCGTTACCGGGAATTCACGTTGATGGTAAATTTACTCTAGGCGAAAATATTGGTGATTTGGGTGGAGTGAATGCTGCTTATGATGGTTTGCAATTATACCTGAAAGAAAATGGAAATCCGGGTTTAATTGACGGATTTACTCCGGAACAGCGTTTCTTTATTTCATGGGCTACGGTTTGGAGAACAAAATCAAGAGACGAAGCTATTAAGAATCAGGTAAAAACAGATCCGCATTCGCCTGGAATGTACAGAGCAATTGTTCCTATTCAGAATGTGGATGTTTTTTATCAGGCATTCGGAATCAAAAAAGGAGATAAAATGTATGTTGAACCAGAAAAACGAGTTAAAATCTGGTAAGATGATATTATAAAGAAAGGGCGCTATAATTAGCGCCCTTCTTGTATTTATAAATTTGATTTACTTAAGATTACTGTAAATATAAGTTTCAATAGCTTTGAGTTCTTCGTCAGACATTGCTTTTGTAACCGGAAAATTAGTTTTCATTACATCAAATTGACTAGGATCCACAATTGGTTCTGCATTTCCTTTCAGGAATGTAATAATATCTGCATTTTTATCCTTGTACATTTTGGCAATTTCCTGAATGCTCGGACCAATTATTTTTTGATCAACCTGATGGCAGGCAGTACAATTTCCTTTTCCTTCAAAAATTTCTTTTCCTAAAGCTTCAGGTGTTTTGGCTTTCGCCGATTCTCCTTCAGAATAAGATTCGGTTGAATTTTGATCGGTATTTTCGGCTACTTCTTTTTTACAGGATGCTAAAGCTAATACAGCAGATAAGAATAATACTTTTTTCTTCATTATTATTTATTTAAAATTACTGCAGCTTCTTTTGCAAAATAAGTTGATATAATACTTGCTCCCGCACGCTTAATGCAATAAAGTTGCTCTAGCATAATTTTATCATGATCAAGCCATCCTCTTTCTGCTGCTGCCTTTACCATAGCGTACTCACCAGATACCTGGTAAACTGCAACCGGCACATGAACGGCATTTTTTACCTCTCGAACAATATCCAAATAAGCGATTCCGGGTTTTACCATTACAATATCTGCACCTTCTTCAACATCCAATAAAGCTTCACGAATTCCTTCAATTCGATTGGCATAATCCATTTGGTATGTTTTTTTATCCTTAGGAATATTTTGAGAATCTACCGGAGCAGAATCCAGGGCATCACGAAAAGGACCATAAAATGCCGAAGCATATTTTGCACTGTAACTCATGATTCCCACATTGTGATGCCCGTTTTCTTCCAATGCTTTTCTAATCGCCAAAACGCGTCCATCCATCATATCGCTTGGCGCTACAAAATCTGCTCCGGCTTCAGCGTGGCTTAAACTCATTCGGGTTAATGCATCAACAGTGGCATCGTTTATCAATTGGCCGTTTTCTATAATTCCGTCATGACCATAAATTGAATAGGGATCAAGAGCCACATCCGGCATAACAATCATCTCCGGAACAGCATCTTTTATAGCACGAATGGTTTGTTGCATTAAACCATCTTTATTCCACGCTTCAACCCCTTTATTATCTTTAAGATTGTCGCTTACTTTTACGTAAATATTAACCGCTTTAATGCCTAAATCCCAAGCTTCCTTTACTTCTTTAATCGTATTATCCAACGAGTGACGATAAATGCCAGGCATTGACGGAATAGCAACTTTTACATCTTTTCCTTCTGCAACAAACATCGGAAGCATAAAATCCTGCGGACTTAAACTAGTTTCGCGAACTAATGAACGAATTGATTCATTGGTTCTTAAACGGCGGTTTCTTTGTAATGGGAACATAATATTTTAAATTTTAGATTTTAGACTGTAGATTTTAGATTGATATACTACTTCTAAATCTACAAGCCTATTTTATATTGTAACTTTTTATGTAATAGAAGCAGCGTAAATTTCTTTAATTGTTTTACCAAGCATATTGTTGAAATCATGATCAGACTGACCAGCAGAAAGCCCTTCAGACAATGCGCGGGAAAAACTTGCAATCAATCCGTGGTTTTGCGCCAGTTTTTGATTGGCTTCTTCCTGAGCATACCCGCCAGACAAAGCCACAACACGCACAACATGTGGGTCAGACATTAGTTCACTGTAAAAGTCATCTACAGTTGGAATAGACAATTTCAACATTACTTTTACATCTTTATCTAATAAATCAAGTTGTTTTTTGATTTCTTCCTTTAGAATTTCTTCTGATTTTTCTTTATCAGCGCTATAAATATCAACTTCAGGTTCAATGATTGGTACAAGTCCTTTTTTGAAGATTTGTTTACCAACTGCAAATTGCTGTTCGACTACTTCACGAATTCCAACGGCATTTGCTTCTTTTATAAGAGAACGCATCTTAGTGCCAAAAACATTTCTTTCTACAGCACGAGTTAATAATTCATCTAAATTTGCAATAGGTTTCATCAACTGTACACCATTTGCAAGATCAGCAAGTCCTTTGTCTACTTTTAAGAACGGAACTATGTTTTTCTTGTCCCATAAATAATCGGCGGTCCATTGTCCGTCAATTTTACGGTTCATTGTGTTTTCAAATAAAATGGCACCCAGGATATATTCGCTATCAAAAGCAGGACTTTTAATAATGCGGGTTCTCATTTCATGTACAAGTGTGTACATTTCTTCGTCATTTGTATAACTGCTTTCTTCAACGCCATATTGCGATAATGCTTTTGGCGTGCTTCCTCCACTTTGATCTAATGCAGCAATAAATCCTTTACCGGAATGCATACGTTCTAACTGTGTCTGGTTTATTTTTGCCATAATATTTTAAATTTTAGATTAATTTGATGCTAGTTTCCCTTGCCTCAAAATTTGTTTGAAAGAGAATCTCTAAATTACAATTTAAATATATGTTTCTGTGTTAATGGATATTAGTTAAATTATGAAATCCACTCACGTGGATTTTCCAATACATTTACCAGTTTTTCTTCTTCACTTCCCGCTTCAGCATGATGATCGTAAACCCATTGTACATGCGGAGGCAAACTCATCAAAATACTTTCAATTCTTCCGTTGGTTCTTAAACCGAATAAAGTGCCTTTGTCATGAACCAAATTGAACTCTACATAACGTCCACGACGTATTTCCTGCCAGTTTCTGTTTTCTGGATTATAGGCTAATGCTTTTCTTTTCTCCACAATAGGAACATAAGCCTCTAAGAAACTATTCCCAACTTCAGATACAAAATTGAACCAGTTTTCCATTGTCATTGATTCATTTGCTTTGCAATAATCAAAAAACAAACCGCCAATTCCGCGGGCTTCATTTCTGTGAGCATTCCAAAAATAAGCATCGCATTGTTTTTTATACTTCGGATAAAACTCTGGATTGTGTTTGTCACAAGCTGTTTTACACGTTTGATGAAAGTGAGTTGCATCTTCTTCAAACAAATAATAAGGCGTTAAATCCTGTCCGCCGCCAAACCATTGTTCGATTACTTTTCCATGTTCATCATACATTTCAAAATATCGCCAATTGGCGTGCACGGTAGGAACCATGGGATTTTTAGGATGAATAACCAAACTTAATCCGCAGGCAAAAAAATCTGCTTCGCCAACGCCAAAAATTTTCTGCATCGCTTCAGGCAATTTTCCATGAACGGCTGAAATGTTTACACCGCCTTTTTCGAAAACTCCCGAGCCTTCGGGACCGTTTTCAATTACACGTGTTCTTCCGCCACCACCTTCCGGGCGTTTCCAAAGATCTTCACGAAATTTTGCAGTTCCGTCAACAGCTTCTAATCCGGCACAGATTTGGTCTTGTAACTTTTGTATGTATGCGTAAAATTTATCTTTCATGTGTATTGTATTCTGATTTTAACAATCCAAAATAAACGACATCTTCTAATGTTCCGTCGCTGCTTTTAAATTCTTCTCGTAATATTCCTTCTTGTTTAAAATGATGTTTCAAGGCAATTTGCTGACTTGCAGTATTGATTTTTGAAGTGCAGATAAAAACCTTATTCATTTTTAGAATATTGAAACAAAAAGCTAATGTTTCTGAAACCAATTTAGAGATAATTCCTTTTCCCTGATAATCTTCATCAACAAAATAACCCAATTCGCATTTTGATTTTTGGTTATCTATGCTTTTTATGCATAAATAGCCAATCAAAACATTGGTATTTATATCCCTTGGATAAAAAAAATAACCTTCTTTGTGGTTTTCTTTATCCTGGTTTAAAGCAATAAATTGTTTGGTTTTTTCTAAATCCGCAGTGTGCTCTAAAGTAACCGGAAATGTTTTAGCGATGTGATTTTTATTCTTTTCGATAAGGTTATAAAACTCTTCCGGAAGAATGTTGTTAATCGTTTCTATTTTCCAATCTGTAAAACTCATTTTATTTGTTTTTAGCCGAAGCGATTTTAGCATTTATCCCAAAAGAAAAAACCTTGCTTTCCTGCTGAATATATTGATAAATAGCCAAAGCCTTATCTTCAAAATTGTAGTTTTCAACTTTAGAAAAGTCCATCAAAAAATCAGCAAATAGTTCTAATTGATTGAAATCTAAATTACAGCGAGTTAATAATGTTATTAATTCTTCATTTTGATAATCAATTAAAGTTTGAATGTTTAAACCGAATTCTTTTAATTGATTTTCGATATCTGATTTTGCATCATCGGTCAATGGCTGAGGTACAAAGTCAAGCGAGCGCAATGTTTTCAGGACATTGTCAATTCTAATCGCTTCTTCGTCTCTTAAACCTTTGTTGAGCATATTTATTCAGTTTGAGTTTCCTGCAAGGTTTCCAAAACCTTGTAGGTATTTATTATTTGCGTTATCTACTAAAAAAAGATTTTGATTATCTCTAACTTAGACCTACAAGGTTTTGAAAACCTTGCAGGACGAGAAATGAATCATTCAAAAGTATAAGTTTCGTTTAAAAAATCATTCTTTTGGTTATGACAAAAAATGAAATTTTCAATATCACTAAATAAATTTAAAACCTCTTCACGTTCTATTTTTGTCTCTTTATCAGATAAAAAAGCGCGATAAGATGAAAATCTGAAATCCTTAAAATCAAGATCAAAATGATGTTTAGGATTCAAATGAACATAAATTATCAAATGTCTTAAATAATTTTCGTCGTTTAATTTTATTCTTTTAAAATGCTTTTCGAATAAACTTCCTGTTCTGTTTGTCTGTTTATTGAAAGCTTTTGCATAAGAGTTAAACAAGTTTGAAAAGGCTTGTGTAACTTCTTTCTCTTCATAGTTTAAGCGAATAACTAAATGAAAATGATTATTCATCAGACAATAAGCAAAAACTGAAATCTTATCAGACAGATACTTTGAAATCTGCTTTAAGAAATAAAGCTTATTGTCATCACTTTCAAAAATATTGATTCCATTAATCCCACGATTATAAATATGATAATAACAATCCTTCTCTAAAACCTCCAACTTCATATTTGTTAGTATTCTTTTTACTTCCTGCAAGGTTTCCAAAACCGTTTGCAATTTATTTACGCTATGTTCATTATACCTACAAGGTTTTGGAAACCTTGCAGGAAAGCAAAACATTATCGAAAGACTGAATATTAATTTCCGTATTCCTTAACCGCGTCAATAAACGCTTTTGCGTGATCTACAGGAATATTTGGTAAAATTCCGTGACCTAAATTTACAACATATTTATCTTTTCCGAATTCATCGATCATTTCGTGAACCATTTTTTTGATAGTTGGAATCGGAGAAAGTAATCTTGACGGATCAAAGTTCCCTTGTAAAGTAATGTTTCCACCAGATAAATAACGAGCATTTCTAGCCGAACATGTCCAGTCTACTCCAAGTGCCGAAGCTCTACTTTTACCCATTTCGCCAAGAGCAAACCAACACCCTTTTCCGAAAACGATAACCGGAGCGTGATCAGCCAAAGTTTCAACAATTTGGTTGATGTATTTCCATGAAAATTCCTGATAATCAACCGGAGAAAGCATTCCTCCCCAAGAATCAAAAATCTGAACGGCATCAACTCCTGCTTTTACTTTTTCTTTTAAATATAAAATAGTTGTATCTGTAATTTTTTGTAATAATGTATGTGCTGCAGCCGGGTTTGAAAAACAGAAACCTTTTGCAGTATCAAAACTTTTAGAACCTTTTCCTTCAACAGCATAGCAGAAAATTGTCCAAGGCGAACCTGCGAAACCAATTAATGGCACTTCGTCGTTCAGCATTTCTTTGGTCAATTTAATAGCATCCATTACATAACCTAAACTTTCCTGAATATCCGGAACGTAAACTCTATGAACATCAGCAAGCGAACGAATTGGATTTGGCAAAAACGGACCGAAATTTTCTTTCATCAATACCTCAATTCCCATTGCTTGCGGAACAACCAAAATATCTGAGAATAAAATCGCTGCATCCGGAGCGATTCTGCGAATTGGCTGAACTGTGATTTCAGCTGCTAATTCAGGAGTTTGACAACGGGTAAAGAAATCGTATTTATCTCGCAAAGCGATGAATTCAGGTAAATACCTTCCAGCTTGACGCATCATCCATACTGGCGGACGTTGAACAGTTTCTCCTTTAAGTGCTTTTAAAAATAGGTCGTTTTTTAACATCTTTTATTTATTTATCCTGCAAGGTTTTCAAAACCTTGTAGGTATTGTTGTTGATTATTTTATATACCTACAAGGTTTTGAAAACCTTGCAGGAAGCGTATATGTTATTTATATTCTTCAATTACATCTTCAATCACATCCTCAACCGTTGGCTGATCAGCAATAATGATGTTCTTTGTAATTTTTGCTAAAGCTTCAGCAGTGGTTTCTCCAATGCAAAAGCACTTTTCTTTCTTGATCGTGTTATCTTTCAAATAACTTTCAACGCCGGAAGGACTAAAAAATAAGATCGCATCAACGGCTGTTTTTATTTTCTGAGGCGTTAATGAAGTATCATAAACCTTAATCTCGTTGAATTTTACATCGGCTTCTTTTAAAGCCTGAGGCAATGTTTCTCTGCGAAGATTTCCGCTGAAAAAAGTATAGCTTTCACGTCCATAAATCAAAGTGATGATTTCGGCTAAATCTGAAGCATACCCTGTGTAAGCGACAACATTAAAGCCACTTTCAGATAAAAGGATTTTTGTTTTTAAACCAACACAAAAAACGTTTTTACTTTTGAGCTGTTCTGATTTTGGATCAGATAAAACACTATGAACCGCATTTTGACTTGTAAAAATCAAATTATCGTTGAGGTCTTTTAACTCGAAAGATTTATTTTGAGTCTGAATGAAATCAGTATCAATAACTTCAAGATTGGCTTTTATCAATGCTTGTTTTTGTTCGCCCGATAGCTTTTTTGTAGATAATATTTGAATTGATTTTGCCATTTATTTTTTTAAAGATTCTTTAATAGATGCCATCAATTCGGCTCCGCCATTGTTTAGAATTTCCTGTGCCGAATGAAAACCTAATTTTTTCCATTCTGAAATATCAACGGTTTTTTCGATTTCCAATTTTTGCTTTCCATCAACAGAAAGTAAAATGCCTTGAAAATGCAAAGTGTCCTCATCTTCATTATATCGAACCAAAGCCCCAATTGGCGCGGTACAACCGCCTTCCAGCGTTCTTAAAAACTGACGTTCAATATAAGTACAGATTTCAGTTTCAATATCATTTAATTGTGAAAGTGCGTCGAGTGTATAATTGTCATTTTCCATTGCCACAACCAGCATTGCTCCTTGTGCCGGCGCGGGAATCATCCAATCTAAATTGATATAATTTTCTGGTTTCAGGTTGATGCGCTCCAAACCTGCAGCGGCAAAAACAGCTCCGTCCCAATTATTGTCTTGTAGTTTTTGCATACGCGTATTTACATTTCCGCGTAAATCAACCACAGTATGATTTGGGTATTTATTGAACCATTGTGCCTGACGACGCAAACTTCCGGTAGCAATGGTACTTGGATTTGCAAAATTAGGATTTCCTTTATGAACTAAAATATCCACGACATTGGCTCTTTCTAAAACCGCAGCCTGAACAATTCCTTTTGGTAAAGCCGTTGGAACATCTTTCATCGAATGAACTGCAATGTCACAATCGCCGTTAATCATAGCAATGTCAAGAGTTTTAGTAAAAATTCCGGTAATCCCAAGTTCGTACAAAGGTTTATCCAGAATAATATCACCTTGAGATTTAACCGCAACAATTGAGGTTTTATAACCTAAATCGTTTAATTTTTTCTCGACAGTATGTGCTTGCCAAAGTGCCAATTCGCTATCGCGTGTTCCTATTCTGATTGTTTTTTCAGCCATGTTTTACTTTTTCTCCACCATATAAGTTATATAAGTAAATTTAAGCAATGCGTAAATAACTATAGTTAAATGAACTTATATAACTTATATGGTGGAAAATTATGTTTTTAAGATGCTTTTATTTTAAAGACTTTTTCGATCCATTCGATGCTTTCATCGACCATGGTGTCGTCGTCTTTTAAGTGATTGGCAAAATGTGTAGTGATTTTTTGAATAATTCTGTTGCTGATAATTTCAGCCTGGGCTTCATTAAAATCTGCAATTTTTCTGCTTTGAAAATCTAATTCTGAAACTTTAATAGCATTCAGTTTTTCTTTTAAAGCATTTATAGTAGGAGCAAATTTTCGTCCTTTTGTCCAGGTTACAAATTCCTCTTTAATTTCTTCAATAATTGCTTCGGCAGCAGGAATATGTAGTTTTCTGTTTTCCAAAGTTTCATCTGTCAATTGAGACAAATAATCCATATGAATCAAAGTTACACCTTCTAATTCCTCTACATTTTCATGAACGTTTTTCGGAATCGATAAATCCAGAATCAATAAAGGTTTTTTAAGATTTAAAATCGCTTTATCAACCGTTGGGTTTTGTGCGCCAGTTGCGACAACCACAACATCGGCTTTTTGAAGTTCTAAATGCAGTTCCGAATAATCTTTAACAATCAAATTTAGTTTTCCGGCCAATTTCTCAGCTTTGTCTTTCGTTCTGTTGATTAAAGTAATGTGTTCGTTTTTGGTATGTTTTACCAGATTCTCACAAGTATTTCTTCCAATTTTTCCTGTTCCGAAAAGTAAAATGTTTTTATTACCGATATCCTCTACATTTTTGATAATGTATTGAACCGATGCAAAAGAAACCGAAGTCGCTCCAGAACTAATTTCTGTTTCGTTCTTGATTTTTTTGCTAGCCTGAATCACGGCGTTAACCAATCTTTCCATAAAAGTATTGGCTAAACCCATTGATTTAGAATGTGTAAAACTGGTTTTGATTTGAGATATAATTTCAAAATCGCCAAGAATCTGACTGTCTAAACCAGTTCCTACGCGAAACAAATGGTTTATAGCTTCCTGATTCTTATAAACGAATCCCACTTTTTGGAAAGCATCCACAGATCCGTTACTATTATCGCAAATAAGTTTTATTAATTGAAAAGGGTGTTCAGCAAAACCGTAGATTTCGGTTCTGTTGCAAGTCGAAGTGACAATTAAACTTTCTATTCCTTCTATTTTAGCTTGTTCCAGCAAACGCGTTTTTGCAACTGCATCCAAACTAAATTGACCTCTAACCTCAGCATCAGCTTTTTTATAACTCAGACCAACTGAATAAAAATATAGGTGTTTCGGTGCGTTATTGTTTTCCATAAATCTACTTTCATAAAAGTGCAACAAAATTATCATTATAGTGTTTATAAAAGTAACGCTAAAAGTACTTTTTGTATCGCTGCATGTTTTTTTGTTTCTAAACGTCTGTTTTTATGCAAAAAGAAGTATTTTTGTAGCAAAATCAAGTTGTTAGAAATGATTTGTTTAGAGTGATTCTAAATAACATTTCCAATTTATTATGATTTTAGTTTTAAAAAAATATCGCTATGAGTTCTCAGGAAATTATAAAAATTGAAGACGACTTTACGCTTATTCGTTTTCAAAACGATAGTTCAGAACCATTTTTTGGACAGCACGAAGTTGGTAGTGGTCTGATACAGTTTCACTTCGGGATAAAAGGCAATGCTAAATTCTTGTTTAATCAAGGCACTTACGCTTTAGATTTAAAGGAAGAAAAATCGCTGCTTTTATACAATCCACAAAAAGAATTACCGCTGAATTTAGAGTTGGCTCCAAATTCATGGGTCATTTCTGTAATTGTATCGATCAAGAAATTTCACGCGTTGTTTTCTGCAGAAGCAGATTATATTACTTTTTTAAGTCCTGATAATAAGGACAAAAAATATTATAACGAAGGTAATATTAGTCCTTCTATGGCTATTGTGCTAAGCCAGCTGTTTCATTACAACCTTCATCCATCGATAAAAAACCTTTATTACAAAGGAAAAGGATACGAATTATTGAGTTTGTATTTTAACAGAACCGAAGATCCAAACGCAGAACAATGTCCGTTTTTAATTGATGAAGACAACGTTTTGAAGATTCGAAAAGCAAAAGAAATTATCATCGCCAATATGGCTGAGCCTCCCGGATTGCAAGAACTCGCAGACGAAATTGGTTTGAATTTGAAAAAACTTAAAATGGGTTTCAAACAAATTTACGGAGATACAGTTTATGGTTTCCTTTTTGACTATAAAATGGATTTCGCCAGAAAATTGTTGGACAGCGGATCATATAACGTAAACGAAGTGGGATTGAAAATCGGTTACAGCACAGGAAGTCACTTTATAGCAGCATTCAAGAAAAAGTTTGCGACAACTCCAAAAAAGTATTTGATGTCGATTAATACGAATGTTTAGGTTTTTGTCCGCCACTCTCGATAGCTATCGGGATTCACAAATTAGCACGAATTTTAAATCTGCGAAAACCTGTTAAACCCGTTAAATCAGTGTGCCAATATCCAGAAATCAATTTTCGATATTGAACAATAAATAAAAAGTAATAATTATCATATTTCTAAAAAGTAGCAATTTCTACTTTTGACGGAATTTTTAAAAACAAATTAAACGCTTAAAGCCTAGAGCTTAAAGCCTAAAGCAAAGAATAAATGAAAGGCGTATTATTAGTAAACTTGGGATCTCCAGAAAGTCCAACTACAAAAGATGTAAAACCGTACTTAGACGAATTTTTAATGGATAAATACGTGATCGATGTTCCGTATTTGTTGAGAGCTTTTTTAGTTCGTGGTATTATCCTAAGAAAAAGACCGGAAGAATCAGCACATGCATACGCTAAAATCTGGTGGGAAGAAGGTTCTCCGTTAGTAGTGCTGTCTGAAAGAATGCAAAAGAAAGTACAGCCTTTAGTAAATGTTCCTGTTGCTTTGGCAATGCGCTACGGAAGCATGACGATCGAAAAAGGACTTCAGGAATTGCATGATAAAGGAGTTACAGAAGTAATGCTTTTTCCGTTATATCCGCAATATGCAATGGCTTCGACCTTGACTATTTTGGTTAAAGCTGAGGAAATTCGTAAAAAGAAATTTCCACAAATGACTTTTACGGATGTTCCTGCGTTTTACAACAAACCGGATTATATTAAAAACCTTGCTGATTCAATTCAGAAACATTTAGTTGGTTTTGATTATGATCATTTATTATTCTCTTATCATGGAATTCCGGAGCGTCATATTCGTAAAACCGATGTAACGAAATCACATTGTAAAATTGATGGTTCTTGTTGTAACACGCCTTCGCCGGCACACGATTTCTGTTACCGTCACCAATGTTATGAAACAACAAGACAAGTCGTGAAATTATTAGGACTTCCTGCTGATAAATACAGTCTTACTTTTCAATCTCGTTTAGCAGGAGACAAATGGTTAGAACCTTATACTGATGTTGAAATTGATAAAATGCCGGGAAAAGGAATCAAAAATTTAGCGGTAGTAACCCCGGCTTTCGTTTCTGATTGTTTAGAAACCCTGGAAGAAATCGCCATGCGTGCCAAAGAAGATTTTGAAGCAAACGGAGGAAAAGAATTCTTGGCAATTCCGTGTTTGAATGATGATGATGAATGGTGCCAGACTGTGAGTAACTGGATTAATGATTGGGCTAAATAGAAAATAGAGAATAGAGTAAAGAGTAAAGAGTAAAGAGTAAAGATTGTTGAGCATAATCAACTTTAAAAAAACTTGAAACTTGAAACCTGAAACAAAAAGCATGGAATATTATAATTATCTAAAATCACTGCATCTTATATTTGTAATAACCTGGTTCGCGGGTTTGTTTTATATTGTACGTTTATTCGTGTACCAAATTGAAGCCAACGAAAAGCCATCTCCTGAAAAGGAAATTTTACAAGCACAGTACAAAATAATGACCTATCGTTTGTGGTATATTATTACTTGGCCATCGGCAGTTTTGGCAAGTATTTTTGCTTTTTGGATGCTGTTCTTTACAGATGCAGGTCATGTATGGATGAAAATGCCGTGGATGCATGTAAAATTATGTTTCGTTTTTCTTTTATATTTATATCACGGAAAATGTCATCAAATATTCAAACAGCTTCAAAACGATGAGGTAAAATATACTAACAATTTTATGCGTTTATGGAATGAAGGAGCAACAATTATCCTTTTTGCCGTGGTTTTTTTAGTAGTTTTAAAAAGTGCCATCAACTGGATATTTGGTGTAATCGGAATCTTTTTATTCTCAATAATTATTATGCTGGGATTCCGTTTTTATAAAAGAATAAGAGAGAAAAAATAGTTTTTTTAGTTTCAAGTTTCAGGTTTCAAGTTGCCACCCGCAACGGAACATGAAACTTGACACGAGGCAGAGCCGAATTGGCGAAGCAAACCTGAAACAAAAGAAACAAAACATGTTGAACAACCTAAAAATGTCAATGCTTTCATTACGAACAAGGATTTTCCTGTCGATGATTGTATTGATTGTTGTGGCATCTTTTTTATTGGCTTCCATTTCGATTATTCAATTTAAAAATGAAGCTAAAGAATATCATCAGGAACGTTTAGAACGAAAAGAAAATGCGGTAAAAGAACATATCAATTACGTTCTGGCAACCACAACCTATCCTTTAAAAACGGCTAATTTAGATTTGATTTTTAAAGATAAAATTCATGAACTGGCCCAAATTCACAAAATCGAAATCAATATTTACAGTCTTGACGGAAAACTGCTGAAATCCTCAAAAGAATCTTTTGCGGTTGATAAAGTAGCGCCTCCGGTTCCGGACTATATATTGAAACTGGTTCGGTCTTCTATCGAAAAACGTTTTGTTGACATTAAAACCATCGACGGAGTCAAAAACAGATCATCATATAGTTTAATTAAAGACGAAAAATTTAAACCACTCGGCATTTTAAACCTACCATATTTAGAAGACGATGGTTATTACGATAATGAGTTAAATACTTTCCTGATTCGTTTAAGTCAGGTGTATTCCTTTATGTTGATTGTGGCTTTTGCTTTGGCGTATTTCCTGTCAACTTATATCACAAAATCATTAAAAACCATTTCGGATAGATTGGAAGAAACCAATCTGGATCAGAAAAACGAGAAAATTGTTTTAGAAGCCAATAGTAAAGAAGTTAATTTCCTGATTAAGGCATATAACGGAATGGTCGACAAATTGGAAACCAGTGCTATAAAACTGGCTCAAAGTGAACGTGAAGAAGCCTGGCGCGAAATGGCAAAACAGGTAGCACACGAAATTAAAAATCCGCTTACGCCAATGCGTTTAACGGTGCAGAGTTTTCAACGCAAGTTTGATCCAACGGCACCAGATGTAAAACAGAAACTAAACGATTATTCTGAAACCTTAATTCAGCAAATTGATACAATGACGGCAGTGGCTTCGGCATTTTCAAATTTTGCTTCGATGCCGGCACAGCAAAATGAAACTTTGAATGTGGTTGAGGTTGTGGAACTTTCACTGGATATTTTCAACGAAGATTATATTGTTTTTGAAAGTGAAGAAGAAGAAATTATCTCCAAAATGGACCGTACACAACTGATTCGCGTTATTACCAACTTGGTTAAAAATGCAACGCAGGCCATTCCGGAAAGTCAGTTTCACAAATCAATTTTGGTTACCGTAAAACGAAGAAACAACAATGTCGAAATCGCAGTAAGAGATAACGGAATTGGGATTCAGAAACAAGATATCAGTAGAATCTTCGAACCAAAGTTTACCACCAAAACAAGCGGAATGGGACTTGGACTCGGAATTATCAAAAACATCATAGAAAATTACAAAGGAACAATTACCTTTGAATCAACTTACGGAAAAGGAACCACTTTTAGAGTTTCCTTGCCTATCACAAACTCATAAAACCACTGTCATGAACTACGAAAATCTTTTAATTTCTATTGAAGAAAGAATTGCAACGGTAACCATTAATCGACCTACAAAGTTGAATGCCTTAAACAAAGCAACAATTAGTGATTTGAGTAAAGCGGTAAAATTATTGGCTAAAAACGATGATGTTCGTGTTATCATAATTACAGGAAGTGGAGAAAAGGCATTTGTGGCCGGAGCTGATATTTCAGAATTTGCAAATTATACTATTGTCGAAGGCGCACAACTTGCGGCTGAAGGACAAGAAACCTTATTTGATTTTATAGAAGGTTTAAAGAAACCTGTAATTGCAGCCGTAAATGGTTTTGCACTTGGCGGCGGATTAGAGTTGGCAATGGCTTGTCATTTTAGAGTTGCTTCAGATAATGCAAAAATGGGATTACCAGAGGTAACTTTAGGATTAATTCCGGGTTACGGAGGAACGCAGCGTTTGCCTCAGTTAGTGGGAAAAGGCCGTGCAATGGAAATGATTATGACGGCAGCAATGATTTCTGCAGAAGAAGCCAAAGAATATGGTCTGGTAAATCACGTAGTTCCTCAGGCTGAACTTTTGACTTTTACAAACGTAATTGCCCAAAAAATCATTAAAAATGCTCCGTTTGCTATCAGTAGAGCAATAAAAGCAATAAATGCTAATTATACAGACGGTAAAAATGGTTTTGATACCGAAATCAAATCATTTGGAAAATGTTTCGGAACTCAGGATTTTAAAGAAGGAACAACTGCATTTTTAGAAAAACGTAAAGCAGAATTTACCGGGAAATAGAGTTATACCACAGAGATACACAAAGATTTCACGAAGTTTCCCAAAGAATTTTATGCAAAGCTTTGCGAACCTTGCGTAAATCCTAGTGAACTTAGCGGTAAAATAACACACAAAGATTCACTAAGAAAAAACTTAGAAACTTAGCATCTCAGAACCTTAGCAACTTAAAAAAATGTACGAACCTATATTTGCTCTTTTTTGTGAGCGTGTAAAAGAAAGCATTCAAAGCGGCACTTTTGCAAAATTAACTTTAGCCAAAACAATGGGCGATACTGAAATTAAGAACATCTATTTTAGATTAGTTCTTAATGAAGATAATACCTATTCAATTTCATTGACAACTCGTTACAAAACAGAAGAAATTGAAAGCATTCATACCCTAGATGAAGCTTTATTGGTTTTAGGAACTTACATCAAAAATCCGTTTTTGACAGCTCTTTTGTTTACAACTGATAATGATGTGACTTTTAAAGTTAACAAAAAGAACGCCGGAAGTATCATCGAACAAGAACCAACATTTAAAAATGCGTCTCCGGTAATGCTTGAAATGATCGAAAAAGGGATTGTTTAAACTTAAAATTTATGGACGAACTGAAAACAATGTTATGGAAACAATTTGGTGCCGTAATAGATATGCTCGAAAGTTCAATTTTGGTTTGTCCGGAAAGTTTTTGGGATAAAAAAGATTTTTGCTATTCTGCTTATCATACCCTTTTTTGGATTGATTATTATTCGTCTACAGAACCTGATACATTTTCTCCGCCCAAACCGTTTTCTTTATCTGAATTAGATCCCAAGGGAATTTTACCTGAAAGAGTTTATTTAAAACAAGAATTGTTAGAATATCTGGAGTATTCCCGTAAAAAAGTCTTCTTTTTAATTGATGGACTAAATGAAAAAACTTCAAAAGAAAGATTCATAACCAAAAAGAAAAACTACAATAGAATTGAAATGATCCTATACAACATGAGACATGCTCAGCATCATGTAGGTCAGTTAAATTTGTTGTTGAGGCAAAATGAAGATGTTGCAGGGAAATGGGTTTCTCAAACCGATAAAAAATACTGATGAACAAATATGTCTTATTTTAGGAGAATTAAAATTTTATTGCTCTTTTATTGTAAAACAACTTCCTATTTTTGCCGAAAAATTAATAGCTAAATTATTTTCAGATGAATGTTTATACAATGTCACACAGGCTGAAAGTTTTTATTGTAGTTTTTTCCATTTTACTAATACTCATATTTGTGAGTTTGTTAATGGTTCCTTTCCTTTCATTACCTTCAGATTCATTGGCATTTCAAGTATATGGCAAAAGTTTATCGACAGGTTATTTGTTTTATTTGACTCCTGTATTGAGTTTTATCATGATCATTTTTGCGGTTCTTTTAATAATAAATGCTTTTAGAAAAAAAGTTATTTTCACTAATGATGCTATAATTTCAAAGGATATATTTGAAACCCGTAAATTGATTTTTAGTGAGATAAAGGGTTTTGGAATAAGTAATTTTATGCTTTATATTGAAACAAATTCGAACGCTAAAAAACGAATTGCAATCAATGTATTAAGTTTGAACAAAGTAGATAATTTGATGCAAAATTTAGAAAGCAAATTCGTTAATCTGGATTTTCTTGTAACTGAAAAAGCCTAAACCAGCTTCACAAACAAATTCGAAGCAATCTTATTCGAAATTGATAATTCTCTGCTGTCAACTTTTATTTTGACCGATAAATCGAAAGATTCTTTGGACAAGAATTCAATTTTAGAACCTAATGCAATTTCTTGTTTGTCCAGATATTTCAGGAATTCAGATGAAGTATCTTTCACGCCTACGCAAACACCAACCTGATTTTCGGTTAATTCAGAAAGCAGTTGTTTTTCAATCTTAACAATTCTGCCATTTGCGTCCGGAATAGGGTCGCCATGCGGATCTTCCGTTGGATTACCTAAAAAGTCATCCAGACGGTTAATCAATTGCTCAGATTTGATGTGTTCCAATTGTTCAGCAATATCATGAACCTCATCCCAGGAAAAGTTGAGTTTTTCGACTAAAAACACTTCCCATAAACGATGTTTTCTAACAATCATTTTGGCGGCTAACTTTCCGTTCTCCGTTAAAGAAACGCCCTGATATTTTTTATAATTCACTAAATCTTTCTCAGACAGTTTTTTAAGCATATCCGTAACCGATGAAGCTTTCGTCTCCATCATTTCAGCAATTGCATTTGTGCTTACTTCTGTTTCTAATGAAGCAGTAAGATGGTATATCGCTTTAAGGTAGTTTTCTTCTGAAAAAGTCATTTCTTTTATTTTTGAGGTTCAAAGCTGCAAAGGGACAAAGGTTCAGAGTTTTCAAACCTTTGTCCCTTTGCAACTTTAGTACTTTGTCCCTATTTTTTAACAATCAACAAAGGTATAGAAATTTTATGTCTCAATTTGTCTACCGTTGTGCCAAATAAAATATCTTTTAAGCCAGTGTGGCCGTGGGTTCCCATTACCAGAATATCGAAATTTCCCTGATTGATAATCTTCGGGATCACGGTGTTCGGTTTTCCAAAGCCAAGTTCAGTTTCGATTCTGAAACCTTTCTGCGAAAGCATATCTTTATATTCTAATAATAACTTTTCATCAACTGTCGTTTCGTGATCGTCGACATGACCTCCGTACATTAATGCACCAACAGTTTCAACAATGTGAATTAAGGTGTATTGCGCTTCGATTCCGCCCAGTTCAAACGCATTGTTTAGTGCAGCTTCATCGGCTTTCGAGAAATCGACTGAAATGGCGATGTTTTTCTTGCTGTAAACGGTTCTTGGCGTATATTCCAGTTTTAAATGATGAGGTGAATGATTTTCGATATTCGATTTTATTCGGGCAATAAATGGTTTGAATACGATGTAAAGCAACAAAGTCAAAAATCCAAAAGCAAGCGGAACAACCGTAAACCATAGAAATATGGGATGATTTGAACTTTCAAGCCATGAAGAAATCTCATCATAAACTAACTTAGCGTTTAGCGTTACGATAATCAAAGCAATAATCCAGGCTGCAATTTGGGTTATTTTGGAAATATGAAACCCTTTCATTTTGGTTTTATCGCTCACAAAATGTATCAGCGGAATAATCGCAAACCCTAATTGTAAACTCAAAATAACCTGACTTAGAATTAAAAGTTTTCCGGTTACGCTTTCGCCATAAATTAAAATCACGATTACGGCAGGAACAATGGCAATTAAACGCGTTATGATTCGGCGTACCCAAGGCTGAATTCTTAAATTTAAATAACCTTCCATTACGATTTGTCCGGCTAAAGTTCCGGTTATGGTCGAACTTTGTCCTGCGGCAATTAAGGCAACGGCAAATAAAATGGGAGCCCATTTTGTTCCCAATAACGGTTCGAGAAATTCGTGCGCATCCTGAATTTCGGCCACTTCAAACATTCCGTTTTTATAAAATGTGGCTGCTGCCAAAATTAAAATAGCTGCATTTACGAAAAAGGCCAGATTTAAAGCAATCGTAGAATCGATAAAATTGTATTTCAAAGCCTGTTTGATTCCGGCCGGAGTTCGGTCGAATTTTCTGGTTTGCACCAATGAAGAGTGCAGGTATAAGTTATGCGGCATAACCGTCGCACCAATAATTCCGATAGCGATATATAAAGCAGCTGAACTAGGAATCGAAGGGATCAATCCGATAATTACCTTATCAAGTTCCGGTTCTGCAAAAATCATTTCAAAAATAAAAGAGAATCCAATAATGGCCACTAAAGCGATAATAAACGCTTCCATTTTTCGGATTCCTTTATTGATTAAGAATAATAAAATGAAAGTATCTAAAACGGTAATCAGTACACCTTCAATAAGCGGAATGCCAAATAATAAATTGATTCCAATTGCCATTCCTAAAACTTCTGCTAAGTCACAGGCGGCTATGGCAATTTCGGCAAGAAAGTATAAAATATAATTGATGAATTTAGAATAGGTTTCTCTCGAAGCCTGTGCCAAATCACGTTGTGTTACGATTCCCAGTCTGGCACTCAAACTTTGCAAAAGTAAAGCCATTAGGTTACTCATTAGCAAAACCCAAAGTAAAGAATATCCAAACTGACTTCCGCCAGCGATATCCGTTGCCCAGTTTCCGGGATCCATATAACCCACACTTACTAAATAGGCGGGGCCTAAAAACGCTAATATTTTTCTGAATCCTGTTTTTTTATGTTCTGTAGCAACTGATTGGTGAACTTCTTCTAAAGATTTGGTCATTGTAAAAAATGTTGTTTAAACAAATATAGGGATAAATTATATTCGCACAACAATATTTTTAGGCAAGTCTAAATCTTAAATGTTAGAATTTAAACAATTTGGGCATAATCCTGATAAGGTGAAATTTATCTCTTTCACTTTATAATTATGCGGCATAATATAACTCGGCTTAACATTTTCAAGGCAAGTAATCTCATGACAGTTTTCGCAGCTAAAATGTGCATGATTATGTATGTGTACACGCTGATGAGAATGGTTGCATTTTGCGTATTTAACCGTACCATCAAGATTAGAAACTTTATGAATAATATCATCATTGATTAAGCGATCCAAAATTCTGTAAATCGTAACCCGATCACAAATATCGTTCAGTTGTTTTTGAATTTCGGTATGAGACAGTGCAGTTTTAGATTTGTTAAAAACCTCTAAAACGGCTGTCTTTGCTGCGGTGTTACGTGTTGTTTTCATGTGATATGAATTAATAAATATTTAACGCAACATTGTTGCAATTGATTTTAATGTGTATATTTGCAACAAAATTGCATTAAGCAAATATACAAGAAATGAAGAAAACATCATCATCCTTTTACGATATTTTAGGAATTTCCAGCGCGACTGTTTGTTTGGTTCATTGCCTGGTTTTTCCACTCCTTACAATTTTGCCTTTGGGGTTAAGTCACAATCCTTTTATTGATTTGTTTTTTGCTGTAATTAGTTCGATTGCAGTTTTCAAAATTATCAAAAAATCTAATCTGTTGGTGGCGGCTATTCTTATTATTTCAATGGTATTAATCTGGATTAGTGTTTTAAGTGAAATAATTCTGGACATTCATCTCGACCTGATATTTATTGGAGGTATCGGAATGATCCTGGGGCATCTTTTAAATTATAGATCACATAAAATTAGCAATCATTAAATTAAGAAAGTATGATACAGCAAAAAGATTTTGAAATAATTATTGTTGGTGGAAGTTATAGTGGGCTTTCGGCAGCTATGAGTTTAGGTCGTTCTCTGCGACAAGTCTTGGTTATAGACAGCGGTTTGCCTTGCAACAGACAAACGCCGCATTCCCATAATTTTATTACGCACGACGGTGAAAAGCCTGCTGTTATTTCGGCGAAAGCCAAAATACAAGTAGACTTTTACGATACAGTTCAATTTTATAGCGGACTTGCCGTAGATGCAATTAAAACCGAAAATGGTTTTGAAATTAAAACGGAAGACGAAAAAACATTCACTTCAAAAAAAATATTATTTGCAACCGGAGTTAAAGATTTGCTTCCGGAAATAAAAGGTTTTGCAGATTGCTGGGGAATTTCTGTTCTGCATTGTCCGTATTGCCACGGTTATGAAGTAAAAAAGGAGAAAACCGCAATTATTGCCAATGGCGAAATGGGATTTGAATATGCGAAGTTAATTTCAAACTGGACAAAAGAATTAAGATTATTAACCAACGGAAAATCAACTTTAACCGCCGGGCAAACTAAGATTCTTAAGAAACATCAAATTGAAATTATTGAAGACGAAGTTGATTCATTGGAACATGAAAATGGGAATATTCAAAATGTTGTCTTCAAAAATCAAACAAAAATTGAGGTAAAAGCCATTTATCACAGACCACCTTTTGAACAGCATTGTTCTTTACCGGAAACTTTAGGATGCGAATTAACAGAACAAGGTTTAATAAAGGTTGATATGATGCAGAAAACCAATATTCCTGGCATATATGCAAGTGGCGATTGTGTGATTCAGGCACGATCAGTTGCAATGGCGGTTTCTTCTGGATCTTTCGCCGGCGCTTCTATCAATAAAGAACTTATTGAAGAATCATTCGCTTAACTTAAAACATATTAACATTGATTTTTTTAATTGAACCATTAAGATATTAAGTTTCATTAAGAAGCTAAGCTTAATTTTCTTAATCTCTTAATGGTGAAAAACATTCAATGTTTAATAAAAATCAATGTTAATCATTTTAATCTGTGGCAAAAATCACACACAATGCATTGAATTAAAATCACTTGAAAGTTTTTAGCTCTAGAGTTGTCATTTGTCAAATTTAATTTTTAGTTTTGTCTAAATTTAATTTTATAATAATGAAAAACTCAATATTAGTATTGATTTTGTTTACTTTACAATTCTCGTTTGCTCAGGAAACCACTTCTGTATCTGGTTTTGTATCTGGCGAAGGAAGAAAAATACAAGCCGCAAGTGTATATTTACAGGGAACCAACCAAAAAACAGTTACGGATAGTTTGGGATATTATTCGTTAGAAGATGTTGCTATAGGAAATCATAACATTCAGATTTCTTATTTAGGTTTTCAAACTTTAAAAAAGAAAATTGAAGTCACAAAAGATTCTATAAATACATTTAATTTTGAATTAACAGATAATCAAAATCAACTTAATGAAGTTGTAGTTTCAGGAACCTTAAAAGCGGTGAAACGATTAGAAAGTGCCGTTCCGGTTGAGGTTTATTCACCGGTTTTCTTCAAGAAAAATCCAACAGCTAGTATTTATGAAGCGCTTCAAAATATTAATGGCGTTCGACCACAGCTTAATTGTGGTGTTTGTAATACGGGCGACATTCATATTAACGGATTGGAAGGTCCGTATACATTGGTTTTGATTGATGGAATGCCTATTGTAAGCAGTCTTTCGACGGTTTATGGTTTATCCGGAATTCCGAATTCTTTGGTGGAACGAATTGAAATTGTAAAAGGTCCCGCTTCGTCATTGTACGGAAGCGAAGCTGTTGGCGGTTTGATTAATATTATTACTAAAAACCCAACAACTGCTCCGGTGTTTTCTGCGGATTATTTTACCACTACTTATTTTGAAAGCAATCTTGATTTGGGAACGAAGTTTAACGTTGGAAAAGCAACTTCTCTTATAGGCGTCAATTATTTCAATTACGATCAGGTGATCGATAAAGACAAAGATAATTTTACCGATGTAACGCTTTCTGAACGAATTTCGGTTTTTAATAAATGGAATTTTCGAAGAAATAACAATCGTCTTTTTACGATCGCTGCACGCGGAATGTATGAAGATCGTTGGGGCGGAGATGTTCGTTGGGAGAAAAAGTATAGAGGCGGGGATGAAGTTTACGGTGAAAGCATTTATACCAAAAGAGGAGAATTAATAGGAAGTTATCAATTGCCTTTTGAAGAAAAACTGATGCTTTCGTTTTCCGGAAATGTCCATTATCAGGACAGTCGTTATGGAACAACATCTTATATAGCCAATCAGAAAATTGGATTTTTGCAGTTGACCTGGGATAAAAAAATAGGTCGAAATGATTTACTTGCCGGAATCGCCAATCGATATTCGTATTATGACGATAATACTACAGCAACAAAGGAAGCAGAAAGTACATGGCTGCCTGGAATCTTCGTTCAGGATGAAATTACGCTTTCGCCAAAGAGTCAGGTTTTGCTGGGAATGCGTTACGACTATAACTCCATTCACGGTTCGATTTTTACACCGAGATTTGCTTACCGATGGAAAAAAAGCGACAACACCATTTTTAGATTCAATGCCGGAACAGGATTTCGGGTTGTGAATTTATTTACAGAAGATCATGCAGCACTTACGGGTTCGAGAGATGTTGTGATAAAAAGTGATTTGAAACCGGAACAATCCATCAATGCAAATTTGAATTATATTCAAAAGATAAACTTTACCAACGGAACTTTTCTCGGAATTGAAACAACAGCTTTCTATACCCGATTTAGTAATAAAATCATATCAGATTATGAAACTGACCCCAACAAAATCATTTACGACAACATCAACGGTTATGCCATAAGCCAGGGAATAAGCACAAATGTTGATGTGAATTTTCCAATGGGATTAAAACTGATTTTAGGTGCAACGGTTTTGGATAATAAAAATGTTGAAAACGGAATTTCTGAAAGACCTTTTTTAACGGAAAATTTTACCGGAACCTGGAGCATTTCATATAAAATAGAATCCTTAAATTTATTGTTGGATTATACCGGGAATGTTTACAGTCCGATGAAGTTGCCATTATTGAGTGAATATGATCCGAGAAGTCCAGACTCTCCGTGGTATAGTATTCAGAATATTCAGTTTACATATTCCGGCTGGAAGAATTTTGAGATTTACGGCGGAATCAAGAATCTGTTGAATTTTACTCCAAAACAAAATAATCCGTTTTTGATTTCAAGAACCAATGATCCTTTTGATAAAAACGTGCAATATGATTCGGCAGGGAAAGTTCTGGTTACACCCGATAATCCGTACGGTTTAACTTTTGACACAACTTATGTTTATGGTCAAAACCAGACAATCCGTGGTTTTTTTGGATTGCGATATACTTTGAGGTAAAATGATATGCCACAGATTTTACAGATTAAAAAGATTTTTTTTCGCCACGAATTACACGAATTATCCCGAATTTAATTAGTGAAAATTGGTGAAATTCGTGGCAAACCTTCTTTCAAAATCCTTTTAATCTGCGAATCCCGATAGCAATCGGGAGTGGCAAAAAGCAAAACAAAATGAAAAAGCTAGCATTAATTATTTTCTTTCTTGGAATAACTTCAAATGGATTCTGCCAATTGCAAAGCAGAACTTTTGAAGCGATTGATAGTTTACAACAACTTCAAAAGAGAAAAATTGTCGTTTTTATTCATACCGATTGGTGCCAGTTTTGCCAAAGAATGAAAAATACGACTTTCAAAAATCAGGAAATTATTGATAAACTGAATTCAGATTTTTACTTTATTGATTTTAATGCTGAAGAAAAAAAGGAAGTTACGTTTAATAACCAGCTTTTTAAATATCAGCCAACAGGAAATAATGTTGGTGTTCATGAACTTGCTTTGCAATTAGGAACCATCAACGGACAAATTGTATATCCGGTTTTATGTGTTTTGAATGAGAAAAACGCAATCATTCTGCAATACAATAATTATCTTAATTCTACCAGTTTTAAACTGCTTTTAGAAAAATTGAAAGAATAAAAATCCTTATTTTTGAAAATGGATTCTTCTCAAATAAAACACTTCGATAAAAATATTGATTCTTTTTAAATAAGACTTTTTTAGTGTCTGAGAAAAGTATTTTTTTGTTTCTTTACAAACAAAATAAACTTACAAATAAAAATGACTAAAACATGAGATATTCTTTTTTTATGTTCCTTATGTTTGGTGCATCAGTTGGATTTGCGCAAACAAATATTTTTAGCTCAGAAACAAATGAAGGTGGATCAATAATTTTAGAGAATCCTTTGAAAACGTCTTACGATTCTTCTTATCGTTGGGTTATATATAATATGACAGGACAGTACGGTAATTCGCTTCAATTTTGGAACTATAGTAAAGATGTTTCTCAGTATGGTGCTAAATTAATTTTAACAGACGATGGAAATGTAGGTATTGGCAGAAATCCAAATGCAAAATTAACAGTTAATATGTCTACTAATGATAGTAATGGAGGTATAAAGATGTATGGTTACACTTACCCTTCTGATGTTAATTATTGGTCAGAATCACAATTTGCAATGCAATATAATGGTGTGTTTAAAAATGTAATAAGTAGTGTTGGTAATAGTTATTTTAATGGTGGGAATGTTGGGATAGGTACTTCTGTTCCTCAGGAAAAACTTTCAGTAAACGGTAATATCCGTTCGAAAGAAGTAAAAGTAGAAGCAGTTAATTGGCCTGATTATGTTTTTGAGGAAGATTATAAAATTACTTCATTAGAAAATTTAGAAAAATATATAAAAGCAAATAAACATCTTCCAGAGATTCCAACTGCAAAAGAAGTTGAGATTAATGGTTTGGAATTAGGTGAAATGAATAAGGCTTTGTTGAAAAAGGTGGAAGAGTTAACATTATATCTGATTGATCAGAATAAAGCTTTAGGTGAACAAAAAGAGCAACTAATTGAGCAGCAAAAACTACTTAAAAAACAGCAAGAAGATATTAATAATTTGAAAGCAAGTAAATAATTCGATAACGTGATTCGAAATTCAAAATCCTTTGGAGCATAAGTATTATCTTAATCCAAAGGATTTTTGGTTTTTCAAAAAAATTGAAAGAATAAAAATCCTTATTTTTGAAAATGGATTCTTCTCAAATCAAACACTTCGATTACATTTTTACCGGAACAGGTTTAGCAGCTTTGATGACCGTTTATAAAATGGTTTTGTCCGGAAATTTTGCAGATAAGTCTATTTTACTTTTAGATGAAAATCAAAAGAAAACCAATGACAGGACCTGGTGTTTTTGGGAAAAAGAAGAATCTGTATGGAATTCTGTCATCTCAAAAAAATGGGATTTGGCGTTATTTGCCAATGAGAATTTTAAACGTGATTTGGCGTTGAAGCCTTATCAATACAATCAAATTCGAGGTTTAGATTTTTATAATTTTGTTTTTGACAAACTTTCGAAACAATCCAATATTGTTTTTTCGCAAGAGAAAGTAACCGATATCAACGAACTTGAAACGCACGTTTTTATTGGAACAGAAGAAAATAGATACACTTGTAATTATCTCTTCAATAGCATTTACACTAAAGCTTTTGCTTTAACTCAAAGTAAATATCCGGTTTTGCAACAGCATTTTGTGGGTTGGTTTGTGAAAACTGAAGCTGAAATCTTCAATCCAAAACAAGCGACTTTCATGGATTTTTCGGTAGAGCAAAAAGGCAATACACGCTTTATGTACGTTTTGCCAACTTCTAAAACAGAAGCTTTGGTTGAATATACTTTGTTTTCAGAGAATCTGCTTTCAAAAGAAGAATATGAAAAAGAAATTCGGCTTTATCTACAAAAACTTGGGGCTCAACAATATGAAATTTCAGAAAAGGAGCAGGGAAGTATTCCAATGACATGTTATCCTTTTTGGGAGAAAAACACCAAACGCGTTCTGAATATTGGAACGGCCGGAGGCTGGACAAAAGCAAGTACGGGTTATACTTTTAAAAACTCTGATAAAAAATCAACCCAATTAGTAGCATTTCTTCAAGATAAAAATCTCAAAATGTCTTCCTTTCATAAAAAAAACCGCTTTTGGTTTTATGATTTATTGCTTTTGGATATTTTGTATCGTCATAACGAATTGGGAAGTGCTATTTTTTCTTCTTTATTCAGAAAAGGAAATCCTGCTTTGATTTTTAAATTTCTTGATGAAGAAACAAACTTAGCAGAAGATTTTAAGGTTATTTTAAAATGTCCTAAGATTCCATTTATTAAGGCTTTGTTTCGGGTAATATTTGCTTAGAATTTTTGTTTCACGCAGATTTAAGCAGATTTGTTTTGATTTTTTATGGAATAACTTTAAATGAATCTGTGGGCATCTGCTTAAATCTTCCAAATCTGCGTGCAACTTCTTTGCCTCTGTAAAAATGCCCTATTCTTTTATTTTAAGAACTTCTACAGGCGACTAAAGACTCATTTAACATCTAATTTTGCCGATGAAAACAATGTAAATCTAGCTTAATCGCTCATTTACGATAATGAATTTAATTGGCAAATTTATGGGAATTACAAAACACTTAAATTTTGATATAGAAACAAAGGCAATAGGAAAAATTTGCAAAGCACTTGGACATCCAACGCGAATTCAAATTATGACCCTTTTGTGGAAAAGAAACAATAGAACTTGTGGTGAAATTGTTGAACTGATTCCATTAGCACAATCAACAATTTCCAAGCATTTACTGGAATTAAAAAAAGCAAATCTGGTAAGTATAAAAAATGAAGGGAAGAAAACAATCTATTCTATCGACGTTGACAATATAGAAATACTTAAAAAATATTTGACCAGTTACCTTTCAACTATTGAAATTGCAGAACAAAATAAAGCAACCGTTTTAACTACACGACACAGAATAAGCAGAAACAGCCATTTGAAAGAACACAATTATCAATTTACCCATAAAAAGATAAAAGAGGCAATTTAGATTTTACTAGTAGAATTATTGAAAAAACACTGCATGTATTTATATCATTTTGTTTGATTTAAATCTCATATCGAACTATAACAAAACTTTATACTTCAAATTTACTAGTTGCGAGTAATCTTTGTAACTTTGCAAGATCAAAAGTAAAATTTAAAAGATAAAAATATGTATCCAGAAGAAATGGTAAAACCAATGCAAGCTGAACTTACTGCTGCAGGTTTTCAAGATTTACATAGTGCTGACGCTGTAGATAATGCTATCAAAGCTGAAGGTACCACTTTAGTTGTTGTAAACTCTGTTTGCGGTTGTGCTGCAAGAAATGCACGTCCGGGAGCAAAAATGAGTTTAGAAGGAGCTAAAAAACCAGATCACTTAATTACTGTATTTGCAGGTGTAGATAAAGAAGCTGTTGATGCTGCAAGACAACATATGTTTCCTTTTCCTCCATCTTCGCCATCAATGGCTTTGTTCAAAAACGGAGAATTAGTTCACATGTTAGAGCGTCACCACATCGAAGGTCGCCCGGCAGAATTAATCGCTGAGAATTTACAAGATGCGTTTAACGAGTATTGCTAATTTTTAAGATGCTGAGGTACTGAGTTGCTAAGGTTCTAAGATTTTAGGTTCAAAGAGGCAAAGGTACACAGGTACAAAGATTTAAAAAAAGCACTATTAATTTAGTGCTTTTTTGTTTTTACTAAGTTCGCTCAAAACCTTAGAACCTTAGCAACTTAGTAACTAAGAACCTTTGTTTCTTCAAACCTTTTTCCCTACTTTTGCACCTCAAAAAATAATTTCTAAACTTAAAACTGTTTATAGCATGCAACTGTATAACACTTTGAGCGCAGAAGAAAGAGCCATCATGATCGATGATGCCGGTAAACAACGACTAACGTTGTCTTTCTATGCGTATGCCAAAATTCAAGATCCCAAAAAATTTCGCGACGATTTATTTTTAGCCTGGAATAAGCTCGATGCTTTAGGCCGAATTTATGTTGCCAATGAAGGAATAAATGCTCAAATGAGTATTCCTGAAGAAAATTTGGAAGCTTTTAGAGCAACTCTTGAAGTTTATGATTTCATGAAAGGCATACGATTGAATGAAGCCGTAGAACATGATGATCATTCCTTTTTAAAACTTACGATTAAAGTTCGCGATAAAATCGTTGCTGACGGTTTAAACGACGAAACTTTTGATGTTACAGATATTGGCGTTCACCTGAAAGCCAAAGAATTCAACGATATCCTTGATGATCCAAACACAATTGTAGTAGATTTTAGAAATCACTATGAAAGTGAAGTGGGCCATTTTAAAGGTGCGATTACTCCCGATGTTGAAACTTTTAGAGAGAGTTTACCAATAATCAATGAACAGCTTCAAAATCATAAAGAAGATAAAAACCTTGTAATGTATTGTACAGGCGGAATTCGCTGTGAAAAAGCAAGTGCATATTTTAAACATCAGGGTTTTAAAAATGTCTATCAATTAGAAGGTGGAATTATCAATTACGCCAAACAAATTGAAGCCGAAGGTTTAGAAAGCAAATTCATCGGGAAAAACTTTGTATTCGACAATCGTCTTGGCGAAAGAATCACCGATGATATTATCTCCCAATGCCATCAATGTGGAAAACCTTGTGATAATCACACCAATTGCGAAAATGACGGATGCCATTTGTTGTTCATTCAATGTGATGAATGTAAAACGGCAATGGAAAACTGCTGTTCTACAGAATGTCTGGAAATTATTCATATGCCTTTGGTAGATCAGGTTCGTTTAAGAACCGGAAAACAGGTTGGAAACAAAGTGTTTAGAAAAGGAAAATCTGAAAACCTAAAATTCAAACATTCAGGCGAGTTACCAAATACTGCCTTGGCTTCATCCGAAAAGCCAGCAGATATTCGTCAAAAAATAAAAGTAAAAAAAGTACTTCTTGGAAAAGCCGAACATTATTATGTAAAAGCGCAAGTTGCACAATTTACTATCGAAAATCAGGAACTAAACATTGGCGATAAAATCTTAATTTCCGGACCCACTACAGGTAATCAGGAATTGGTTTTAGAAAAAATGGTCGTTGACGGAGCAGAAACTACGACTGCTAAAATTGGAGATAAAGTTACTTTTGAGATACCATTTCGTATTCGTTTGTCAGATAAATTGTATAAAATTGTAAATTAGCAAAAATTTTATGCTAATTTATTTATGTCACAGTCTTTTACCAAATTATGGATTCATGCAATTTGGGCAACTAAACATCGTCAGGAATTAATTGATTATTCAATTGACAAAAAATTGTACGATTTCATTCATGAAGAGTTAATTCATCTAGGTTGCCCTGTTAGAATCATAAATGGAATGCCAGACCATGTGCATGTTTTATTTTTACAAAATCCACAAAAAACAATCTCAGACATTGTAAAGCAAATAAAAGGAAGTTCTTCTCATTTTATAAATAGAGAAGAACTTATCCTTGAAAAATTTGCCTGGCAAACTGGCTATGCGGCTTTTTCAGTCAGTGAATCTCAGTTAGACGCTGTTTATCATTACATAAAAAATCAAAAGAAACATCATCTAAAGAAAAATGGACAAGATGAATTTGATGAATTTGTAAAATTACATGGATTGGGGAATAAATGAATGTTTAACAATCCGTCTCCCGTGATTAAAACAATGGAATATATTAAAATACCACACACAAAAGGCAAAACATAGCCTGCGGTTTCAACCGCAGGGAAGTAATGTATATCTAAAACGATATTACATCCCGAAAGGTTGATTGACATCGATACGTTTCCAATGGTTGAAACCACGGG
>NZ_JBZEER010000012.1:0-94129 GCF_058310175.1 Flavobacterium sp. AK-345 | reverse complement strand
TAATGTATATCTAAAACGATATTACATCCCGAAAGGTTGATTGACATCGATACGTTTCCAATGGTTGAAACCACGGGCCATATTGAAATACCACACACAAAAGACAAAACATAGTCTGCGGTTTTAACCGCAGGGATAATGTATATCTAAAACGATATTACATCCCGAAAGGTTGATTGACATCGATACGTTTCCAATGGTTGAAACCACGGGCCATATTGAAATACCACACACAAAAGACAAAACATAGTCTGCGGTTTTAACCGCAGGGATAATTTATATCTACAACGATATTACATCCCGAAAGGTTGATCGACATCGATACGTTTCCCGTGGTTGAAACCACGGGCTATATTTAAAACATTGCGAAAGAAATAGTATAACCCACGGTTCAACCGTTGGAACAAAATCTAAATAAAAATGACAACAAACAACAAAATCGAACTTATGGCTCCTGCGGGTAGCTTTGATTCACTTCAGGCTGCGCTCGACAATGGCGCAGATTCAATTTATTTTGGTGTAGAACAACTCAATATGCGTGCGCGTTCGACAGTGAATTTCACTATGGATGATTTGCAGGAAATCGTTAATCGTTGTGAGGCTAAAAATGTTCGAAGTTATCTGACTTTAAACACCATCATTTACGATCACGATTTATCGGTGGTAAAAACACTTTTGAACAAAGCCAAAGAAGCTAATATTACTGCGGTTATTGCATCTGACCAAGCGGTTATTGCAATGGCAAGAAGTATTTTGATGGAAGTTCATATTTCTACACAACTGAATGTGACCAATATTGAAACTATAAAATTCTATAGTTTATTTGCAGATACAATGGTTTTAAGTCGCGAATTGAGTTTGCGTCAGGTAAAGAAAATTACGAACCAAATTGAAAAAGAACAGATAAAAGGACCGAATGGGAATTTGGTAGAAATCGAGATTTTCGGACATGGCGCTTTGTGTATGGCGGTTTCGGGAAAATGCTATTTGAGTCTGCATTCGCATAATTCATCAGCAAATCGTGGCGCTTGTAAGCAAAATTGCCGTAAAAAATATACCGTTATCGATCAGGAAACTGGTTTTGAAATTGAATTGGATAACGAATATATGATGTCGCCAAAAGATTTATGCACAATTGATTTTCTGGATCAGGTAATTGATTCCGGAATTCAGGTGCTGAAAATTGAAGGCCGTGGCCGCGCGCCGGAATATGTAGCAACGGTTATAAAAACGTATCGTGAAGCAATTGATTCTTATTATGACAAATCATTCTCTAAAGAAAAAATCGAAGTTTGGATGGAAACTTTGAATACCGTTTACAATCGAGGATTCTGGTCAGGATATTATTTGGGCCAGGAACTAGGCGAGTGGAGCGATATTCCGGGATCTGCAGCTACGCAAAAGAAGGTTTATGTTGGAAAAGGAACACATTATTTCCCGAAAGCAGAAGTAGGTCAATTCAGGATTGAAGCTTATGATATCAAAATTGGAGACAAAATCCTGGTAACCGGACCAAGTACAGGCGCTCAGGAAATGATTATTGATGAAATGTTTGTGGGTGATATTACTGCTGAAAAAGCTACAAAAGGAGATGATTGTACTTTAAAACTTCCGTTCCGAATCAGAATGTCTGATAAATTATATAAAATTGTTGAAGCATAATGGTTATCGTAACTTTACAAAGAGACAAATGCATTGGCTGTAACTATTGCGTCGAAATGGATCCGGTTCATTTTCAAATGTCCAAAAAAGATGGAAAATCAGTTTTGATTCATTCTGTAAATGCAAAAGGATTTTTTACCTTAAAGTCTCCCAATCACACCATTGTTGAAAGTTGTGAGTTGGCAGCAAAAGCTTGCCCGGTGAAGATTATTACGGTCAAGGAGACTTAGAAATTATATAGAAAAGAAAAGAGCCGCAAGTTGCGGCTCTTTTTATGTTTAAACTTCTTCAATACTTTCTGTTGTAATACTCTCCTCGATTTTATCCCATTCTTCGGCTGTCCAAAATAAGGCAATGTGAAGATTGTATAGGCCGATAGCGCCATAAATTAATCCACAAGTATAGTACAAACCGGTCGGCATATCTTGGTATAAAAAGTATATCGCCATTATGCCCAACAGTCCAAAAGCAATCCAAATACCAATTTTAAAATATAATATAAAAATATACAGTAAAATAACGGCTAAGATCAGATAAATTAAGTTTTCGCGGCTTAATCCGATTGCAATAAACTTGTAGATGCCATATACAGTTGCAAAAAATAAAATGAACAACTGAAGAAAAGATCGATTTTGCTGTTCTTTATCTTCCATTTCAAGATATTCAACATTACTTAAAGGGATGCTTTTGCGAAAAAAAAGAAATAATGGAATTAAATTAATTACCGGGATAAAACTAAAAAAATAGATCCATAAAGGTCTTCTTCGTAATGCAGTTAATTGTAAAAGCAATAGCTGTGAAAACAGTAAGTATACAAATGCAACTTGAAAAATAATGCGAAAAAACTCAAATATACTATAGAAAATAATTTCAAATCTAGAATTCATATCTCCAAACCAATGTTGGGAGAAGTTTTCTGTGAAGTTCAAATGAAGAGCAAATAAAGAAGTAAATAGAATTATAAAGTGCGCCGTGAACTTTTTGTTTGTTATAAATGAAGCAGAAGGCATTTTTATAAAATTCTTAAAAGAGAATCCGGCATCTGATAAAAATATAAAATAGAAAAAGGATAGTGGGATAAAAACATTTGAAACCGCACTTCCATAAGAATAAATAGGTGTAAGTAAATCGTTTTTCAGCATTAATGATCCAAGTTTTTGATATATTGGACTGATGCTTACTATGGCAATAATTCCAATCAAATATCCTATTAGACTTAATTTTTTTCCATAAAGTATTTTTCCTCTCAATGCACCGTATAAAGCATATGTTGGAAAAAAACCCATGATGAAATAAATAATAGACAATGCTTTTGGAGTTTCTGATCCATAAAAATTGGAATAAAGATACATCACATTCAAAGCTACAGATGGTAAGCAGATTAAAAGAACAAACTTTATTTTGTCATATTTTTTTTCATAGACTGCTTCCCAGCAAATCATGACTATTCCAATTAATATGCCGATAAATTTATTAAGGATTTCTGCCCATATCGGTAATTCCTTAGCACTATTAAGAGGGTCAAGTAATTCAAGCATTCCATAACCTCCCGGTCTTGAAATGTAAAAATTATTTGTGATAAACTGCCTGATGATAAAAAGAAAGGCAACAATAGCAAGAGGGTATAGAATATTTTTAAACTTTGAAAAATTAAAATGGTTAAAGTAGTTTGTTTCTTCGTTTAGTTCGTTTAATACAATTTTATTGTTCATTAAGCTAAGGTTTGGTTTGGGATGGTTTTGGTTTTATGCTAAATCATAAATTATTGTAAACTTAACAAATTTTAGTACTTCTGGAATAAAAAAAAGAAACCCTATTTTGTGTTATAACAGAATAGGGTTTTACTTTTTTATTAAAACTTTATTTGATTATTATCCTTTTAAAATTTTACTTTTCTCAACATCAAATTCTTCTGAAGTTAATATTCCGGCATCTAAAAGTTCTTTCAAATCTAACAATGCTTTTTTCTTTCCTTCCATAGAATTTGAAACATCAGTTTTTTGAGGTTCTTGTTGGTGAATTGGAGTAACAACAGTTCCTGAAGGAGCATATTTTAGAATCATTTCGGTAATTTCATTAAAACCTTTCACATTTGAATAATCAATCGCTTTTTGTTCTTTTACGTTTACAATTGAGGCATCGGCTTTGTTATCAAGTAAATATTTTACCACATCTTTCTTTCCGTTTGCTGCACTGTAATGTAAAGGCGTGTTCCCGGATTCGTCCTGAATATTGATGTTTGCTCCAGTTTCAATTAGTAATTTTACCATGCTCAAATTACCTTTTTTGGTAGCCACATGCAAAAGACTTTCTCCGCCATAATTGTAAGTTGTGTTTAATGTAAAGCTAGATTCGTTAGAAATATTGGTAGCACTAACAATCCAATCCAGATAATCATTCATTGAAGAAGTATCGCTGGCCAAAGGTTTGCTGTAGTTTACATCAACTCCATTTTCTAAAAACAAAGAGACTATTTCTTTTTGATTATTTGCGCAAGCGTACCAAATAGGCGAATATCCGTTATTATTGGATACAAAAACATCGGCTCCTCTTTCTACTAAAAGTTTAGCAAGCATTCTGTTGGTTTCATAACAGGCAATTAAAAGTGCGTTTTCGCCGGCATGATTTGCATGATTAATAGCTGCACCGTTATCAAGAAGCAGTGTCACCATCGGTATCGATTTTGTATAACAAGCATAAAGTAAAGGTGTATTTCCTTGTTTGTCGGTTACATTTATATCTGCGCCTTTGTCCAAAAGCAATTGGATAATTTCTCGGTTTAATTTTGCGGATGCCAACAAAAGCGGAGTTTCTCCATTGTTATTCAGTAAATTAACATCAATTCCTGCTTCAAGCAACTTTGTTGCAATTTCAATTTGAGCCGTCTGAACGACTAAATGCAAAAGGCTATTTCCATATTTATCGTTTTTGGTAATTTCCGCACCATTTTCTAAAAGATACAAAGCAGTCTGTTTCTGTTTTTGCAAACAGGCAAAGTATAACGGTGTTTCTCCCTGATGATCTTCATAATTAATATCGGCGCCGTCTTCGGTTAATATTTTTACAATATTCAAATATCCTCTGTGTGCGGCATAATGTAAGGCAGTTCTCCCTCTTTCGTCTGTATACTTTACATCGACTTCTTTATTTTGAAGAAGTAATTCGGCTATTTTTCTGTTGCCGTTTTCACAGGCAATTATAAATGACATTGACATGTATATGTTTTTTAGTAAATGATTATTTATTGTTTCATTAAAAGTTCAACCGTTTTAATTTTCAAATTATCGCCGGAAGCCAGCATTAAAGCTGTTTCATCTTTATCATTGGTGATCGTAATATCAGCGCCCTGATCTAATAACAATTTTACTTTTCTATAGGTTTCCTTTGCCATTTCGGCATCATAATTAACATTATAGGCACAAACTTTATGCAAAATGGTGTTTCCCTGATTGTCTTGTTCATTGATATCGAGAGAAACATTTTCCAAAACCGATTTTAAAATATCGGACTTCTTTTCCACAATAAAATCAATTCCGGATTTTGGCTGTCCGTAATGTTGAGCACAGAAATTCACATCGGCACCATCAGATAACAATCTTTCAAGAAATGTAATATCGGTTGGCGAACCAGAAATAGAATTGATAAAATTAGTCAATAAAGTTCGTCCGTCTTTGTTTACAATATTAAAATCAGGTGAAGAAACAGCTGCTAAAGCATCGTACATCTCATACGAAAACTGTTCAGCCACAGCATAATAAAAAGCAGTATTGTTGAGGTTGTCGGTTTCGTTAGGATCAGCACCGTTTTCAAGCAAGAATGGTAAAATATCTTTTCTGGCCCTTTTAACAGCGCACATTAGCGGAGTTGTCCCAACAATATTTTTTTCGTTAATGTCAACACCGTTGTCTGTAAGTATAGAAATGTATTCTTTTGTTTTTTCTGTTTCTAAACCATAAGTATTTATAACAGAGTAGATGAGGTTTTCTTCGGCATTGTTTTTATATTGCGTATTAGCTCCAAAATTATCAATAAGGGTTTTTATTATTTTTGGAGGAGCACCTTTTTCAAGAAAATATTTCAGCAAAGTCTGATCGCTGATTTCGTCATTAAGATTGTCCATTTTTGACATCAATGCTTCAAAAAAAGAAAGCGATTCGTCATCATCTTTTAAATTTCTGGTCAAATGGGCGAAAATTGATTTGTCAAAACTGTCCAGTTCGTAAATATCGGTTTCAATAAATCCGGCTTTTATTAATTTTTCGATGAAATCAATCTCTTTGACTTCAATGATTTTGGCTGCGATCTGAGAAAAATTGTTTTTAAGATATTGTTCGTTGAATTTTTCTCCGTTATTTAGGCATTCTCTGGCCTCGTCAAATTTTCCCTGAAAAAGGAAACTTTCAATCTGGTTTTGCATTTGTAGTGGTATTTAAAATGAAGAATTAAGTTTGATTTTAAATCAGAATTGATAATTTAGGCGTTCCCGAATTATGTTGTAAGATAAAAACATAAAATTGATAAATATATTTCAGGATAAAAATTAAAAAGGATTTTTTTATATAATAAAATCGACGGAGTGAGCTTTTTTGAAGAATATTTTTTAAAATTGAGGAGATAGAGAAGAAAATTAAAATGATTTTGATACCAAAAAAGGGCAGCTTTTTTATTTAACAACCCTTTAGAAGTAATCCATAAAAAGCAAACTAAAAAAAATACTATCTTTACCGATCAAACGTTTATGAACTTAAGCTGCGTTTTTGCAGCACTACATATATAATTATGGCATGTACAAGTTGTTCAACCTCAGATGGTGGCGCACCAAAGGGTTGTAAAAATAATGGGACTTGCGGCACCGATAGCTGCAATAAATTGACTGTTTTTGACTGGCTCGCGAACATGAGTCCGTCTAATGGAGAGGCGATTTTTGATTGTGTTGAGGTTCGTTTTAAAAACGGACGCAAGGAATTCTTTAGAAATTCAGAGAAATTAACTTTAAGTATTGGTGATATTGTAGCAACTGTTGCATCGCCAGGACATGATATTGGGATTGTTACTTTGACAGGAGAATTGGTAAAAATTCAAATGAAGAAAAAAGGTGTTAATCACGAAAGTAACGAAGTACCTAAAATATACCGAAAAGCTTCTCAAAAAGATATCGACATTTGGTCTGTAGCCCGTGATCGCGAAGAACCAATGAAAGTTCGTGCGCGTGAATTGGCAATTCAGCATAAATTAGAGATGAAGATTTCTGATATTGAATTTCAGGGAGATGGGTCAAAAGCTACTTTTTACTACACAGCAAATGACAGAGTCGATTTTAGACTTTTGATTAAAGATTTTGCTAAAGAATTTAGTACAAGAGTTGAAATGAAACAAGTAGGTTTCCGTCAGGAAGCGGCTCGTTTGGGAGGAATTGGTTCTTGCGGACGTGAACTTTGTTGTTCAACCTGGTTAACAGATTTTAGAAGTGTCAATACTTCTGCGGCGCGTTACCAACAGCTTTCGCTAAATCCCCAAAAATTAGCGGGACAATGCGGAAAATTAAAGTGTTGTTTAAACTACGAACTAGATACGTACATGGATGCGTTGAAGGATTTCCCGGATTACGATACTAAATTAGTTACCGAAAAAGGAGATGCAATTTGCCAAAAACAAGATATTTTTAAAGGCTTGATGTGGTTTGCTTACACCAATAATTTTGCTAACTGGCATGTTTTGAAAATTGATCAGGTAAAAGAAATTATTGCTGAAAATAAACTGAAAAACAAAGTTTCTTCTCTTGAAGATTTTGCTATTGAAGTAGTTTCAGAACCTGAAAAAGATTTTAATAACGCAATGGGTCAGGAAAGTTTGACTCGTTTTGATCAGCCAAAAAGAAAGAAAAAGCCAAATCGTAAACGCAAACCTAACGCTGAAGGCGCTGTAGTGGCTACTCCTGCTAAACCGCAACAAAGTAACAATAATAGCAATAAGCCTGCGGGAGGAGGAAATCCGAACAAAAACAAACAGAATAATAACAATAAGCCGAATAATTCGAATAAGCCCAAATCGAATGATAACAAACCAGCTGAACCGAGAAAACCTATAATTATTACTAAAAATGAGAATAAAAAATAGCGGAATTCTTCTTTTGGCAGCAATACTTCTTTTTTCTTGTGATAAAAAAAGAGTATTTGATGAGTACAAATCTGTTGGAAGCGCCTGGCACAAAGACAGTATTGTAACCTTTGATCTGCCTGTTTTAGATTCTACCAAAAAATACAATTTATTTGTAAATTTGAGAGATAACAACAATTATCCTTTCAAAAATTTGTTTTTAATTGTTGCTATTGAAACGCCAAATGGTTTTACCAAAGTCGATACTTTAGAATACGAAATGGCTAAACCGGATGGAACCTTGTTAGGAAATGGTTTTACTGATATAAAAGAAAGTAAACTGTATTACAAAGAGGATGTTAAGTTTAGAGGAAAATACAAAGTACACATCAAACAAGCTGTTCGTGAATCGGGAAAAATTCCTGGTGTTGAAGCTTTAGAAGGTATTACAGACGTAGGTTTTAGAATAGAACAAAAAGATTAGATAAATAGTTATGGCCACCAAAAAAAACAATCAACCTAATAGTACTAAAGATATTAACTACTATAAAAAGAAATTCTGGAGATTTTTTGTCTACTTTTTATTAGGCATTCTGGCTTTCTTTTTATTTGCTTCGTGGGGGCTTTTCGGATCGATGCCTTCTTTTGAAGATTTAGAAAACCCGGATTCTAACTTAGCAACAGAAATTATTTCTTCGGATGGAGTTGTAATTGGAAAGTATTTTAAAACCAACAGATCACAGCTTAAATATTCGGATTTGCCAAAAAGCCTAGTTGAAGCGTTAGTTGCCACCGAAGATGCTCGTTTTTACGAACATTCCGGAATTGACGGACGCGGAACTTTAAGAGCCGTTTTTACGCTAGGAACAAATGGTGGAGCGAGTACGTTAACACAACAATTAGCCAAACAATTATTTCATGGTGAAGGTTCTAAGTTCTTGCCATTTAGAATTGTACAAAAAATAAAAGAATGGATTATTGCCATTCGTCTTGAAAGACAATACACGAAAAACGAAATTTTGGCCATGTATTGCAATGTTTACGACTTCGGAAATTATTCTGTTGGAGTAAGTTCTGCAGCACAGACCTATTTTTCGAAAGATCCGAAAGATTTAACAATGGACGAATCGGCTATTTTAGTCGGAATGTTCAAAAATTCAGGATTGTACAATCCGGTTCGTAATCCGCAAGGAGTAAAAAACCGTCGTAATGTTGTTCTTGCGCAGATGGAAAAAGCGAAGATGATTTCTACAGCAGAAAAAGAAAGATTACAAGCTTTACCAATTGCATTAAAATTCAAATTAGAAAGCCACCGTGAAGGTACAGCAACCTATTTCAGAGAATATCTTCGTGATTACATGAAAAAATGGATGGCGGAGAACAAAAAACCAGACGGTTCTGATTATGATATCTACAAAGATGGTTTGAAAATTTATACGACCATCGATTCAAGAATGCAGCAATATGCTGAAGAGGCAGTTTCGGCACACATGAAAAATTTGCAGCAGCAATTTTTCATCGAGCAAAAAAACAATAAAAATGCACCTTTCGTAAATATCACTCAGGCAGAAACGGAGAAATTGATGATGCAGGCCATGAAAAACTCAACGCGTTGGGCGATCATGAAAGATCTGGACAAAAGCGAAGACGATATTATTGCTTCATTCAAAGTAAAAACACAAATGCGCATTTTTACCTGGAAAGGAGAACGCGATACTATTATGACGCCGCTGGATTCTATCCGTTATTACAAACACTTTTTGCAATCTGGTTTAATGGCGATGGAACCACAAACCGGAAATATTAAAGCGTGGGTTGGTGGTATCAACTACAAATATTTCCAATACGATCACGTTGGGCAGGGAGCAAGACAAGTAGGGTCTACATTCAAGCCTTTTGTTTATGCAACTGCTATTGAGGAATTAAATATGTCTCCTTGTGATTCCATTTTAGATGGACCTTTTATGATTCATAAAGGACGTCACCACGTTACAGAAGATTGGGAGCCAAGAAACTCTGACAACAGATACCGCGGAATGGTAACTTTAAAACAAGGTTTAGCAAATTCGATCAATACCGTTTCGGCTAAATTAATAGATCGTGTTGGTCCAGAAGCCGTTGTAGAATTAACACATAAATTAGGTGTTAAAACCGAAATTCCCGCTCAGCCTTCTATTGCTTTAGGAGCTGTAGATATTACGGTTGAAGATATGGTTGCTGCTTACAGCACATTTGCAAATCAGGGAGTGTATGTAAAACCACAATTTTTAAGTCGTATTGAGAATAAAAGCGGTGAGGTTATTTATGAGCCAATTCCGGAATCACACGACGTTTTAAATAAAGACATCGCTTTTGCAGTAATCAAATTATTGCAGGGAGTTACAGAAACCGGTTCTGGTGCACGTTTACGTACGCAAGGCGGTGGAAGCGGAGATAATCGTTGGACAGGATATCCATACATGTTCAAAAATCCGATTGCGGGTAAAACAGGAACAACACAAAATCAATCAGATGGTTGGTTTATGGGGATGGTTCCAAACTTAGTAACAGGTGTTTGGGTTGGATGCGAAGATCGTTCGGCACGTTTCAAGAGTTTGACTTACGGACAAGGTGCAACAGCAGCTTTACCGGTTTGGGCTTACTTCATGAAATTGTGTTATGCCGATAAGAATTTACAAATTTCTAAATCAGAATTTGAGCGTCCGGCAAACCTTTCTATCAAAGTAGATTGTTACAGCGCACCAAAAGTAAAAGATACAACTACAACAGAACAAAATACAGACGAATTCGAATTATAGTTTAAGAGTTCGGTTCTAAATAAAATTATCCTTTTGTGATCTTCTGAAATCAGTCGAAAACAAAAGGATTTTTTTTGAAATAAGTATAAATTTTTTTTACCGCAAAGTTCGCTAAGGTTTTATAAAGCTTTGCGAACTTTGCGTTTTTGTCTTTGTGAGCTTTGCGGTTAATAAACTAGCTATAGATTTATTTTTACGAAATCGTTATAATTTAATCTAAAAATGGTATTTTTATCAAAATTATACAGTAATAAAGTCAGTTTGTTATGATAACAAAAAAAGTGGATAGCGTACACGATGCTATAAAAGGAATTGAAAGCGGGATGACGATTATGTTTGGTGGTTTTGGTTTATGCGGAATTCCTGAAAATACTATTGCTGCTTTAGTAAACACATCAATTTCAGATTTAACTTGTATTTCTAATAATGCAGGAGTTGATGATTTTGGTTTAGGATTGCTTTTGCAGAAGAAACAAATAAAAAAAATGATCTCCTCGTATGTGGGTGAAAATGCAGAATTCGAACGTCAGATGCTTTCTGGTGAATTAGAAGTGGAGTTAACGCCACAAGGAACTCTTGCAGAACGTTGTCGTGCGGCCCAAGCGGGAATTCCAGCTTTCTTTACACCGGCAGGTTACGGAACCGAAGTAGCAGAAGGTAAAGAAGTTCGTGAGTTCAATGGAAAAATGCATATTATGGAAGAAGCTTTCAAAGCTGATTTTGCCATTGTAAAAGCATGGAAAGGTGACGAAGCAGGAAATCTTATTTTTAAAGGAACTGCCCGAAACTTTAATGCGTGTATGGCCGGAGCCGGAAAAATTACCATTGCCGAAGTTGAAGAACTGGTTCCTGTTGGAACTTTAGATCCAAATCAAATTCATATCCCGGGAATTATGGTGCAACGCATCTTTCAGGGAGAAAAATTTGAGAAAAGAATCGAGCAACGTACTGTAAGACAGAGGAATTAGAGAATGAGGTAATTTGTCAATTAGATAATGAATTAGATAACGCAAAATTGTTGCGTTAAATAAATTTTATAATTGATATGTTATTGATTTTTATAAAATTACTTTAAATTACATAAAGTAAAATATTAGATAATTAGAAAATGTGATAATTAGATAATTAGATTGCGCAAGCATTATCTAATTATCTAATTTCCAAATTGACACATTGAGTTTATGTTAACAAAAGAAGATATAGCAAAACGAATTGCTAAAGAAGTAAAAGACAGATATTTTGTTAATCTTGGTATCGGAATTCCGACTTTGGTTGCAAATTATGTGAGAGAAGATATAGCAGTTGAGTTCCAGAGTGAAAACGGTGTTCTTGGCATGGGGCCTTTTCCTTTTGCAGGAGAAGAAGATGCTGATATTATCAATGCTGGAAAACAAACGATTACTACGCTTCCGGGAGCAAGTTTCTTTGATTCGGCCTTTAGTTTCGGAATGATTCGAAGTCAAAAAGTTGATTTGACTATTCTAGGCGCAATGGAAGTTTCTGAAAACGGAGATATTGCCAACTGGAAAATTCCAGGGAAAATGGTGAAAGGAATGGGAGGCGCAATGGATTTGGTGGCTTCTGCCGAAAATATCATTGTTGCAATGATGCACGTTAATAAAGCTGGAGAATCTAAAATTCTTAAAAAATGCACTTTGCCATTAACAGGCGTAGGATGCGTTAAAAAGGTTGTAACAGAGCTCGCAGTTCTCGAAGTAACTAAAAACGGTTTTAAGCTCTTAGAACGAGCGCCAGGTGTTTCTGTTGAGCATATCGTTGCTTCAACCGAAGCAGAATTAATTATAGAAGGCGAAATTCCGGAAATGAACATTTAATTTTTTTTCTTTAAAAACATATCCCTTTAAGGGCTGGCGTTTATGCCAGCCCTTTTTTTGTTGAATAAAATCAAAGCTATGTCAGGTTTTATTTCTTATATAATGATGTTTCTGTACTACTTTTTTTATATAAAAATTTAAATACCAACGAATTATCGATTTTAGGCTTTCTATTTTGAGAAATTCTTACAGTTTGTTAAATAAAAGTGAATTTAAAGTAAAAAGTGTTGCATTTTATCGATTAACGGCAAATTTCATCGACTATCTAACAAAATTAAAATACTTTTATCCTAAATTAAAGTATTTACTTACGATAAATGTTTTATTTGTAATCATTTAACCAAACTTTAAAAACCCCTTAAATTATGAGAAAAAAATTACCAGGAATCATGGCGACCGCCGTTGTTTTTACTTTTACAATCTCTTCATTTGCTCAGACAGATAAGCAAATAAGTCAGAAAAATGTTTCTGAAAACGGACAACCAAGTTTAATCACCTTTAATGAGAAATCAACTTACAAAGGCTCAGATGCTCAAAAAGTCTTTAAGGAGCAACTTGGTTTAAAAGACTCTCAATCTTTTGCAAAAATCAAAACCCAATCTGACAAACAAGGTTACACTCATGAAAAATTCCAATTGTATGAACAGGGAATCAAAGTTGAATTTGCCAATTATACCCTGCATTCAAAAGATGGAAAATTAGTATCGATGAATGGTGAATTCTACGATATCGAAAATGTTAAAACTACACCTAAACTTTCTTCTCAGGAAGCTTTCAACAGAGCACTTAGCTACACGCATGCAACAGAATATCTTTGGGAAAAACCACAAGATGCTATAGCAATGGATTATGAAAAACCAAAAGGAGAACTTGTTTTGTTGCCTGCAATGGAAGAACAAGGTGAAAAACGCACAACTGATAAAGTTCGTTTGGCTTACAAGTTTGACATTTATGCTACAAAACCTTTAAGCCGCGGAGATCTTTATATTGATGCTGAAACCGGAAAAGCATTGTTTTATAATGCAACTATAAAACATTTAAACGATAATGTACATGCAAGGAAATCTTCTTCGGTAAATGCAGATAAAAATATATCGGCTTCAAAAATGGCAATTGTTGCTGCCAATGCCGCGACTCGTTACAGCGGAACGCAGACAATACAAACTACTTTAAGCGGATCATCTTATATTTTATCAGATACATCTCGTGGTTTAGGCGTTCAAACTTATAATTCTGCAAGAACAGCGACTTATCCAACAACAAATTTTTCTGATGCCGATAATAACTGGACAGCCGCAGAATATAACAACACCAATAAAGACAATGGCGCTCTTGATGCACATTGGGGTGCAGAAAAAACATATGATTACTGGTCAACAGTACACAGTAGAAACAGTTTTGATGATGCCGGTGCTAAAATCAAAAGTTATGTACACTATAATTTAGTTGCTGCAGGATATTCAAGCAACAATAATGCCTTTTGGAACGGAAGCGTAATGACTTACGGAGACGGAACAGGAACAGGAGGATTTGATATTTTAACTTCTCTGGATGTTGCCGGACACGAAATTGGTCACGCTGTATGTACTTACACAGCAAACTTAGCCTACCAAAAAGAATCTGGAGCAATGAATGAAGCATTCTCTGATATTTGGGCAGCTTGTATTGAATATCATTCAGCACCTACAAAATCAATCTGGTTGGTTGGTGAAGATATCGAAAGAAGAAGCGGGCATGTTGCTTTGCGTTCTATGAGCGATCCAAATGCTGAAGGACAACCGGATACTTACGGTGGAACGAATTGGATAAACGTAAATTGTACTCCAACAAACAACAATGACCAATGTGGGGTACATACAAATTCAGGTGTTTTAAATCACTGGTTTTACATTTTATCTGTTGGTAAAACAGGAACTAATGATCTTGGAAATGCTTACAACGTAACAGGAATTACTCTTGATAAAGCTGAGAAAATTGCTTTTCGTTTAGAGAGCGAATATTTAGGAGCCAATTCAACTTATGCCAATGCAAGAACTTTTGGAATACAATCTGCTATTGAATTATACGGTGCAGGTTCTGCCGAAGTTATTGCAACAACAAACGCATTTTATGCTGTAGGTGTTGGTGCGGCATATTCTGGCTCAACAGATACTGTAGCTCCTTCGGCTCCAACTTCTTTGGCAGCTTCTGGAACAACAGGCACAACAACCAATTTAACCTGGACAGCTTCTACAGACAATGTTGCAGTAACAGGCTACGATATTTATCAGGGAACAACTCTTAAAGGATCATCTGCAACAACATCTTACACAGTAACAGGATTAACAGGTTCAACGGCTTATACTTTTAGTGTAAAAGCGAAAGATGCTGCCGGAAATGTTTCAGCTTCAAGTAGTACAGTAAATGTTACTACTACCGCCGCTGGTATAACATATTGCGCATCTCAGGGAAATAGTACTGCAGATGAAAGAATTAGTAAAGTTGTTTTTGGTACAATCAATAATACTTCAACAGGAACAACAGGCTACGAAAACTATACTGCAATTTCTACAAATGCAGCAAGAGGAACAGCTTATACAATTACAATTACACCAGTTTGGACGTCTACGACTTACAATGAAGGTTATGCGGTATTTATAGATTACAATCAGGATGGAGATTTCTCAGATTCTGGCGAAACGGTTTGGACAAAAGCAGCTTCAAAAACGACTCCGGTTACAGGATCAATTACAATTCCTGCAACAGCAACTCTTGGAACAACAAGATTGAGAGTTTCTATGAAATACAATGCAATTCCAACATCTTGTGAGGCTTTCTCTTACGGACAAGTTGAAGATTATTCTATAAACATTACAGCTTCTGGAGCGGTTGTTGAAGAAAGTATTACCGGAATAGCAGAAACTGTTGAAACTGCACGTTTTGCTTTATATCCAAATCCGGTTGGAAGTGAATTAAATGTTTCAATTTCAGAAAGTAATGGATACACTTATAGAATTACAAACACATTGGGACAACAGCTAAGTTCCGGAGAACTTTATGGAAATCCAATTGATGTAAGTAAATTGGCTACCGGAATTTACTTAATTGAATTAAATAACGGCAGTAAAAAAATCGTGAAGAAATTTGCAAAAAAATAAAAAATTGTAATTTAAAAAAGGAAAGCCCCGTAATGGGGCTTTTTTTTTGTCAATAGGTATTGAAAGCAAAATCAAATAATTTGCCGGAAATAAAAAAAGCGTTCATGATGAACGCTTTCTAATATAATTTGCTTTGGAAGAATCTTATAAATTAAAAGAAGCTCCTAAACTAAAAGTTGCCTGGTTGTTTAAATGATCGAATACGTCATTATCATTACCGTATTTTGCAATTGGGAATCCGATTTCTGTGAAAACACCAAATCCGTCAGTAAAAAAGTAACGACCACCAACGTGTCCGCCAAAATTGTGTAATCCCAAACTTAAACCAGGATAAACATCTAATTGCTCAACACCAATTACGCTGCTTAAATTTGCATTAATTCTTGCTTTTGCATCAAAACGATCTTGAAATTCTGGTTTGTAATCATAATATGGAGTTGGGTTATTGTGATAAACCCCTGAGAAATTATCAACTCCTAGTAAATAAGTTGTAACAAATCCGAAAGAGAAATTTTCTCCTAAACCGAAATCAATAGATCCCTGAATTCCTGATCCACCATCTTGTAAATTAGCACCAACGTTAACTTTCATGTCACCTTTTCCAGAGAAAGCCTGTTGGGCATTAGTGAATCCGAATGACGCTAAAAACAAAAGTGTAATAAATTTTTTCATAAACTTAAATATTAATTATTTGGATTGCAAATTTAGTTTTTTACACTTCAATTCCTACCTTTTTCATTAAAATACAATTCATTTAATGGGTCACTTTGCCAGAACTCCTTGGTATCCACGTTCATAATAGTCAAAGGGCCTTTAAAAGCAGCACCAGTATCAACATTCCAAACGCAGGCTTTGTTTATTGGAACCGTTTGACCAATTCTGGTTACGGGCGTATGACCAATAAATATCTCTTTATATATCGTAAAACGTTTTGGATAAAATAAATCGTCTGGTTTTAAATTAGGGTCTAATGAAAGAGCTGATTCCCAAAGTGTTCTGTCCCAATAAAATAATTTAGGAAAGTATTCCCAGACTACGCCATTTAAGTTCGTAAAGCCTGCATGAACAAATAATCGGTTTTGATCATCAAGATAATAATCCTGTAATGCTTCAAAAAAAGCAATATGTGTTTTCTTTTTTTCTTCAGAAAGTTTAGAATATCCTTCAACAGTAGCTCTTCCGCCATGTTTGTACCACATTTCTTCATCAAATTCTTCATTTCGATTTTCCAGCCAGTCTAAGGCCAATTGATCATGATTTCCTCTAATGCAAATGCAGTTTTGTTTGCTTTTAAGATCAATCAAATATTCGATTACTTCTGCAGACTGACTCCAGCCATCTACATAATCACCTAAAAATATAAGAGTATCTTGTGTGGTAACCTGAGCTTTTATCAGCACTTGTTCAAGAGCGAGTAATCCGCCGTGTATGTCGCCTATAACAAATGTTCGCATTGTTTAATTTTTCATCTGGAAGAACAAAAATATAAAGAATAATTGGTTTGAACTCATCGAATTTATATTCTTTAAAAATTGATATTATTTATAACTGTTTTGAGCACTTTTTTATTGCTTTTCCTTTTTAAATTTGTAGCATGTCTGAAATGCCTACATATCGAAAAATTATCCATATTGATATGGATGCTTTTTATGCTTCGGTGGAGCAGATGGACAATCCTGCTTTACGCGGAAAAGCCATTGCCGTTGGAGGTTCAGAAAATAGAGGAGTAGTGGCAGCGGCAAGTTACGAAGCCCGAAAATTTGGTGTTAGAAGTGCCATTAGTGGAGTTCTGGCCAAAAAATATTGTCCTGAAATCATTTTTGTGCGTCCGCGTTTTGATAGATACAAGGAAATATCCGGTAAAATTCATAAAATTTTTCATGAATACACAGATTTAGTTGAGCCGCTTTCGCTTGACGAAGCTTATCTTGATGTAACTCAAAATAAAAAAGGAAATCCAAGTGCGAGTTTATTAGCTCAGGAAATCCGGTCAAGAATCCTCAGTGAAGTCGGACTTACAGCTTCGGCAGGAATTTCGGTCAATAAATTTGTGGCTAAAATTGCCAGCGACATTAATAAACCAAACGGGCAAAAAACAGTAAATCCGGATGAGATTATACCTTTTTTGGAAGATTTGCCAATCCGTAAGTTTTATGGTGTCGGAAAAGTAACGACCGAAAAAATGTATCAGTTGGGAATTTTTACCGGAGCTGATTTAAAAACAAAACCGGTAGAATTTCTGGAGAAACATTTCGGTAAATCAGGTGGTTTTTATTATAATGTTGTGCGTGGAATTCATAATAGCGAAGTAAAACCTTCACGAATTACCAAATCTGTCGCAGCAGAACATACTTTTGATGTCAATTTATCTTCAGAGATTTTTATGTTGGAACAACTCGAAAGAATCGCCACATCATTAGAAAAAAGATTAAAAAGACATAATATTTCCGGCAAAACCGTGACACTTAAAATAAAATACAGCGATTTTACCCAGCAAACCCGAAGCAAAACTTTGCCCTATTTTATTTCAGATAAAAGTTTGATTCTAGAAACGGTAGAAGAATTATTGTATCAGGAACGAATGAAAGATTCAGTTCGATTACTGGGAATTTCATTAAGTAATTTGAATACCGAGGAGAAAAAAGCGGTTGTAGTTCAGCTTAAATTTTCTTTTTAACAGTTATAATTACACGAAATGAGGATTTCCATAAATATAATCAAGATTTTCATTTTACCTTTATAAAAAAGTTACTTTACGAATAAATCATTTGAGATGAAAAAAGATAATTCTGATGAAATTTCAAGCCGCCATTCAGTTCCTATTTTAGCATGGGATTTTCATTATGAATACATAAATGAACTGAAAGCTATTTTTACTGATTTAAAGAAGGTCGGTAAGATTTCAAGTGAATTTCATTGGAATGAAAAGAACCTGAAAATTAAGGAAAGAATTAAAGAGGAGATAATTGTGGTTACAGATATAAATCTGAAGATTGTTTTTGCCTCAACGGGAATTAAAAGAATGACCGGTTATACAGAAGAAGAAATTTTGGGCAAAACACCAAAAATGTTTCAAGGCCCCAAAACATGCAATGTTGTTTTAAAAGAAATTAGAGAAGCTATAAAACTTCAGATGCCATTTGAAAAAATAGTTGAAAATTATAAAAAAAACGGTCATAGTTACAAATGCAAAATAAATGGAGTTCCTATTTTTAACCTAAAAGGAGAACTATCGCATTTCATTGCTTTTGAAAGTGAAGATAAAAGTGCTTAATTTTTAGCCACAAAGGCACAAAGGCGCAAAGATTATTATAAGAAACAAAAAAACCGCCCAAATAGGCGGTTTTTGCATATATAAAACTTGGTGTCTTAGTGTCTTTGTGGCAAACATCTACAGATTTTCAAAAAAGTCATTTCCTTTATCATCTGTAATGATAAAAGCAGGGAAATCTTTAACGGTAATTTTACGAACCGCTTCCATTCCTAATTCTTCAAAATCAACAACTTCAACTTTTAGGATATTATCTTGTGCTAAAATTGCCGCCGGGCCTCCAATTGAACCCAGGTAAAATCCGCCATATTTGTTGCAGGCATCTGTAACTTGTTTGGTACGGTTTCCTTTTGCGAGCATAATCATACTTCCGCCATGTTTTTGGAATTCATCTACATAAACATCCATACGGCCGGCTGTAGTTGGTCCAAAACTTCCGGAAGCCATTCCTTCGGGTGTTTTTGCTGGTCCGGCGTAATAAACAGGGTGATTTTTAAAGTATTCCGGCATTGGTTTTCCGGCTTCTAAAAGTTCCATAATTTTTGCATGTGCGATATCACGTGCAACAATTACAGTTCCGTTTAACTTTAAACGAGTTTTGATAGGATATTGACTTAATTTAGCCAAAATATCAGCCATTGGCATATCCAGGTCAATTTCTACTGGAGCTTCTAAATGTGGAGCTGTTTCCGGTAAAAACTGTTTTGGATTTACTTCTAACTGTTCTACAAAAATTCCATCTTTATTAATTTTTCCTTTGATATTTCTATCTGCCGAACAAGAAACGCCTAACCCAACCGGACAAGAAGCTGCGTGACGTGGCAAACGGATTACACGAACATCATGCGTAAAATATTTTCCTCCAAATTGAGCGCCAATAGCACTTTCCTGGCAAATTTGCTGTACGCGATTTTCCCATTCTAAATCGCGGAAAGCCTGACCAGCCATGTTTCCGGTAGTTGGCAAATGATCATAGTATCCTGCAGATGCTTTTTTAACAGCGCTTAGATTTGCTTCCGCAGAAGTTCCCCCAATTACTAAAGCCAAATGATAGGGTGGACAAGCTGAAGTTCCTAAATCTTTAATCTTCGTACGAATGAAAGCATCCATAGATTTATCATTCAATAAAGATTTTGTTTGCTGATACAAGTATGTTTTATTGGCAGATCCACCACCTTTCGCCATAAATAAGAACTCGTATGAGTTTCCTTTTTTAGCATAAATATCAATTTGCGCCGGAAGATTCGATCCTGAATTTTTTTCTTCAAACATCGAAATCGGAACAATTTGAGAATATCTTAGATTACGTTTTTGGTATGTATTGAAAATTCCTCTGCTCAACCATTCTGCATCATCAACGCCGGTAAAAATGCTTTCGCCTTTTTTGGCCATTACAATTGCAGTTCCCGTATCCTGGCAGCTTGGCAATTGTCCTTCGGCAGCTACAGAAGCATTTTGAAGTAAATTGTAAGCCACAAAACGATCATTGTCTGTCGCCTCTGGATCGTCAATAATTTTTCTTAATTTTTGCAAATGCGTCGTTCTCAACATAAACGAAACATCTGTTAAGGCTTCTTCAGCCAATAACTCTAATCCTTTCGGATCAACAGTAAGAACTTCACGTTCTCCAAATTTTTCAACTTTCACAAAATCTGAAGTGATTTTGCGGTATTGCGTATCATCCTTTAAAATAGGATAAGGGTCTTGGTATATAAAATCAATCATTTCTTTGTTTTTGACAAAGTTAAAAATTATTTATCTAAGAAAGAATTTGAATAAGAGCCGTTTTGAGAGTTTATTTTATGTTGTGAAATTCATTAAAAGGCATTTTTTTCTCAAAATAAGATTTGTCTTTTGCAGAAAGTAACTGGCTTTTCCATTTATTTCCGCTTAAGCGAAAAACAATCGAGTCAGAATAAGTAACCATTCCCATGTCTTCGTCATTATCGTCAGGTTCAAACGAAACTCTTTTGCAGTAAAAAGATTCGGAATCTTTTTCGTTTGGAGTTGCAAATTCGACCCAGCTTCCCCAGCCACTGTCTGTAATAGAATCCCATTGATAAACGAGTTGTAAATCATTGTTTTTTAAATGATAGAGATAATTGTTTTGATTATATCCGCAGGCAGGATATCCAAAAGAAACCTGAATAAATGAAGTGTTATTGTTTGTAGCTGTTGCCAAGCCATAATCGGCTCCCCATTCTGATCCTTTTTGATAACCTTCGATTGTTACTTTTGAAGATGCTTTTTTCTCTTTGTTTTCATAAAAATCCAATCGGTATTTTACGGTAACAATACTGTCTTTATCTGCTTTTTGATCTAATAAATTCGCGAGAACATAATTCCCTGAGGTATTTTCTTCTCCGTTAGAAATCGGAATTGTATCTGTTTTTAAGAACTTTTCTGCAGAAGCAATTACAACTTCTGTTTTATTTTCTGAAGCAGGGTTTTTTGTTTGAATTTGCGAAACTGGTTTTGGTTTCTGGCAGCTTATTATTAGTGATAAAAGGAAAAGGTATTGTGGTTTCATGGTATTTTTGATTGGTCAATTATTTTTTAACGAATTAATTTCGATGTTTTATTATGTTTAAACTGGACTGAAGTCCAGCTCTACAAAATAAATCATTCCTACGGAATTTTACAACCTTCGTGAAAAAGAGTCGTCGGCTGAAATTAGGCTCTGTAAAATAAACTAATTCTCAGAATCTCTAAGAAAAGAGCCGTAGGCCTCGACGGATATTGTAGGGCTGGACTTTAGTCCAGTTTATAATAAGACCAATATTGTAGGGCCGAATTTTAATTCGGTTTTTTATAAAATCAATATTATAGATCCAGATTTTGAACAGGTTTTATAGATTAAATTAGATTTTTAAATACATATTTTTCTTCAAACGTAATTTTAAATTTATCTAAGAATGATAAATATTCGTCTTTGAAGTTTTGTGTTTTATGATGTTTCTCTTGGTTTTCGATATATTTATAAACCGCATCAATATGTGACTGACTATAAGAAAAAACACCGTAACCTTCCTGCCATTCAAATCTTGATTTTGTTAAGTTGTGATCATTAATATATTTTGATGATCTCCCTTTTACAATTTTCATTAATTCAGAAATAGAAACAGTTGGTTTTAAACCTAAAAAACAATGAACATGGTCTTCTGTTCCATTTACAATTATAGTTTTACAGCCTGTTTCATTTATTAAATTACCGATAACGCTAAGTAATTCCGATTTCCATTCCTTTTCTATAACTGCGTCTCTGTATTTTACAGCAAAAACTGCCTGAATATAAACCTGATGATATGTGTTTGACATTTTATATTTATTTGTAACGTTCAAATTCGTCACAATAATATGAAATATCTTACAAATAATTAAATCTATTATTCTGTTTAAACTGGACTAAAGTCCAGCCCTACAAAATAAATCGTTCCTTCGGAACTCTAAGGTGAGAGACGTAGTATTAACAAAATAATTATCCCACCGGAATTCTACAATCTTTGGAAAAAGAGCCGTAGGCCTCGACCAATACTGTAGGGCTGGACTAAAGTCCAGTTTGATTAAAAAAACCAGCTAGCCACAAAAATCGCCGTAATTACACAAATCACATCCACCAAAAGCATTGTGCCTAAAGCGTAACGGGTATTTTTGATATTTACAGAACCAAAATAAACCGCAATTACATAAAAAGTACTTTCTGCGCTGCATTGAAAAATACTACTCAATCTTCCGGTTAAGGAATCTGCTCCAAAAGTATTCATCGAATCGATTAAAAATCCTCTTGATCCTGCAGAGCTAAAAGGTCTAAGCATAGCAACCGGCAAAGCATCGGTAATTTGTTTATTTACACCCATATTCGAAAAAATGAAGGCAATCCAGTCACTGATAATTTCAAATAAACCGCTGTTTCTGAATAATGAAATGGCAACTAACATTCCTAAAACATACGGAAAAATAGTAACTCCCGTTTTAACACCATTATTTGCTCCTACTACGAATGCATCAAAAACGGTTGTTTCGGCTTCTTTAAATTTCTTTTCATGAATGAAAGAAAAAATCAAAGTAAAACCTATTATAACAAGTAAAATTAGTGCCGATAGATTTGTTGTGAAAAAGTTTTTCCCTATCAAATCTAAATGGTTTACGTACATCAACAATCCAATAATGGCAGCAATTAATACCATCAAACCAATTACAAGAGAAGCACTTTTGAAATTAATTTTTTGTTTGATTCCCACAATTAAAAAAGCCGCAATTGTACCAATAAACGAAGTAATGATACACGGAAGCATAACATCAGCTGGATTACTTGCGCCTGCTGCTGCGCGATAACCAATAATTGAAGTTGCAATTAACGTTAACCCAGAAGCGTGCAGACACATAAACATAATTTGTGCATCACTCGCTCTGTCTTTATCGGGATTTATTTCTTGTAAACTCTCCATTGCTTTTAGACCAAACGGAGTTGCTGCCGAATCTAATCCTAAGAAATTAGCAGCAAAATTTAAAGTCATATAGGAGATCGAAGGATGGTTTTTTGGAATACTTGGAAATACTTTTACAAAAACCGGACTTAGCCCTTTAGCTAATTTTCCAGAAGCTCCGGAAATAATTAAAAGTTCCATTAATCCGCAGAAAAAGGCTAAATATGCAATAAGCGGTAAAATCAAATCAAGCAAAGTACTTTTACAGGTCGGTAATAAACCATCGGATTTTTGGATTCCGCTGTAAATTTTTACGGTTTTGTTTTTATAAACATACGTTGTATCGGCATTAAGCGTATCACGATTGATAATCATCGTTTGATCTGGCGCTTTTTTGATGCTGTCTTTGATAAAGGCAGGAAGCTGTTCAGCATATTTTTCTGAAACAAGAATTGGATCGTCTTTTTTCCCGTTTAAAACAGAATCAATAGTATAAGTGTTGGCTGTAAACAAACTTACTATAATGAAGATAATCGACGAAATAAAAATGGTTAACCAAAATCTACTTAATACCATAACGCTGTTTTTTTTGTAAATGTAATTATTTCGAGATAATATGCATAAAGATTTTAGTGCCGAAACATTTTTTTTGGATACATCGCCCCGATGGGGCTAAAAAACTAAATGCTATTTTTTTCTATAAATATTGCACTCCTAACGGAGTTGATTAAGCTCCATTGGAGCGTGATATTTATAGAAACAAAATATGTAAATGCTGATAGCTCCATCGGAGTGACATAAAACATTCTAATAAAATTATTCAATAACAATTTTAGTTTCTAAATAATTTTCAAACGCTTTAATCCCTTCAAACAAAATTGCTTTTTTATGACTTTCGGTTTCATTAAAAAATTCGGTTTCTATTTTGGCGTGATCTTTTTTAATGGTTCTTTTCCAGGTTCCAATGACTTTACTATTTTCCAAAATTATGGGTTTGAAGATGCCATTATTGGTAAAAACTTTTGATTGATGATCTAATAAAATAGAAGCTTCTCTGGTTTTATATGAAATCAAAATCTCATCAAAAGCGGGTAGAAAATGTATGCTTTCCTTCAAGTTTAATGTTGTATTGTTTTGATTTACAAACCAATAATCTTGATTGTCAATAGTAATAGAATTCAATTGCAACTCTATTGCGTTAATAATGTTCTTGCAAATAGTAGGCGGAAAACCAGACCACCAGGAGAAATCAAGCAATGTTGCCGGACCGTGACTTTCAAAATATCGTTTGGCTAATTTTGCTAAACCTTCTTCCAGTGTTAATTTGGTTTTGGGTTTTGCGACACGTTCTTCGAGTAAGGCATAAGTCATTTGTTTGCCTTTCATTTTTCCGTTACAAACCAAACCATCCAATTCTGCATTCATCATGATGGCTGCATATAAAAAATCTTGTGCGGAACTTTTTTTAATGTTGAGTTCCTGCATAATTTCTTCCCGGGTTAAATGATTATTTCCCGATAATATTTTTTCGATCGATGAATTAATCTTATTCAGCTTTTGAATATCATAATCGTATTTTTTGGCAGATGAAACTACAATCTTTTTCACTTGTGGTCCGGAAACATCCAGCATCCAATGAATATCTTCGGCGGCAACGAAATGCCAGGTTGGTCGTAAAATATGAGTCCGAATGATTTTTGCAGAATTAATAGCTTCTTCAATCTCTTTTTCAGTAGCATTACAACGCGAACCAATCGCCCATTTTGCCATCGCATAATCCTGAGCTTGCATAGCTCCCAAGTGATGTACAATTTCCTGAGGAGAACTTAAATTCGGCTCTGAAAGTTTTTGAGAAACAAGTCTGTGATGCGATATTTCCTGATGTGTCATTTTGTAAATATTTAAACCCTATAAGTTATATAAGCGCACTTAAACTTTGTACCTCTGTCGCTCTGAACCTTTGCGCCTTAAAAATCAAACATGAATAATTTCATCATCAATCAATAAATCTTCTCGACGCAAACGAAGGAAAATCTGTGCTACGGCAATTGTATCTTTTTCGCAATAGGTTACAATTCGGTCAATATCTTTCTCCACATAAAAAACATGTGCTACCTGACTTCCGTCGATATCTCCTTTTGGCGATGGTACGCCGAGAATCTTGGTAAGTAATTTTAAAGAAGTAAAGTGTTTATAATCGCCAAACTTCCATAACTCTAAAGTGTCTAAATGCGGAATTTCCCAAGGTTTTTTACCGAACAAATTCAGTTTATCCGGAATTGCAATTTGGTTGATAATCATTCTGCGCGCCAAAAATGGAATATCAAATTCTTTCGCATTATGTCCGCACAATAAATGTTGGGGCTGATTAAAATGATTGTTCAACAGATTATTAAAATCCTTTAAAATCTTCTTTTCATCGCCAAAAAACGATGTTACGCGGAAATTTCGAATATCGCCTTTAATCGTAAAATAACCTACAGAAATGCAAATGATCTTTCCGAATTCTGCCCAAATTCCGGCGCGATCGTAGAATTCTTCGGGAGTAAAATCATCTTTTCTTTGATATTGAGTTTTTAAATCCCAAAGCGATTGCATTTCCGCGTCGAGAGAATTAAAATTCTCTTCTTCAGGAACGGTTTCTATATCCAGAAATAAGATGTTGTTGAGGTTTATTTTTTCGATCATGTTTTTAATTTAAACAGAGATTGTACTAATTAACACATATTAATTTAGTTACTGTACGAAATTTATTATTTGTAAATATAAACCTATATTTTTAATTTGTGTAAATCTGTGAAATTTGTGTTACTAAAACAAACTTTGTTGCGTCGAGGGGTTTTCGTGTTCTAAAAGCCATTTTTTGCGAGACAAACCTCCGGCGTAACCCGTTAAAGATCCATTTGTGCCAATAACGCGATGACAAGGCACAACAATCCAAAGCGGATTTTTACCATTTGCCGATGCAACTGCCCGAATTGCTTTTACATCTCCCAGTTTTTTGGTTTGATCCATGTAGCTTATAGTCTTCCCATATGGAATTTCCAATAAAGCTTTCCATACTTTTTGCTGAAATTCTGTTCCTTTTGGATTTAGTTTGAAATCGAAATCAGTTCTTTTTTTATCAAAGTATTCTTGTAATTGAGAAACAGCTTCTTTTAAAGCTTCAGGAATGACTTCAGAAACCTCATTTGTTCCCACATCTGAAACTGAAATTACAGCAATACCATCTTCATCTCCAACTATTTTGGTGATTCCTAAAGGTGAATTGATGTAAACTGTTTCCATGTTTTACTATAAAGTTTTTTGACCGCAAAGGCGCAAAGTATTTCGCAAAGTTCGCAATTTTATTTAAACCATATAAGTATTTAAGTTTTGTTTTACCGCAGAGAACACAAAGTTTTTTCGCAAAGGTCTCAAAGTTTGTTATGTGTGAATGAATGGGTTTTGTTGCGTTTTACTTAGGAGGTCGCAAAGTTTTGCAGTTTGTTTATATGAACTTATATCACTTATATGGTTTAACAAACGTCAAGTTTAAAGTGATAGTTTAAACTATTTTCAACCTTTTCACTAGAAACAATCTTTTTAATATTCGATTTTTCAACGCCAAATTTTGGCAACACCAAACCCTGTTCTTTTGCCTTCTGTGTATAATATTCCTCCCTTGTAGGATGAAAAGGAGCGACGGCGTTGAAAACTTCATTCCATTTTGACTGATAAATGATTTCTTCAATAATGTTAATGCAGTCGTTTTGGTGAATTAAATTTACTGGCGCATCAGGATTTTCGAGATTTTCCTTTCCTGCTAAAAATTTTACCGGATGACGATCTTCGCCAATTAATCCGCCGAAACGCAAAATGGTTGTTTCGAAGTTTTCATTTTTTTGCAAAAGAGCTTCTGCTAAAAGCAATTGTTTGCCACTTTCTGTTTCCGGATTTGGAATTGTTTCTTCTGTGATTAAATCATTTTCATCTCCATAAACAGAAGTCGAACTTACAAAAAGTACCTTTTTTACTCTTGATTGCTCTATAAAAGGAATCAAGGTTTTGATTTTTTCCACAAAAACCTTTCGTAGAGAATCTGAAGTATCAGAATTTGTTGCGCGTAACTTTGGCGGAATATCAATAATTAAAATTTCACTTTTGGATAAAAATGGAATTATGGTTTCTGAAATACTTTCGCTTTCAAGCGCAACTAAATAGGGATTTATACCAGCATCCTTCAAAATTTGCAGTTTATTTTCAGATGTTGTTGATCCGTTTACAGAACGCCTTTTTGCGATTAAGCTTTTTGCCAAAGGCAATCCCAGCCAGCCACAGCCTAAAATACTTATTTGAGTCATTTTTTTGAAGGTTCAGAGTTGCAAAGGTACAAGGTTCAAAGTTGAAAAACTTAAAATTGAAATTGATTAGTTTTTATCTTTGCGCCTTTGCGAGATTAAATTTTACGCACTTTGTTATTACAAATCTAAAAAGAAACAGATTTTTTCTTTTCCTTTTGCGCCAATTCGGTTGTAGAATTTTATAGCTCTTTCATTAAATTGAGGTGTTCGCCATTGCATGTTAATACAGTTTTTTGCTTTCCCAATTTCTTTTAGTTTGTTGATTATCACTTCTCCAATACCGTAGTTTCTGGCTTCTTCTTCTAAAAACAAACAATCCATGTGTATAATATCTGCAGCATCCCAGGTTGAATGCATAAAATTATAAGTTGCATAACCTACAATGTCATTTTCTGTGGCAACTACTAAACAAAAGTGATTTGGCTCTGAAGCAAATAAAATCTTTTTTAAACCTTCTTCTTTTCCTTCCGGAGCATAATCGGCTTTTTCGTATTCAGCATGTTTTTGGCATAAAATAACAAGTTTTGGTAAATCTGAAAGCTCGCAATTTCTTATAGAATATTTCATTGAATATTAATTTCGGTTTGTAAAAAGGTAATAAAATGATGAAAATAGTCAGGATAAACCTCATTTTGCCTAATTGCTATAAAGTGTTTTCTTTTTAGGCCGTTTTTACCAATTTTAATAGCTTTTATGGGATTATTTTTCAAATGTGGAAGCAATGCCCATTTTGCCATCGACATAACGCCCATATCGGCTTTTACCATTTCCAGAGAAGCTTCGGTTAATGGAATTGCTGTAATTTTTTTGGGAGTTACTTTGGCTGGAGCCAAAACAAATTGATGAATCGTAACGGTTTCCATCGGAAGGGAATGAATCAGTAAATGTTCGTCGATAAAATCTTCGGCAACAACGTATTTTTTATTTGCCCACGAATGGTTTTCAGAAACTGCCATAACAACTTCATCCTGAAAAAGTTCCAGATATTTGATGTTGTTATCATTGATCTGGTCGCTGATAATGGCGATATCAATTGTATTATCCAGTAATTTTTGCAATGGAATATGGGTGGCTTCAGTAACAATCTTCAATTCAACATTTGGATACAGCAAATGAAATTGCTTTAAAACCGAAGGCAGCCAGTGGTAACTTGAAAAACATTCGGTACTAATCCTGATTTCGCCGTGTTCTCCAAAAACCATTTGTTTGATTTGAGATTCGGTTTGCGAAAGTTTGTCAAGAATTTCATTGGCAATCCCGTACATTTTTTCACCGGCTTTGGTTAAAACCAGTTTTCTATTCATTCTAAAAAAAATAGGCGTACCCAATTGGTATTCGGCTTCTTTAAGTTGGTGACTTAATGCAGATTGGGTTAAATGAAGTTTTTCAATTGCTTTGGTGATACTTCCTTCTTCAACAATCGCTTTTATCAATCGTAAATGCCGTATTTCCATTTTTAGAGAATTAGTATACAAAGTAACAAAATTTTAATCTGGCTTTTGTATGAAAAAAAGTAATGAAATGGATGAATTCTTTTCGTTTTTATGGAATATAATGTTGGACTACTTTTGAAAAAACTAATCATTAAAACTAAAAAAATGGAAACACAAATTAAACATTATGAAAATAAACTGGCCTTTGAAATGGATCCTTCGGATTTGTTTGATGCTTTAAATAATGGAGAAAAAGTAGTCGTTATTGATGCCAGAAAGTCTTTTGGATATCAGGCAGAACATATTCCGACAGCGATTAATATTCCGCATCGCGAAATGACAATCGAAAGTACAAAACATCTCGATAAAGAAGTTTTGTATGTAACCTATTGTGACGGAATTGGCTGTAATGCATCAACAAAAGGCGCATTGAATATGGCAAAACTTGGTTTTAAAGTAAAAGAATTAATTGGCGGAATAGAGTGGTGGAAGGTTGACGGTTATGCAACTGAAGGCACAAATGGTAAAACAGCAGGTTTAAAAATTGAATGTGCTTGTTAAATAAAAAAGGCAAACTTCAATTTAAGTTTGCCTTTTTTATTGTTATTTATATTTTGTTTTATTCAGGCTTAACAGCCTGTTTTAGCGTATCTATTGCAGTTATGGTGCTGTCTTTTACCGGTGCGGTTTCAAGAGGAACATTTACGGGTGCTGTATATCTTTCAATTTTTTGCTGAATTAAAATAGCATCGTTCAATACAAAAGGTGTTGGCATCATCCAGTCACTTCTTGGTTTTACATTCAACAGCGGATTTGTCATTAAATCAAAAGAACTTTCAATTAAATCCATACCAAATACAGATGATTTATTAATATAGAAATCCATAACTAATGGCTCATTGCCAACAACATAGTAGCATAAGATTTTCATGTCATCTCGTTCTAAACGATTTCCTTTTTGACCGGAAGTTGAAACTCCATTTGCCTTAAAATTATAAAAAGTCATTTTTGGATTGGCGTAAATATCGTAACGATTGACTTTTCTGTTTGGCGTTATTTTTATTTTTAAATACCTGTTGTTGCCTATTACGCTGTCTTTTAAGAACTCAATAGTTGGTTTTGGAATGGCAATATTTGGTGCAATTGCGCTGTAGGTAAAGGTTGAATTGTATTTGCTGGCCAATGGCAAACCGTTTAAACCTACCGCTTTTTGATTTTTTTCTCCTAAATAAGTTTTAGTCCATTCGTCAAGATTTACATCATAAGTTGTCCAAACTGCCGAATCTGTATTGGCATTATAAACATACAATAAACTGTTAGATTTTGCTTTTCCGTACTCATATCCTGAGTTATAACCAGCATAAACGAAGAAAGCGATCGAGGTAATAAAAAATAATATCGCCCAGACACCTTTTCTGAAAAAAGAACCAAATATGGGAAGTAATAATCCGAAAAGTAAAACGGTTAGTATGGCACTTCCAAAAAGTATTTTTAGACCTAAGCCAATTGGGAACATGATAATAAAAGGTGCTACAATTGCCAATGCGGGAATACTAAATAATAAGTTTAGGCCTAAGCTATAATGTTGCGTGATTACAAATATCCCGAATAAAAGGATTCCGAAGTAAACCGGAATAATCAGAAAACCTGCCCCGGTTAAACTATTGGCTAAAAAGAGATTGATAATGATCCAAAGCAATAAAGGCGCTACAAAATGGTTCATTGTAATTTTTGCTTCCGAAAAACGGTTATAGAAAGCAAAACAAATGGCAATAGTAAGTGTTACAAAAGCTCCAATGTAAGCATGTCCGTTATAAGTAAAACCGTTTAGCAAATCTGAATATTGCGGATAAGCTTCTAAAATTATTTTCCAGCCCAGAAAAGTTACCAAACCGGCAATGACTATAGAACCAATTAAAGGAACAAAACCCCTGAAAATTTCTCTGAAAGTAATAACGCGTTTTGCTTTTCCTATAAAAATAAAAAGAATTAGTAATCCTAAAGCAATTAAGGACATTGGAAATACCCATGCAAATGGATAATTTATGAATCCGAAAGGAACACTAAAATATACGTTGTCTTCTGTAGTTTGAGTAGAGTTTAAATCAATATTTGAGAAGTATTTTAATAAGGGCATTAAATAAGTCCCCTGATGAGATAAAGTTGTTTTGTTTAAATGCTGGATATCATCTTGTTGTGTATGATAATTATAATGGCCGTCGATAAAAGCAAAATTAAAGCCCTGAATGTTTCCCTGTTCTCTAAAAACAGTTAGATCAGTATCGTTTGGCAGCATTTTATAAATGCTATACATCAGCGAATTTGAAACGGGATATTTTGCTTTTGCATTTGCAAATTCTTTTACAAGAGCTTGATTTCCTTTGTTGGTTTCCATCAACATATAACTTGGTCCTGAAGAACCCCGGGCTTCAAAATTTAGAACCAGACCAACATCTTTTGCCCACGGATGCTGATTGACAAAAAGCGCTGCACCGTTTAAACCTAATTCTTCAGCATCTGAAAAAAGAATAATTATGTCGTTTTTCTGTGGATTTTTAGAATATAAAAAAGCACGGATTCCTTCCAGAATTGTCGCAACTCCTGATGCGTCATCGCTTGCTCCTTTTGAAAAAGAATGCGGAGCACTGTCATAATGAGAAAGTAATAAAAGTGCTTTTGAGTTGTTGGTTCCTTTTATGCGGGCCAGGATATTTTTGGATTTTACCAAAAGCCCTTTATCATTTAGTGTAAATCCTTCCTGAATCGAAGTTTCTAAACCAATTCGGTTCAATTCTAATTTAAGATAATTAGCAACAAGTTCATGATTTGTTGAACCAACATAATGTGGCTTTTGAGCAATAATTTTAACCTGATTGAAAGCTCTTTCTGTAGAAAATTCAGCAAGGGCTTCTTCGTTTTTAGAAACCCATTGAGGCATCATTGTGGCGTATATAATACCTAAAATTGCTAAAACGCATACAAAAGCAAGTATTGAAGTCGGGTTTTTTCTCATATTGAATATATACTAAATTTCTTTTTTAACGAGCATAAAATAATCATTTTCCAAAGAGCGATATCCCTGGTCGTACAGGAAATAATAGGTATTTCCGGTTTTAGTCTGCAAAATATTTGTAAAGAAATCAAAATCAAAACCCTTATTGATCATTTTATCTCTTGTTGCTTTTGATTTCCCTTCTGTGTTTAGCTCGGACAAAATACGGTAATTTTTGCGTAACTTATTGTTTACATTCCGCATGAAATTATTACTATCCTTATTTATTTTATTATTATAGGCATTTCGGCAATTGTCTGAACAAAATTTCTTGTCTTCGCGGCCTACAATTTTTTCTGAACATTCAAGACAGGTTTTCATTGATCGATTTTTTTAATTTCGTATAAATCATGCCTTCTGTCTTTCAAAATTCGAACACTGCCGTGCTCGTGAAGCTGTTTTAATAAATTTAAATCAACGTCAACAATTAGGGTCATTTCGGTATTTGGAGTTGCTTCGGCTTTGATTCCGTTACTTGGAAAAGCAAAATCTGAAGGCGTAAAAACAGAGGCTTGTGCATATTGAATGTCCATATTATTTACTTTTGGCAAATTACCAACACAGCCGGCAATGGCAACATAACATTCATTTTCTATGGCTCGCGCTTGCGAACAATGTTTTACACGGGTGTAAGCGTTTTGAGTATCTGTTAAAAATGGAACAAACAAAATATTCATTCCTTCATTGGCCATAATTCTTGAAAGCTCCGGAAACTCAACATCATAACAAATTAAAATTCCAATTTTGCCACAATCAGTATCGAACGTCTTAAAGTGCGATCCGCCTTTCATTCCCCAATGTTGCACTTCGTTTGGCGTAACGTGAATTTTGGTATACATTTCTGAAGTTCCATCTCTTTTGCATAAAAAACCAACGTTGTATAAATTACCGTTATCGAGGTAAGGCATACTTCCGGTGATAATATTGATGTTGTATGAAATAGCAAATTCCTGAAAACGCTTTCTTATTGGGTCAGAATAACGGGCAAGTTCCCGAATAGCTTCTGCTTCAGACAAATGATTGTAATCTGCCATTAAAGGGGCAATGAAAAGCTCTGGAAATAAAGCAAAATCGGCACCATAGCCAGAAACAACATCAATGAAAAATTCTGATTGCTCAAAAAATTCTTCAACATTGTTAAGCTGACGCATTTGCCATTGGATTAATCCCAAACGGATAACACTTTTTTCAAGATTAATCAATTTCGGACTTTCGTCGTAATAAACATTATTCCATTCTAAAAGAACCGCAAACTCCTTTGATTCTTCATCGCCTTCAAGGTAATTTTTGATGATTCGCAAAACGTGAAAATCATTACTCAGCTGAAAGGAAAGTACTGGATCGTGTAATTCTTTGTGTTTTACTTTATCGATATAAACTTTCGGAGTAAATTTTTTAGCGTGTTGACTGTAGTTAGGAATTCTTCCTGCAAAAACAATCGCTTTTAAGTTTAATTGTTCGCAAAGTTCCTTTCTTGCATCGTATAAACGACGCCCCAAACGTAAACCGCGATAATGTGGGTGGATAAAAACGTCTATACCGTACAAAATTTCCCCATCCGGATTATGGGTTGAAAAAGTATAGTCGCCAATAATTTGTTTGTAATTGTGTCTCTTGTCAACTAATTTTTCATCGACAATTAAAGATAGGGCAGAACCTACAACTATGCCATCAACTAAAATAACTAATTGACCTTCAGGAAATATTGAGAGTAATTTTTTTATATCATCAGATCTCCAGTATGAATTGGCCATTTCGGGATACGATTCTACCATTGAATTTTTCAATTGTTTATAATCGTCCAATTCTAAATTTCTTAACTCAACTTTATTGATTTGCGCCTGCATATAGTAAGATTTCTGTGAAATATACAAAAAAATATTTCCACTTACAAACGCTTACAAATAGTTACAACCGAAAGTAAATACTTTGTAACCGAATAAATTTTGCCTGCTGTCACATCTTTGCATCGTTGAATTTGATAAACGAATTCCTTATATGAACATTTAAAAATTATACGCCATGAATGCAATGAAAAACAGAGTACAATTAATTGGTAACGTAGGAAACGATCCGGAAATTAAAACATTAGAAAACGGTAGAAAGTTGGCTCATGTAACTATTGCCACAAACGACAAATACACAAATGATAAAGGTGAAAAAATAGAACAAACCGAATGGCACCGTGTAACTGCCTGGGGAAAAACGGCCGAGATTATCGAAAAGTATGTTGTAAAAGGCAAAGAAGTTGCAATTGAGGGAAAATTGACCCACAGAAGTTATGACAAAAACGGAGAAAAAAGATATGTAACCGAAGTTGTTGTAAGTGAGATTTTGTTGCTTAGTAAATAAAGTTTAACAAATTCGAGATTTAAACCCGACAGGTTTTATCCCGAGGCTTCGGGACTGTCGGGTTTGTTGCGTGTAAGCTATAAAATAGAACCGCCGTTTATATCCGTAGTAAGTACTTCGCTCATATAATCGAAAAAAGGTCTCATGTTTTGACATGTTTCCAAAGCCTGCCCTAAAAATTTTGGACTCAAAACTTCATCATCTGTAAAACGTTTTATGATCAAAAACTGTTTGTAACGCAATAAATCAATTGCTTCATGATCGGCATCAAAACCTTTTGGAGAAGTTTTAAGCTGTTCGCCCTGTAAAGTCCCAAAAGTGCTGACGAAGGTTTTTGATTTTAATATTTTTCGAAATGGTTCGGGATCGTGGGCAAACTCGCTGCGTATGCGTTTTAAATCTGCGGCATTTGGTCCCCAGAATCCGCCGGCAAAAAAGCTGTTTCCTTTTTCCAGATGAAAATAATAGCCGCCACGTCTGGCATTTGTTGCACGGGTAAAGCTGCCTCCCCAAAAAGTTTTAAAAGGAGTTTTGTCTTTAGCAAATCGAATATCTCGATAAATTCGGTATACACTTTTTTTGCCCGAAGCAGTTTCTAATACATCAGTTTTAGAAAGTTCCTGAAGCAAAGCTCCGGCAAAATTCTCAATATGGTTTAATTCGTTTAAGTAATTGGGTTTATTTGCTTCAAACCAGGGCTTGTTATTGTTTTCTTTAAGTTGAGATAAAAAATCAAGACTGGATTTTGGTATAGTAATCGGGTTTTCCATAATTAAAATTTGAGACTTTAAGATGACTGCAATTTAAAACTAAAAACCCACCAATTGGTGGGTTTTGTATGATAGTTTAAGCAGTCTTTTTTAATAAGTCAAACATAGGACATCGTGAGCAGCGTTTGTTTTCGCTCTTTTTGTATTTCTCACAACAAGAAGATTTGCAGTTTTCCAACTTCTTCAATTTATCAAGGATATCTTTTTTCTTCTTTTTCTTTTTATCCTTTTTCTTGTCCTTATCTTTTTCTTTCTTGCTCAATTTGCTTCCGTATTATAAACAGAGGCAAATATAAAAGAATAAAAGTTATTTTTAAGTATTCTAAATAAACTTTAACTTTTTTATTTTGGGTTAATAGCGATTGAGCTTGTAACCGTTAATTGCTGAATATCACGATCAAATAAGTAAAGTCCGCCTTTATCATCACCAATTAAGTTGATTTTATCTAAAATAGATTTAGCTGTGGCTTCTTCCTCAATTTGTTCTGCTACGTACCATTGTAAGAAATTGTGAGTTGCATAATCTTTTTCTTCAAAAGTGATGTGTACCAATTCGTTGATAGATTCTGAAACAAAAATTTCATGGTTATAAAGTGCCTCAAACATCTCCTTAAAAGTAGAATAAGAAGTTTTTGGTGCTTTTAGGTCTGTAATCTGTGCATGTCCGCCACGTTCGTTAACGTACTTTACCAGTTTTAACATGTGCGCGCGTTCTTCGTCTGATTGTGTGTACATAAATTGAGCAATTCCCTCTAATCCGTGTACTTCAGCCCAACAAGCCATAGAAAGGTAAGTTTGCGAAGATTCTGCCTCTATGCGAATTTGTTTGTTTAAAGCCGTTTCAATATTTTTTGATAGCATAATATGTGTCTTTTTGGTAAAGTTAAAAAAAATAATCCAAAACGATTTTTTGAAAGTGCCAAACCAAAGGCATTTTGATTAATTCTCAATAAGGTTAAGGTTTTTCTAAAGGAAAATCCCTGGAAAAAATGGCCTTATTGATAATCGGATTTGTGATTTCCGGCTCCATAAATCCATCAGTAAACTTGCGCATCACATACTGTTTTGTTGCATTGTCGTAATATCCTAAAATAGAATAATCTTTAAATTTAAATATATTTTGAAAAGCGATTCTTTTCTGAGTGCTCAAAAAGTAGTAAATGTTATCAATTGCCAAAGGCAGCTGAGGTTCTTGTATAAATTCAAGATTATTATTCAGTATACTTTCAAAATAAACCGTTCTGGCGTGATCGATTTGTGGAAAATCACCATTATAATAAAAACTGGAATAATCTTCTTCTTTTGGAGATCCGCCTATTGTAAGCAGTGTGTTTCTTTGGTTTTTAAAAGCAGATAATCCAACATTTAAGAAATACAATTGGTTTAAAAACTGACTTGTTTTCCTTAATTCAGAAGGTGTTCGTCCATCGGTCTGTACAAATAATGGGGAATTTTTAAATTTAATCGTGTCATTCTTCAACACTTTAATTTCTTTTAATGTACTTCCAGAGTTAAAATCTTTTACATCAATTGCAAATCCGTACTTGTTCAAACTTATTTGATATAGTTTATTATCGTTAAGAAATGAATTGCTTTTGTTTGTATTATCTATGCCTTGCTGTATAAAGGATTTTTCGCTGACTGTATGTTTTTCAATATCTAAATCAAAAACCTGTGTTTTTTTTGGATTATAATCGAAAGTTAAAATCAGATGATCGCCAAATAAATAGGCTTTGCTCTTTTTTGAACTTTTATCCAAAGGCACAAATTCTTTTACGTCAATTTTTTCGATAGGATCTTCATCAACAATTCTATTAAAAGTGACAAATTGAGTGTTTTTATTTTGAAACTTATAAGTAGAAAAATCAAATAATTTTTCTTCTGCTGTTCCGTTTTTAAATGTGTAAAGAGTTAAAGCCTGTACATTTCTTTCTTTTGAAAGAATATAAAAGGCATTGTTTTCCTGAAAAAAGTTTAAAATATCATGTGTTGAAAACGGAAAACTAAACTGAAGCATCTTCTGCGTTTTAGTTTCTAAATAATACTTTACAATAATTATATTTTTAAAATCTTCTAACGCCCAATATAAATTTGGATTTCCATCTTCTCCAAAACTATAGCCAACTAACGATCTGTTTTCCAGATTTGTTTTCGGAAAGGTAAATTGTTCATTTAAAAATAAGGCACTATTGTATTTTAAAATGGTAACATTTTCTGTTGTTGCTGCAAAAACAAAAACATCATGCGTTTGCGTATTCTCTACATTGAGAACCTGACTTTCTTCAGTTGTTTTTTTTAAATCTAAAGGAAAAGAAGCCAATACTGTTTGACCAAACAGAACTGATTTTGAGATTAGTAGCGATAGAAGTAAAAGTTTTTTCATAAATTTTTGTGAGACAAAAATCATTCCAATTTTAATTGGTTGCTTCGGGATTTTCTCTCTATAAAGTTTTAAAACGATATATAAAGATAGATCAATTGTGGTAATTTTGAACATAAAAAAGCCCTAAAGAAATTTTCTTTAGGGCTTAAATATTTTTAATGAAAAAATTATTTCACTTTGAAAGTAACTCTTCTTGCTAATCTGTTTGCTTCTTCAGAATCTTTTTGAATAGATGTGTCAGCTCCTGCTGAAACAACATTTAATCTTGAAGATGAAACACCAGCTTTTTCAAAAATGGTTTTTACATTATTAGCTCTTAAGCTTGATAATTTTTCATTGTACTCTGCACTGCCAACCTGATCAGCATATCCAATAATATCAAGTGATGTAGAAGGGTTTTTTCTCAAATAAGTTAAAACAACATCAATTGCAGCAGTTGAATTTTCTATTGGAGTAGATTTATTAAAGTCAAAATAAACGCTGTAATATTTGTCATTGATCATTTCTTTCATAGGATCTTTGTCGCTTACAATTGTCGTAGTTATTGGTTTTTCTACAATAACTTGTGGTTTTTGCTCTGGGATTTTATTTACCAAAGCTTCAAGATCAGCTATTTTGTTTTCTAATGCTGTAAGATCAGCATTATCAGAAACCACAACCCAGTCAGCATGCTGATTTTGTTTTCCTAAGTAAATATTTAAACCTACAGTTCCGTTAAAAATAATTCCAGAGAATCCTCTTTCCACATTATCGCGATAAACACCATCAAATGTTGCATCCTGGCTAGCATTTAAAATGGTAGAAAAATCACCTGTTAACGCTAATCTGTCCGTTAATCTAACCTGTGCTGTAACACCTGCGATGAAATTGACCATTTTATCATTAAAAGGCATGTTTTTGTTTTCTAACACACTCATCCCAAAACCAGTATGACCTAACAGACCAATTGTTTTGGTCCAGGTTTCAAAATTCATGATTCGGCCTAAATTGGCTACAGCTTGCAAATCAGCTCTATAATAATTTGACTTGAAGCTTGCTGAATTTTTACCATCTGTAAAACTATCGTATCCGATATCAGCTTTTAAACCAAATTTGTTGTTGAACATATACCTCGCTCCCAGATCAACTACAAAAGGACTCGGAATATTAGTATAATACTGTTTCGCTGAAAACGGACGCTGTGGTTTGTTAAGACCGCCAGCTACCTCTATAGACCATTTATTATAGTTAGTTTCATTGCTTTTTGTTTCCGTTTGTGCATGTAGGTTTATTAAACCTAGTGTTAATGCAACAATAGTTACAATTTTTTTCATTGTTGTTTGTGATTTAAAAATTTTCGCAAACCAACAATTATTTGTAGGAAAAATTATCCTTAAGAGGTTATTTTTACACTACAATAGGGTACAGAAGCATTTCTGTTTAATTATTCATCAAATCCTGAAATAAATCAACAAATTGTCCAACGTGCAAACCATCCATTAAACCGTGATGTACATGAACAGACATAGCAATTGTTCTTTTTCCGGTTTCTGAAGTAATCATTTTTCCAAAAGAAATTTTAGGGCAGCTATCGGGATATGTATAACTTCTTGCGTGAGAAAGCGAAGTAAAATTCAACCACGGAATTGCCGAGAAATGTATGACATTATCGTCATCAAACGATCTTGTAAAAAGCCCAGTTGTGTTTTGAATACGCTCTATTTCTGCTAAAGCATTTTGTTTAAAAATCTCAAAATCCGGATTATATTCGATCAGTGAAAATCCAAAAGTACCATCTTCACGACCAATAGTTGCTGATGCATCAATACGATCATTAATGTAGATTTTGTTTTCGGAAATTCGGTATTTAAAATTTTCGATTGTATTTACAGCAACTAGTGTTTTATGCAAATAATAAATAAAAAAAGAACTGTTTAGGCTTTTTGCCATTTGATAGGCTTTTGTACAATCAATTTGTACAGTGGCGCCAAAAAAAGGTTCTTCCATTTTACTAAAATGGGCAAAATGTTCTTTTCTATTCCAATTTTCTAAATCTAAAAGTGTTTTCATTATAATAAATTATGGAGCACTTCAGAAATTTTCTCGAATGAACTAAAATGTTCGTGCTCTACTTTGTGATTGATTTTTTCATGTTCCCAAGTCGTATGAAAAGGAATGTGAACCGCATAACCGCCAATTTCTAAAACAGGCAATACATCTGATTTTAATGAATTTCCGATCATTAAAAATTCATTCGATTGAATTTCTAAACGACCAAGTAATTTTTCGTAATCTACAGTTTGCTTGTCTGACATTACCTCGATGTGATGAAAATAATGCCCTAAACCAGAACGGTGTAATTTACTGTGTTGGTCTTTTAAGTCGCCTTTTGTAGCTACAACCAACTTGTATTTTCCGTGCAAAGACTGTAAAGTTTCTTCAATTCCGTCAAGAAGTTCGATTGGTTTCTCCAATAATTCTTTTCCGTATTGAATGATTTTTGCAATGACTTCCACCGGAATTGTATTATTCGAAATATTCATCGCCGCTTCAATCATCGACAAAATATAACCTTTGATTCCGTAACCGTATAAAGGCAAATTGGCGATTTCAATTTTAAATAATTCCTGCGAAATGCCCTGATGAGAAAGATAATCTTCCATCAAAGCGCAAAATTTGTGTTCAGTTTCCTGAAAATAAGGTTCGTTTACAAATAAAGTATCATCAGCATCAAATGCGATTACTTTTAAGTTTGGTATTTTGTTTTTATGTAACATAAAGATGTTTATTTTTTTTAGTTTCAGGTTTTCTTTGTTTCAGGTTTTTTCCGCCACGAATTCACGAATTTTTTTTTCCACAGATTAAAATTATTTGCTTAATCTGCGAGAGACTATTTTTGCTTTAAATTCACGAATTATTTTAAAATAAATCTGCGTAAATCCGTTTAAACCCGTGTCATCCGCGTGCCATCTCTCAATCCTAACTCTTAGAAAACAGTCTTTTTAATGAAATAGTTTTATCGTAAAAAGTAATTCTGATTCCGAAAAGCAAAATGATCCCGCCAAAAACCATTTGTAAAGTTATTTGTTCTTCCAAAAACAACCAAGCTAATATTGAAGTAATTACAGCCTGACTCAATAAACTCAACGAGACTCTCGTCGCGCGCATGTGTTGTGTCGCGTAACTTATAGAAAGCCAGGCGCACAATTGACAAATTACAGCCTGCAACAGCAAAACAAACCAGCCCGTGTTTGAAAATCCTGTAAAAGGTTCGTTCAAAGCAAGACATAATATTCCTAAATAAAGGCTAGAAGCCAATAAACTAATCGTCATAAACGATAAAACATCAAGTTGAGAAAGTACATTTTTGCTGACCAAAAGATAAATCGAATATAAAATTCCGGATAAAACTGCGAATAAAAAGGCCTGATTAAAATTCAGTTCCATAAAAAAGCTAAAACCTACCAAAGTGATCATTCCAAATAAGGAAACTACAGTTCCGATCCAGAAATTAGTTGCAGGTCTTATTTTCAAAAAGAAGAAAGAACCAATTCCAACCCAAAGCGGAGATAAATTCGTCAGCAACGAAGCCTGAGTCGCGCTTGATTCCTGAATGGCGATATTCCAAACTGCAACATCTGAGGCAAATAAAATACCGCAAAGTGCTGCTAAAAGCAGAAATTTTGTATTCGGAATTTTAAAGTTCTTCGTCAAAAGTACATAAGGCAAAAGCAAAGTAACAGCAAAAAACATTCTGTAAAAAGCTGAAATTAATCCTGGCGCTAGTTTCAGTTTTACTAATATCGGGAAGATTGAAATACAAAGTATTCCGCCTATTAAGGCTAATCTTGATTTAGTGATTTTCATATTATAGCAAATATCTTGATTTTTCCTTTTATTTAAAAAAGAAATATAAACACAAAGGAGAATTGTGCCGTTAGGCACGAAATATTGGTAGAAAAAACAGGTTTGAATTCGTTGGAGTGCCGTAGGTACGAAATTAGGTATAAATGTGGCGTACCTACGGCACGCTAAATTCTTACCAATTGATGTTTTCTACCAATATTTCGTGCCTAACGGCACATTTCAAATTATGCTTAATAATAAGATCAGGATTAAACTTGTTTTTGGGTGGTATTATGCATTCATGATTTTCTTGCAGGCATTGTTGATTTCCGTATCCGAAAAAGGACCAAGCGCATTTGCCAACAATTTACTGGTTCTAATAGAACCTACCATTTTGATTCGAAGATCTTGGTCATCGCCCATTTCGGTTAACAGAATTGTCTCGAAAATTTCGGACAAATGCTCCGGTTGATCCCTAAAATCATCTTCAAACCAAAGGTCTGACAGAAATTTTGCCATTGCCGTTATTACATCTGGCTCCGATGTTTTTTCATTTTCTTTAGTCATATCGAAAATATTAAACGCACGAAACCCTCGCTTTAGGTGTGACTAAATATCTGAAAGATAGATTTAGGACAGTTTCCTGTTCCAGCACCTTGGCGAGGGTTCGCTTATGTTAACTTTGAATAAGTTTTTATCTAAAGTTTCCAAATATTTAGTCGAGACGAATGTACAACTAAAAACTTGGCTAAAAAGAAAAAACATGAGAAAATTCCCATGTTTTAACATTTCACATCTAACCTTTCACAAAAAAGTTAGTTTATAGTTTCTCCATTCGGCGCATCAGTATCAGGATTTACAAATACCAATTTTCCTTCGGCATTTGTTGTCATTAAAATCATTCCCTGACTTTCAACTCCACGTAAAGCTCTTGGCGCTAAGTTGGCTAAAACCGTAACACGTTTACCAATAATTTCTTCTGGCGAAAAGCTTTCGGCAATTCCAGATACAATTGTACGAACATCGATTCCAGTATCAATTTTTAGAACCAAAAGTTTGTTTGCTTTCGGCATTTTTTCTGCTTCAATGATGGTTCCTACGCGTAAATCCATTTTAGCAAAATCCTCATATTGAATTAATTCTTTTTGAGGTTCCGGTTGTTTGTTTTCGGCAAGATTTGCAGTTTTTGTAGCTTCCAATTTATCTATTTGTTTTTGTATTTCTTCGTCTTCAATTTTTGCAAAAAGCAATTCGGCTTCACCAATTTGGTGCCCTTCCGGAATCAATTCTGAATTCTCAGTAACGTCATTCCATTTTAATTTACCTTCATTTTTAAGAATTCTTGACAATTTAGCCGCAGTAAAAGGTAAAAACGGTTCAGCCAAAATGCTCAAAGCGGCAGCAATTTGCAACGCCACATACATTTGAGTTTTTACACGCTCCGGATTGTCTTTCATTACTTTCCAAGGCTCTTCATCAGCAAGATATTTATTTCCTAAACGTGCAACATTCATCAATTCTCCCAAAGCTTCACGGAATCTGTAACGCTCCACCGAACTTGAAATCACAGCCGGATATGCTTTTAATTCAGCTAAAGCCGCTTCGTCAACTTCTGTAAATTCATTTGGTGTCGGAATAAAACCGTCGTAATATTTGTTTGTTAAAACAACTACACGATTAATGAAATTCCCGAAAATAGCAACCAATTCATTGTTATTTCTCGCCTGGAAATCTTTCCATGTAAAGTCATTATCTTTAGTTTCAGGAGCGTTTGAAGTTAATGCATAACGCAAAACGTCTTGTTTCTCCGGAAATTCTTCTAAATATTCATGCAACCAAACTGCCCAGTTTTTAGAAGTCGAAAGTTTGTTCCCTTCCAAATTCAAAAATTCATTTGCAGGCACATTGTCCGGCAAAATATAGCTTCCTTCGGCTTTAAGCATCGCAGGGAAAATGATACAGTGAAAAACAATATTGTCTTTCCCAATAAAGTGAACCAGTTTTGTGTCTTCATCCTTCCAATATGGTTCCCAGTCTTTTCCTTCGCGTGCCGCCCATTCTTTTGTTGATGAAATGTACCCAATTGGCGCATCAAACCAAACGTATAATTTTTTCCCTTCAGCACCTTCAACCGGAACATCAATTCCCCAATCAAGGTCACGCGTTACAGCGCGAGGTTCAAGTCCGCCATCAACCCAAGATTTAACTTGTCCGTATACGTTAGGTTTCCAGTCGCTTTTATGTCCAACCAAAATCCATTCTGTTAAGAATTCAGTATATCTGTCAAGAGGTAAAAACCAGTGTTTTGTTGCTTTCAAAATAGGAGTTTCTCCCGTAATTGTCGATTTTGGGTTAATCAAATCCGTAGCATTCAACGTAGATCCGCAATTTTCGCACTGATCTCCGTAAGCTCCATCGTTACCGCATCTTGGGCAAGTTCCCACAACAAAACGATCTGCCAAAAACTGATTTGCTTTTGCATCGTACAATTGTTCGGTTACTTCTTCAATAAAATCACCGTTATCATATAGTTTTTTAAAGAATTCCTGAGCTGTATCATGATGAATTTTAGCCGAAGTACGAGAATAATTATCAAACGAAATTCCGAAATCAGAAAATGATTTTCTGATAATTCCGTCATATTTATCAATAACTTCTTGTGGCGTAACTCCTTCTTTTTTGGCTTTCATCGAAATTGCAACCCCATGTTCATCGCTTCCGCAAATAAACGCAACGTCTTTTCCCTGCAAACGCAAGTATCTCGAATATATATCTGCAGGCACGTAAACCCCCGCCAAATGCCCAATGTGAATAGGTCCGTTGGTGTAAGGCAAAGCTGCCGTAATAGTATATCTCTTTGGATTCTGTATCATAACTCAATTTTATTGAGTGCAAAAATAAGCAATAGAATTGAGATTTTGTTATTGCGCTGAGATTCGCGGAGAATTTTTAATCTCGCAAAGTCGCAGAGTTTAATTTGAAGCTTATGATTAATCGTACAGTTTGTCATTTCGAGGAACGAGAAATCTTCGCGAGCAGCTCGACAAAGATTGACGACATTCTTTGCGGAATTTCTTGCGTTATTTAGACTGGACTGAAGTCCAGCCCTACAAAATAAATCGTTCCTTCGGAACTTTTTCGAGAGAGCCTTCGGCTCTGGGCATTGTAGGGATGGATTTTAATCTATTCAAAAATAAACCTTTGCGACTTAGCGTCTTTGCGCGATTATTTCAGCCCAATCCATAAAAATCTCCGCGATAAAACCTCCATAAAATAGAACCAGTTTAAACTAGCATCTCAATTAAAATCTTCAGGATTTATTTTGCAACCTTTGCCCTGAAAAAACAAAGACAATTTTATGAGCAAGACAAAATTAATCATCAATAAAAACGGATCTATAAAAATAGAAGGCGAATTCGAAATCATGGATTCAGAAGGAACAGTTTACGGACTTCAAGGAAGATCTGCATTAGGGCTTTGTCGTTGTGGATTATCTGCAAACAAACCTTTCTGCGATGGTGGACACCGTAACAACTTCGAACACGATTCAATCGCATTCGATTTACCACCAATGAAAACGAACTAAGAATTCTGTTTTTTCTGGTTTGAATATAAAAAAGCTGCATGATTTCATGCAGCTTTTTTGTTGCGTTATAATTTCTTTTTTGAAAGAATTTTCAAGTAAATAATTTTTTTATACTCTTAAAAAACAATATATATTTACACAAAAATGTTAATAAACCTTCAAAAATGAAAAAAGTAGTATTATTTCTCTTTTTAAGCTTTGTTTCGGCACAAGCTCAACAAAGAGTTATTTCGAGCGTATGGATGGCTTTTCGCCAAACCATAGAGATTCAAACTCCGGTCAAAAAAAAGTTTAGAGTAATTGCTTCGGCAAAAGTAGATTCTAACGATCCAAAAGCCTGGGCAGGGATTTCCGCAAGAGTTTTTAACAAAAATGATGAAGATGGCTTCTCTGATAATATGTATGACAGACCCATAAAATCAAAAGAATGGCAATCGTATACTGTAGAAGGAACAATTGATGAAAACAGTAAAACATTGAATTTTGGAGGAGTTTGTGAAGCAAACGGAAAGTTTTATTTTGATAAATTTCAATTGTTTATCGAAAATGCAAAAGGAGTTTTTGAACCCGTAACCATTTTAAATTCAAGTTTTGAAACGCTTGCGACCAATACAGATATTCCAAATTGGAATTTAGGCAATTCTAAACAAAAAAATGTTAAGGTTAAGGAATTTACCATTTCTTCCGATAAATCAAGCGTAGATGGTAAACTTTCATTACTACTTGAAGGAAAAGGTATTGTAATAAAAGAAACCGGAAAAATAGGAAATGTTGAAGGCGCTTCTCCAAAAATTGCCGACATGATTTCGATGCTTGAAGACCTTAAAGATCGTGTTGAAGAAACGGTTAAAAATATGGATCAATACGAAATTGATTATTTGCATGATGAAAAAGCCAACCGAATTGGAGCGCTTGTAATGCATTTGGCTGCCGCCGAAAAATACTATCAGGTTTTTACTTTTGAAAATAGAGAATTTAATGAAGAAGAAAAGAAAAAATGGGAAACCGCTTTAAATCTTGATCAGGCTGCACGAGATGAATTTAAAGGGCACGATATTCAATATTATCTCGATATTTATAACGAAGTGAGAGCAAAAACCATTTCAGAATTAAAGAAAAGAGACGACGCCTGGTTTGCTGAGATTCAGATGAAATACGATATTAGTAATCAGTATTGCTGGTTTCATGTTATGGAACATCAGTCGAGTCATTTAGGGCAAATTTTGTTTTTAAAGAAAAGAATTCCGCCTCAAAAAACACCGCAAAAAATGCTCGAACAAGAGATTAAGAAATAAAATTTAGGATATAAAAAAGCTGCATTAATGCAGCTTTTTTTATATATAAAGTTCACCTTTCATCGTAATAATCGAAGAACCGCCAACCAGAATATCTTCTTCACGATTCATAACTTCAATCAGCGAAGGCTGTTTTAATTTTACACCTTGCAGAATTTTATATTCTTTGTCTGATTTAGTGAATTTCTTTTGAGTTAAAAAACCAATTAAAGGACCGGCAGCCGTTCCTGTAGCCGGATCTTCGTTAATTCCGATTATTGGGTTAAAAAATCTCGTTTCGACGATATGTTCCTGATTTTCTTCAGCAGGAGTGAAACAATAAAAGCCTTCAAATTTATATTCTTTCGAAATCTCTATTAAAAGTTGGTTGTCAGGAATACAGCTATTTAGTATTTCACTATTTTTAATCGGAACCATTGTGTGCGCCACTTCTGTTTTGACAATTGTGGGTACAAAAGCGTTTACATCAAGATCTTCGATTTTTAAACCAAGTGCTACGGCAATTCTATAAGTTGGAATTTCTTGCTTGATCACTGCCGATTTTTGATGCATTTGCACCACCGGATATTGCGTAACCGGATCAAAACTTACGGTTAAAGGTATTGGCGAATTTTTCATAATCACAAACGGATCACTTTCATTCTGTTCTTCAAAAATGGGCATTTTTTTTAGTAAAGCACCACAAACGGCACCAAGTAGATTATGTCCTGCGCCATCAATTTCGATTCCTGTTGGCGTAAAGGAGCGAACCTTTAACGCTTTTTTCTTTGTAGAATAATAAATAAAAGAAGTTTCAGAATAACCAAATTCTTTTGAGATATTTTGATACACTTCTAAGTCTAAATCACCATTTGTAAAAACAACCGACAACGGATTTCCCTTGTAACTTTTATTAGAGAATACATCTAAAACGTAGTATTGTAAGGTGGTTCTGTTTTCCATTATTTATCTTTTTTTTTTGATTGGATCGTTTACTTTGAAAGTTAGTATTTTTTTGCCAATCAAAGTTACAACTAATACTGTTAAATATTTGCTACGTCTTGATTAGTAATATTTTAAATTTTAAAAAGATTATAACATGTTTAGTATCAGTCTTAAAATCCATAAAAACAACATAAATAACAAAATAGAAAACTCAACTTTATTTACTTTTTGATTTCCAAACTTCTTAACAACAAAGCGGTCAAGTACCATAAATAGACAAAGCGGAATTAAACCCAGCAAAATATAAATTCCCATTAATCCATCTTGTGCAGAATTCCCGGTTATTAGAATTGTGGCATAAATCAAACCTGCAATAATAGAGATGATTCCTATTATAAAAAATGGTGTTAGATTTTTTAGAAAATTCATTTGGTCTTGGTTATTTATTTAAAAACCACTTTTTTTCCTGTTTTTAATATTTTAACAATATGAAAAGGTTGTGTTATGACGGCATTAATACCTCCTGGTTTTAATTGTTCAACAGTAACAAATATACTATTTATTGTTTTGTGTAATTTTGGTAATGTCTATAGAATAACCACCATATTGACGTACTTCATCAATAACTACAATGACCTGATATTTTTTAAAATCAATAGTTGCATCAGGAAAATAATAATTGGTATCACTAAAGGGATTTATTTTTGAAATTAAATTACTCCATGTTTGCTGATCTTTTATCACGAGGTTTTCTTTGGTATTTTTATAATTTCCATTAAAATGATCGCCCTGAAGAACTGTTGAAAAATCTAAATCTCCGTTTTGTGAATCAGCGCTGTCGCAGCTCGCAAACACAAATAAAATGCTTAAAATGGTAATAATCTGTTTCATGGTTTTTGGTTTTAAGTGATGAGAATTGGTTTCATACTCGTAGTAATCTCCTTGTAAACAGATGTTTGTTTTTTTGAAAGGTTGCGTTTGCTTTAGTTTTTTACCTGTTTCAATATTTTGAAAAGAAATTGTAAATTCACTCTATCGAATAGTTTTATTGTTGATTTTGAGTGAAGTAGTATAATTATTCTTCATCATTATCTGAATTTTCAATTATGATTTTTTGATATTCTAAGATTTCCTGATAATTTAAGAAATGTGCCTCTTTGTTTTTTTCATATATATCAGGATTTTTATCAAAATCAAAACAAATTCTATCCCTTAGTCTTCTTAATTCAAATAACAAAAGATCATTACTTTTTCCCTTGTCTTTAAAGTTGAATAATCCTTCAATTGCCGCAAATACTGTAATTGCCGCACTAATTATTAAAACATAATTATCTGGATTAAAATTAATTGAATCTGAATTTGTTATTCTCCAACCAGTAATTACTGTAACGGTAGCACCTGCAATAAAAACAATAATTTTTGTTATACGGAAAAGAAAAATATTAATGTTTTTTTTGCTTTTAATGCTATCTATTCTTTTTTCAATGTCATAATATAATAGATCTTCTTTTAGTTTTGTGATTTTCATGCTTTTCAATTTTAATTATTTATAGTTCCTAAAGAATATTTTGTAATTAGTTTATTAATAGTTTAAAATACTATTTGAACTTTACATATTTTTAAAATGCCTGATATTTAACTAATTTATTTACAAACAAGTATATTAATAAATTAAGATTTTTTACCAAGTATTTATACGGAATTTTCAAAAAAGAAAAAATACAAAATATACTTTCCAGTGTTATTATTTCTCCGAAATTTGCAAAACCAAGTAAAAAACGGAAATCATGGCAAAAGGACCCGAAAAAAACACCAAAAATAAGGCTTTGCATACCAAATTGCTCAACAGGAAAAAGGCTAAACTTCAGGAAGAAAAGAAGGAACGTGCCTTGCGATTAAAAGCTTTAGTGGCAAAAATGAATGAAAAGAAGAATTCAGAAGACGACGTTATATAAAATCAGATTGTATTTCTTTTCTGTTTTTATTTAATCGAAATTTGCAATTCAAAATATCAAAAGAAAACATAATGGAGGAATTCGGTAGAATAATAGTTTCTGAAACGGCAATGAACAGTGAAAATCTTCAGGATGTGATTCACTCAAATATTTCGGTGATCAATTTAATGCGTGAAGAAGGTGTCGATGACGAATTTATTCACGAAGATGCTTTGATGAGTTATTATCTGGATTATTACTGGTCGCAATATGCCGAAGGAAACTTTGCTCAATTTGTCTATAAATCAGGCTGGAATAAAGAACTAAACGAACTTATTGAAGAAGGCTTGGCTTTAATTGGAGCCGAAAAACATTTGGAATTGTTTCAGCAACAAAGCAAAAAAGTCAAATTGATGAGCAGTGTAAAGCTGGCTAAATTTTTAAAGGGCAAATTAGAAGGCGTAAACCCAATTCGTGATTCATTGAACAACGATACTTTTTATGAATTAGAAGAAAACCTGGTTACGCTCAATGCTAATTTCCTGAAAAATCACCCAGATTTTGAAGTGCTTTCTGTTGATGATATGTTTGCAGCTTTGGAGGAATATGTTGGGCATGAGATAAAGAGAGATTAGTTTTTTTGCTGCAATTGCCACAAAGTCGCGAAGACGCAAAGAAATTTAAAACTTTGTGACTCCGTGACTTTGTGGCAAATTATCCTTCATAAATAATTGTTTTTCAATTAATTGATTTAATTTTAGTTCTTTATAAAATCGATATCATTTTATGGAAGAACTAACACACATCAAATCAATTATAGGAATTATTCTGGGATTGAGCTTAACGCATCTCATAAAAGGATCTGTGATTTTTATTCAGCATCCGGGACGAAAGAAAATTTATTTTGTACACTCGCTTTGGGTATTTTATGTTTTTTTGCTGATCATACATTTTTGGTGGTGGGAGTTTAATCTTAAACTGATTCAGGAATGGTATTTTGTCGATTACTTTTTCATCATTTGTTATATTCTAATTTATTACTTGTTGTGTGCGATTTTATATCCCGATGATTTGGTTGATTATAACGGATATGAAGATTATTTCTATTCGCGGAAAAATTGGTTTTTCTTGATATTAGCCATAAGTTTTATTGCCGATATGATTGATACGGCAATAAAAGGCGGCGACTATTTTCTGTACAATCAAGCGGAATATTATGTGCGTATTATAAGTCATGTTTTGCTTTGTTTGGTCGCCATAAGGGTTCACAATAAAACCTTTCATACCGTTTTGGCTATACTTTTTATTGTTTATGAGCTTTCTTATATTTTGCGATTATTTAATGTTGAATAAATATTTGATATAGAAACATTAAGTTTCTAAGATTAATGCGCAATAAAACAGAAAATCATGAAAGCTAAATTCACATTAGTTGCAGTTCTGTTTTACATTAGAAGATTATTTCATTACAACCTGCTCAATCAATTCAAGTCTTTTTACAATTGAGTTTTTAGTTAAAATTGTTCCGGGTGACAATACGGCGTTGGCGCCAATTCTGGAATTATCGCCAATTAGCGATCCGAATTTATCAGAGTTGGTTTCAATGATTTCCGAATTATAAAGCACGGAAATTTTCTTTACAGCTCTCTCATTATAATGATTTGCTGCAATCGAACCGGCTTCAAAATTAATATTTCGGCCAATAATACTATTTCCGATATAATTAAAATGTGCAACAGCAGTTTCTGAACAAATAATACTGTTTTTGATTTCGCAACCCGGACCAATTTTCACTGATTTATCTAAATAAACACCTTCTCTAAAATATGCATTTGCTCCAACATGACAATTTTCGCCAATAATTGCGGGCGATTTTATAGTTACATTGTTTTCTATAACTGCAGTTTTATGAATGGCAATATTATTTTCAATCACAAAATCATCACTTAAATTTGAGATCATTTTTTCGATTCTGTTTTTAAGATCATTGGTGATTTCCCAAGGTGCAGATGAAGAGGAATCTTTGAAAGTTGCTGAGAAATTTTCGATAAAATCGTCGATATGAATCATTGTAATTTTTTAACTGCAATTTACTTAATTCTTTTGTTTTCATGGATAAATTCCGCAAAGATGCACCAAGATTTCACAGAGATTCGCGGAGTAATATTTAAAAGAACTTTGTGTATCTCTGTGAAATCTTGGTGCATCTTTGTGGAATGAAAAATCTTCTTTTCGGAGAAAATTTTGTGGAGCTTCATAAAGAATTTCACAAACCTTCGCAAAGTAATTTTGAAAAAACTTCGTGTATCTCTGCGAAACCTTAGCGCATCTTCGCGGAATAACACTTAGAAATAACTTTTTCCCTTTAAACTTTGTCGTATTCTTAGCAAACATTTCATTAAATTTGCTTCCATTATAAAAAAATACAATAGTTATAAAAATCAAGCTATGTTACAAATCGCATTTATTAGAGAGAATCAGGAGAAAGTAATCAAGGCTTTAGCAAAACGAAATATCGATGCTAAAAGCGTTGTGGAAGAAGTGGTGCAACTAGACGAAACCCGTCGCGCAACACAAGTAGAATTAGACAATACTTTAGCCGAATCTAATAAATTGTCCAAAGATATAGGCGAATTAATGAAAGCGGGTGAGAAATCTAAAGCCGCAATTTTAAAAGAAAAAACCGTTTCATTAAAAGAAAAAAGCAAAGAATTGGGCGAAAAAGCGGAAGCTTTGGCTGTCGAATTAACCAATAAATTATACACTTTACCAAATCTTCCGGCTGATATTGTTCCCGAAGGAAAAACTCCGGACGACAATTTGAATGTTTTTCAGGAAGGTGATATTCCGGTTTTACACGAAGGCGCACAGCCACATTGGGAATTGGTAAAAAAATACGACATCATCGACTTTGAATTGGGTGTAAAAATTACAGGCGCAGGATTTCCGGTTTATAAAGGAAAAGGAGCTCGCTTGCAACGTGCCCTAATCAATTATTTTTTAGATAAAAATACGGCTGCAGGGTATAATGAAGTTCAGGTTCCGCATTTGGTAAACGAAGCTTCAGGTTATGGAACAGGTCAATTGCCGGATAAAGAAGGGCAAATGTATCATTCAACAATTGATGATTTATATTTGATTCCAACTGCTGAAGTTCCGGTAACGAATTTATTTAGAGATGTTTTATTAAGTGAGACGGAATTGCCGGTTTTATATACGGCTTACACACCATGTTTCCGTCGTGAAGCAGGTTCTTACGGAGCGCACGTTCGCGGATTAAACCGTTTGCACCAATTTGATAAAGTTGAAATCGTACGCGTTGAACACCCGGATAATTCTTATGCAGCATTGGACGGAATGGTAGAACACGTAAAAGATATTTTAAAAGAATTAAAATTACCATACCGTGTTTTACGTTTATGTGGTGGCGATATGGGTTTCACATCGGCTTTGACTTATGATTTTGAGGTGTTTTCTACAGCACAGGATCGCTGGTTAGAAATTAGTTCAGTTTCTAATTTTGAGACTTTCCAGGCCAATCGTTTGAAATTACGTTTCAAAGACAAAGACGGAAAAAACCAATTGGCACACACACTTAACGGAAGTTCATTGGCTTTGCCAAGAGTTTTGGCCGGAATTTTAGAAAATTACCAAACGCCGGAAGGAATCGTAATTCCAGAAGTTTTACGCCCTTACTGCGGATTTGATATTATAGATTAACTTTATAGTTAAACCTGACGGGTTTTTAAAACCCGTCAGGTTTTCTAAAACCCACGACTAAAAAAACTGAAATATGAAAAACATCTTTATCTATATCGTTTTGTTGTGGTCGACTTTTGCAATATCCCAAAATGAGCAATTGGCTCAATATTACTACGATAAAGGCGATTTCGAGAAAGCAAAAATAGCTTACGAACAGCTTTTAAACAGTTCGCCATCCAACACCCAATATTTTTTAAGAACGGTTGAATCTTACCAGCAATTACAGCAATTTGATGTTGCTCAAAAAGTAATTCAGGAAAGATACAATCGCTACAAACAAGGCGTTTTTTTAGTAGAATTGGGTTATAATTACCAGCTTCAAAAAAACGATTCAAAAGCCAAAAGTTATTACGAACAGGCAATCGAAAAAATCAAAACAAGTCCGAATGATGTTTACGGAATAGGAAGTTCGTTCGAGAAAAAAGTATTACTGGAATATGCTTTGAAAGCGTATGAAACAGCAATGCAGGTTCAGCCCAACTACAATTTTAATTTTCAAATAGGAATGTTGTACGGTCAGTTAGGAAAAACCGATACAATGATTGACCTTTTATTGACAGAATCCTATAAAAATCCGCAGAATTCCAATTTGATTCAAACGCAATTGTCCCGCTTTATGCAGGGTGAAACAGATAATACGGCTTTTAAGGATGCCATGCGAAAAGCATTAATCCTGAAAACTCAAAAAGATCAGGACGTTTTCTGGAATCACTATCTGAGTTGGTTTTATGTCCAGCAAAAAGAATTTGGGAAAGCCTTTATTCAGGAAAAAGCCATTTACAAACGCGAACCGGAATCTTTGATGAGTATCGTTAATTTAAGTCAGTTTGCGATGAATGAAGATGACGACGAAACAGCAACTGAAATCCTGAATTTTATTCTGCAAAACACCAAAGATGTAGATTTATTGATTCAGACCAATGCTTATTTGATTCAGATTAAAATTGATAATGCACAGGAAAAAGATTATCCGTTAATCAATACCGAATTGCAACAATTGCTCGCAACTTATGATATAACTCCTTTTAGCTTATCTTTGCAAATAATTCAGGCGCATTTCCTGGCTTTTAATTTGAAAAAACCTGAAGAAGGCAAGACGATTTTAAAAAGGGCATTAGATCTCAATTTAAATGATTATCAAAAAGCAGATGCCAAAATGGAATTGGCGGATATTTTGCTTTTGGAAGAAAAGTTCAATCAGGCATTGATTTATTATTCTCAAATTCAGTTGGATTTAAAGAATGATGTAATGTCGCACGAAGCGAGTTTGAAAGCTGCAAAAACAAGTTATTTTAAAACCGATTTTGAATGGGCTTTAAAACAATTTAAAGAATTAAAGTCGGCAAGCACACAATTAATTGCCAATGACGCTCTTGAATATTTTTTATTGATAAATGACAATACTGTTGCTGATTCGACACAAACGGCATTAAAGCAATTTGCCAAAGGCGATTTTTTAATTTATCAGAATAAAAAACCGGAAGCAATTGCGCAGTTTCAGAACATTCTAAAGTCGTTTAAAGGACAGGAAATCGAAGCTGTAACAATGTTGCGTTTAGGTAAAATCTATGAAAGTCAGAAAGATTATAATTCGGCTTTAGGCCAGTACCAGCAAATCATTGACAATCATAGCGACGGAATTTACGTAGATGAAGCGCTGTTTTTTTCGGCAGAAATTTACAACGACGAACTAAAAGAAACAGAAAAGGCAAAACCTTTATATGAGAAGGTAATTTTTAATCATCAGGACAGTATTTACTTTGTTGATGCGAGAAAAAAATACCGCGAGTTGAGAGGAGACAAAAATTTATAGTTTGGTTGAACCGTTTATTCGGTTAAACGTTTAACCGAATAAACGATTAAACAAGAAAAAAATGATTATTTACAACGTTACCACCAATATACACGAAAGCGTTCACGACCAATGGTTAAAATGGATGCAGGAAAAACACATACCGGAAATTCTGGCAACAGAAAAATTTTCTTCAGCAAGAATTGTTAGGGTTTTAATTGAAGAAGAAATGGGTGGAATTACGTATTCGGTTCAATATACAACAGACAGCAAAGAAACCTTAGAGAAGTATTATTTGGAAGAACAACCAAAATTTGATAGAGAAGCTTTGGAATTATTTGCAGATAAAATGCTTTCTTTCCGAACTGAGCTGGAGGTTATTTCCGAACATTAATAGTTCTCAGTTTTCAGTCTCTCCCGATAGCTATCGGGATCAGTTTCAGCTAAAATAAATTATTATGGAAATTCGATTTCAAACAAAAGAAGAAAGTAATAAACAACAGCAAGAGGATTTTTTGAAGTTGTCGAAGATTGAACGGGTTTATAGTTTTCTGCGTTTAAGTGAGAGAATAAGTAAATTTCCTGTAAAAAATAAAATAGATAAAAATAAAGACAATTTTCTGATTGTTATTAAATCAAAATAAGATGTCGAAATTGTGGGATCAAAACATTGATGAGTTTATTGCCTTAGCAAACAAGCATAAAGTTAGAATGCTTATGGTTGGAGGAGGAGCTGTTAATTTTCACGGTTATCAAAGACATTCTGCTGATGTTGATTTTTGGATTGAAACAACAGATGAAAATTTTAAAAAATTAGTGCTTGTTTTTAACGAAATGGGATATGAAATTGACGATTTTCCTGAAAATGTAAAGAAGCAGGAACAAAATATATCAATTAAGTTTTCTCCAGTTGATTTAGATTTAGAATTAATTACAAAGTTTTCAGTGAATAAATCATTCGAAGAAGCTTATAATGACAGTGAAGAAACAACGGTTAATGATAAGACATTTTTAAAATGGAATATTCTGTCTTTAGAAGATTTGATTACTAGTAAAATTAAAGCTAATAGAGCTAAGGATTTATTAGATATTCAACAACTCAGAGAAATAAATAAAAAATAAACTTTGCGTCTTAGTGCCTTCGTGGCAAAAAAAACATAGTGCCTTCGCGGCAAATAAAAGATAAAATGGAAAAAGTAAAAGCCAAAAAACATTTAGGACAACACTTCCTGAAAGACGAAAGTATTGCAAAAGCAATTGCAGATACTTTGAGCTTAAAAGGATACGATGAGGTTTTAGAAATAGGACCAGGGATGGGTGTGCTGACTAAGTATTTGCTTGATAAACCAATAAATACACACGTAATTGAAATTGATGGAGAGTCTGTCGTGTATTTAGGTGAAAATTATCCAAAACTAAAAGATAAGATTATCTCTCAGGATTTCCTGAAATACAATATCAATGAGGTTTACAAAGACAAACAATTTGCTATAATTGGAAACTTTCCATACAATATTTCGACTCAGATCGTTTTTAGGACTTTAGAGTTCAGAGATCAGATTCCGGAGTTTTCCGGAATGTTTCAAAAAGAAGTAGCAGAACGTATTTGCGAGAAAAAAGGATCTAAAGCTTACGGAATCTTATCCGTTTTAGCACAGGCTTTCTATATTACCGAGTATTTGTTTACTGTTGACGAAAATGTTTTTATTCCTCCGCCCAAGGTGAAATCGGGTGTGATGAAAATGACCCGAAAGGAAGATTATAGTCTTCCGTGTGGCGAAAAGTTGTTCTTTACTGTGGTGAAAACTGCTTTTCAGCAAAGACGAAAAACATTACGTAACAGTTTGAAAACATTAAATTTAACTGATGATTTGCGATTAGACACTATCTTTGATAAACGTCCCGAGCAACTTAGTGTAGAAGAATTTATTGAACTGACTCAAAAAATAGAAGCCGATGGAGTTCAAAGTTAGCAAAGAATTAATACACCAATTAGAAGAGCATATTGTTCAGAAAAACGACAAAGAACTTGAAGTTTTATTGAACGATCTGCACCATGCCGATATTGCCGAAATTCTGGATGAACTGGATTTCGACGAAGCAACCTATATTTTCAGGGTTTTAGATAGTGATAAAACAGCAGAAATTCTTCTGGAACTTGAAGATGATTTGCGTGAAAATATCTTAAGCCGACTTTCGCCTAAAGAAATTGCAGAAGAGCTTGATGAGCTTGAAACCAATGATGCGGCCGATATTATCGGGGAACTTTCGCAGGAAATCAAAGCGGAAGTAATCTCTGAAATGCTTGACGTCGAGCACGCAAAAGACATTGTCGACTTGTTACGTTACGACGAAAATTCTGCCGGTGGTTTAATGGGAAAAGAGTTAGTGAAAGTCAATGAAAATTGGAACGTACTAACGTGTGTGAAAGAAATGCGTATTCAGGCCGAAAACGTGTCAAGAGTACATTCTATTTATGTTGTTGATGATGAAAATCGCCTAAAAGGAAGATTATCACTTAAAGATTTATTGACAACATCAACCAAAACTCAAATTGGTGATATTTATATTCGAAAATTAAATTTCGTAAACGTAGATACCGAAGATGTTGAGGTAGCGCGTATCATGCAAAAATATGATTTGGAAGCCATTCCGGTCGTAGATGAATTGGGCCGTTTAGTTGGTAGAATCACGATTGATGATATCGTAGACGTAATCAAAGACGAAGCCGATAAAGATTACCAGTTGGCGGCGGGTATTACACAAGACGTTGAATCTAATGACAGTGTTCTGGAACTGACAAAAGCGCGTTTACCGTGGCTTTTAATCGGTATGGTAATCGAAATTGTAGCTTCTTTTGTGTTGAAAGGAAATGAAGAGATCTTTAAACTCCATTCTACTTTAATTATTTTCGTGCCTTTGCTTTCGGCAACAGCCGGAAATATTGGGGTTCAGGCTTCTGCTATCGTAGTACAGGGTTTGGCAAACGGAACTTTAAAGGAATTTAGCCGTGGTTATTTTACGAAGGAAATTACCGTTTCGATGATTTCCGGAAGTATTATTTCCTTGCTTTTGTTAGGCTATCATTCGATTATGTACCAACAATATTTAGTAGGATTTGCCATTTCAATTTCGATGATTGTTGTTATTTTATTTGCTGCGACTTTAGGAACTTTAGTACCGCTTTTTCTTCATAAAAATAAAATTGATCCTGCTATTGCAACCGGTCCGTTTATCACAACAACCAATGACGTTTTTGGAATTATGCTCTACTTTGGAGTAGCAAAACTGATTCTTGGATTCTAAATTTTTTGCAACAAATTAATAGATTGCAGTGATTTAAGATCTGTAAAATCTGCGTAATTTGTGGCTGAAAAATATGCTATTAACCAGCCAATAAATAAGAAATGAAAGTACACATAATAGGAGGAGGAAACCTTGGGGTTTCTATTGCCTTGGGAATTGCAAAATTTTCTAAAAATAATCAGGTTACAGTAACGAGAAGAAACATTGCCAGTATTCAGTATTTAACTGAATTTGGAATCACGGTTTCTAACGATAACAAACATAATATTCAGGAAGCCGATGTTGTGGTTTTGACTATAAAACCCTATCAGGTTGATACTGTTTTAGCAGAAATTTTACCGGTAATTGCTGGTAAAACAATTGCTTCGGCAGTAAGCGGTTTATCTCTTGAAGTGCTTCAGACAAAAACAAATAACGAATATCCGGTTGTTAGGATCATGCCGAATATCGCAGCACAATTTGGCGAATCAGCAACTTGTATTTCTTTCCCTGAAAAGGATAGGGAAAAAGCCTTGCCAATTGTTGATTTGTTCCAGGATTTAGGAACTGCTCCTGTTATCGACGAAAAATTAATGGACGCAGCAACGGTTCTTGGCGCATGCGGAACAGCTTATGCTTTAAGATATATTAGAGCTTCAATGCAAGCCGGAATTGAAATTGGATTCGATTCTCAAACCGCTTTGGCAATTGCAGCGCAAACAGTTAAAGGAGCTGCAAAAATGTTATTAGAGGAAAAAGTACATCCGGAACAATTAATCGACCGTGTAACGACGCCTCAGGGCTGCACAATCGTAGGCTTAAACGAAATGGAGCATAATGGTTTCAGTTCGTCTTTGATAAAAGGAATCAAGACTTCTTTAAAACAGATTAAAGGATAAATAATAAATTCCAATATTTTAAAAATTCCAAATTCCAATTTTGTTGGGGTTTGGGATTTTTTTTCATTTAGATTTCAATAATAAAAACTAATTTTTTCAGAAGCTAATCCCGCTATCCGTTCCAATCTTTTGTGGCGAACACCGCCACAAAAGGATTTCCACTTCTCCTATGTTTACGAAAGTTATTGGTTTGATGTTTTAAGTTGATAAATTTGACTTTTAAGTGAAAAGAAAATGAGAGCAGGTTCACTTCAAAATAGTCTTCGAGACATATTCGCCGATAGAAACAGCCTCATTTTCCTTTATCTTTTAGAGTCTGAACAGAATGTAAGGAATCGGACAAGATTCGATATCCAGAATATCCAGCCAGGAGAAAAGACGAAGGAGGATTCATCACTTTATTTATCAGATTTAGGTTTATGAAAGAATTAAAACATGTATTAGGAGTTGATGTTGCCCAAAAAGAACTAGTCGTTACGCTAGGCAAAATGTATGAAGACTTTTCAATCAGTTTATATGCCTATAAGGTTTTTAGGAATTCCGAATCAGGAATCCTGTCCCTTATAAATTGGGTTCAAAAGCTATTGAAAGATGAAGCCTCTAAAGTTCATTATGTAATGGAAGCTACTGGTGTTTACCATCAAAAGTTTGCCTATTATTTAAATGATAATGGATTCAAAGTAAGTGTTGTTTTACCTAATAAAATAAGTAACTATATACGGACTTTAGAATTGAAAACTATAACTGACAAGACTTGCTCAGAGGCAATAGCAAGATTTGGTTTAGAGAGAAAATTAGAGTATTGGATAAAACCAAAAGATGCTTACAGGGAATTGCAGCAATTGACCAGAGAACGCGATCAGATTGTAAATGAAAGAGTTGTTGTAAAAAATCAACTGCATGCAGAGCAATCCGAAGCCATTCCAAATTTAAAAAGTATAGGAAGGCTACAATTAAGAATCAATTTTTTGAATGGTCAGGAAAAGGAAATCAAGTTAGATATTGCTGAAATTGGAAAAGCCAATGCCGAACTAATAGCTGAGTAGAGAGAATGACTTCCATTCCTGGAATTGGAGCCCTAACGGCTGTTATTATTTTAGCAGAAACCAATGGCTTTGAATTGATACGAAATAAAAAACAACTCGTTAGCTATGTAGGTTTAGATGTGAAAGAAAAACAATCAGGAACATCAATAAAGGGAAAGCCCAGAATATCAAAAAGAGGAAACAGAAGCATTAGAAAGGCAATGTATTTTCCAGCAATGTCAGCTGTTAAATGGGATGATCATTACAGAGAATCATATGCCAGATTGGTATCTAAACAAGGAATAAAAATGAAGGCTTTGGTATCGATTCAAAGAAAACTACTTGAAATGACCTATATACTATATAAAAATAAAACCACTTATGAGAAACAATACAAAAATAGCGTGCAAACACAAATGGCTTAACACGCTATGGAGTCTAGTTTTAAACTGACTTGATAGCAAAATTAAAAAAAATATAGATTAAATTTTGAAATCAACACAGAATCTATCGGGGCTATGAAAGTCATTTTCATAAGAATATTTTCGTCTAGTTTGTCATTTCGACGTAAGGAGAAATCACACTAGAAACTCGACAAAGATTGTCGATTCTGTTTGTAGAATTGCGAGTGTGATTTCTCCTTACGTCGAAATGACAATATTGCTTATAATTGGAGTTTGGAATTTGTTGTTTTTGGAATTTAATAACGTATTCTTGAACAATAATCTATTAATAAAGGAAGATTTTCTTCATTTAAATAATCTTTAAACATCGTTCTGTGATAATCTAATCCTAATTCATCAATTTTAGTACTGTCGATTTTGTGGTTTTTCTCAATCATCCATTTTACAAATACCAGTGAATCTAAGTTGCGAAGTGCCGGTCCGGTACTTTTTGCGTTTAGTTTGTGGCAAGCTGCACAAACAGAATTAAATATTTCTTTTCCTTCAGATTGGTTTTCTGTTAATTTAGGACTTGATGTTCCACAAAAAGGGACTGGAATTTGACAATTCAAATCAGGTTGCGGGTCTTTAAATGTTGTTATTAGATATAATATTATCCCAACAAGCAAAATGATCAATGTTATAGAAGAAAAAAGTATTTGATTGATTCTTTTCATTTAAAGTAAATTGGAATTTGGACTCGAGCACTAGCGAACAGGCGAAGCAATTTAAAAGATTGGAATTTTACTTTTTTACTAGTTGAATATACTTCAAACCACACTCAGAAATCTTAGTATAAGAATTCATCGCATTACCATAATTCTGAATCGTGAGCGTATCTTTTACATAACTCGCGTCAATTCCAATAGGAATTTCTAATTCGGGTTCAGGTTTTGAATCGGCAAGAGAATCATTTTCTTCCTCATTGCTAATATCTCCTTCGTATTCATCCCATTTTATTCCTTCCAGAACCAAATATTTTTCGCCTGATTCATTTGTAGAAAAAGTCGCTTTGCCTTTTACTTTACGAAGATTTGTTTTTAAAAAGTATTGATAACCGTCTTTGTTTTTTGTTATTTCTACAGAAATATCACATTCGGCGGTTTTATAAATCCCTTCAATTGATTCTTCATTTTTATTTATTTCAACAGATATTTCGGTTTTAGGAATATCTTTTTCAACGACATTTTCAACTTTTTTATTCGTACAAGCTGAAATTAAAAAAACAGAAAGAATGATATAAACGATTGTAAATACTGGTTTCATCGTAATTAAGCTTTTTTCTTAGACAAGATATATTTGAGATAAACAAATCCGAAAATTCCCGAAAGAAGAGAAGCAATCAGAATCGCGATTTTTGAGAAAACAATAACTTCCGGATCTTTAAATGCCAGTATTGTAATAAAAATAGACATTGTAAAGCCTATTCCGCCCAACATTCCTGCGCCCAAAATATGTGTCCATTTTAGTTTTTTTGGCAGAACACAATATCCCGCGCTCACTCCGATAAAAGAGAAAAGTAAAATACCAAGTGGCTTGCCAATAACAAGCCCTAAAATAATACCCAAAGTATTAGAATGATTTAATCCCTGATGCCAGTCAGATCCAATGGCGATGCAGGTATTCGCAACAGCAAACAAGGGCAAAATAATAAAGGCAACCGGTTTATGTAAAAAGTGTTGTAATTTGTATGAAACTGATTTTTCGCCGCCATCTCCAAACGGAATCACAAATGCCAATATAACTCCCGTAATAGTTGCGTGAACTCCTGAATTCAGCATAAAATACCACATGGCAACTCCGCCAATTAAATACGGAATTAGGTTGTGAATTTTCATTCTGTTCAACACAAACAAGAATGCCCAAATTCCTAAGGCAATAGCAAGGTTTACAAAAGCAATAGAAGTGGTGTAAAAAATAGCAATTACAATAATAGCGCCCAAATCATCAATTACGGCAAGTGCTGTCAAAAACACCTTCAATGATGGCGGGACTTTATCGCCTAAAAGCGATAAAATTCCAATCGCAAATGCAATATCTGTAGCCATAGGAATTCCGGCTCCGTTTTGAGTATTTGTTCCATAATTTAAAGCCAGAAATATGGCTGCAGGAACCAGCATGCCTCCAAAGGCCGCCATAATAGGTAAAGATGCATTTTTTATACTTGATAATTCCCCATGATAAATTTCGCGTTCTAATTCTAAACCAATCAGTAAAAAGAAAATCGTCATTAAACCATCGTTGATCCAATGTGTGATTGAATGTCCGCCCAAGTCTGTTTCCCACAAAGCAATATATTCTGTCTGTAAAGAAGAGTTGGCAAGACCCAGCGAAAGTATAGTGACAAAAAGCAGTAAAAGACCTCCTGATTTTTCGTTTTCAAAAAAAGCTTTAAAAGTTTTCGTTAGTTTCATATTTTATTTTAATGCAAATTCAACAGCTTTTTTGGCGTGAATTTCTGCAGTGTTAAACAATTCGGCAGTAGTAAATTCATTGGTAATTAAGAGTTCAATTTCTGTACAGCCTAATATAATTCCTTCTGCACCTTTATCAATTAAATCAGATATTATTTCTAAAACAATATTTCTTGATTCACTATTTACAATTCCTTTTACCAGTTCATCGTATATAATTCCATGTATTGCTGCTCTTTGGGTTTCATCCGGAATTATGGTTTCTATTTGATGCCTGTTTAATAAACGGCCTTTAAAAAAATCCTGTTCCATTGTAAATGATGTTCCTAATAAACCTACCTTTTTAAAATTCTTTTCTTTAATTTTTTGAGCGGCAGCATCACCAATATGAATTAATGGAATCGAAACACTTGCTTCTATTTCGTCAGATAATTTATGCATCGTGTTTGTACATAATATGATAAAATCGGCACCGCCTTTTTCTAGACTTTGAGCGGCTTCAACCATTAATTCGCCTAGTTTTTTCCAGTTTCCTTCTTTTTGCAGTAAGGCAATTTCATTAAAATCTACAGAATATAATATGCATTTTGCAGAATGTACACCACCTAATTTCTCCTGCGTTGTTCGATTTATTATTTGATAATATAACGAAGAACTTTCCCAGGACATTCCGCCAATTAAGCCTATTGTTTTCATAAATCCCTTTTATGCGAATTTACGCATTTCTTCCCGAATTTATTTTGTTAAAATTATAAAGGCTATTTTTTGTTACTTTGTTTTCCTAATAAAGTTTTTAATTTATGAGTACTAAAATTCTACATATCGACAGCAATCATCCCATACTTTGGGCGCAATTAGAAGAAGCTGGTTTTGAAAATCACGCCGATTTTAAATCATCAAAAGAAGAAGTCGAAGCAAAAATCCAGGATTATAACGGAATTGTAATTCGAAGTCGTTTTAAAATCGATAAAACATTTCTGGACAAGGCAACCAATTTACAGTTTATTGCCAGAGTTGGCGCGGGTTTAGAAAGTATCGATTGTGACTATGCCGAAGCAAAAGGAATACACTTAATAGCGGCTCCGGAAGGTAATCGCAACGCTGTTGCAGAACATTCTCTTGGTGTAATTTTGTCATTATTTAATAATTTAAATCAGGCCGACGCCGAAATAAAAGCGGGACACTGGAATCGCGAAAGTAATCGCGGTCACGAACTTGACGGCAAAACAGTTGGTATTATTGGTTATGGAAACATGGGTAAAGCTTTTGCTAAAAAACTTCGTGGTTTTGAGGTAGAGGTTTTATGTTATGATATTTTGGACAATGTAGGAGACGAAAATGCAAAACAAGTTTCATTGCAAGAATTACAGCAAAAAGCGGATGTTTTGAGTTTACATCTTCCGTGGACTCCTGAAACAGACAAAATGGTTAATGCTAATTTTATTAATGCATTTGCAAAGCCCTTTTGGATAATAAATACTTCGCGTGGCAAAAACATTGTTACGGCAGATTTGGTCAGCGCCATGAAGGTTAAAAAAGTTCTGGGAGCAGGTTTGGATGTTCTGGAGTATGAGAAATTATCTTTTGAAACCCTTTTTCAGGATAAAAATACGCCGGAAGCTTTTCAGTATTTATTACAAGCCAAGAATGTTTTATTGACTCCGCATATTGCAGGGTGGACATTCGAAAGTCATGAAAGGCTGGCACAGGTTATTGTAGATAAGATTAAAAAAGTTTATTCTAAGTAAATTGAATAAGTAAATTGAAAATTTTAATATTTCTGCAGAAAAGTCACTATTTACAGTTATTTCGATTGAAGTTGTAATAACAAGCTTTTTCTTTTTAAAAGAAATTTCCATAATTAGTTTTTAAGATAATTTTTTGTTAATATTGTTTCGAATTTTAACAAAATTTTTAAAAAGGAGAAGCCGAAAATCCAAAAGAGGAGGCATTAAACTAACTAATTTTATTAATTATGATTGAATGGTACAAAAAAGTGGTTTTTGAAAACTATGCAAACTTTAAAGGTCGCGCCAGAAGAAGCGAATATTGGTATTTTGCACTTGCAAATGGATTAATTTCTATTTTATTAATTGTTATTGGAGCTATCATTGGAGCCATTTTTGGCGATGCGGTTACAGGAGGAATAATTGGATATGCTTTTTTTGGTCTTTATACGTTAGCAACGTTTATACCAACTTTGGCTGCAGTAGTAAGAAGATTGCACGACGTTGGAAAAAGCGGCTGGTTTTATTTTATCTGCCTGGTTCCGTTTATTGGAGGTATCTGGTTGCTTATTTTGTTGTTTACAGAAGGTGATTCAGGTCCAAATGATTATGGACAAGATCCTAAAAACAATATCGAAGAAATTAATGAAATTGGAAAAGTTGAATTACAATAATAATAACTAAATATAAATAATAGAAAATGGAATTACAAGAAACATCAAACAATTTTAATGAGCCAATCCCAGTATTTAAAGTGGACCCTATTATGGTTTTACTTTTTGGATTTTTATCATGCGGATTGTATTTAATTTATTGGAACATTAAAGTTGCAGAGGTTTTTAATGCTGTAGCAAAGAAAGAAGTTATTTCGCAGCCAATTGCAATTTTTGCAGGATGTTGTATGCCGGTAAATATTTATTTTTATTATTTAGCAGGAAAAGAAGCTTTGCCAAAAGTGTATGAGCAAACTGGTGAACTTCAAAAAGATCAGTCTACTTTATTAATTGTTTTAGGATTCTTTTTTCCTATTGCAGCAGCAATGATTGTACAAGGTGACATCAACAGATTATACAAATAATAGTAGAATAAAACGTAAAATTTACGGAATTATCGGTGCAGCAATTACACTGATAGTTCCGTTTTTTTTAATGCTCAATAATCATAACGATCATTTAGAGTCGGATCAGTCTTTTTGTCCCTTTAAAATGGTCACGGGATTTCCTTGTCCTGGTTGTGGTATTACAAAATCACTGGTTTATTTTTATCAGGGAGATTTATACAAATCTATTAGTTACCACATTTTAGGGCCTTTTGTAATTGCTTTTTGCTGGGTAACTATCATTGTGCTGGTAACAGAAATTATTACCAAAAATGAATATTTTACAGGATTACTATACAATAAAAAACTAGCCTATAGACTGGCTTATTTTTTAGCTATTTATCATTTTATACGATTGATTATTTTTGTAAAAAACAATTCAATTGATGATATAATGCATCAGTCGATTTGGTTTTAAACATAAAAAATCCCATTCAGTCTAGAATGGGATTTTTTTATGTTTCTAAATAATAGGGTTTCTTTTTCTGGCACGCCTTTTTTTAATACAATAATGACTTATCAGGTACAAAATTAACCCTTGAGACTTCATAGTTTTGTTTCAGATTTAAAAGGTCGTAAAGCTTTCTAAAACTATAAAACTGATTGCTCATCATAAATTAGTTTTAAATAAAAATTGTAATTAAAAGAATCCCATTTGCTGATGCGAATGGGATTTTTTATTTTTTTTAAGTGAATAAAAAAAGAGCCAGAAAACTGTATGTTCTCTAGCTCTTTTTTTATACGATTGGTTTACAAGCTTAGAATTATACTTAAGATTAGACCAGTCAGGTTTGTTTGATTTTTTTACTCTAATTTCTCGATAAATACGATAACCCTTGCTGGTACTTCTGCTATCCATGGTGTGCCACTTGCATCAATCTTTGCATTGCAAATTAATGATACACGGTAGATTTCTTGTGAGTTATGCAATGTAATTGTTACGTCGTAAGTGTCACGATGTGAAGCTGTTACCGTTTGATTTGTTGCTTTTTCCCATTTATCTGCCGCAGCTGCTGTTGTTTTCCAGCTTGCAAAATAATTTCCTCCCTGACCTGATACTTGACCAAACGCGGTAACCTGATTGGGAACAGCTGTTTTAAATTCAATCCAGTTACCTTCGCCACTACTACCATTGCTAGCATATCGTATTGTTAAATTACCTAGGCTAGTTTCTGAGTTTTTATTTATATTGGCATCAATTACCGTGCTTTTGCGAACGTACTGTATTGTTTTTATTTCAGGTGCTGTAGTTATTGCTATTCCGTGTATACTTCCCATAACACCATTTGCATCTACTACTACAGTTTTAACCGCGCTGTAAGTTTGGTCTTTTACAGCAGATGCAGTACCGTCAGTTTTTGTATTAATTGCATTTATTGCCCCATTTGTCGGAAGACCTCTTAAGCGTGTAGTTCCATTTACATCTAGTGACTCTGTAGGTCCTTTTATATTAATGCCTAGTTTGTTGTTTGTTTGAGAGTACCCAAAAGCACAACATAAGATAAAAAGTGAAGGAAGTACTTTGTTTTTCATAACGGCATTTATTAAGTAGGCTATTGTTTATATATTTTGTTGTTACAAAGATATTGCGAGTCAATTGTCTACATTGCCCCATAAGTTTTTATAGTTGTACTTTAAGGTAAAATCGTTGTACGGTTTGCATTACATAGCATTTAAAATAATGCCAAAATAAAACAAGTATATACTCACAAAAAGTCATGTAGGAATGTTTATCTGGTTTATTTTCTAACATATATTCTTATTTTACTTAATTTATTCTGGGAAATTGGATATAAATGTGATATTAAAAAAAATCCCATTTGCAGAGCAGATGGGATTTGAAATTTTACAGAAATAATCTTCCGTGCGTTGATTTTTATAATGCTAGTTCTTTTTACTTATTAAGTCCACTTTTTTATTGAAGTTTCTCAACAAAGATAATAACCTGAGCAAGTACAGCAGGTATTTTTAGTGCAGTATTAGGTGCTATGTATGGATTACAAATTAGTGATACACGGTAAATTTCTTGTGAATTATGCAAGGTAATCATTACGTCATAAGTATCTCTATTATTAGCTGTTACCCCTTGATCTGTTGCTACGTACCACTTATTTGCTTCTGCAGGGGTAGTTTTCCAGCTTGCGAAATAATTTCCACCTGCTCCTGATACCTCTCCAAATGCAGTAACCTGATTTGGAACAGCTGTCATAAACTGGATCCAGTTACCACTTCCTGTAGTTGTATTAGCAAATCGTATAGATAAATTACCGATAGTAGTAATAGAATTTGTGGCTGTATTCCCATCAATTGTTGTCGCTACACGAGCATATTGTATTGTCTTAATATTAGGTGCAGTTGTAATTGCTACTCCGTCTATAGTTCCCACAACACCATTTGCGTCGACAACTACAGTTTTAACTGCGCTGTAAGTTTGGTCTGCGGTAGCAGATGCGGTACCGTCAGTTTTTGTAGTAATTGCATTGGTTGTTCCGTTTACCGGAAGACTTCTTAAACGGGTTGTTCCGTTTACGTCTAGCGACTCGGTTGGTGCTTTTATATTAACACCTAGTTTGTTGTTTGTTTGAGAGTACCCAAAAGCACAACATAAGATAAAAAGTGAAGAAAGTACTTTGTTTTTCATATTAATTTAATTTACTGATTAATAATTTTTTTCAAATTTTTAGGTTGTCAACCACGCTAAAAAGTCTAATGTTTTAAGGATTAAGACTTATCAAAGTTGAGACGGCAAAATTAGGTTATGTTTTCAGTGCAATATCACCTCTAAAAGCTTTTAGAGTTGTACTTTAGGGTAAATAAATTAAAGCTGTTACAAAGTGGTCTTGATGTGAATTATAAAAAAATAGGACGTTAATCGTTAATCTCATTCTATAGAAAAAGTTTGAACCATGTTAAGGGTTGCTGGACGTTTTTTTGTATGTGTTTGTGAGGTATATATAAATGATGGGCTTTTTGAAACACATATAAATAAAAAAGTCCCAACAAGTGGGACTTTAAAAATTTTGGATAAGTTACTTTGTATGTATTGGGAACTCTTCTGGAGTTTTCCCTTAATAGTAGTGATCGTACATGCTTTTTGTTATTGCAGTTTTTCGATAAAAATAATAACCTGAGCTGGTACTGCTGTTATTCCACCGCTCGCAGCTATAGAACCATTGCAAATTAATGATACACGATAAATTTCTTGTGAATTATGCAATGTTAGCATCAAGTCATAGGTGTCCCGGTTAGCGGGGGTGACACCTTGTGCTGTTGCCGGGTACCATGTGTTTGCTGCGGCAGCAGTGGTTCTCCAGTTAGCAAAGTAATTTCCTCCCGCACCTGACACTTCGGCAAATGCAGTTACCTGATTTGCTACTGAAGTACTAAATTCAATCGAATTAGCGCTACCAGTTGATGAGCTATTAAAACGTATTGATAAAATACCAATTGAAGTTATCGAATTCACAGGTGTCGATGCATTTATTGGTGTTGCGACACGGGCGTATTGTATTGTTTTAATAGTTGGTGCTACCGTAATTGCTATTCCATCAATAGATCCTACAACTCCATTTGCATCTACCACTAAAGTCTTAGTGGCGTTAAATGGCTGGTCTTTTGCAGTCGATACTGTGCCATCTGGTTTTGTATAAATTGCATTCAGGTTTCCGTTCGCCGGAATGTCTCTTACACGAGCTGTTCCGTTTACATCAATTATTTCGGTAGGTGTTGTGGTAGTAAAACCCACTTTGTTGTTTGTTTGTGAATGTGCACAACAATAACAACATATAATAAAAACCGAAGAAAGTGTTTTGTTTTTCATATTATTCAGTATTAATGATTTGTATTTGTTTTTAAACTGCAATCAGGCAACAAAAATTCAATATTCAAAAAATAGATAATAGGCGAAAAAATGGTATGTTCTTCATATAGGATTACCTTCTAAAGGTTTTTAGGGAAACCTTTAGGGGGTAACAGATAAGATAATTTAGGCTTTTATTGTGCGTTTAGGTAGTACTGTAAAAATCAGCGTATAATTTAAATAGGGTATTAGTCTTCTTTTTCAGATAGTTTACGTTCCAGTTCTATTTGAAATTCTTCGATAACCGGTTTCATTGTGCTTTCCGGTATATCTGCAATGCGAATGTACATTAAACCGTCGATCGCATTATTAAACAACGGATCAACGTTAAAAGCAACTACGCGGGCATTTTGTTTGATGTATTTTTTAATTAAAACCGGCAAACGTAAATTTCCTGGTTCTAATTCGTCAATAATTTTGTCAAACTTATTAAGATCTGATTCGGCTTCATCAAAAATAAAGTCTTTGTCAGCGTCTTTTAGTTTTACTTTGTAAGCTTTTTTAGGATGAATGTACTGTGCAATATAGGGATCGTAATAATTCGATTTCATAAACTCGATCATCAATGATTTCGAGAAATCAGAGAATTGATTACTGATACTTACTCCACCCAATAAATACTTATGTTCAGGATAACGTAATGTTGTATGAATAATACCTTTCCATAATAAAAACAAAGGCATTGGTTTTTGCTGATATTCTTTAACGATAAAAGCGCGTCCCATTTCGATAGATTTATGCATCATATCGTGCAATTCCGGTTCAAATCTAAAAAGGTCATTCAAATAAAAACCTTCAAGACCATATTTCGGATAAATTTCAGATCCCAATCCCATACGGTAGGCACCTGCAATTCGTTTGGTTTCATCATCCCACAAAAACATATGGTGATAATATTGGTCAAATTTGTCTAAATCAATAGATTCGTTTGTTCCTTCACCAACTTCACGGAAAGTGATTTCACGCAAACGTCCAATTTCATGTAAAATATTCGGAACAGATTTCGCTGTTGCAAAAAATACTTCGTAGTTTTTACTTTGCAATAAGCGACAATCGCTTCCTCTTAAAGCATTTACCTCGTCAATCATTTTCGACTCACTTGCCGGAGTAACAATTTTTTTGGGTGCTTTTGGTATTTTTAAACTTGCTGTATCTATTAATTTGCTGTCCTTTTCAAAAGGATTGGCAAGCATATAGGTTTTCTTTCTTAAAAATTCTGAATACTCTTCAAACGATTCAATTTCATTTTGTTCGTTTACCGAAATCGGCTTACCAATACGAACTTTAATAACACGATCTCTCTGCGTCAATAATTCTGATGGTAATTTTGCAGTACGTAAAGTATCGTCAATTTTAGAAAGCCAATAGAATAATCTGCTGTTTTTAGCGTGAAAGTAAATAGGTACAACCGGAACTTTTGCTTTTCTAATCAATTTTAAAGCGCCTTCTTCCCAAGGTTTATCTACTACTAATTTACCATCTTTATAGGTTGAAACTTCCCCGGCAGGGAAAATTCCCAACGGTTTTCCGTCACTTAAATGGCGTAAAGTTTCTTTAATTCCCACAACACTCGATTTTGCATCCTTATGATTTTCAAAAGGATTAACAGGCATGATATATTTTTTAAGCGGAACAATTCTGTGTAATAAAAAGTTGGCAATAATTTTGAAATTAGGCTCTCTTTCAAGCATTAATTTCAATAATAAAATACCGTCAATTCCTCCAAGCGGATGATTTGAAATAGTAATATAAGCGCCATCTTTAGGTAATCGTTTTAAATCTTCTTCAGGAATTTCAAATTTGATTTCCATTTCATCCAAAATTCCGTTTAAAAACGCGACATCCTCTAAATGTTTGTTATGATCGTAAATTTTATTAAGGGTAGAGATCTTAAGGACCTTCATAAGAATCCAGCCTGAAAAAGTACCTAATACTCCGTACTTCTCAACATTTATTGCCTTTGCAACTTCTTTCGCGGTAACTAAACCCATGTACTATTTTTAATTTATTAGAGCAGCCAACAAAGATAACAAAAAACTCTACTTTTCGTTGATACAAATGCAAACTTTCCACTTTTTTATTACATTTGGATTCCTAAAAAAAACTTGAATGAAAATTATTTCTTATAATGTAAACGGAATCAGAGCGGCAATTACAAAAGGATTTATAGAATGGCTGCAACAAGCCAATCCTGATGTTATTTGTCTTCAGGAGATAAAAGCAACACAAGAACAAATTCCTGTGGAAGCAATTACCGATGCGGGTTACCCTTATCAATATTATTATCCGGCTACCAAAAAAGGATATAGCGGCGTGGCTATCTTATCTAAAATTAAACCCAATAATGTCGTTTTCGGAACCGGAATTCAGCATATGGATTTTGAAGGTCGTAACCTTCGTGCTGATTTTGATGATTGTTCGGTAATGAGTTTATACCTTCCATCGGGAACTAATATTGAAAGACTTGATCATAAATTTATGTTTATGGATGATTTTCAAAACTACATCAACGAACTTAAAATCACGATTCCAAACCTGATTATTTGCGGAGATTATAATATTTGCCACGAAGCGATTGATATTCATGATCCGGTTCGTAATAAAACCGTTTCAGGATTTTTACCTGCAGAGCGCGCCTGGCTTGACGGGTTTATCAAATCCGGTTTTATAGATAGTTTTCGTCATTTCAACAAAGATCCGCATCATTATTCTTGGTGGAGTTATCGTGCCGGAGCCCGCGGAAACAACAAAGGCTGGCGTATCGATTATAATTTAGTAAGCGATTCATTAGAACACAGATTAAAGCGTGCTGTAATTTTACCAGATGCCGTGCATTCAGATCATTGTCCGGTTTTAGTTGAAATCGAATAAAGTTTGGTATTGTTATTGTTAAAAGAATAGCAGTTTTAAATGCGATTATAGTTTATAGCATTTTGGAATTTATAGTTGTCATCCTGAGCAGAGTCAAAGGAAGGAGCTATTTCCTGCTGTCCACTATATCTTTTGTGGCGAACCCCGCCACAAAAGGATGCCGTTCCCATCAGGGCTAGGCCTCTCCGTAAAACAAGAAATTTTGAATTATTAATAAGCCCCAAATAAAAACCAAAAAAATAAGATGATTAAAAAAGCCTCCATTGGATTGCTAGTAGTAGCTTTATCCATGACTTCGTGTGTTTCTAAGAAAATTTACAACGATCTTGAATCTAAATATTCAGATCTGAAAAAAGAAAATCGCTCCATTGCTGATCAAAATGCAGATTTGCAAAAAGCTAAAAATCAATTAGAATTAGATCGTGATAAACTAACAAAAGATTTGGCAGGCACAAAAGACGATCTTGCAAAACAAAAAGCAGATCTTGCCGCTGAACAAAAAAAATACAAAGTGCTGCAGGATTCCTACAATGCATTGGAGAAAAACAGCAATGATGCATTAGAAAGCAATATGGCCAAAAACCGTGAATTGCTGGCACAATTAGAAGCAAAATCTAAAAAACTGGCCGAAGAACAAGCACGACTTGATAAAACGGCAAACCGCTTAAACGAACTTGAAGCAATGATTGCGGCCAAAGAAGCGGCAATGAAAAAGCTAAAAGAAACGTTATCTAAAGCCCTAAACGGTTTTGAAGGAAAAGGTTTGACAGTGGAACAGAAAAACGGAAAAGTTTATGTTTCTATGGAAAACAAATTACTTTTTAATTCAGGAAGCTGGGCTGTTGGTACCGAAGGTAGAAAAGCAGTTGTAGAATTAGGAAAAGTTCTTGGAGATAATCCTGATCTTTCGGTTCTTATTGAAGGACATACAGATGATGATCCGTATGCAGGTTCAGGACCAATTGCAAACAACTGGGATCTATCAACAAAAAGAGCAACAGCAATTGTAAATATTTTGAGTGAAAACACAAAAATCAACAAACAAAAACTAACAGCAGCAGGTCGTAGCGAATTCTCTCCATTGGCAAGCAACGCCACTCCGGAAGGAAAAGCCAAAAACCGCAGAATCGAAATCATCTTAACGCCAAGATTAGATGAAATCGCGGAAATGCTTAATAGTATAAATTAAGATACTAAGGTTCTAAGTTGCTAAGATACTAAGATTTGAAGGTTCAAAGTTTTAAAAACTTTGGGCCTTTTTCTTTTCTGCAAGGTTTCTAAAACCTTGTAGGTTTAATTATGTTGAATTTTAGGTTTGGAATTTAAAATTTAGAATTTCGATTCTTATTATTTTGTAACTTTGAAAATCTTAAAGAATATAATTATGGGACTTCCGGAATTAAAAGATAAAATAAGAAATCAATTAGATTTAGCAGATGAAAAAGTATTGCGCATTGTCTCTTCAGTATTTGATAACTATTTAAATGAAGTTGTTTCTTACGATGCAAAAGGAAATTCTTTAACCTTGTCTGAATATCATAATAAAGTTGAAGAAGGTTTGAATGATGTTACATACAATCGAATAATTTCACAAGAAGATTTATCGAAAGAAATGAAGGATTGGGATAATGAGTAATATTAAAATTGAAGTTTTCTGGACAGCAAATGCTAAAGAAGATTTGAAAGAAATTTACATTTCACTAAAGAAGAAAATCTCTAAAGAAACAGCAATTAAAATTAGAGATGAATTATTTAATAGTCCAAATAAAATTGTTTTTGCTGAACAATTTCAATTAGACGAATATAGATTGGATTGCAGAAGAATTATAGTAAGGAATTTTAAAATTCTATATCAAATTAAAGAAAATTCTATTTTTATTATTAGAGTTTTTAATTCCCTTCAAAATCCTATAAAAAGTTTGAAATAAAGGGGTTCAAAGTTTTAACTTTGAACCCCTTTATTATTCTGCATTGAAAGATTAATTTCATTATTTAAAATTTTAAAATTCACTTTTTATATCCTTTTTAACCTTTGTCGAATTTTCATTTGAATAATCCCGTTGTATATTTGAAGCTTCTTATTCAAAAGAAAAAACTTAGAATCTTAGCAACTCAGCACCTTAGCACCTCAAAAAAAATGAAATACACAACTTTACCCAACACCGATATAAAAGTTAGTAAAATCTGTCTCGGAACCATGACTTTCGGGCAACAAAATACAGAAGCGGAGGGTCATGTCCAAATGGATTATGCTCTTGAACGCGGAATTAACTTTTTTGATACTGCCGAAATGTATTCGGTTCCGGCAAGTGAAGCAACTTACGGAAGTACGGAAAAAATTATCGGAACATGGTTTAAAAAATCAGGAAATCGCGAGAAAGTAGTTTTGGCTTCAAAAATTGCAGGACCAAACGCGAATTTTGGCTATATGCGCGAAAAACTTGATTTTTCTCCTGCGAGTATTAAATATGCTTTAGATAATAGTTTAAAACGTCTGCAAACAGATTATATCGACTTGTATCAAATGCATTGGCCGGAACGTAAAACAAATACTTTTGGTCAGCGTGCTTTTAAAGTTCAGGATGATGTGTGGGAAGATAACTTCAGAGAAGTTCTGGAAACTTTTGACGAATTAATCAAAGAAGGAAAAATAAAACACATCGGCGTATCAAATGAAAATGCATGGGGAATGATGCGTTTTCTGGAAGAAAGCAAATATCAAAATTTGCCAAGAATCAAAACCGTTCAAAATCCGTATAATTTACTAAACCGTCTTTTTGAAGTTGGTTCAGCCGAAGTTGCAATCCATGAGAATGTTGGTTTGTTAGGATATTCACCTTTAGGTTTTGGAACATTGACTGGCAAATTTTTAACCGGAGAAGAACATCCAAATGCGAGAGTTAAACTTTTTCCGCAATATACTCGTTACGGAAGCGATCAATGTACACAAGCAACAAAATTATATCAGGAAATTGCTAAAAAGCATGGTTTAACGTTAACGCAATTATCAATGGCTTTTGTGTTGCAGCAGCCATTTTTAACGAGTGCCATTATTGGCGCTACAACATTGGAACAATTAAAAGAAAATATTGACACGATTGATGTTGTACTTTCAAAAGAAATTTTAGCCGAAATTGATAAAGTTCAGGCTATTATTCCAGATCCTGCACCGTAATCTAAGATTTATTATAAACACGAATTCCACAAATTTTCACAAATTAGAACGTGAAAGTTTGTGGAATTTTTATTTTATAATAATTTTTGAAATTAGATCTCCCAATTTTTGATTTTTCTTTGTTAAGACAATGGTGATTATGTAAATAAAAGGGCAAACTAATTCAAATAAGTCAAAAATTCTCCTAACGATTATTCTAAAATATTTTTTAAAACCATTTGTTTCCGGTGTGTTTTCAAATGTTATTTTCAACTTGAATATATACTTTCCAACTGTTTTATTGAAAAAAATATCCTGAGAAATAAAAAACAGATAATAAAATAAAACACCAATAACAGTGTGAACGTAATTGCTTCCATCATTAGTTTTATATGAGATGTAAGGGAACAATAAGTTAAATATCAAACATAATAGAAGAAAGTCTATTGTGAAAGCAAAAATCCTTTTGAATATATAAGTTTGTCTATTCATAAATTACAAATCAAATTCCTCCTCCATCGCCAAAGAATCATTTTTAATTGCAGTCGAATCCGGTGCTTTGATTCGTATTAACGAACGCGCATTTCCGGAAATATAAACAGGAAACTGGCCAATGGTATCTTCAGGAATTAGGAGGCCTCTGCGGAACATTAAGTTTCTTAAGAATTTTTGGTTTTTTACGGCATAATCTTTTAGATTTCCTTCATCATTAAACTGATACATAAATTTTCTTGGCTTCGGAATAATAGTAGCCAAAAACAAACATTCGTCTACATTTAGAGCTGATGGGCTTTTTTGGAAATAAAACTGACTTGCTTCACCAATTCCGTATACGTTTGGTCCCCATTCGATAATGTTGAAATAAACTTCAAGCATTCTTTCTTTGCTTACAACTCTGTTATTTTCTAAAATATAAACCAATAGAATTTCTTCCAGCTTACGCGAAAGCGTTTTTTCACGGGTCAGAAATACGTTTTTAATCAATTGCATGCTGATCGTACTGGCACCGCGAGAGAATTTTTTAGTTCTGATGTTTTTTAAAATTGATTGTTTAAAAGCTTCATTAATAAATCCGCGATGCGAAAAGAAAGAAGGATCTTCTGTTGTCAATACTGATTTTCGTAAATAAGGCGAAATTTGGTCTAAAGGTGTATAATTGGGATTTGCACTTCCAACCAAAACCGGACGCTGCAATACATTATGAATGATAGCGCGATAAACAAATTCTCTGTTTAATTTATTAAGATCGGCTTCACCATATTTCGTGATTCTTAAATCTTGTTTGTTTAGTTTACTGTCAAAAACTAAAGTATTAGGTTTGTTTTTATTGAATTTGAAATCCAATTTATAATCGAAAATTCCCGTCGCTTCCATTCCCTGAAAATGGGTAAACAATCCGTCTGGCAAGGAAACAATAAAATCCTGTGCCTGCATCTTCGGAATCTCAACTTGTAAAGTATAAACCGTGTCTTTTTCCGTATTATACGAAACGTAAGGCTTTACTTTTATTTTGTTCAATTGCATTGTAGAAGTGCTGTCGATCGAAATAAAATCATCGCCAAGCAAAAAACGATAATCAAAACGGGCATTTTTAATTACAACATCTTTACTGGCTATTTTGGGGTGATTGATTTTTAAATTGGTAATAGAAGTATAACCATCAATATGCAATTCGCTTCCATCCTTATCAATATTGGCAACATTTAATCGAATAGAATCAAAGCTTGCCTTGAAATTGTAACGTTCGTCAAGATACGGAACGCGAATGGCTCCGGTATCAAGATTAAAAAACCGGATGTCTGCTTTTTTATTTCTTGGGTCAGCAAATCCTTTAATATTCCATTTTTGATCAAAATTTTTACTTTGAACATGAAGATTCGTTTCAAGCTGTTTATTGTCTAAAACGAGTTTATTGATCTCAATAGAGGCTTTTTTGCCATTATCATCAATTTTAAAATTCAGGTTTTCCAATTTCATATCTGTTGGAACTAAATTTAATAGCTTTGAAATGATTTGATAAGCAAAAGTGGCGTATTTGCGTTTTTCGTTTGTATCAGAATCTGATTTATCTCTTTTTAGGAAAGCATCAAAATTGCGCACTTTCCCCTTTTTTACTAATTGAATATAACCATCGTTGATTTTTAAGGTTCCAACCTGAACATCTCCAATTAATAAATTGGATAAACTAATACTAGTTTCTATTTTTTGAATGTGGCAAAGCGTGTCCGCATTATTAGGAACTAAAATAACATCAGTTAATTTGATTCCGGATAATCCTTCAAATGAAGCTGATTTTACAGAAAATTTACTGTCATATTCTGTATTCATTTTCAAGGTAACTTTTGCAATGGCTTGTTTTAAAAGTGAATCGCGAAAAAAGTAAAGACCTAAAAAAAGCACTACTAATACCAGGGCAAGTATTAGAAGTGCTTTTAATATTTTTTGTTTTGGAAATTTCATAAAGTAGGTTTATAAAAATTTAAAGGAATGCTTTTGCTACGAATTTCGCTAATTTAATTCGTGGTAAACAAAAAAATTAACCAAAAAGATAAGCGGCCACATCTTCGATTTTAGCCACAAGTTCTATTTTGATTCCTGTGTTTTTTAAGGCAATCTTATTGTATTTTGAAACAAAGATAGTATTGAATCCTAGTTTTTCGGCTTCCTGAATACGTTGATCTACGCGATTTACAGGTCGGATTTCTCCGGATAAACCAACTTCGCCGGCAAAACAAAAGCCCTTTGTAATCGGTATATCTTCATTTGAAGATAAAATAGCGGCAACAACCGCTAAGTCAATTGCCGGATCATCAACAGAAATTCCTCCGGTAACATTCAGGAATACGTCTTTTGCGCCTAAACGAAATCCGGCTCTTTTTTCTAAAACTGCCAAAATCATGTTTAGCCGTTTGGCGTTGTAGCCAGTAGTACTGCGCTGCGGCGTTCCGTAAACTGCGGTGCTTACCAAAGATTGAATTTCGATCATTAACGGGCGCATGCCTTCCATGGTTGTAGCAATCGCAGTTCCCGACATTTCTTCGTCTTTGTGCGAAATCAATATTTCTGACGGATTGCTTACTTCTCGCAAACCGCTTCCCAGCATTTCATAAATTCCCAGTTCGGCAGTAGAACCAAAACGGTTTTTTAGCGAACGCAGAATTCGGTAGACATGATTTCTGTCGCCTTCAAACTGCAAAACGGTATCGACCATATGTTCCAGGATTTTTGGTCCGGCGATATTTCCGTCTTTCGTAATATGTCCAATCAATATAACCGGAATATTGGTTTCTTTTGCAAACTTGATCAGTTCGGCAGTTGTTTCTCTAATTTGAGAAATACTTCCGGCTGTCGATTCGATATAATCTGTATGTAAAGTCTGGATTGAATCTATAATTACAATTTCCGGCTGAATTGCTTCAATTTGTTTGAATATGTTTTGCGTTTTAGTTTCCGTCAAAATATAGCAGTTGTCGCTATTTGGCGTTATTCTTTCGGCACGCATTTTTATTTGTTTCTGACTTTCTTCTCCGGAAACATATAAAGTTTTATAAGGCAGTTTTAAAGAAATTTGCAGCAAAAGCGTACTTTTTCCAATTCCCGGTTCACCTCCTAAAAGTGTCAGAGAGCCAGGAACAATTCCGCCGCCTAAAACACGATTCAATTCGCCATCAGTTGTATCCATTCGAATTTCCTGAGCCGAATCAATTTCATTAATTTTTAAAGGTCGCGGTGCTTTACTGGTAGAAGTGGGTTCACTTTTCCAGGCTACCTTTTCCTGCTTCTGAATAATTTCTTCAGCAATAGTATTCCATTCCTTGCAGGCATTGCATTGCCCTTGCCATTTGGCATATTGGGTTCCGCAATTCTGGCAAAAAAAGGAAGTTTTAACTTTAGACATTATTTGGTTTTTTTAGCAAGCGTATTCATTTCGTCGATTTTCTCGTACATCACATCTTTATTCAAATCCCCAATTGGTTCCATTTGCGATGCATTTTGATATTTTTTTGAAGCTCTTTTTGGATCTCCCATTTTTTCGTACATCAATCCTAATTCATATTCGCCCAACATGGCTTTTGGATAATTTACGTTTCCAATTTCGGCCATTTTGCCTAATTCGTCGTACGCATTTTTTTTAAGGATAAGGTTTTCAATTATTTTGAAATCACTCATTCTCACCGGAATCTGAACGCCTAAAACTTTAGACATCGTGTTGTATTTATTTTCTAAATAATCAGCATATCCTGTTTCAAGAACAGCAATTTTATCATTATATTCTGCTGAATTTATAGGTTTGTATACTTCAAAAATTTGGTACAAAGCACTCGGAATTGCATGTAAAACCTGAGTATAATGTGTTGTGCCTTTAAATAAATCGTATTTGTAGTTCACCATAGGGTTATTGGCAAGTTTAATATTGCTGTCTAATTTTTCTATTGGTTCTTTGATTTTTTTATTGTCACCATCTGCAGCAGATAAATAGTAAAATACAGGTTCTGTTACTTTTGCAAATTTCTCAGGAATTCGAACTTCCATTTTAGGGGCCAATTCTGGACTAAAACAAATGTAAGCGTTAAACAACGGTTGTTCTTTGTACAAATAAAAGTTGACAAAACTTGCTGTAAGATCATGACCGGCAATAATTCTAAAAGGCGAAGTGCGGTATTTTTTTTCGATATAAGGAACTAATTCCGCACCAACAAATTCAAAAAACTCTGCGCCTTTTTCAAAAGGAAGTCCTTCATTTTGGTCAATAGTGGTGTCGTCTTCTCTTTCGTCATTTTTATTTTGATGAATACCAATGATAATCATTTCGGGCAAATCACCCCAATAAGTACCATAACTTACGGCACCAGAGAATGGATCAAATAAATAATCACCATCTAATAAATATAAAACAGGATATTTTTTTTCAGGATTGGCTTCGTAAGATTCCGGAAGTCCGATTGTAATTCTTCGTTCTTCTCCAAGTTTTTCAGATTGAATGTTGTCGAATTTCTTCTGGGCAAAAGCCGAGATGGAAATTAAAGCAAATAGTAAGTAAACTTTTCTCATGATTTGGGATATTTCAGTGGATTAAAAAGTATTGAAATAGTGTAGCAATATAACATTTTATTTGCTTTTTTATTATTGTAGGAATTTTAAAAATAGAAAAGAAGATTTTGGTCTGTAATGGATAATCATTAAACCGCAAAGAACGCAAAGATTTTACGCAAAGTTAAAGACAAAGCTTTGCGAACTTTGTGTTTGCTTAACACAAACTGAATAAAAATTTTGCGCGCTTTGCGGTTAATTTTTTATCATTCCGTAGGTTTGGGATTAATTCTTTAAAATCAATATTGAATTTAAGCCAATAAAACACTGTTTGTACCATCAAAATTGGAACAAACTAAAAATAGATTTAAGTGTAAAAGGAAAGCTTACGTTAGCGAATTATCATTTTCATTTGGAAAAATGATCCATGGTTTGAAGGTTTTAGCTTCTTCAAATTCCAGGGTCGCATAGGATATAATAATGATAATATCGTCTTTTTGAACTTTTCTGGCTGCAGGACCATTCAGGGTTATTTCACCTGAATTTTTTTCTCCTTTAATAGCGTAAGTTTCAAAACGTTCACCATTATTGATATTTACAATAGATACTTTTTCGCCTTCAATTATGTTTGAAGCTTCTAGTAAAGTTTCATCAATAGTAATGCTGCCAATATAATTTAAATCGGCGCCGGTTACTTTTACTCGATGAATTTTAGATTTTATAACTTGAATTTGCATGTTGCAAAGGTAAATTAATTTAATGAAATGGTGTCAATCAACCTAATAGAATTAACAAATACTGCTATAAATGCGCGGTAATTTTTGCCTTCTCTTTTAAGATCGATAGGTAATAATGTAGATTCGTCAGCAATTACAAAATATTCCAGGTCAAACTTTTTATTGTCTTTGAAAGAATTTTCTACAAATTCGATTGTTTCTTCCGGACTTTTTGTTTTGAATATTTCTTTTGCTTCGGTTAAAGTTTTATAAATGATAGCAGCTTCTTTTCTTTCTTCGGGAGTTAAGCGCTCATTTCTGGAACTCATTGCCAATTGGTTTTCTTCTCTAAAAATAGGGCAGCCTACAACATTTACCGGCAAATGATTTTTTTCGACCATTTTTTTAACGATCTGCAATTGCTGAAAATCTTTTTCGCCAAAATAAGCATTTGTAGGAGTTACGATTTCAAATAGCCTTTTTACGATCGTGCCAACGCCATTGAAGTGTCCGGGTCTGAATTTTCCTTCCATTTGATTTTCCAATCCGTCAAAATCAAAATCCTGCGAAACTGTATTTCCTTCGTAAATATCTTCTACAGAAGGAGCATAGAGAATCATTTTGTCACTTAAACCACGCATTTTTTTTACGTCCTCTTCTAAAGTTCTAGGGTATTTTGCCAGATCTTCGGGATTGTTAAATTGAGTTGGGTTTACGAAAATACTTACTACAGTATCGTCGTTTTCTTTAAGGGATCTTTGCATTAAAGCCAGATGCCCTTGGTGTAAAGCACCCATTGTAGGAACAAACCCGATGGTCGAATTTGCCGTTTTGATAGTTTTTAAATAGGCTATCAAAGCTACTTTACCGTAGAAAATATGCATGTTGGTAATATTAAAATTTAGTGCAAACATAATATATTAGTTATAAACTGCATAAATTTTTGTAATTTTGCAACGTTTTTATTACCAAAAATTAAGTAAAATACTATTATGAAAGATAAGAGGATATTATATGTATCATCTGAAGTCGTGCCTTATTTGGCTGAAAATGAAGTTTCTTTAATGTCTTATGACGTTCCCAAAATGATTAATGATCAGGGAGGTCAGATAAGAATTTTCATGCCAAGATATGGAAATATCAACGAAAGAAGACACCAGTTGCATGAAGTTATTAGACTTTCAGGAATGAATTTGGTAGTGAACGACTTAGATATGCCATTGATTATTAAGGTAGCTTCAATTCCTAAAGAAAGAATTCAGGTTTATTTTATTGATAATGATGAATATTTCAAACGTAAAGCAACTTTTGCTGACGAAGAGGGAGCACTGTATCCTGATAATGACGAAAGAGCGATATTTTTTGCAAAAGGAGTTGTTGAAACAGTAAAAAAACTAAACTGGGTTCCGGATATTATTCACGTTCATGGCTGGCTGGCTGCTATGTTGCCAATTTACATGAAACATTACTATAAAAACGAAGCTTTATTTTCTGAAACAAAAATTGTAACATCTGTTTACGGGCAATCTTTTGATGAAAATTTAGATTTAGAAATGATTAATAAGGTGAAATTTGACGGTGTTCCTCATGAAGCAATTGCTGATTTGGAAACTCCAAATTATGAGAATGTTCTAAAGGCTAGTATCTTACATTCTGATGCTGTTATCATTGCATCTGAAAATGTATCGCCAAGTTTAACAAAATTTATAGAATCTTCAGGAAAACCTTTTTTACCTTTCGCCACGAAAGATGCATTCGCGGAAGCGTATACAAATTTCTACAAAACGATGGGGCTTTAAATTTTAACTTTATTATTAAACATGTATAATACTTCTTTCTTTAAGAAAATTCTATTAATAAGTACTGTAGTTCTTTTATATTCTTGCGACAAAGATTTTAATGCTATTGGAGATGATTTGATTGGAGACGATCATTTTGGTCTTGAATCTGAAAAATACGATGTTTTGGCTTACAATCAGGAAGTAACACCAATTCAGTCAAATTCTTTGACAATAAATGCTTTAGGTATTTATGATAATCCGGTTTTAGGAACAACAACCGCAAATTATACAACTCAGGTTGCACTTACAGCGTATGCTCCGTCTATTGGTGATGAACCTGTGATAGAAAGTGTTGTGCTTAGTGTACCATATTTTAGTCATGTAACAGCAACTAATACTGATGGCACTAGTACTTATGCATTAGATTCTATTTATGGAGCGCCGGAAGGAAAGTTAAAATTAAGTGTTTACGAATCTGGTGTTCAAATGCGTGCTTCTTATTTTGATGGCGGTAACCAGTTTGCACAATTGTATTATACAGATCAAAATAATGATTTTGATGCTTATAAAAAAATTGATGCTACAACAGGAAAACCTTTGAATGATGATGTAAATGTATTGCAAAATGAAGAATTCTTTTTTGATGCTAAACAAATTACAGATATAACACTTGATGCTGACGGTAAGGAAGTGACTACAAGAGTAGCTCCGGAAATGCGTTTAAATTTAAATAAAGCGTTTTTTCAATCAAAAATATTAAGTGCACCAGCTGGGAAACTTGCTGCGGCAGATGTTTTTCAGGAATATTTTAGAGGTTTGTATTTTAAAGTAGAAAAGTCTGGCGCTAATCCTAGTAATATGGCTTTGATGGATTTTACAAAAGGTAAGATTACTATTAAGTATAAAGCTAAAACTGATGTTACAACTGATGCAGAAACTGTAAAAGAAGACAGAACATTAGTTATTAATTTAACGGGAAGTACTGCTAGTTTGCTTCAGGATACTAAAAGTACTGAATATGCAACTGCTATACAAAGCCCAAATGTAACAACCGGCGATGAAAGGCTTTTCTTAAAAGGAGGTCAGGGTTCACTTGCTGTATTAGAACTTAATGGTCTTGCGGCAAAATTAGAAGAAATTAGAGCTAATAAATGGCTTGTTAATGAAGCAAATTTGGTTTTTTATATTGATACTTTGCAAATGGCCAAAACCGCTGATGCTAGTGCTGATGTGAAAAAAATGGCAGATGAGCCGAAAAGAGTTTACTTGTATGATCTGGATAATAATTTGCCAATTGTAGATTATGCGGCAGATGGTAGTACAAGTATAACAACTGATCCTAGAATGACAAAAGTTATTTACGGTGGAATAGTGAATGTAAATTCTACTACAAAAAGAGGGTCATATTATAAAATCAGGTTGACTAATCATATTCGAAATATCATAAAAGATGCTACTGCTAAAAATGTTAGATTAGGTTTAGTTGCTATTGATGATATTAGTATTACAGCTTCGAATAAGTTGAAATTAAAAAACAGCGTTATTTCAGAAGCTCCAAGATCGACAGTTATAACACCGGTAGGAACAGTATTGTATGGAGGTAATTCAAGTTCAACAATCCCGACTGGTAAAAAATTACAACTTGAGATTTACTACACGAAACCAAATTAATAAATATATATGTGTGGAATTGTTGGATATATCGGTCATAGAGAGGCTTATCCTATTATTATAAAAGGATTAAAGCGTCTTGAGTACAGAGGATATGACAGTGCCGGGGTTATGTTATATGATAACTCAGGTATAAAACTTTGTAAAACAAAAGGTAAGGTTTCAGATCTTGAAGAGAAAGCAAAAGATAATTTTACTACAAACGGAACTATAGGAATTGGGCACACTCGTTGGGCTACTCACGGGGTTCCAAATGACGTAAACTCACATCCGCATCTTTCAAATTCTGGTGAATTAGTAATCATTCACAACGGAATTATTGAGAATTACGCACCTCTTAAAGAAGAATTAAAAAAAAGAGGATATACTTTTAAATCAGATACTGATACAGAAGTATTGGTAAATTTGATTGAAGAAGTTCAGAAAAAAGAAAATATAAAATTGGGTAAAGCAGTTCAAATTGCTTTAAACCAGGTTGTAGGTGCTTATGCGATTGCGGTTTTTGATAAAAAAAATCCAAACGAAATTGTAGCAGCAAGATTAGGAAGTCCTTTAGCAATTGGGGTTGGAGAAGGAGAGTTCTTCATTGCCTCAGATGCTTCGCCTTTCATTGAATATACCTCTAATGCTATTTATCTGGAAGATGGAGAAATGGCAAACATCAGATTGCATAAACCTCTTAAAGTTAGAAAAATTAAAGATGACTCTTTAGTTGATCCTTATATTCAGGAGCTTCAGATGAATTTGGAGCAAATTGAAAAAGGCGGCTACGATCATTTCATGTTAAAAGAAATATACGAACAGCCAAGTGTAATTAAAGATACCTACAGAGGAAGACTTCATGCCAATGAAGGAATTGTTCAGATGGCTGGTGTTGAAGATAATTTAGAGAAATTCTTAAACGCAAAACGTATTCTAATTGTTGCTTGCGGAACTTCATGGCACGCAGGTTTAGTAGCAGAATATATTTTTGAAGAGTTTACGCGTATTCCGGTTGAAGTTGAATATGCTTCTGAATTTAGATACCGTAACCCAATTATCAATAAAGATGACGTTGTTATCGCGATTTCTCAATCAGGAGAGACTGCAGATACAATGGCGGCTATTAAATTGGCAAAAGAGAATGGTGCTTTTGTATTTGGTGTTTGTAATGTTGTTGGTTCTTCCATTTCAAGAGAAAGTCATGCTGGAGCTTATACACACGCAGGACCTGAAATTGGAGTAGCTTCGACAAAAGCATTTACAACTCAAATTACGGTTTTAACTATGATCGCTTTGCGATTAGGTAAAGCTAAGGGTACTTTGTCAAATACAGACTATCATACTTACTTGCAAGAATTAGAAATAATTCCTGAAAAAGTAGCAGAGGCATTACAGACAAACGACAGAGCAAAAGAAATTGCTGCAGCTTTTAAAGATGCTCCAAACTGTTTGTATTTAGGTCGTGGATATAATTTCCCGGTTGCATTAGAAGGTGCTTTAAAACTAAAAGAGATCTCTTACATTCATGCTGAAGGTTACCCGGCAGCAGAAATGAAGCATGGACCAATTGCTTTAATTGATGAGCATATGCCTGTTATTGTAATTGCACCGAAACAAGGTCATTACGATAAAATTGTAAGCAACATTCAGGAAATAAAATCAAGAAGCGGTAAAATTATTGCCGTAGTTACAAAAGGGGATACACAAGTTCGTGAATTAGCCGATTATGTAATCGAGATTCCTGAAACTTCAGATGCGTTATCACCACTTATTACTACGATTCCGTTACAGTTGCTTTCTTATTACATCGCTGTAATGAGAGGCTGCAATGTTGATCAGCCTCGTAATTTGGCAAAATCAGTTACTGTAGAATAAAGTTTATAAAAATATTTATAATGTAAAAAAAGCGAGACTTAAGTCTCGCTTTTTTTATGGTTTTATTAACATTTTTTTTGTAGGCATTGAATTATAATTTTATATTTGCCGAAAATACATTATTATACCTCCCTTCATGAAAAAATATTTATTTATTGTTCTTTTTGTACTGTGTTTCTCAGCAAATGCTCAAACAAAACTAACCTTTAGTTACGACGCTTCAGGAAATCAAATTAGCCGAACGCTTTGTATTAACTGTGTCTCAAAAACAGTTGAAGAAATAAAAGAAATCGAAGCCATTACGCAAGATGACTTATTTCAGTTTTCAGAAAAAGATTTTATCTCTTACTATCCAAATCCCGTAAAAGAAGAATTGTATTTACAATGGCAATTGATTAATGAGAATTACATCACTTCAGTACAATTATATTCAGTCACAGGTCAGGTTTTAAGAACATATCAACGAAACAAACAAGAAAACAATCTTACAATACCTTTTCAGCAGTATCCTTCGGGAATTTATATTGTATTGATGTCATACAAAGACGGAGGAGAAAAATCGATTAAAATCATCAAACAATAAAAGCCATGAAAAAACTTTACTTTACACTTCTATTTTTAGTTTTTGGCTTTTTGGTTTCGGCTCAGACTTCTACCGAAGTTGGTGTCACCGAAGGACAATTATCTGTTTCTTTATCGGGAGCTGCCAATTATACCATTCCTATTGCTGTTCCTCCTGGAATTAATGGAGTTGTTCCTCAAATTAGTTTGGTTTACAATAGTCAGGGCGGGAATGGTTTGGCTGGATATGGTTGGAATATTTCAGGAGTTTCTACTATAAGCAGAATTCCGTCCACGAACTTTCATGACGGAGTTATTGATCCTGTCGATTTTAATGTTTTAGATCGTTTCGCCCTTGATGGCCAGCGCCTGATTGTTAAAAACGGAACCTCAGGAGTTTATGGAGCAAATGGGACTCAATACGAAACGGAGAGCTTCTCTAATATCAAAATAACATCTTACGGAGTGAATCCCGACGGAGCTAAGTTTGGGCCTTCTTATTTTATTGTAGAATATCCTGATGGTTCAAAAGCGTATTATGGTAATTCTGCAGATTCCCGATCTATAACAGATTGGGCAATTACATATTGGGAAAATCCGCAAAGTGTGAGAATTAGTTATGCTTATTCTTTAGTTAATAACAGTTTAGATATTGCTTCCATAAAATATGGATCAAAATCAGCAGGAACCCCGATTAACGAAATCAAATTTGAGTATAGTAATAGAAAAAGAGTTCAGCAAATTTATGTTGGTGGATTAAGTATTACGAAAAGAAAAATTTTAAATAAAATTAAAGTTATTGGAAACAGTATTGGCTTTAGGAATTATGTATTAGGATACGATGAAACTACTTTAGACTATCAGAGATTAACTACTATTACCGAAAAAAATGGTGATGAGTCCAAAAGTTATAACCCTACAATTTTTGAATATGAAAAGTCTGGCGTGACAACAATAGCTACTCCAAATATAACAACTATTGGAATGAGTAATATCAACTCTGATACTGCAGCTACTATTTCAGGGGATTTTGACGGAGATGGAAAGATGGATTTTATATTATATCCAACAAAAGGAGATCAGGTAAAGCAAAAATTTTGGCTTTTTACAGATATTAAAAATACTTCGAGAAATATCCCCAAAGAAACTTTGACAGGGGCTTTTGAAGAATTGTTTCCATCAACTTTTTTAATTAATAATAAGATTTCAGATTCTCAAGGGATTACTGCTGTACAGAAGGCAACAGATTCAAAAGCAATAAATTTTAATACTTATTATAATTCTTCCTATGGTGCTGCTGTTTTAAATAAAAAACAAATTGTTTTTCCTGTTAGGAATGTTGCTAATTGCGCTTATGGGAGACCTAGTTTAGAAGACCAATCACAGGAAAAGAAATATTATAGTGGTGATTTTAATGGAGATGGATTAACCGATGTGATAGCCATAGATAAGGAAGTACCTGAAAGAGACTCATCTTGTAAAATAATTAGATATTTATCTCCAGGTAAAGTTTATTTTGTAGATCTTGACTCAAGGAAAACGAGTAATTTCTGGAGTGAAGCTGGTACTATGTTAGACTATGTGCTTATTAGAGATCAGTTTTCAGACAATGACCAAATTGAAACTTTTGATGTAAATGGCGACGGCAAAACTGATATTCTTCATTTTAAATCTGGAAGTGTAACTGTTTACACACTAGATAGTAATAACAAACTAACATTGTTGTGGAAAATGACAGATCCAAACATTGTTACAAATTTATCTATACTCCCGGGAGATTATAATGGTGATGGAAAAATGGATTTCATTATCCCTAAAAGTGCCGGACTAACTGCTTATGACTATTTTAAATTTACATCAACAGGTGTTGGGTTTGAAAAAACCACTCAATCATACTCTTTTCCTAATGCCGGCACGGGAACTATAGTTGAAAGTGGCGGTGGAGTGTCTGTTAATGCTCTTATTCCTCTAGATTTTAATGGTGACGGAAAGACAGATATTGTGCACTTTAGATCTATTTATGGAAATACTTCAAAATTAGGAGCTATAATAATAAGATCATTTAACAATACAGATACCACTTTTAGTTTTTTTTCTGAATCTACAATTGATCCTACGCTAAATATTAAGAGTTACGCTATTCCTGTCTTTTTATCTCCCAATCAAAACAATCAATATGCAGGAGTCGGAGCAATAACTGATAACCTAATATACACTTTTGATTCTCAAAAAGACACAAGCAAGGAAACGTTAATTAATACTATAACGACGGGTAATGGTGTAAAAGAAATAATTACATACAATCCACTGAAACAAGATCAGTACGAACCTTTTTACACACCAACTAGTTTTACGGAAATATATCCGAATATTGATATTACAGTTGCCCCTAATTTTAAAATTGTAACTAAAGTCGAAAAACAAAGCTCATCAGATTATAGTAAACAATTGTTTTTTTATAGCGGTGCGGTTTCCAATGCTGACGGAATAGGTTTTTTAGGTTTTAGATCAATGGTACGAACCAACTGGCATGATCTTGATAGTAACATGATTTCGAGTGTTACCAGAAACGACATGACTTTAAGAGGGGCTAACATAGAGAATTATTCTGTATTAGGGCTTGGAACTGCTTTAAGACCTAATTCGATTCAAACTGAAAGTAATATTATTAAAGAGAAAAGCTATACAGTTACAGGCTCAGATAATTTAGTGGCAACGCAAAGCATCACATTAAAACCTGATACCTGGATTAAGCCGGGTAGTACTTTTTCGGCAAAAATAAATGAAGAGGCTAATAATTCACCAAATACCCCTGTAGATTTTATTACAAAATCCAGATTAACATATGAAAGTGAACTTTTGCCAAATAAAGTATTTAAACTTAAAAATACGATTACAAAGCAACTTAATACTTTAGACAATACAGGCACGGAAACTTATACGGATTTTGAGGCAAACAATAATCCGTTAAAGTCTGTTACCTATTTAAAAGAGGCTGGAGCTACAGTTCAAACAACAGTTTCTAATGTAAGTTATGATGCAGCAACATTAACTCCGTATGTACTGGGAAGACCATCGGGTAAAACTCAAAGTGTTGCAATTGCAGGTGATGTTATGACATCTGAAGAGTTATACTTTTATGAAAATAGTTTACTTACCAAAATTAAAAAGAAAGGAACCAATACAGATTATATTACAGAAGATAATGTTTACGATGCTTTTGGTAATATTCTTAAAAAGACGATAACTGCATCAGGACTCTCACCAAGAATTACCAGTTATGAATATGATCCTTCGGGGCGATTTTTGACAAAAAGTACAGATATAGAAGGATTGTCAACATCTTTCGTTTATAATTATTCAAATGGAACATTAGAATCTGAAACAAATCCTTACGGATTAAAGACTTCTTATTTATATGATTCATGGTTTAAGAAAGAATTTACGATAGATTATTTAGGAAAAAAGAATGCTTATGTCTACACTAAAAAAGGTTTTAGATCAATTGTAACATCAACTTCAGATGGTGGAAGTGTAACGGAGGAAACATTTGATGATTTAGGAAGAAAGTTAAAAACGGGAACTAAAAACATAAATGGCGTTTTTTCATATGTAGAATACTTATACGATATTCACAGCCGAATTGGTAAAGTAAGTGAGCCTTATTTTGGATTACAGGCAGCCCAATGGAACGAAACTAACTTTGATGTTTACGGCAGAGTAATTAAAAATATTTCTTTTACAGGAAAAGTGACGGATATTAGCTATTCAGGACTTACCACGATAGTAAACGACGGAACAAAATCAAAAACTTCGACCAAAAATGCAATAGGTAATATTATCTCGATGACAGATACTCCTGGTGGGACAATTAGGTATGCCTATTTCGCAAACGGAAACTTAAAAGAATCTGACTATAATGGAGTAAAAACTACCATTTCGCAAGATGGCTGGGGAAGAAAAACAAAATTGGTAGATTCATCTGCAGGAACATATACTTATGTGTATAATGGTTTTGGAGAAACAACAAGTACAACGACACCTAACGGAACAATCAACTATGTTTTGGATGCAGTTGGCAAAGTAACACAAAAAGCAATTTCGGGCACGAATACAAATTCTAAAACAACCTATTCTTACGATCCTTCAAGCAAATTAATTACTAGCAGTAAGTTTGAAGACTTAGCTAGTGGAGCAAATACAATATTTAATTCATTTACTTATGATGCGTCAAAAAGAATTAGCAAAACAGTAGAAACAACACCTTATGCTGTATTTACTAAAGATTTTACTTATGATGGTTTTGGTCGTGCAGATACTGAAACATCAACAGCAGCTACAGGCGGGAAATCCAGCAGTAAAGCCATAAAAAATACATATAGTAATGGATCGCACTGGCAAATAATAGATAACAATACAAATGAAATATTGTGGCAAACCAATACTGTAAATGCAAGAGGACAACTTACTAGCGGACAAAATGGACCGACAACAATAACAAATTTATATGATACTTATGGTTTAGCCTCTCAGTTTAAATATGACAAAACATCTGGCTCAATTAATATTTTGACTTTAAGTACTGTTTTTGATGCCCAGAAAGGCAATTTAACAAGCAGGATAAATAGTTTGTTTAACAGAAACGAAAATTTTAAATATGATGCTCAAGATCGTTTAACAGAATTTACAAATGCTCAAGGCATACAAGAAAAACAATTGTATGACGATCAGGGTAGAATTACAGAAAACATTTTAGGAAAGTACACCTACTCAAACGAAAAACCATATCAAAACGCATCGATAACCGTTACGCCTGAGGCATTATCGTATTATACCACAAAGCCAACACAAATTATAACGTATAATGCTTTTAAAAGCCCGGTACTTATTGAGGAAAAAGACATTGATAAAATAAGTTTTGAATACAATGACAGCAACAGCCGTACTGCTATGTTTTACGGAGGTTTGCAGGATGAGAAATTAGAAAGGCCTTTACGAAAATACTATTCTGCAGATGGCAGTATGGAAATCAAGTTTAACAAAACAACAAGTGTTTATGAATTTGTTACCTACATTGGCGGAGATGGCTACTCCGCACCAATTGTAGTAAAAAGTAACGGAACAACGCAAGAATATTTATATTTACAAAGAGATTACCAGGGTTCGATTGTTGCTATAACAAACCAGACAGGAACAGTTGTAGAAAAAAGACTCTTTGATGCTTGGGGAGCAATAGTAAGTGTACAGGATGGAGCAGGAAATGTACTAGTAGAATTAACTGTTCTAGACAGAGGTTATACTGGTCACGAACATTTACAAAGTATTGGTCTTATAAACATGAATGGCCGTATTTATGATCCTAAATTGCATCGCTTTTTACAACCAGATAATAACATTCAGGATCCGTTTAATACGCAGAATTATAATAGATATGGTTATGTTTTAAATAATCCATTGAAGTTTACAGATCCTAGTGGGGAGTTTTGGCATATCGTTATTGGTGCTGCAATTGGCGGTGTTGTAAATTGGGGATTGCATGGTTTTCAGTTTAACAGCAAAGGATTATTAGCATTTGGAATTGGAGCTGCAGGAGGTGCCATGATTGCATCTGGAAATGTATCTGGAGCTTCATTTTTTCAGGCGGGAATATCGTCTGCCGCTTATGCTATGATGGGGTCAACATTTACTGGTGTAGCAAATCATATCGCCTTTGGTGATCCTATGCCTACAATGAGCCAGATTGTAATAGTAGGTGTTACTTCATTTGTAACTGGTGGATTGCTTAGACAACCCAGAGTACCTATAAGTGAAGTATCTGAACTAACACCAGCCGGATTAACGGGAATTCAGGCAGAAAGTACAATTACAGCTAACGCAAGTTCTACAACAATTTCTAGCACAGCTGCGCAAGCAACTGGTGAAGCAACAGAAGAATTAGCAAAAGCAGGAATAAATTTTAAAACATGGACTACAGCTGAGGGACAAGTACAATTTAGCGCAAATGCTATAAAAGGAGATGCTCTTAATGAAGTAATAGTAAAGTCAAGTGGCAGGTTGGGCAATGAAGCAACGAGATTGCAAATATCAGAAATAGCAACAGAATTAGAGAGTAGAGGATATACGATAATAAATGGTGGGGGTATGAGAAATGGCGTAAGACTACCTGAAGAATATTTAAAACCAATAACTTCAGGAAAAAGTGGAGGTTCTTATTTAGATTTAACAGCAACACACCCTGATTATGGTACCTTGCGCATAAATACAGTTGATATTTATAAAAACGGTCTTCCCACTACTAGAGAATTAAATAATGCTATTAGAATTCGATCTCAAATAGCTCCTGGAGAACATCTAATGCTAATTCCAAAAAAATAAAAACATGAAAAATAAACAGATTTTGTTTTTTGCAACAGAAAAAGATATAGAGAATATTATTTTTTCAATGGAAAAAATATTTGATATGAAATATTATGAAATGGGATTGTTTGACATTAAATTAGATATTTATTACAGTTCAATATCCGAAATTCCAAATTTTGGGAGGCCAAAATATAGTGACTGGAATAAAGATATAAGACTGATGATGATGCCTAAAAAAACAGCTTTAGTTATTAGATCTGTACCGCAAAAAAAAGGAGGAATTAAATACGCTGTTGATCCATTGGAGAATCATACTAGTATTTGTATTCAATTTGGAGGAATCTATGCTGAAGGAGTCTTATTAGCTGGTAATTGTTATACAACTAATTCTAATGATTTCTCATTCCAAATTTTTAAAGAATTTTCATCAAAATTAAAAAAACATTTTACAAAAATTGATGATTTCTATGTTGGCAAAGAGGCTGAGGAGAAGTTAGTGTTAGGCTGGCGTTTAGTAACCAATGAAAAACTTTCTAATGATTTTGATTTAAAGAAAAGATAATCCTGTGCTCTACGAATTGTTCCCCTGCTGGCGCGAGCATTTTGCTCATGAACGCAAAGATGTCTCGTCCTGAAAAAAGTTTACATATTTATACTTAATCCTAAAATAGATTTACAACTCATTTTTAGCCCTGTTAT
>NZ_JBZEER010000011.1:0-204644 GCF_058310175.1 Flavobacterium sp. AK-345 | reverse complement strand
AAAATATTAAGTTTTTATTCATAAATAAAAACTTATAATTATTCTATATTATTTTTTAGTTATCATAATCATTTACTACATAATCATTTTAAAGAAATGATTTAGTTATAGAAAAATAAATACACATATTCATCTTAACATGAGCAATAAGAAACAAAAAAGGAGAAGACAAAGTCTTCTCCTTTAAAAAATTTAAAATATTATTTTTTAATATTTTAAATAAAAAAATAAACTAACCACCAAAAAAAAATGAGAGCCCAAGTTCTCTCATTTTTCGAAAATTACTAAAATATTTGAAAACCCGTCAATATTTAGAATTGCAAATCTCTAAATAAATTCAAATTGTTACTAGACCTAAAAATTATTGCTATAATAAATTAAGACATTCTTTTTGTCTGTTTTAAGCATAACATCTTCACTTTAAAACTAAAAATTAAGGTTACAAAATTATTTAATTCCTATTTTGAGTTTTTCCAAAGACGAATCTTGTATTGTTTTAATTTGATCTACAACAATTTGAGCAATTTTCGTCGCACCTAATAAAGAAAGATGTGTATCATCGGCCTTATCCTTATCATAATAAGCGTTTTCACCAGCTTTAAAATGCAAATGTAATTGTTTTGATTTTTCAGGTCCATAAGACTGCTCCAATAATTCGGTAAGGTATCCCAAATCAATAAAAGGCACTTTATATTCCTGTGCTACTAATCTGGTTTCCAAAGGGTATTCGCCATGTGTAGGCACTAAAACTCCTTTTTGATTAAAATTGCGTCTGGCGATAGAAGTCAGTAATACTGGAATGGCTCCTTTTTCTCTGCTCTCTTTTACAAACTTAATTAAATTATATCTATAGCTAGTATGCGGATTTGTATACCTTGTAGAGTCTTCTATTTTTTCATCATTATGTCCAAATTCAATAAAAACATAATCTCCTTTTTTTAACCTTTTATAAATAGAATCCCAGCGTTTTTCATTAATAAAACTTTTAGTACTTCTGCCATTTACAGCTTTATTTTCGATAACAATATTATCTTTAAAAAAAGGCTGTAAAACCTGCGCCCATCCATGCTCCGGATTACGATCCGGGTCTTTTTTGTTTGCCATTGTAGAATCGCCAATAGTATAAACAGTTGTTTTTTGCGCAAAACAAATAGTCGATATTAAACAGATTATTATTAATTTATATTTCATTGTTTTGTATTATTTGGATATTAGACACTTTTAAGTAAGTCAATAAAAACCTCTGCAACTTTGAACGTTTGTCCCTTTGAACCTCTAAAAAACTATTTTGCCGCAGAAGGAACAGTCGCTCTCTTGCCAATAAAAACATCAGTCATTAAAACATTTTCAGCATTTTCATTTGAAATGGCATTTTTAGCAGATTTAATTTCAATATTCTTCAAAGATATATTTCGGATTTTTTTCTCCGGAAATCCCTGAATTACAATCCCGGATTCTGATGCTTTATTGCACGTAATATTCGAAAAATGAATATTTGAAATATCCGATTGGTAGCCGTGACCTTCTCCATGATAATTAGCTGTCATGTACAAACAATCTTCTACCTCGTCTAATTGTATATTACGAACAAAAATATTTTTTATAAAACCACCGCGATCTGCATTTGTTTTAATATAAATTCCGCGTTTTAAATATCCGACCGTTTTACAATTTTCAACATACACATTCTGAATTCCTGCTGACATTTCGCTGCCTAAAACAACGCCATGAAGTCCTTTAAAGTTACAATTCCTGATTACAATATTCTGGCTTGGCGTGGCAGAATTTACTCTTCCTTCATGATCTCTACCGGCTTTTATGGCAACATTATCATCACCATTATCAAACGTTACATTTTCGATCAAAACGTCTTTAGCATATTCAGGATCAATACCATCGTTATTATAATTCAACGATTTATAACTTATTCCGCGAACTGTAATGCTTTCAGATTTTAAAAGATGTAAACACCAAAATGGTGAATTCTCTATACGGACGTTCTCAACCAAAATATTTTTGCACTTAAAAAACTGAATCATTTGCGGTCGTAAAAAATAACCTTCACCAAACTTCCTGTCTTGTAAAGCAGCATTATTATGATTCATCTCGCGACTCAAATCTTTTCCCTTTGCTTCTTTAGCCTTAAAAGTTTTCCAGGTTTTGCCTCCTTCTCCATCAATTGTTCCTTCGCCGGTTATAGCGATATTATTGCATTCATAAGCATAAATCAACGGGCTGTAATTGTACAAAATGGTGCCTTCCCAACTCGTTAAAACCATTGGTAAATAATCCTGAGGATTATCGCTAAACTTAATTTTTGCCCCTTTTTCAATTTTAAGATTAACATTGCTTACAAAGTGAATTGGCCCGTTGATCTTATAAATTCCTTTAGGCACTATAATCGTACCGCCATTGTTCTTTTTACACAATGCCATGGCTTTGTCAAATGCAGCTTTATTATTTGTTACAGAATCACCTTTCGCTCCCAATTTTGCAATATTTATTTGATACGCAGGAAAAACAGGTAATTGAATTCTGTTTACAATTGAATCAACTTTTGCAGTTGGAAATTCACTATTCTGTGCAAATGAACTTATGCAAATCAACAGAAAGATAAAATACTTTAAATTCATATTTATTATTTAATATATTGTTCACGAGTTTTAACGGATTAAACGGGTTTCCGCAGGTTTATTTTCTAAATTCAGTGATGAAAAATCAGCGTAAGCCCTTTTAATCCGCACAATCCGCGGGCTTATTTTTATTTCGAATACCAATTAGCAATCGAATCTTTTAAAATGTTTTCGATTGTATATTTTTCAGCTTCTTTTTTAGTAAGCTGATGCGACCATGACACCCTGCTTTTAGGCTGAAAACCTTCGCCTTTACAATTGTATTCTGCATAAAAAGCATTTTTTTCAGCATCGGGTTTAGACCAGTTTTCCCAGCCTTCGGGTTTAATATGTTTTCCTAAATCGCAATTTATAAAAACCGTTTTAGCATAAATTCTCCAGGGTCTTCCCAGATAAACGGTCGTCGCTTCTGGATTTGCAGTGAGTTTACAATTCTTAAAAACAAATCCAAACGGAATTCCCTCGGGCGTTGAAGCAGCCGTAACATACGAACTTTTGATGCTTCTAATTTCACAATTTTCGAATAAAACAGTAGCACCTCCAAAAATAAAATCGGTTGTACCTTCGATATAACAATCCTTAAAATACTGTTTTGATTCTTTTCCTGATAAGTATAAAGTGTCCTGATTTCCTAAAATAGTACAATTTGAAACTTGCGCACGATTCGCCACAACTGACAACGCAATTGCCTGTCCATTATCTCCCGAAGTATTTTTAATGGTTAAGTTTGATGCCGAAAAATCATCGCCTTCTACCAAAACAGTAGGCGTATAAAAAGTACTATTTCGACCTAAATTAATTTTCTTAAAGTTATCGTCAAAAGCAATAATCGTGTTTTCTTTGCTTTCTCCCAATAATGTCAAATGCGTATTCCACTCAGGAATACGCACTTTTTCATTATAAGTTCCGTTTTTTATATTTATGATTACTTTTTCATAAGGAAAAGAAGGACTTGCGTTTATCGCATCCTGAATTTTAGTAAAATCGCCAGAACCATCTTGTGCAACGGTTATGAAATTATCTTTTTTTTTTGAAGAAGTTTCCACAGAAGAAACTTTTACACCGTTTTTAATGGCCCAGGCCGAATATTTTTTCAATACTTCTTTTGGTGCATCAGAATACCAGGCGTAACCATTTCGTCTTTCAGACCCAATTTGATCCAAAGATTTTTTTCTGATTCCGTCACGGTCACAAAAGAAAGGTTCATTGGTTTCCAAATCCATAAATCTTGCCCAAATTGGTGCTGCATTTGTAGTGGGAATCATCTTTTTATCTATGATTTTTCCCGCATCATTTAGCACTCTTTTTTCTTCCAGATTCGTGATTTTCGTTTTTTCAAACCAATCGTGAGCGCTTTTAATAGAAGTAATAATTTCAGGTGAAGGTTTTTCAATTGACATTAAAAGCAACACAATTTTTGCCGATTCAAATCCGCTTAACGATACCAATTCAAAAGCTCTGGCATTGGCAGGAGCCAAAGTAACTTCGTCATGTTGCGCGCACCAGCCTGTTAAAACACCATTTTGTTTGTATTGTGTTTTTAAAATACAATCTATTCCTTTATCAAATGATTTTTTAGTTTTTCCGACAATTTCTTTTGATGGTTTTATGCTGTAATAATCAGACTCTTCGCTGATTTCTTTCATAATATTCAAAATATTTACCATCGAATTATCATTGTACGTAATGTGCGTGTAATATCCTTTTTTTAATGGAAAAAACTGTGGCCATCCACCATTATCATACTGTGCTTCAAGCAAATAATTCAGCCCTTTTAAGAACGATTCTTTATATCGTTCATCCTTAACCTGAGCATACATTTTAGACATAAAAAGCATTTCCTGACATGTTGCACCGTTATCAGTTGTTATTTCATGCAAATCACTTTTCAGCTCAATCAGTTTTTGTTTTTCTGTTTCAGTAAGCGCATTTTGCATTTGGATATTTTTTGGCCATCCGCCAATATTTCGCTGGTAAAGCAATACATTTTCCGCAATAGTTTTCGCTTCTGCTGAGGCAAACCATGCTGCATCGTTTTTGCGAATAACATCCGGCCAGTTTTTATACGTGTTTTGGGCATTTAAGCCTAAACTAACAACAAACAGAAAAACCAATATTGTTTTATTTAATTGAATCATTTTTATTTTATTTAGTAATTCTAAACCAATCGACTGCAACATTTCCTGAATCGTTTGTCACTTTTTCGCTCAAGGCAAAAAGTCCAACTTTGGCACCAATCCATTTCCCTTCTTTTGATGTAAAATCGGTTCCAATGGCTTCATATTTTTTATCATCTAAACTATAGAAAAAACTGCAAATACCGCCTTTTTTCACTTTCACACGCAGGTAAATGGTATTGTTTTTTATTAAAACAGGAACCGTTTCTGTTTCAGAAACTTTTTTATCAAAAGTTCCCGTTTTCTGATTCATATATAATTTCCCATTATCATTTTTAAGACATAAGTAACTGTAATCTAACCCCATTATCAAAAGACCTGTCGATTCGCCGTTTAAGCGTGCATTAAAAGTCAGTTTTGTTGTCGTTGTAAATTCTTCTGCAGGAAACTTTTGCAGCAATAAATTTGGTGCTTCAAATATTTTATTACTCTCTTTTATGGTTGGTACACAAAACAAATTCAGATATCCTAAACTTGTCGGAAAACCCCAGTTTATCTGGGCATTTGCCTGCCATTGCCATTGCAAACCTAATTTTGGCAAATTAAACTCATCCGATTCTGCAGGAGTTTCTATTGGATATTTCTTTCCAACATTTGGTTTCTTATAAGTCGTAACCGGTTCTCCTATTCCATTTTTGTCAAAATCCTGTCCCATTACCGGCCAGTCATTTTCCCATTTCATAGGCTGAAGATGCACAATTCTTCCATAAGCACCTTTATCCTGAAAATGTATAAACCAATCCTCGCCCGTTTGCGTTTGAACCCAAGCACCCTGATGTGGTCCGTTTATATTGGTTTTACCCTGCTCTAATACTTTTTTCGTTTCATAAGGTCCAAAAACATTTTTAGATCTTAAAATGGTTTGCCATCCTGTAGGAACTCCTCCTGCCGGGGCAAAAATGTAATAATAATTGTTTCTTTTATAAAACTTTGGTCCTTCAATAGTTCCTTCGCTTTCATGCCCGTCAATGACCATAACTTCATCATTATTCGCAACCGTTCCTTCCGTATTCATGGTGCAAACTACAATCAAACTTTTAATTTTTGCACGACTGCCCGCAAAGGCATGAACGAGATAATTTTTTCCGTCATCATCCCATAACGGACTAGGATCTATTAATCCGGAACCTGCTTTTACCAAAATAGGTTCAGACCATGGGCCTTCTGCTTTTTTGGCTTTTATCATATAAATTCCAAAATCAGGATCGGGGTAATAAATATAAAATTCATTGTTATGAAAAGTTATACTTGGTGCCCAAACGCCGTTGCCATGCTGCACTTTATCAAATGTTTCGGTTGGAATTTGTTTGGTTAAAGCATAGCCAATAATTTTCCAGTTTACTAAATCTTTAGAATGTAAAATGGGTAATCCCGGAATACAATTAAAAGACGATGCCGTCATATAAAAATCATCACCTACCCTAACGGCATCCGGATCTGAATAATCAGCATGAATTATTGGGTTCGTATACGTTCCATCTCCATTATCCGGCACCCAAACCTGAGCAAAATTCTCTTGTATGGAAAAAACCGATAATAATAGAAAAATGATTTTCATATTTTTCATTCTTTGGCAATTAAAAATAATTCAATAATTAGATTTTGTCATTTCGAGGAACGAGAAACCACATAACGGATTTTCGGTTCGTTGCTCTCTAGATGTGATTTCTCCTTCGTCGAAATGACACAACTTTATCTTTATTCTTGACCCTTTGTCGTTACGTGTTACTCATAATTCATAATTCATAATTCATAACAAACTATCTATTCAACTCTAAAGCAGCTAAAATAAAAGGACCAGTTGCTTTAGGATCGTTGTCTTTTTTTCTTTCGTTTACATAATAATCATAAGAACCATCTCTGTACGGAGTACCACCTAAACCTGCAACCTGACAACAATTTGTCAATGTAATTCCTCCATCTTCGTCGACTTTTTTAATTAAGACTTTAGTCAGACCATCAAAAGCTTTGTTCGCCAGTTTTTTGTATTTTGCAGGCAAATATCCCTTGTTTGCTCCTTTTGCAAAAGCATAAGCAAACATCGAAGATCCCGAAGCTTCAAGGTAATTTCCTTTTTCTCCGCCTTTATCCGTAACCTGATACCATAAACCTGATTTTTTATCCTGAAATTTCTCCAAAGCTACCGAAGCATTATTTAAATACTTTACCAATTCTTTTTGTTTTGGATGATCTTTCGGCATATAATCCAGAACGTCAACCAAAGCCATCATATACCAGCCTAAAGCTCTTGACCAAAAGTTTGGCGAATTTCCTGTTTCTTTATTCGCCCATGGCATTTGTTTGCTTTCATCCCAACCGTGGTATAATAAACCTGTTTTTGGATCTGTTGCGTGTAGTTGAATCAATTCAAATTGTTTTGCTATATCATCAAAACTTTTTCCTCCTTCAAAAGTAGCCGTGTATTGTGCATAAAATGGTTCTCCCATATACAAACCGTCCAGCCACATTTGGTTTGGATAAATTTGTTTGTGCCAAAATCCACCGCTTGCAGTTCTTGGCTGTTCTGCCAATTGTTTACGTACTAATTGTAAAGCTTTCAAATATTTATCTTCTTTTGATTCGGCATAAATATCAAAAAGCAAACGTCCCGGTACCACCAAATCGATATTGTATTTATCAAATTCATAGGTTTTAATAGTTCCGTCAGCTTGTACCAATTCATCTACATAACCTCTTATGTAAGCTTTGTAACGAGGATCAGGATTTTTTTTGTTTAGCTCTTCTATAGAATGCAAAACCAGGGCATGAACATAGTCCCATTTCGGTTTTTTAGAATCGTCAATCATATAAGCTTCGGGGTGACGTTTCATCAATGTTAGAGCCATTTTATCAGACCATTTTAAATCTTTAGAAATAACTATTTCCTTTTTTGAAGGTTCCTGCGAAATCACTTTACAACTTGTAAAAGCCATGGCGCAAACTAATAAAACCGACACAAAATAACCTTGCTTTCTATTATTTTTCATTTTAAAATATATTTAAATTCTACTATTTTTCTAATTCAACTGCAGCTAAAATAAAAGGCCCTAATCCGTGAGAATTATCTGTTTTTATTTTCTCTTTAATATAATATTCATAAGATCCGTCACGATACGGATTTCCGCCTAAACCTGCACTGGCGCAAACTTGTGTAATGTGTATTTCGCCATCTTCATCAACTTTTATGAGATTTTTTACAATTCCGTCAAAACCTTTTACAGCTAGTTTTTTATATTTTTCAGGCAAATAACCTTTGTTTACTCCTTTTGCAAAAGCATAAACAAACATTTCAGATCCTGATGCTTCCAGATAATTTCCTTCCTTTTTTCCGGCATCCGTAACCTGAAACCATAATCCAGAAGTATCCTGATATTTTGCAACGGCTGTCGATATTTCGTTTAAATATCCAATCAACTCTTTTCTTTTTGGATGCTCCTTTGGCATATAATCCAAAACATCAACCAAAGCCATCATGTACCAGCCTATTGATCTTGACCAAAAATTTGGCGAAGTTCCTGTTTCTTTATTTGCCCAGGGCATTTGTTTGCTTTCATCCCAGGCATGAAATAATAAACCTGTTTTTTTATCAATCGTATGTAAATGAACTTGTTCAAATTGTTTGGCAACATCGTCTAAATCTTTTCCGTTATCGAATGTTGTGGTGTATTGTGCGTAAAATGGTGCGCCCATATACAAACCATCAAGCCACATTTGGTACGGATATATTTTTTTATGCCAAAATCCACCCGAATTGGTTCTCGGATGCGTCTCTAATTGTTTTCTTAAGGTTTGCAAAGCAGTAAGATAACGATTATCTTTTGTTCTGGAATACAAATCAAAAAGCATTTTTCCTGCGTTGATATTATCTATATTATAATCTTCCAATTTATAATTCAGAATTTCTCCTGAACTATTAATAACCGTTTCGGCATAACCTTTTATATAATCTGCATAAACTGGATTGTTCGTTTTTTTATGAAGTTTTTCAAAAGAGGTCATTAATAAACCAATTTTATAATCCCATTTCGTTCTTTCGTTATTGTCTACCTGCCATGCAATTGGAGCACGTTTCATGATCGAAAGTGCCATTCGCTCTGACCATTTTAAATCCTTAGAAATAATAATTTTTGAAGATTCCTGCGCAATGATTTTACCATTTGCAAATAGCAAAACACAAGTCAGTATTATTAGTGCCAAATAATTTTTATTTCTATTCTTTATCATCTTGAAGAAGCTTAAATTATTATTTATTCAATTGAGTTGCACTTAGCAAAAATGCGGCTAAAGCAGGCGAACTATTATCTTTCGTTTTACTTTTGATATAATATTCGTTTGTTCCATCACGAAAAGGCTTTCCGCCTAAACCAACATTAGATGAAACGTTTGAAATAACCACTTCTCCATTTTCTTCTTTTTTGACAAACTCTTTTACAAAAGTATCAAATGATTTTTGTGCGATCTTTTTATAGTTTGGAGCTAGATATCCTTTATCTGCACCTTTAGCCAAACTATAAATAATCATGGCCGAAGAAGAAGATTCCAGAAAATTGTCTTTCAATTCCGGTTTATCAGTAACCTGATACCACAAACCAGATTCACTTTTATATTTAAGTACGTTTTTTGAAATTTGATTCAAATATCCTACCAGAACTTTATAATTTGGATTTGTTTTAGGATAATAATCTAATGTTTCTACCAATGCCATCATGTACCAGCCAATGCCGCGTCCCCAAATAGTTGGCGACGTTCCTGTTTCGGGATTTGCCCAGCCAATTTGTTTGCTTTCATCCCAGGCCTGATATACTAAACCTGTTTTTTTATCAACCAAATGATTTTGAACCAATTCAAATTGTTTCGCAACATCATCTAATGCTTTTCCGTTTTCATAGATAACCGTGTATTCCGTATAAAAAGGTTCTGCCATGTACAAGCCGTCAATCCACATTTGGTTCGGATAAATTTGTTTGTGCCAAAATCCGCCGCTAGCCGTTCTGGGTTGTGTTTCAAGCTGTGTTCTTAATTGTTGAATTACTTTTAAATAACGATTATCTTTTGTTTCGTCATATAAATTAAAAAGCAATTTTCCCGGATTTACATAATCGATATTGTATTCTTTAAGATCATATTTTTTAATATTTCCGGAACTATCGATCATTTCATCGGCATATTCTTTTATATAATTGAAATACTTTTTATCGTTTGTTTTTTGATATAATTTTTCAAAAGCAGTTAAAACCAAACTCATTTTATAATCCCATTTTGGTTTTTCAGTTCCGTCGATCTGCCATGCTTTTGGATATTTGTTAAGAATAGTCAATGCTGTTCTTTCCGACCATTTAAGATTATCAGCAAGAGCTTTATTTTCATTAGTCTGCGCCACCATTTTACTGCCAAAGATTAGTAGCAAAACAATTACGCTTTTTCTGTAATTTACGTTTATAACACCAAATAAAACTAAAGCTGTGCCTGCGATTTTTGTTTTCATTTTATTTGTAGTGTTATTTAAATATTTTGTCTAAAAATTGCGTTGTATAAGTAATGGTTTCAGTAAACCAGGGTTCAAAAAACCAAAAAGAATGCGGTGAATCCTGAATTGTTTTAACTTCACTATAAATTTTGTGCTGATTTAAAATTGCAATCATATCATCTCTGCCAGCATGAAATCTTTCAAAACTGCTATTAATAAATAGTATTGGCGGTGTATTTTTGTCTGTATGGCTTAAAGCCGAAGCATTTTTCCAGTTCTCCGGTTTTTCATCATACGAACCTCCCAGCCAAAAAGATGCCATTTTACCTTCTGAAGATTGTGGATGCCTAAAAGCTAAAACGCCATCTACATTAATAATTGCATTTACTTTTGAAGAAGATTTACTTTTGAAAGCAGCTTCTTCAAAACCCGAATTTTCATTTGTTGTACCAATCAAAGCTGCCATTTGTCCTCCCGAAGAGCAACCTAAAACCGCAATTTTGTTTGGATCTACATTAAATTTTCGTGCATTATCTTTTATAAATTTAATCGCATTTTTTACATCATAAACTCCTTCCGGATATTTTGCTTCTAATGATAATCTGTATTCGATAGCAAAACAAGAATAGCCTTTTGAAGCTATTTCTTTTGCCAAATCATGCATCTGATTTTTATTTCCTGATCTCCAGCCTCCACCATGAATCATGATTACTGCCGGATTTGATTTTTGCTTCTTAAAATAAAAAGCATCTAAATGTAATGTTCTATCTTTTCGCTGCTGATAAATAACTTCCTCACTTTCAGCCACATCGGTATTATTCTTTTCCTGCGGAATTGTGATAAAAGGATATTTTTTGATTAATTTATTATAAGTACTTTTTAAGGTATATGAAGTATCAATGCTATAATTGCTTTGAGCAAAAATGGCATTAGAAATCAATAATATAATAAAAAGCTTTTTTTTCATCTGAAAAATCCATTAACAGTTAAGAAAGGAGTTTGAAATAATATCAAACTCCTTTTTAACTTCTTCAAAAAACTAAAATCTCAAAAAAATTATCAAATTACTAATAACCTGGATTTTGAGGAAAATCTTTATTTTGATTTAAATCTAATGCAGTTTGTGGTATAGGTCTTAAAATTTTAAGTGCTCCGTCTACCCCAACAAAATTTGCTGCTTTTATTTTATAATTGTGTGCAGAAGCTCTTGCAACAAGAGTTCCTGTACGTTTCAAATCAAACCAACGTTTGTATTCTCCAAGTAATTCTCTACCTCTTTCATCTAAAACATAATCGATATTAAATTCTCCGATTGTAGCATTGGCAACACCGGCTCTTCTTCTCACTTCATTTAAACGGTCTAAACCTGTAGAAGGAACTCCTGCTTTTAAATAAGCTTCGGCAGCAATTAAATAGGTTTCTCCAAGTCTTGAAACAATAATATCTCTTGTACTTACAGGACCTGTACTTGATGGTGTAGTTGGATCCGGATCGTCAAATTTCTTAACAGGAATAGTATAACAATCTAAATTTTTAATTAAAGTGTGTGCTGCAGAATATTCTCCCCAAGGATGATAAACAAAAGTCGATGCTTTTCTTGAAGCATTTGCAGTATCCCAAGCTAATTTGTCTGCAGGAGTAAACCATTTTGGCTCATAAAAATGTCTCACTTTTAAAGCGGTTGGATTTGTACTTCTGTAGTAAGGATAATAAAGAGTTGTTTTTGGTTTACCGTCAGAGCCTGTTGTAGTTTCTTCAAGAATTTCTGTCATAAAAGTAGCTTCCCATCTTTTATCTCCTTTTTCATATAATCCTAAAGCATAATCTGTTGGACATAAATTATAACTTCTTAACGGAGCTCCGGTCTCAGCACCTCCTAAATAAGAACTAAAATAATAAAACTGATTATTTCCTAATTTTGTAGGATCTGTACTAGTTGAATTTTTATCGTATTGAACAGAGAAAATAGTTTCTGCATTCAAGTCATTTCCTGGTTTAAACAATTGGTCAAAAGCCAGATTTAGAGCTTGTCCTGCAATTGCAGCATCAGCATAAGCTGCAGCTTTAGCAAAATCATCAGCTTTACCAAAAGTTTCGTATCCTCTTGTTAGGTATACTTTTGCTAATAAATCGTTTACAGCTCTTTTATTTACTCTGCCGGTTGTACTGTAAGTTCCTGTACCTACACTTGCCAATGCAGCATCCAGATCTGTAATGATTTGAGTATAAACTTCCTCAGCTGTATTTCTTTGAAATGACAATATTGGAACAGTAACATGTTCATTAGCAATTGAAACACCTCCGTACGACTGAACCAATAAAAAATAAGCATTGGCTCTCAAAAATCTAGCCTCTCCAACAAGAGTATTTAAATTTGATGTTTGCTCAGTTACTGTAGAATAATAAATAGTTTTATTTACAGACTGAATTAATTGATAACAAGAATTATACAATTCATCTACATTACTCGATGAAGGAATTAATAAAGTATATTGACTTAAACCTGCTGGCTCAGGAGTTCTTCCTTCTGCATACATGTCAGTTCCTGATTCAAATAACCACGGATTACCTCCATAAATTCCTTTAAGCCACGCATAGTTTGAATTTACCAGCAATTGAAAACCTGAGGATGTTTTATAAGTCTCATCAGCAGGTACAAAAGATTCACTGTTTTCTTCAATATAATCACTGCATGAAGCAAAAACAGTAACAATTATTCCTAAAATTAATATTATTTTTTTCATTTTATATCTTATTAAAATTTAACACTTAGTCCCAATTGTGTAGTAACAGATGCAGGACGATTTACACCAAAAGGTGAACCAGCCCACTCTGGATCATATCCATCAAAATCTGTGAATACAAATGGGTCTAAAACATTTACATAAATTCTAAAATTACTCATCTTTAATTTTTTAAGTAAATCTGAATTGAAAGTGTAACCTAGAGATATATTTTTAATTTTAACATAAGATGCATCTCTGTAATATCCAAATAATGATGTCCAGTAAGCACCTGCACCAGTCGCAACAGGACCCGGTCTAGGATTTTCATTATTAGCATTTGCTTCTATACCTGTACCATTTGTTGGTATGAAATAATCCATTTTAATTTTTTGACGACCTCTATCACTTACGTCAGCAAAATTTTGGTGAAAAGTACTTAGTACCGTTTGTCCCTGACTTGTAATTACTGAGAAATTGAAATCAAACTGACCTACATTTAAACGAGAATAGAAACTTCCCTGCCATTCCGGATTTGGATTACCAATTACCGTTCTGTCATCCTGATTAAATTTACCGTCTCCGTTTAAATCTTTTGGTCTTGCCTGACCAGGAGCCATTCCATAAGAAGTAGCCTGAGCAGCTTCGCTCTCTTGCCAAACACCATCATAAACATAATTGTAATTAGGATTTAGAGGTGATCCTAAAATCAAATTATTTCCAATATCACTTACTTTATCCTGATTGTAAATTGACTCTAATTTGTTTACGTTTTTAGTAAATGTAAAAGTAGTTTCCCAACTAACCATATTTGTTTTAATATTCTTAGTTGTTAATAGCACTTCTATACCTTTATTACTAACAGATCCAACGTTTGAATAGGTGTTTTTCCAACCAGATTCTGCCGGTAATTGCTGTTTGTAAATCAAATCGTCAGATAATCTGTCGTAAACATCTACACTACCTGTTATTCTGTTTCTTAAGAAACCAAAATCAAGACCTAAGTTAACCTCTCTTGTTTTTTCCCAGCCTAATAAAGGATTTGCAAGAGTTTCTGATTGCCAGCCCGGAACTACAGTATTACCACTAGCATAAAATGTTTGCTGATTTAATAAAGCTTGTGAGGTATATGGCGCAACGTTATCGTTTCCTGTATAACCTAAACTCGCTCTCAATTTTAAGTCTGAGATTGTAGCATTATTTTCTAAAAATGGTTCTTTGCTAATTTTCCATCCTAAAGCAACTGATGGAAAACTTTCCCATTTTGCTCCTTCTGCCAATACAGATGAACCATCCCATCTATTTGATGCTGTTAATAAATATTTATCTCTAAAAGTATAGTTTAAACGTACTGCATAAGAGCTTAGTGAGTTTTTAGCATAAGCCGATCTTACCACATAACTTGACTGAACTCCTGAACCAATATTATCTGTTCCGGTATCAAAAGGCTGTGTATTAGAATATAAGTAAGAACTTTTATCTACATTAGAATACAAACTTTGTAATAATAGCAAACTAAAATCGTGTACTTGATTAAAAGTATGTTTCAAATCAATTTGATTATCCCAAGTGTAATTAAAGTTATTTAAATTTTCAAGAGAAGATGAATTCTTACCATTTAAAGTAACACCTGCATTAGATTGAGCTCCATAAGCAGCACCTTTTTCGGTATCCATAATTCCCGCAGCAAATGTTGTTTTGAATGAAAACCACTTAATTGGCTGATATTGAAAATAAACATTTCCTACAGTCTGCCATGTATTTTCTTCCTGAGATGAATTAGCAATTTCTACTAATGGGTTTACTGTACTCGTTTTATTGATAGCCCATGATCCGTCAGGATAAGTTAACTTTCCAGGTAGAAAAAACTGTGTTCCTACTAATTCATTTCCTGCAGCATCAATAGCCCAAGGAGACATAAGCGGACTTAATCTAAAAGCATCCTGCATAGCCAAATCACTACCTAATTGTGAATCGATACGAGCTATTGTAATATTTGCTCCTGTAGAAAATTTATCGTTGATTTTATGATTTAAGCCAAGTTTAAAAGAATATTTATCTGTTGAATCATTATCGATAAGTCCTTTATCTGACTGAATACCAAAACCTAAATTATAACTTAAACCAGACTCTGAACGTCCTGAAATGTTTAAATAATTATTCTCGGTCATTCCTGATTTAAGTACCGCATCATACCAGTCAAAATTATAACCACTATTTGCTCTTGAAACTAATAATGGACTTTGATTTCCTGCTAAAGCCGCCAATTGTGCCGGAGTTTGAGTCGCAGGTGTTGCGCTCATATAAGCTGTTTGGTGAAATTTCCACCATTCTGCTCCAGACATCATTTCTGGTAATCTTGCAGCCGTTTTAGTTCCGTATGAAGTATCAAAAGTGACACTAATACCAGCTTTGGCACTTGTACCGCTTTTAGTTGTTACGATGATAACCCCATTAGATCCTCTTGAACCATAAATTGCAGCCGAAGACGCATCTTTCAAAACGTCCATTCTGGCGATATCCTGTGGATTTAAAAAGTCAATTCCGTCCATTGGCACACCATCCACTACATATAAAGGAGTTGAACCAACCACTTTTGGATTACTTGAATCAGATACTAATGAATTATTTCCTCTAATTACAACTTTAAATCCGTCGCCGGCACGTCCTGAACTAGATGAAATTTGAACCCCTGGAGTACTTCCCTGAATTGCTTCTAAAGGGTTTATTGTATTTCTTTCTGTAATAGTTGCTGCACTTATCGTACTTACAGAACCTGTAAGGTCTGTCTTTTTTACAGATCCATATCCTACAACAACAACTTCATTTAGTGAGTTTGATGCTTCTGCAAGACTCACATTTACTTTGCTTTTCCCCACAATACTAACTTCCTGCGTTTGAAAGCCTAAATAACTAATAACTAGAGTGGCTTTATTATTAGTAACATTCATTTTAAAACTTCCTTCAAAATCTGTTGAAGTTCCGTTTTTAGTTCCTTTTTCCTGAATATTTACCCCTGGTAAGGATAATCCTGATGCATCTGTAATTTTCCCTTCAATTACAGTCGATTGAGCGCTCATCGTAGCACTCAACAGAAAATTCAGGAAAAATAAAAATACAAGATTGCATTTTAAGTTTTTCTTTAAAATTTGTTTAATCTTCATAGTTTGGTTTATTGGTTAAAAATTGTTAGTTTTCTTTTAAAAGTTTTTACTTGATTCTACTTTTTTGTCATTGATATAGGTATTAATAAAATTGATGTTCTTTACATTTTTTAATAGATAAATCGAATCTACTTTTTTAATTACAACATTTTTTAATGTAATATTTTCCACCGGTGATTCTGCATAACCTTCTGCCCTAACACTATATTTACCACCATTTTTTACATTAATATTTTCAAGAGATATATTTCTGATAACTGGTATAAAGTTTCCAGTCTGCGAGCCATATACATTATAAAACATGTTTAATTTTAAAACGCATTCCTTTACGGTTCCAATCTCAAGATTTCGAACATACACATCTTCAATAACCCCTCCTCTTTTTGAATTGGTTTTAATGCGGATTGCCCTGTCAAGATTTGGACTGTCCATTACGCAGTTTTCAACAAAAACATTATTTACTCCTGCAGAAATTTCACTGCCAATTACAACTCCACCGTGACCATCAATCATTTTACAGTTTTGAACAATGATATTTTTACTTGGTATTGCAACTCTTCTTCCATCGGCATCTCGTCCTGCTTTGATGGCAATACAGTCATCTCCGGTATTAAAAGTGCAGTTTTTGATAATGATGTTTTGAGAATATTCAGGATCACAGCCGTCATTATTTGGTCCATGGCTGTTTACCGTTACGCCATCAATAATAATATTGTTTGATTTTAAAGGATGAAGAATCCAGAAAGGAGCATTTATTACGGTAATATCTTTTACAAGAACCGTATTACATTCAAAGAATTCGATAAAATTCGGGCGTAAATAACGTCCTTCACCAAAAACTCTTTCCGCAACAGGAACATTTTTTTCGGCCATATCTACTAAAACCTCACGATTTGTGGGATCATTTTGTGACGGAATTCCTTTTTGCCAGCCGTAACTTTTTCCGCCAGACCAAACCCACCAATTTGTGCTGTTAGCCTGACCGTTTAAAGTACCTTTTCCGGTTATGGCAACATTGGTTTTATTTTTTGCATATATAAGAGGAGAATAATTCATTAATTCTGTTCCTTCCCAAGAAGTGTGAACTATTGGATAATCTTTTGGATTTGTACTAAAAAGAATTTCGGCCTGATTATCTAAATGTAAATTCACATTACTTTCTAAATGTATTGCCCCCGTTAAATACTTCCCATTTGGCACAATTACTTTTCCTCCGCCATTTTCAGCACAAGCTTTGATTGCTTTTGCAAAAGCTGCTGTATTTAAGGTCTTTCCATCAGCAATAGCACCAAAATCATTTATGTTATACGTTTTGTCCGAAAAGTGAGTTTCAGGAATACTTTTTACAATTAAATCCATTTTTTTCCATGGATTTGCCTCTGAAATAGTAGAAACTTGCTTGCCACAGGATAAAACCAATGAAATAATTACAATGAAAAAGGCAATCGATTTAAACGTTATAAGCTTATTTGTAGTCATTTACGCGGTAATTTATTATTCTATTCAATTAAAACACAATATTCATGTAATCGATTACACGAAAATAGAAAATTACAATGGATGCACCAAATTTATTTAGAAAAAAATTATATATTTAATTTTTATTACTAATTTTATTTACACATTGCGTAAAAAAAGACATAATTTATTATCATTGTAGAACAGAAAACGTTTTAGATATAAATTATGGTAATCGATAACAATTTATATTAGAATATCTAAAAAAAATGTATTTTTGTCTGTAAATTAATCAAAAACTATTTTTGAATGAGCGAAAAAATAACCATCTATGATATTGCAAAAAAGCTAAATATCACTGCAGCTACGGTTTCAAGAGCGTTAAACAATAACCCTAAGATAAAAGAGAGTACGCGCGAACTGGTTATAAAAACCGCAGCCTCAATGAACTATAAGCAGAACAAATTGGCGCTGGCTTTAAAAAGTGGTCGCAGCAATAACATTGGTGTAATTGTTCCTCGTATAGATAGTAACTTTTTTGCTTCGGTAATTCGTGGTATTGAAGAAGAGCTTCATCCTCATGGTTATCAGGTAATTATATGTCAAACTCATGAAGATTCCAAAAGAGAAAACGAAAACCTCTATACCTTAATAGACGCTCAGGTTGATGGAATACTAATGTCTGTAACTGCGGTTACAACCGAAAATGATGGTGCTTTTCATAATGTATTAGAAAAAAATGTTCCGTTGATCTTTTTTGATAGAAGTAAACATATTGACGGAGTAAGTTCTGTAACCATTAATGACTTTAAAGGCGGTTATATGGCAACTAAGCATCTTATTAATGAGGGCTGCAGATGTATTGCTCATTTATCTGGAGATCAGTCACTTGAAATTTTCAAAAACAGGTTTTTAGGGTACAAACAAGCTTTATTGGATAATGGAATGATTTTTAAGGAAGAACTTGTTATTCCTGTAAAAAGTAGTGTTGATGCAGGAAAAGAAGCCGTTGATACTTTACTACAACTTCAAACCAGACCAGACGCTATATTTTCTTCGAGTGATTTTGCAGCTTTAGGAGCTATTCAGGAATTAAAAGAGAGAAATATCAGTATCCCAAAAGAGTTTTGTGTAGCAGGTTTCAGTAATGAACCTTTTACTAAATTTATGGAATTATCAATAACTTCGGTAGATCAGTCGCCACTTGAAATGGGAAAAATGTCAGCACGCGTTTTCCTTGAACAAGTAGACAAAACCGAGACTATTAAAATTGAAAAAAAGGTAGTTTTAGCACCAGAATTACACATTCGTAAATCATCTTCAAGAACAACTTCATAACATATAAACTATTGTCTATTTATTATTTTAACCATTAAGATATTAAGTTTCATTAAGCTCAAAGTTTATTCCTTAATGATAAATTAAGTTTATTAAGCTAGTCTTTATTTTCTTAATATCTTAATGGTAAAATTTTAAGTTACAACAGACCCAAAGCTTAAATTTCTTAATTTCTTAATGGTAAAAAAACAAAAAAGCTCACTGTTTAGTGAGCTTTTTTTATATAGTTAACTTCTATTAAAGTGAAACTCCTCTTTTCCAAGGAATAAAGTCGTTTTGATTTAAGATTGCAGCTTTGGTTTTAACAGTACCACTGGCTACATCAATAATAAATTCAAGCATTTCGTCTGCCATTTCATCAATTGATTTTTCACCTGTGATGATTCCTCCGGTGTCAATATCGATAATATCTGACATCTTTTTAGCCAATTCAGTATTAGATGAAATCTTAACAACCGGTGCAATCGGGTTTCCTGTTGGAGTTCCTAAACCTGTTGTAAACAACACCATATTTGCTCCAGAACCTACCATTGCAGTCGTACATTCTACATCGTTTCCTGGCGTACATAACAATGTAAAGCCTGGTTCATTAATATATTCTCCATAATCGAAAACACCTGTAATTGGTGAAGTCCCTCCTTTTTTAGCAGCACCAGCAGATTTCATTGCATCTGTAATCAAACCGTCTTTGATGTTACCCGGAGATGGATTCATGTCAAATCCTGAACCTGCATCTACAACTGTTTTTTCGTACCATTGCATTAAGTCTAAGAAACGTTTTCCATCCTTATCATCTACACAACGGTTTACCAATTCCTGCTCTACTCCACAAAGTTCAGGGAATTCAGAAAGAATTGTAGTTCCTCCTAAAGCAACTAAATGATCAGATAACACTCCCAAAGTTGGGTTTGCAGAAATTCCAGAGAATCCGTCAGAACCACCACACTCTAAACCAATTCTTAATTTAGACAATGGCGCAGGCTCTCTTTTTATATCGTTAGCTATTTTAATAGCTTCAAAAGTATCTTTTACAACACTGCTCAACATGGTTTCAATTGTACCAATTTGTTGTTGATCGTAAATCAAAACTGGTTTTTTACTGTTTGGATTAATAGCATCCAACGCATCTTTGAAGATTTGAATTTGAAGATTCTGACATCCTAAACTCAAAACTGTAGCTCCGGCAACGTTTGGATTATTTACATATCCGGCCAATAATTTAGCCAGACTATGCGAATCCTGACGAATTCCTCCACAACCACCCTGATGCGTGATAAATTTTACTTCAATGTTATTGAATAAATTAGCATCGTTAGAAGCTGCTTCATTACCAGTTCCGCCTGTTTCTGTTTTTACCAAAGAACGAAGTAACAACTGATAATCGTTTTCTTTAGGTTTCATTAATTCCTTCTCGAAAATATCTTTTAGGATTTCGATATTTCTGTTTTCACAAAAAACTAACGGGAAAAACAACCAAACATTCTCAGTTCCAACCTGACCATCTTCTCTATGATAGCCCTGCCACGTTCTATCTTTCCATTTGTCAATATTTGGAGAATTCCATCCAATCGTTTCGGTTTTACCTGTTACTTTATCACTTTCATGTTTTACATTTTCTGTAGAAAGTAAACCTCCTTTTTCAATTCTGGCACTTGCTTTTCCAACCAAAACACCATACATAATAATACGCTCACCTACTTCAAAAGTATGCATGGCGATTTTATGTTTCATTTTCACATCAGATACAATTGTAATATCTTGTCCCTCAAAGTTGATTACTTCACCAGCAACCAAATTCACTAATGCAACTGCTACATTATCTGAAGGGTTTACTTTTATTAATTTCTTTTGCATGATTGTTATTTTTTAAAAGTACGTGTAATCTAATTAATATTGTTTGCTAAAATTAGCAAATCCTTTTTCTATTCCGTTTTCTTCAATCTCATTCAAGGCCAATACTAAAGCTTCAGGTAAACCATTGATTTTAGTTAAATCTTCACCCCAGAATTCTGTGTTAGCTAATATTTTAGCAACAACTAAATCTGCAGATCCCAATTGCCATGCATTTTTAAATGCTTCAACTATCTCTGGAGAATCTTTTACAGGCAATGTTTCGCTATTCCATGTTCCTTTATAGAATTGAATTAAACTCGCTAATGAAAAAGTCAAATTAACAGGCAATTTTTTGTTAGCATTATAATATCCTAATAAACTAGGCAAAACTCTTACTTTGAATTTTGAAATCGAATTTAATGCAATATCAGCCAATGCATGTTTGATAAATGGATTTTTAAATCGGTCCATTACTTCCTCAGAATAAGCCGTAATTTCATTTTTGTCCATATCAAGCGTTTCACTAATTTCACCAATAACGCCGTCTACAAATTTTCCGGTAAAATCTCCGTTAACAGTTTCCATCACTAATTTGTTACCATACAAAAGTGAAAAAGGAACCATTGCAGTGTGCGCACCGTTTAAAATACGAACTTTAATCATTTTAAAAGGACGTATATCATCAACGATTTTTACATTCAAATTCGTTTTATGAAAAGGCAATTTTGCTTTTAAATCCTCACCACCTTCAATAGCCCAAAGAAAGAAAGGTTCTGCAGCAACAATTAAATTGTCCTGATAATCTAATTTATTATTGTATTCTTCAATTTCAGCTCTTGGATATCCAGGAACAATTCTGTCAACCAAAGTACTGTGATACGTACAAGCATCTGATACCCAAGTTTTAAATGCATCCTCTAATTTCCATAAATCAACATATTGCAAAATATATTTTTTCAGCGTTTCTGAGTTATAATCAATCAATTCGCAAGGAATGATCGTTACTGCTTTAGAAGCATCTCCATTGAAATGCTTGAATCTTTCATACAATAAAACAGTCAGCTTTGCAGGAAATGAAACTGGCGGCTTCATATCCGGAGTATCACTTTCAATGAATTCAATACCGGCTTCAGTAGTATTTGAAACAATAAACTGAAGTTCTTCTTCTTTCGCTAAAGCTAAATAATCTGCAAATTCGGTATACGGATTTATTGCTTTTACAATATTAGTGATTAACTCAATATCTTGTATTTTTTCGCCCTTTTTAATTCCGTTCATAAACAAAGTATAAAGACCATCCTGATCATTAATCAGGTGCACCATACCGTCTTTCAAAGGCTGAACCATTGCAATACCAGCATTAAAATCAACTTCTTTATTTAGTTTGTGAAAAGCGTAATCAACAAAAGCTCTTAAAAAATTACCTTCTCCAAACTGAACAACCTTAATTGGATTTAATTTTTCTAATCCTGTATTTTTTCTGTTTAACTGTTTCATTTTAAATTCTTAAAGTGTTATAAATAACCACGATAAATACCTTATTGCTTTTATAAGAAGTTTTTTTAATTGTAAAAGAAACATTACACTTGTAAGAGTAAAATACAATTTGCTGTGAGGAGTGACAAGCTGTATTTAGCAAGCGTAATGCTCAATTACAAAACGTTAAAATCTAAAAAAAACTGCAATTCAAATAAGGAATCGGTATGATTACTCCTTATTTATTTTTAATATTTTGGATGATCTCAAGAACCTGACTCACTTTTGTTTTCAGTCCGTCATAATCATTGTTATCTAATATATCTTTCGAAATTAATTGCGAACCCAATCCAACACAAGTTGCTCCTGCATTTAACCAGGAAGACAAACTTTCAACCGTTGGATAAACACCTCCTGTTGGCATAATATTCGTCCACGGGCAAGGTCCTTTTATAGCTTTAATAAACTCTGGTCCGTAAATATCAGCAGGGAATAATTTTACAATTTCGCAGCCTAATTCTTCGGCTCTTGCAATCTCAGAAAGTGTTCCGCAGCCTGGCGACCACAATACTTTACGACGATTACAGGCAATTGCAATATCTTCTCTAAAAACCGGAGTTACAATAAAATTGGCACCCAAACTCATGTATAATGATGCCGAAGCAGCATCTGTAACAGAACCAACTCCCAGAATCATTCCCGGTAATTCTGCCAAAGCATATTTGTTTAAAGCACCAAAAACTTCGTGGGCAAAATCGCCTCTGCTGGTAAATTCCATTAAACGGGAACCACCATCATAACAGGCTTTTAGTACCTTTTTACTGATTTCAATATCCGAATGAAAAAATAGCGGAACCATTCCGTTATCTTTCATTTGCTGCGCTACTTCAATTCTTGAATATTTTGCCATTTCTATATTATTTATCTTGATACTAATCCCGCAGAATCACCACCAAGCATGTTTTCAACTTCTTTTAATGTAACCAAATTGTAATCGCCGGCAATGGTGTGTTTTAAGCAACAAGCCGCAACTGCAAAATCCAAAGCTTTTTGATTATTATTTTGATATTGTAACAATCCGTAAATCAATCCGCCCATAAAAGCGTCTCCACTACCTACTCTGTCTACAACCGGAGTTACTTCTTTTACGGCAGCGTGGTAAATGGCTTTTCCATCAAATAAAACCCCGCCAATTCTTTGATGCGATGCACTTACAGAATAACGTAATGTTGTAGCAACAGTTTTTAAATTCGGAATCAAATCAAATAACTTCGTATATAAAACCGGAAGTGATTTTTCATCCTGATAATTTGGGTTTACTTTCGGAATTCCCAACATAAAATAGGCTGTATCAATATCTCCCAAAATAACATTACTGTATTGCAGCATTTCTGGCATAACATCGCTTGGCGCTTTGCCATATTGCCACAATTTTGATCTGTAATTTAAGTCGCATGAAATCATTATTCCCATTTTGTGCGCCACTTTAATTGCTTCTAAACAAGCCTCGGCAGCACTTTGAGAAATTGCAGGCGTAATACCGCTCCAGTGAAACCAATCTGCACCTTCCAAAACTTTTTCCCAGTCAATTAACCCTTTTTCAATAGTTGCCATCGAGCTGTGTGCACGGTCGTAAACAACGTTGCTCCCTCTTGTGCCAGCTCCTGTTTCAAGAAAATAGATTCCTAAACGTTCTCCTCCAAAAATTATATTTTTAGATTCTACATTCATTTTTCGTATTTCTCTCAACGCAGATCCGCCAATTTCGTTTTCAGGCAATCTTGTTACAAACTCAGCATTTAAGCCATAATTTGCCAAAGACACACAAACATTAAACTCACCGCCACCATAAGTAGCTCCAAATGCTGTAGATTGTGCAAAACGCAGGTGTCGCTCTGTCGAAAGACGTAACATAATTTCACCGAATGCAACTATTTTACTCATATTATTTTATTGTTTTACCAGTAAAAAGATTTTTTTTCACCATTAAGAGATTAAGAAAATAAAGTTTTAGATTAAATCAAACTTAACATATAGTATAAACTCTTTCTTCTTTCTTCTTTCTTCTTACCTCTTTCTTCTATATTCTATTCTCTATATTCCCAATTAAAATTTGAAATATTCCTTTGCGTTGTTGTATGAAATATCAGCAACCAGTTTTCCAATCCATTCCATATCTGCAGGAAGTTCACCTCTTTGGATTTCATCACCTAAAAGATTACATAAAATACGTCTGAAATATTCGTGTCTTGGGAAAGATAAAAAGCTTCTTGAATCTGTCAGCATTCCAACAAAACAGCTAATTAATCCCATGTTTGAAAGGGCATTTAATTGCTTTGTCATTCCGTCTTTCTGATCTAAAAACCACCATCCTGAACCAAACTGAACTTTTCCTCTAACGCTTCCGTCATTGAAATTTCCAATCATCGTCGCCATAACTTCGTTATCAGCCGGATTTAGGTTATAAATAATGGTTTTTGTCAATTTATCTTTGCTGTCTAATGCATTTAAAAATGAAGACAGTTTTTGTGCCTGTGGATAATCTCCAATAGAATCCCAACCTGTATCAGGTCCTAAGATTCTGTGCATGCGTGCATTATTGTTTCTTAAAGCGCCTAAGTGAAATTGCTGAACCCAGCCAAATTCGTGATAAGTTTCAGATAAAAACAATAAAATAGCACTTTGAAATTTCAAAGCTTCTTCTGGTGTTATCGTTTGGTTTTCTCTTTTCTTTTTGAAAATTGAATTTATTTCGCTTTCTGTAAAGTTCTCAAAATAAATCTGATCTAAACCATGATCGCTTAATTTACAGCCATTTTGGTTAAAGAATTCGATTCTTTTTCTCAATGCAGTTTGTAAGTCTGTGTAAGTATTAATCGCAATTCCGGATACGTCCCCCAACGTATCCAGATATGCGTTATAGCCATCATTTGAAATAAGGATAGCTTTATCGGGTCTGAATGCCGTGCTCATTTTTGTTCCAATTGGGTTTTTAGCCAGTTTCTGGTGAAACTCTAAAGTATCAATTGGGTCTTCTGTAGTACAAACCAATTCAGCGTTTACTTTTTTAAGCAAGTTTTGTGTGCTGTATGCTTGGGAATTTATTTTTTCTGAAGTTTCGATATAAATTTTCTCTGCTGATTTTTCATTCAGCAAATCATAAATATCAAAATAACGCGCCAATTCTAAATGTGTCCAGTGGTACAAAGGATTACGCATCGTGTACGGAACGGTTTTCCCCCAGTTTAAGAATTTATCTTTATCAGAACCATTTCCGGTTACAAACTGTTCGTTGATTCCTAATGTACGCATTGCACGCCATTTGTAGTGATCTCCATTAATCCAAACCTGCGTAATGTTGTCAAAGATTTTATCTTCTGCAATAAACTGCGGATTTAAGTGATTGTGGTAATCTATAATGGGCTGATTTTTTGAGTAATTGTGGTATAACTCTTCAGCATATTTATTTTCAAGTAAAAAATTATCGTTTATGAAAGTCTTAGCACTCATGTCTTTTTAATTATAATTGAGAATTTATTCTTCGTTTGACGGTTTACCAATTGTAGCCAGGATTCCTCCATCAACAAATAAAATATGACCGTTAACAAAATCACTTGCTTTTGAAGATAAGAAAATTGCAGCTCCTGCTAAATCGCTTGGATCACCCCATTTAGCAGCCGGAGTTCTGCTAATGATAAAATCATTAAACGGATGTCCGTCAACCCTGATCGGCTTTGTTTGTTCAGTCGCAAAATAACCCGGTCCAATTCCGTTGATCTGAACATTGTATTTTGCCCATTCTGTTGCCATATTTTTAGTCAGCATTTTTAAACCGCCTTTTGCAGCAGCATAAGCACCAACCGTATTACGACCTAATTCGCTCATCATAGAGCAAATGTTGATGATTTTTCCTTGTCTTCTTTCGATCATTCCTTTGGCAACATGCTTGGAAACGATAAAAGGAGAAACCAAATCAATATCAATTACTTCTTTAAAATCAGCAACTTCCATATCGATAAGCGGAATTCTTTTGATGATTCCCGCGTTGTTAATCAAAATATCAATTGGCCCAACTTCGCTTTGTATTTTTGCAACTGCTTCTTTAACCTCTTGCTCAACAGTTACATTAAATCTATATCCAACCGCATTTATTCCTTCACTTTTAAGTTCAGCAACAGCATCATCAATTTTTTGTTGAGATGAATTTCCGTTTACTACAATTGTAGCTCCCGCCTGCCCTAAACCTTTTGCCATTGCCATTCCCAGTCCGTGTGTACTTCCTGTAATAAGGGCAACTTTTCCTTTTATATCAAATAAGTTTATCATATTCTTATCTTAAATCAGTGATTTTACAAACATCCATATCTCCGTAATCTAAATTTTCACCGGCCATTCCCCAAATAAAAGTATAATTTGAAGTTCCTGAACCTGAGTGAATTGACCAAGGTGGAGAAATTACTGCCTGATGATTGTTCATCCAGATATGTCTTGTCTCCTGAGGTTGTCCCATAAAATGACAAACCGCCTGATTTTCCGGAATATCCAAATAAAAATAAACTTCCATTCTACGATCGTGTACGTGAGCTGGCATTGTATTCCAAACGCTTCCCGTTTTTAATTCTGTCATTCCCATTTGCAATTGGCAAGTTGTTACAACACTTCCAATAATCATTTGGTTTACCGTACGGTGATTTGCCGTTTCCATGGTTCCTAACTGCAATTTATTTGCTTGTTCCAAGCTTACTTTTACAGTTGGATATGTTGTGTGTGCCGGAGCAGAATTAATATAAAATTTAGCCGGATTTTTGCTGTCATCACTTTTAAAGATTACTTCTTTATTTCCGCTTCCAATGTATAATGCATCTTTAAAACCTAATTCATAAGATGTTCCGTCAACCAAAACAGAACCGCTTCCGCCAACATTGATGATTCCCATTTCTCTTCTTTCCAGAAAATATCCAGCTTTAAGCGGATCGATCGTTTCAAGAGTCAAATCTTTTACAGGAACTGCAGAACCTGCAATATAGCGGTCGTAATGAGAGTACGTTAAAACAATTTCATCCTCCTGCATTAAATCATCAATTAAGAATTCATTTCTCAATTGTTGTGTGTCGTATTGTTTAACAGCTTCTGGGCTTGACGCGTATCTTGAACTATATTTTGTCATAATTTTTATTTTAATGTAATCGATTGCACAAAATTATATTTTTATCTTCAAATATCATAATACAAATCAAAATTTATTTGTGTTGATTTTACACTTCTACTTTCTTCATCCTCGGAACTAAAATATGCATAATCAGCCACGCCAGCAAATAAGATGCTCCGCAGATGCAAAACATAATAAAGTATCCCGTTTCGATTTTTCCTATTTTAGTATAATAAACAAACATGTTTTTTTGAATCAATAAAGTTAGTAAAATTCCGCCAAGGGCACCGAACATACCTCCTATTCCTGTAACTGAAGCTGTTGCCTTTTTTGGAAACATATCTGAAACAGTTGTAAAAATATTAGCACTCCACGCCTGATGTGCAGAAACCGCTAAACCAATTACCAAAATGGCCCACCAAATATTGATTGCTCCTAAATACTGAGAAAACAAAACCGGTAAAACAGCAAAAGCATAAATTAGCATACTGGTTTTACGCGCTTTATAAGCCGGCCATCCCTTATTTATTAGTTTCAACGGCAACCATCCGCCGCCAATGCTTCCTATACTTCCAATAACGTAAACCAAGGCACAAGGCCAGATAATTTGAGTTGCCGAAAGTTTGTATTGTTTCATTAAAAAATCGGGCAGCCAAAACAAATAAAACCACCAAACAGGATCGGTCAATAATTTTCCAATGGCAAAAGCCCAAGTCTGGCGAAAGCTAAGCAATTTAAACCATGAAACCTTTTCTGTATCTTCAACTTCAACTATTAAGACTTTATCTGAGTTTATGTATTCTAATTCTGCTTGCGATAAACGTTTTTGTTTTTCGGGAATTTCATAATAGATGAACCATAATATCAGCCATACAAAACCAATTATTCCGGTTAAGATAAAAGCCCATTGCCATCCGTAATTCTCTGCAATAAAAGGAACTGACAAAGGGACGATGATCGCTCCGATATTACTTCCTGAATTAAAAATTCCTGTCGCCAAAGCTCTTTCTTTCTGCGGAAACCATTCGGCTGTGGCTTTTATGGCAGCAGGAAAATTTCCTGCTTCTGTAATTCCTAAAAACACTCTTGCAATTAAAAAACCTCCTGTTCCAGTAGCAAGTGCGTGACCAATAGCTGCTAAACTCCATAAACCTGTTGCAATTGCATATCCAATTTTGGTGCCTAGTTTATCAATAATACCACCTGCAACCAGCATTCCGAGTGCATAGGCAATTTTAAACGCTAATTCAATATTCGAATAATCTATAACCTCCTGTTCCGGTGTCCAATGAAAGGCTTCTGCTAAAAAAGGTCTTAGGTAACTTATTACATTTCGATCTAAATAATTGACTGTTGTAGCAAAAAATACTAAACTGCATATTGTCCAGCGATATTTTCCAATTGCCTTATTAGCTTCATTCATAGGTTTTGGTTGGTTAGTTAGTTGGTTATTCTATAGCATATAATTTTTAAAGATTGTAATTTTAAAGATTTGTAATCGGGCTGTATTTTGGTACTAAGGCCTTCATTACGACCCAACCAATTAAGTAACAAACGGCGCAGATAGAGAAAATGATAAAATATCCGGCTTCAATTCCCTTAAAGCCCATAAAAACCATTTCTGTTTCTTTTGCGTGATCAAATAAAAGTCCTGATCCTTTATTAATTAAAGTTGAACCTAAACCTCCTGCCAAACCACCAATTCCGGTAATAGTTGCAATTGCTTTTTTAGGAAACATATCTCCAACAGTAGTAAAAATATTAGCCGACCATGATTGGTGTGCTGCTCCTGCAATACCAATAATGATAACAGGAATCCAATATGTTATATATCCTAAAGGCTGTGCAATTAAGGCTAATAAAGGAAAGAAGGCAAAAATTAACATTGCTCTCATTCTTCCTTCGTATGGATTCATTCCTTTTTTCTCTACAAAATAAGTTGGTAACCAACCGCCAATAATAGAAAGTAATGTGATCATGTAAAGCACAAACAATGGTAAAGCGGCTTGTGTAGAATCCATTCCGTAAACAGAACTTAAATAAGCCGGTGTCCAGAACAAAAAGAACCACCAAACGCCATCTGTCATGAATTTACCAAAGGCAAAAGCCCAGGTTTGTTTGTATTTAAAACAATCTACAAAGGATACTTTTGTTGTGGTTTCAGGAATATAACCTACAATTTTAGCATCAGCAATATCATCTTGTCGTATATATTCTAATTCTTCGGCGCTAACTCTTGGGTGTCTCTCTGGTTTATCATACATAAAAACCCAAAATCCCATCCAAACAAAACCAAGTGCTCCAATAATTATAAAAGCCATCTCCCAACCAAATGATTTTGCTATAAACGGAATCGAAATTGGCGCTGCCAAAGCTCCAACAGTTGCACCGGCGTTAAAAATACTGGTAGAAAATGCTCTGTCTTTTTTAGGAAAATATTCAGCAGTTGTTTTGATTGCGGCAGGAAAATTTCCGGCCTCACCAATTGCAAGGATAAAACGGGCAAAAATAAATAAGCTTACACTTACGTTGATGACCATTCCGGTATCATTTACATTTTTAATGATTTCCTTAGCACCTTCAAAACCCACAAACCAGTTTCCGGTTATGATTCCTGAAGTTGCAATTCCACAAAATGCGTGCAGACACGCACCTATAGACCAAATTCCAATAGCCCAAAGAAATCCTTTTTTAGTATCTAACCAATCCACAAATCTTCCTGCAAACAAAAGAGAAACTGCATAAAAAATAGAGAATAGCGCTGTGATATTCCCGTAATCGTTGTTTGTCCAATGAAATTCAGGAGCTATAAAATCACTCCATGTTAAAGAAAGTACTTGTCTGTCGAGATAATTGATAGTTGTTGCAAAAAATAATAGTGCACAAATACTCCAGCGATACTTTCCGGTGTTTTTTTTGATTTGATTCATAATAATGTAATGGTTAGGCTAGTAATGTTAATAAATTTAAAATTTTTAATCTCACAAATGTAGTTTTGGTTAAGCATTGATCCTGAACTAGATAACTTCTCTTTGTGCAATAAAATTTCAAATAATGTAATCGATTGCACAAATATAGTTCTTAATCTTAATATTCCAAATAAATTATATAAAAAATTATTTTGATGGTATAAATAAACATTTCATATAAAAAAATGAACTCAAATTTACACATTAAATAATATATTTGTTAAAACTGTATATGTGAAATTCATCCGATTTACGTGTGAAAATAGTACTAAAATCAGTACTTCAAAATCAATTTATAACAACTATTCTTATCGAAAGAGAAATAATACTTTTTAAGGGTTCTTAAACACTTTTAATCAATAAAAAAATATAAATTTGACTAACACCTTATAATAATCTATTAAAAACTTTACACATTGAAAAAATTAACAGCCTTTATCGTAAAAAACTCATTTTTAAGCCTGATTTTTATTTTGGGGATTACAAATTTGTCTCAAGCGCAAAACCAGGTTATCCCGCTTTGGAAAGTGATTCCACAAGAAATCAAAGCTCCTGATTATACAGAAAAAGAAGATATTAAAGATGGAAAAGTACAAAGTACAAGCCAGGTTTCAATACCTACTTTAAGTGTTTTTTTACCAAAAGGAATCAAACAAAACCAAACGGCTGTGGTTATTTTTCCAGGTGGCGGATATACACATCTGGCCATTGATAAGGAAGGAACTAAAGTTGCTGAATGGTTTAATGCTCAGGGAATTGTTGCTTTTGTTTTAAAATACAGATTGCCTAACAATTTAATTATGACGAATAAAACTGTTGGTCCATTACAGGATGCACAGGAAGCTATTCGAGTGATAAGACTAAATGCTGCCGTATGGAATATTGACCCAAATAAAATTGGTGTAATGGGATTTTCTGCCGGGGGACATTTGGCTTCGACTTTATCAACTCATTACGATGACAGGGTTTATGAAACTAGTTCAAAAATAAGTGCACGCCCAGATTTTTCACTTCTGATTTATCCTGTAATTTCTATGGAAAATGACATTACACACAAAGGATCTCAAATTAGTTTATTAGGCGAAAACGCTTCACAACAGGATATTGATTCATTTTCTAATGAAAAGAGGGTTACTGCACAAACTCCACCCGCTTTTTTAATACATGCTACAGATGATAGTGTTGTTTTACCAGAAAATAGCATTAATTATTATTTGGCACTTAAAAAAAATGGAGTTACAGCCGAGTTACATTTATATGAAAAAGGAGGTCATGGTTTTGGTTTAGGCGTAAATGATACAAGCAAATTCTGGACAAAAGCCTGTGAGGAATGGCTTAAAAGTAATGGATATAAGAATTAAAGTATTATTTTTTCTCGCAGATTTGGCAGATTGAGCAGATTTTTTTTAATATCTAATTATCGTGTGTCAACTTAAATCTTATCTTTTAAAAATGCTTATTTGTTTAATTAAATTACACTAAGCAATTCACTATAAATACAAAAAGGCAAAACTCATAAAGTTTTGCCTTTTTTAATCAAAAAAAGAAATTGCAAAACAATTCAAACTAAAAAAGGTTTTAAAGCTGGTTTTCTCCGCAAAAAATCAAAATTAACCGGAATTCTTTTATTGGGTTAAATAAAAAAGGATTTTCAAATTAGCTAACGTGTAGCCAATCTAAAAACCCTATAAAAATTAGACAGTATTGTATTTATTTTCAAATTGATACAACGACCACGATCAATGATTTGTCAAATTTTGTTTTAACTAAACTTGTTTTTTCCAAAAAACCTGTAATTTAAAAGTAAGAGATATGTACAAGTCAAAAACTCACTATCCTTACTTTCACGGCGCAAAACTACAAGCTACTTTTTAAAATAGCTTACGGCTTTCCTCATTCTAACATTATTTTAGAAAGAAGTTGCTAAGTGGCTAAGGTTCTAAGATGCTAAGATCTTCTTTATTAATATTCTACATTTTTCATTCTTAAGAAATCAGCAATTAAAAATTTTAGTTTTTTTTTTCTTGTCCTGGATTAAGTTATCAAAATCTCTTTCATTTATACATTTGTAAAATAATTTGTAGTTCTTAGAAAAATTGATGATTCTTAATTCTTAAAAAAGACAATAAAACAAAATTTTAGTTCTTGTTCTAGGTTAAGTTATCACCTTCTTTTTAACTGCTACATTTGTAAAATAAATTAGTAGTTCTTAGAAAAATTGATGATTCTTAATTCTTAAAAAAAGACAATTAAAACAAAAAATTAGTTCTTGTCCTAGGTTAAGTTATCACCTTCTTTTTAACTCATACATTTGTAAAATAAATTAGTAGTTCTTAGAAAAATTGATAATCTTAATTCTTTAAAAAAGACAATTAAAATAAAATTTTAAGTTCTTGTTCTAGATTAAGTTACCACAATCTTTTTAACTGCTACATTTGTAAAATAAATTACTGAATCATGAAAATATTAGAATTTTTAATACTCGGAAAAAACGAAGAAATCTTACCAATTTTACTTCGACTTGTAAACGCAAATGAGAATTGGAATGGAGTAAGTTTCAACGATGAAGAAATTGCTCAAAAATATTTTCTAAACAACAAAATCGATATTGTTCTGTTGAGTTCCGGAATCGAAGATCATATCGAAAAAGAGTTTACTTCTTTTTGTTTAAAAAATCAGCCAGAAGTAGAAGTAATTGAACATTTTGGTGGTGGAAGCGGCTTATTAAAATCCGAAATACAACACCGATTATATCTTAAAGGAAAAATTTAGGTACCAGAGATTTCCTTTTTAAAATTCACTAAAAGCTTTAAATATCGTATTCACGAATATCCAATGTTAAATTGACGATATATCGTTAAAATCTTTATTGCCTTTTTTGAAAAACCTTTTAAAATCAACGCTTTAAAAATAAGGCATTCCATTTGAATGTAAGACGTTGAAAATCAAATGCAAAATAATTTTTAAAAAACCATTTATCAACAACAAAATTTAATTATCATGAAAAAATTAATCTTAACAGCAGCTTTATTATTTGTAACTTTTATAGGTTTCGCACAAAAACCAAGTCCGGCATTACTAGATCCAACAAATCATACTTTAGTACTTATTGATTATGAAAGCCAAATGGCATTTGCAGTAAGCAACATTCCAATTGATCAGCTTAGAAATAACACAGCTTTAGTTGCAGGTGCTTCAAAAATCTTCAAAGTTCCAACAATTGTTACAACTGTTGCCGAAAAATCATTCAGCGGACCCGTTTTTAAAGAAATCGAAGAATTTTATCCACAAAAAACTTCAAACTACATCGATCGTACTTCAATGAATACCTGGGAAGATGTTCCTGCTCACAAAGCAATTACGGAAAAAGGTAAAAAGAAAATCGTTTTTGGAGGATTATGGACAAGTGTTTGTATCGTAGGACCAACATTATCAGCAATAAACGAAGGTTATGATGTGTATGTTATTACAGATGCAAGTGGAGATGTTTCTAAAGAAGCTCACGAAATGGCTGTAACACGTATGGTTCAGGCGGGTGCTCATCCAATAACTTCATTACAATATTTATTAGAATTACAACGTGACTGGGCACGTCAGGGAACTTATGTAGCCGTTACAGATCTTGTTAAAAAATACGGTGGTGCATACGGTGTTGGTGTACAATACGCTCACGAAATGCTAAAACACTAATTGATTTTTAATTAAAAATTGGGAATTAAAAATTAAAAATCTCTTAAATCTGCGGGATTTGCGGCAAAAAATTTAAAACACCACAGAAAACAGCACGTTAAACATTTTTAATTCTTAATTTTTAATTAAATCTACCTAAGAAAGGCTGTGTTAAGTCACAGCCTTTTTTTTACCCAAAACCCAATAAAAACCATTATTATGAAACTGAATATCAAAATATTAGCCTTTTTACTAATCATTTCGCTGCCTATTTTCGCTCAAGGCAAAAAAGCCACCCTTATCGTTCATCATGCCGTTATTCATACTTTGGATGATAAAAATACAATTGTTGAAGCTATGGCTGTAGCCGATGGGAAAATTTTGAAAACAGGAAAAAACAGTGAAATTTTAAAATTAAAAGACAAAAAAACCACTGTAATCGATGCAAAAGGAAAAGTAATTATTCCGGGAATATTTGATTCTCATATGCATATTATTCGTGGTGGAAGATTCTTTAATACCGAATTGCGCTGGGATGGCGTTCGATCTTTAAAAAGAGCTTTGGCAATGTTGAAAGAACAGGCACAAAGAACTCCAAAAGGGCAATGGGTTCGTGTTGTTGGCGGGTGGAATGCTTATCAATTTGAAGAAAAAAGACTACCAACTCTGGAAGAAATAAACGAGGCAACAGGTGATGTTCCAACTTTTGTTCTTCATTTGTATGGGCACGCTTATCTTAATAAAGCCGGATTAACAGTTTTAAAAATTGATGCAAATACCCCAAACCCAAATGGCGGACTTGTAGAAAAAGATGCCAGCGGAAACCCAACCGGATTATTAGTTGCAGAACCAAATGCGTTCATTTTATACTCGACACTTTCAAAACTTCCTGAGTTATCTCCGGAAGAAAAAATAAATTCAACAAAACAATTCATGACCGAAATGAATCGTCTTGGAGTAACGGCAATTATTGATGCAGGCGGCGGGTTTCAAAACTTCCCTGACGATTATGGCGTAACAAACGGATTATGCAAAGACAGTGATCTTACCATCAGAATGCCCTATTATTTATTTGCCCAAAAAGCAGGAAGCGAACTTAACGATTATACAAAATGGGTAAGCACAGTTGAAATTGGCGAAGGCTGCGACGATCACGATACAGATAAAGTAGAATATCACGCTCAGGGAGCCGGAGAAAACCTGGTAATGAGTGCCGGAGATTTTGAAAACTTTGACAAACCAAGACCGGAATTAAGCCCGGCAATGGAAGGTCAATTGAAAGAAGTTTTGTCATTATTAATTAAAAACAGATGGCCATTTAGAATTCATGCAACTTATAATGAAAGCATTACACGTTTCTTAAACGTTATTGAAGAAATTGATAAAGAAACGCCGCTAAACGGACTTTTATGGTTTTTCGATCACGGAGAAACCGTTTCTCTGGAAAATTTAAAACGTATTAAAGCTTTAAACGGAGGTTTGGCAATTCAGCACAGAATGGCTTATCAGGGAGAAAGTTTTATTAAAAGATATGGAAAAACGGCTGCTGCAAACACCGTTCCGCTAAAAAAGATTCTTGAAATGGGAATCAAAGTTGGAATGGGAACCGACGGAACTCGTGTTGCCAGCTATAATCCGTGGGTTGGTTTGTATTGGTTAACAACCGGAAAAACTCTAGGCGGTTTAAAATATATGAACGACGAAAATATTCAGGACAGAACTGCTGCTCTTAAATTATTTACTTACGGAAGTGCGCAATTAATCAATTTAGAAAAAGACCGCGGAATGCTTACCGCAAATAAACTGGCCGATTTCGCCATTCTTTCTGACGATTACTTCAATACAACAGAAGAAAAAATATTAAATATTGAATCAGAACTTACTGTAGTAAATGGCAAAGTGGTGTATGCCGATAATGATTTTAGAACATTTGCACAACCAACTCCAAAAGCAATTCCGGAGTGGAGTCCGGTAAACTATTTTGGAGGATATCAAAAAAACTAAATTACTATGAAAACGTTATTCCGATTATTGTTGCTTTTAGGAATTATTTTTTCGGCAAATGCACAGCAAAGACCAGTTTTTCAAAAGCTGCGATATGACGATGATTTGACTTATTTAAAGGATTCTACCAGAAATTGGTACGAAAAAATTAAATATATCCCACTGAGCCAGAACAGTAACTATTATGCCACTATTGGCGGTGAAGCAAGATTGCAATATACTTATACCATAAATGATAAATGGGGCGATGACTCTGATGAAGGCGACGGTTATTTACTTTCCCGTTATCTCCTTCATGCTGATATTCATTTAGGAGCTTTCAGGACTTTCGTAGAATTACAAAGCAGTCTAGCCAACAGTAAAACTGATCCAAGTCCGGTTGATGAAAATGAACTGGACTTTCACCAGGCATTTCTGGACATTGATTTTATTAAAAATGAAAACGAACGTTTTACATTACGTTCCGGAAGACAGGAAATGTCGTATGGTTCGCAGCGTTTAATAGCAGTTCGCGAAGGTCCAAACAGTCGTCTTGCTTTTGATGCTGTCAAATTATTTTACAGAAAGAACAACTGGCAAACAGATGCCTTTTATACGCATCCTATCGCCAATAAACAGGGAACTTTTAACGATGGATTTAATGAAAATGCCCAATTCTGGGGAAGTTATACTGTAATTCATAAAGTGCCTTTTATCCAGAATATCGATTTTTATTATTTAGGATTATGGAAAAAAAGAGCCGTTTTTGACGATGCCGTTGGCGAAGAAAATCGTCAGTCTATCGGAACAAGAATCTGGAAAAACAAAGGAAACTGGAAATATGATTTTGAAGGATTGTATCAATTTGGAAACATCAATGACAAAACAGTTTCTGCCTGGACAATTTCCTCTTTTGCCTGTTATACTTTTTCAGAAGTAAAATTTAATCCAGAAATTGGACTAAAAACAGAAATTATTTCAGGAGATAAAAATTTAGACGATAATCATTTACAAACCTTTAATCCCTTATATCCAAGAGGTGCGTATTTTGGATTAGTTGCCCTTATTGGTCCGTCAAATTTAATTGATATTCATCCTTCGATTGATTTTACTTTAACTGAAAAATTAGGTCTCGGATTTGATTGTGATATTTTCTGGAGGCAAACTATAAGTGATGGCCTATATGCGCCAAATATGCAATTATTGTATTCAGGAAAAGATACGACAGAACGTTTTATAGGCTCACAATTCATCACTAATTTAGATTATACTGCCAATGATTTTCTGTCTTTTACATTAGAAAGCGGTTGGTTCAATGCAGGTTCATTCTTAAAAGAAGTTGGTACAGGAAAAGATTATTTTTATGCAGCTTTGACGGCTCAATTTAAATTCTAAATTTGTGTAAATCAAATCACAAATGGAAAAAAAATATTCGGTTGCCATTTATCCTTCGCAAGAAGTAATTGATGCTGTCAAAACGATGAAGGATTATTTAAAAAGCAAAATAGATTGGTATAACAGCTGCAATTCAGTCGCACATATTACAATTTGCGAATTTACTATTGATGAAACTCAAATCGAAAAATACAAACAAAAACTTTTTAAGATTTGCGATACGTTTACACCTTTTCAGGTAAATTTAGATCATTTTGGATCTTATGTAAATGGCGCTTTTTTCATCGCACCAAATGAACATTCAGCCAATCATCTAAAGCCGATCATGAAAAAAACTCAGGAAGCTTTAAAACCTTTAAAACTCAAAAAAAGCGACGATCCACATATGTCTATTGGTCGAAAATTAATTCCCGAAAATCTTAAAATAGCCACACAGCTTTTTACCACAATTAATATTGATTTTTTGTGCTGTGAAATTGTTTTACGAGAATTTGATCCTATAAAAAAACAGTTTTTTGTTATTGATACCTTTTCTTTTAATGGCAATTCACAACCGGAATTAATTCAGGGAAGTTTGTTTTAAGTTTTTGACACAAAGGCGCTAAGGCACAAAGATTAAAAAAACACAATATATAAACATAGCCAACGGTTTCAACCGTTGGAGCGCAATACATTCACAATACATTTTCACAATACATTTTTACAATACATTTTTACAATACGTTTCAATAATACGTTTCAATAATACGTTTCAATAATACGTTTCCCACGGTTGAAACCGTGGGCTATATCAAATAGCTATAAAACCTTAAATCTTCTGTTTATTTTTCTTTCTTTATAATTACAAAAATCAAAATCCCAACAAAATAAACTTTGTGCCTTAGTGCCTTCGTGGCAAAAAACCATCCTGCAAATATTTTTCGTATATTTGAATTTTACAATTCACCCTTATGAAAACTCTGGATTCATTTTATCAGGATATTACCGAAGGTTCAACCGTTGAACCAAATTCTTTATTACCCAACGACATAAAAAAAGAAATCGGTCATTTTAATATTTTCGACATCAAAGAACTTTTGGAAAGAATGCAGGGAAAATCGTTTATGCCTTATGACAGAAGGGCTTATTATAAAATAAGTTTGATTCGAGGCAAAAACAGATCTGAATATGCTGATAAAATAATCGAAATCGAAAAACAGGGATTATTATTTGCTACACCAAAAATCCCGTATAATTATGTTCCGCAGGATACCAATCAGGCTGGGCAATTTTGTGTTTTTACCAGTGAATTTCTTTCGAAAAATAAAAGCGGAATTGATCTCGATGAACTTCCAATTTTTGCTTCAGACGGATATCCTGTTTTTCAGCTTACAGATGAAGAAGTTTTAGAAGTTGAATTGATTTTCAATAAAATACAAAAAGAAATCAATTCTGATTATGTTTATAAATACGATCTAATTCGAAATTATGTTGCTGAATTAATTCACTTCGGACAAAAATTACAACCCATAACAGCACTTTATTCTAAACATAATTCAGCAGCGAGAGTTTCCTCATTATTTGCAGAATTACTTGAAAGACAATTCCCTATAGAATCTCCGCATCAGCGATTAGAACTACGAACGGCCAAAGATTTTGCAGAAAGATTATCCGTTCATGTCAACCATTTAAATAAGGTTTTAAAAGAAAATACAGGAAAAACAACCACAGAATTAATCAGTAACCGATTAACAAACGAAGCCAAAATTCTTTTAAAACAAACGGATTGGAATATTTCTGAAATTGCGTATTCACTTGGTTTTGAAGAACTGGCACATTTTTCTAACTTCTTTAAAAAGCAAACAACCATTACGCCTCTGGCTTTTCGCACCTAATTTTAGATTGTAGAGTTTAGATTTTAGATTTATGTCAAATCGTTATCACAACGCATGTCCTCCTGAGCGAAGTCTAAGGACACACATTGTATAGATTCAGCATGAGATCCTTCGACTTCGCTCAGGAAGACACAAATTGAGAAAAAAATCCGCGATAATCCGTGTCTTCGCAAAGCGAACCCGCGTCATCCGCGTTCAATTACACGCTTGTAAACTTTAGTTGATATATGAGTAAGATTGCTTCGTATCTCGCAATGACTAAACCTGATTTTTAAAATTGGAATTTAATTTTCCTCTGATTTGAATTTCGCAAACATCGGTTTGATATTTACAACTCCCCATTTCTACTTCACTCCTACCTTTGTCTTATTAATTTAAAGATCAGAAAAAATGGAATTATCAAACAACAAAATTTTAATAACCGGTGGCGCAAGCGGCATCGGACTTGGATTGACACAAAGATTTATTGAAGAAAATAACACCGTAATTATTTGCGGAAGAAGAGAATCAGTTTTAAATGAAGTAAAAGCAAAATTTCCAACCGTAATTACAAAGGTTTGTGATTTATCCAGCGAAAAAGAACGAATTGAGCTTTACGAATGGATTTCTGAAAACCACAGCGATTTGAATGTTTTGGTAAATAATGCAGGTATTCAAAATTGGATTTCTGTTGATGACGCAAATTTCTTCGAAAGCGCAAAAAATGAACTTGCTACTAATATAGAAGCTCCCTTACATTTAACATCGCTTTTCATCAACTTAAAATCACTTTCAACAGTTATGAACGTAACTTCGGGATTGGCATTTTCACCATTTGCAAAAGTTCCGGTCTATTCAGCAACCAAAGCATTTTTCCGTTCGTTTACCCTATCGCTTCGTCATTTATTGAAAGCAAAAAACATTGAAGTAATCGAAATTATTCCGCCTGCATTAAATACAGATCTTGGCGGAATTGGTTTACACAACGCACATCCAAGTGTAGCTGATTTCATTGTTTCTATTTTTGATCAATTAAAGCAAGGTAAAAACGAATTGACTTTCGGAACCAGCGAAACAAGATTAAACGCAAGTGTCCCGGAATTAAAAGCACATTTTGAAGCATTGCATTCAAATTAATAAAAACGCAAATACTCAAACACATAGAAACATAGAAACATAGACATTGTAAACGCTAAAAAAAGGCATTTCATTTTATTAAAACAAACATAGAAAGATAGATTAGCTAAAACTATGTGTTAGAAACTAGTTTCTTTTTACAATCTTTTTAACAAAATAAAATCTATGCTTCTATGTGTTTAATTTTTTTTCACGCAGATTTAGCAGATCAGCAGATTTTTAATTCTTAATTCATTATCAAAATGGCAGTAAATACAAAAATCGCTTTAGTAACAGGCGGAAGCAGAGGTTTAGGAAAAAATATGGCAATTGCAATTGCTAAAAAGGGAATCGATGTAATCATTACATACAACAGCAAAAAAGAAGAAGCTGACGCAGTTGTAAAAGAAATCGAAAGTTTAGGACAAAATGCAGCGGCACTTCAATTAAATGTTGCCGATTCAGGAACTTTTGATTCTTTTTTCGAAAATATTTCAGTAACTTTAAAAAACATTTTTAAAACTGATAAATTTGATTTTCTTGTAAACAACGCCGGAATAGGAATTCATAATTCTTTCGTTGGAACAACTGAAGCAGAATTTGATCAATTAACTAATATTCAGTTTAAAGGACCATTTTTCCTGACTCAAAAAGCTCTTAACGTAATGAATGATGGAGGTGGAATTGTAAATATTTCAACCGGTTTGGCAAGATTTTCATTTCCTGGTTACGCGGCTTATGCTTCTATGAAAGGTGCAATCGAAACTTTAACAAAATATCAGGCAAAAGAATTAGGTACAAGAAAAATTAGAGCCAATGTTGTTGCTCCGGGCGCTATTGAAACTGATTTTGGAGGTGGAGTTGTTCGTGATAACGAACAAATGAACCAACAAATTGCTTCAGTTACTGCGTTAGGAAGAGTTGGTTTACCAGAAGATATTGGCGGAGTCGTTGCTTTTTTATGTAGCGAAGAAGCACGCTGGATAAATGCACAACGCATTGAAGTTTCTGGCGGAATGATGTTATAATTTAACTAAGTCCACGATCGGTTAAGCCCGGCAAGTTTTAAAACTTGTCGGGTTTGCTATTAAAAATCAAATTGATTTCTACAGAAAGTGTATCTCTATTCTTTTAACATATTCTCCATTTTTATCGAAGATAATATTGTACAGTTTTTTATCTTTTTTTGCTACTGCAACGTACGTTTCATTATTTTTATCATCAATCATATAAAAAATCTTACCAACAGACTTGACTTTTCCCTTATCCGGATAATTTTTCTTCAAATAATTTTGAGATTTTAAAGGCAATTTGACAATTGCAGTTTGTGTTTTTAAGGATTTGAAAACTCCATTGCTATCATAAAGCACAATTGCCTTACTTTTTTTGTCATCAGTAAACTCTCCCTCAAAATAAACATCCTCATCTTTACCATACTCAATAGACCAAACAACAGTTTTTTTCGGATATTGACTTTCAAAAGATTTCGTTACATTTTCCGGCGGTACTATAATAGCATCTTGTGCTATTAAAAAATTACAATATAAAAAAGTCACGAATAGTAGAATGTTTCTCATTTAATATATATTATAAGTTAAAGACTACAAATTAAATAATTAAAACTAATACTATCCTAATGAAAAGGAAATAAGTTTTTACATTTTATCTGTTGACTGATTTTCAGATATTGACTTCCATATATTTTTATAAAACAAAACCCAACGGATTTTAAAAATCTGTCGGGTTTGTCTTTTCAATATAATTGAATTAGTAAGCAACCTTTAATTTATGTTAGATTTACATCTGAACTTCTCCTTCTTTATTAAAAATAACATCATAAAATTTGATATTATTCTTTCCTTCGACTTTATATGTTGTTTTATTTTGAGCATCAATCACAAGTAAAATTTGCCTCGCAGGCTTAGCCGGATATTCTTTTTTAAGATAAAGTTGTGCTTTAAAAGGCAATTGATCTATCTGAATTTGTGTTTTGTAAGCCTTAAAAACTCCTTTGCCATCATAAACGGCGTATGCTTTAGTTGTCGCTGTTTCCTTAAATTTTGCTTCAAATTTTATATCATCTTTCTGATCACCCTGTTCTATCGACCAAAGTGCCGCTTTGTTTGGATATTGTTTCTCAAATGCCATTTTTACATTAGCAGGTGGTAAAACACCATTTTTTTGCCCCATTACCAAACTACTAATTAAAAAAGCTGCGGCCAAGTAAAAATTTTTCATGTTTATAAATTGATTTTATTCTGGCAATAAAAATACATCTTTTTATAACATGAAAGATAAATCTTACAAAAATTAACTTTTTATAAATTTTTAATCTTTTTGAATACTAACATCAAAACCACCATTTTTATCGAAGATAACATCATAAAATTTTGAGTTATTTTCAACACCAACCTCATATGTTGTTTTGTTTTTATCGTCAACAACAACTGCAATTTCATGAATAGCTTTTGCAGGATAATTTTTCTTTAGGTAAGCCTGTGCTTTCTGTGGCAGCTGACTGTACGGAATCTGCAATTCATAAGCTTTTAAATATCCTAAATTATCATAAACTGCGAGTGCCTTCGTGTTTTTATCGGCATTAAATTTAGCTTCGTATCTAATTTCATCATTATCATCGCCAACATATTCTAATGACCAAACTGGCACTTTGTTGGGGTATTGTTTTTCAAAATTAAACCTTACTTTTTCAGGTGGAGTAATTTCTCCCGTGGGCATAATTCCATTTTGTGCCATCAAAAAACTGCTGCAAAAACATGCGAAAGCAAAAATTATGTTTTTCATGATTTCAATACTTTAATTAAACAACCTTTAAATTACGTACTAAAACTACTACTTTTAAATGAATTTAAAATGAAATCTATAAATTTTTTATTTCTTTAGTCGATCAGATAATTCTCTTTTATATGTAATACCAATTGGCAATTTTTCTTTTCTGATAACAACAAAATCCTTCTCAGTTTCATCAATTTTATCGAGCGCAACAATATATGATTTATGAATACGCATGAAATTTTTCTCCGGAAGGCATTTTTCAAATTCACTTGTTGTGATAGACGCCAAATACGTTCGTTTAGTGGTATGCAGTTTCACATAATTTCCAAAACTCTGTGCAAACAAAAGCTGATCTAACTCAATATCAACAAAATAACCATCTACTTTTACACTTACAGAATTGACAATTACTTCATCTTCTTTTGCTTTTACATTCTCTGTTCCAAAGAAACGATCCACGGCTTTTAAAAATCTTGGAAAATAAATCGGTTTCAATAAATAATCGATCACGCCATAATCATAACTTTCCAAAGCAAATTCAGAATACGCTGTTGTTAAAATAGTTTTAGGATGTGTTGGAATAATCTTTAGCAATTCCATTCCTGAAATTTCCGGCATATTAATGTCTAAAAACATCAAATCAACTTTATTTTCACGAAGATAATCCATTGCTTCAATGCCGTTATAACCCTGAAAAACCAATTCTAATTGCGGATTTTGCTTGATATAATTCGCCAGAACGTAATGCGCAGCCGGCTCATCATCAACAATTATACATTTTTTTGGCTCTTTCATTCTACAAACTTTTTCAGTTGCAATTTCAAATCTACGATATAGGTATTTTTATTGTCCTGAATATTCAATTTATAGTCTTTTCCATAAATCAAATTCAAACGTTCGATGGTATTTTTTAATCCAATTTTAGTTGAAACTACATCGGTTTTTTTATCCGGAATCGAATTTACAACATGCAAATGCAGCAAACCGTTTTCGACCGTAACAATGATTCGAACAAAACATTTTTCGATCGCGCAGGTTCCGTGTTTAAAGGCATTTTCGATAAAAGCGATTAATAACATTGGCGAAACTTTATAGGCGTTTTCGTTGTCGATTTTGCAATCGTATGTAATATCACAACGATATCCAACTCTTTCTTTTTCAAGCTGCACATAACTGTTTATAAATTCCAGTTCATCTTCGAGAGATACACATTTTTTACTGTTACTTTCAAGCTGATAGCGCATCAATTGCGAGACTTTCATGATCAAATCCGGAGTTCTTTCGGGGAATTCCAAACTAATGCCGTAAAGCGTATTAAAGGTATTGAATAAAAAATGAGGATTCAATTGTCCTTTCAAAGAATTCAACTGCATTTCATTAAACAACAAAGCTTCGTCGGTTTGTTTTCTGTGAATTCTGTAGAATTTAAATACAATAATCGGACTTAAAATACAAACCAAAGTTCCCAATACACTCGCAAATTGGTAGACATAACTTCGCTGATGCGAGTTTTGATACAAACGGCAATTACTAAACATTTCGAGCATCATAATTTCGTATAAAACGATAGAAAAAACGAAAACTCCAAATAATGTTAATAGCACATAAGTTACCGGACGACGGGTTTTGAATAAGATTGGCAGGAGAAAAAATCGGTTAAACTGGGCATGCATATATAAAATGAAGTAAAAAAAAATGCCCATTAAAATGGAAGTAAAAGAACTAAATAACATCCAGTCATTTTTTAACGTGTAGATGGTAAATGAAAAGGCAACAACGGCAATTTCCTGCCACCATTTGTTGTCCAATATGTTATCAAATTTTTTATTCATTTTTAATACTTAAATAGTTTACAAAGTACGGACAAATATTTAATTTCTTTTTCCAAAAAATGACGAATTGAATTTGTCATTTTTTAGTGCAGTACATCATTTAAGATGACATTTATCAGCGTAAGACAAATAATTTTGTTCTATAATTTGATACCACGAACTTTTATGTATTTCAAAAAAATTACCTTATTATTTTTCTTGATTTTTGCATCAATCGGTTACTCACAAACCTTATCTTTAAAAGATGCCATTAAAACCGGCCTTGAAAATTACGGTTCGATAAAAGCAAAAACCAACTACACAAGCGCTTCGCGAGAGACTCTCAAGCAATCTAAACGCGATTATTTACCTAATTTAAACTTGTCTGCCCAACAAGATTACGGAACTATCAACGGGCAAAACGGAGCTTTATACGGTTTTAATGGTTTAGGAACAGCTTCTTCGGGACCTGCCCTGCCGGATCAAAACTGGAATTCTGCTTTTGGTGCTTTGTATTTAGTCAACATGAACTGGGATTTTTTCACTTTTGGAAAAGCAAAAGAAAGAATCAATCTGGCTAAAGTTGATCTTAAAGCAAAAGAAAACGATTTGAAACAGGAAATGTTTCAACAGGAAATTAAAATTTCTGCGGCTTACCTTAATTTACTGGCCAGCCAACGATTACTGATTTCGCAGCAAAAGAATTTAGATCGCGCCGAAGTTTTTAAAAGAACAGCCGTTGTACGTGTTAAAAACGGATTATTGGCAGGAGTCGATTCTACTTTGGCTACAGCCGAAGTTTCAAAAGCCAAAATCGCTTTGAATCTGGCGAAAAACTTCGTAAAAGAACAAAACAATAAACTGGTTGATTTGATGGGCGTTGCGCCTCAGGATTTTGTTACCGATACTTTATTTGTAAGCAATATCCCGAAAGCACTTTTAATGGAAGAAAAATCAACTGATAGCTTACATCCGTTATTACAATTATATAAAACGAGAATTGATTACAGCAATCAGCAAGTTAAATTATACAAGCGATTTTATTACCCAACAATGACGGCTTTTGGTGTTTTACAAACCCGAGCTTCAGGATTTAATTCTGATTATATTACTGATCAAACAGCCTTTACCAGAAATTATTGGGATGGTGTAAATCCGGATCGCACGAATTATTTGGTGGGAATTGGAATTAGCTGGAACCTGACAACGCCTTTTAGAATGAGCAAACAAGTTAGCGCTCAGAAATACGTTTCGCAAGGTTTGCAGGAAGAATACAATCAGGCTGACAGGGAATTAAAATCGCAATTGAATTTTGCCGATGATAAGATAAAAATTACGCTGGAAAATTATGCCGAAGCGCCAATTCAGGTAAATGCAGCCCAGAAAGCATACTTGCAAAAATCGACTTTATACAAAAACGGTTTGACTGATTTGACTGATCTAACGCAGATTATGTACACTTTAAACCGTGCCGAAATCGATCGTGATATCGTCAATAATAATGTATGGCAATCGTATTTGCTAAAAGTAGCCGCTACGGGCAATTTCGACTTATTTATAAATGAATTTTAATTAGAGCCTAATGAATTTAATACGTTTCGCACTCCGCAAACCCATCTCCATCTTAGTATTGGTTGCGGGTCTATTTTTCTTCGGAATTGGTGCCATACAGGACATTAAGGTAGATATCCTGCCAAAAATGAACTTGCCGGTAATCTATATTGCGCATCCGTTTGGAGGTTATACGCCAGACCAGATGGAAGCTTATTTTGCTAAAACTTACGTCAACATTTTACCCTTTGCAAATGGTGTAAAATCGGTTGAAACCAAAAATATTCAGGGGTTAATGATCATGAAATTAACCTATTATGAAAACACAAATATGGCGCAGGCTGCAGCCGAATTAAGTTCACTTTCGAACAGGATTCAGGCGGCATTTCCACCGGGAACCCAGCCTCCGTTTATCATTCGTTTTGATGCTTCTTCTTTGCCAATTGGTCAATTGGTTTTGAGCAGTAAAATCAGATCCAATAATGAATTGCAGGATTTGGCCAACGTTTATGTTCGTGCTTCGTTTACTTCGATTCCGGGTTTACTTTCTCCGGCACCTTTCGGCGGAAGCCCAAGAACTATTGAGGTTAACGTAGATCCTGATTTGTTGCGTTCGCATAATATGACGCCGGATCAAATTGTAGAAGCGATTCGTATCAACAACCAAACGGCTCCTTCAGGAAATGTTAGGATGGGCGATATCAACTACATTACGCCAACAAATAATACGATTAAAGAAGTTAAAGATTTTGAAAATATTCCGTTGTTTAAAGGAAGCGTTCAAAACTTAAAATTAGGTGATGTTGCAACCGTAAAAGACGGTGCCGATATTACGGCAGGTTATGCTTTGGTAAACGGAAAACGTTCGGTTTACATTAGTATTGCAAAAGCCGGAGACGCTTCGACCTGGGATGTGGTTCAGAAATTGAAAGCAGAATTGCCTAAAATTCAAAGTACACTTCCTGAAGATGTTCAATTATCATACGAATTTGACCAGTCGGTTTATGTAATCAACTCGGTTAAAAGTTTAATTACCGAGGGAATTATCGGTGCGGTCTTAACCGGATTAATGGTTTTATTATTCTTAGGAGACAGACGTGCAGCTTTAATTGTAATTTTGACGATTCCAATTTCGATTATTTCAGGAGTTTTATTCCTTAAATTATTCGGACAAACGATCAACTTAATGTCTTTAAGCGGATTGGCACTTGCAATTGGTATTTTGGTGGATGAAAGTACCGTAACAATCGAAAATATTCACCAGCATCTCGATATGGGTAAACCCAAGGCGCTCGCCATTTGGGATGCCTGTCAGGAAATTGCATTGCCAAAATTATTGATCCTTCTTTGTATTTTGGCGGTATTTGCGCCGGCATTTACCATGGTTGGTATTCCCGGAGCGTTGTTCCTGCCGTTGGCTTTAGCAATTGGATTCTCAATGGTTATTTCGTTTTTACTTTCTCAGACTTTTGTTCCTGTTATGGCAAACTGGTTAATGAAAGGTCATGCAAAACACGAACATGGACCTGAAATTACAGATGATGAAGCAGAATTTAATGATTGCGGTCTAACTCCGGAGTCTGAAAAAGATCTGATTACTCAGAAAAAAGCTTACGTTGAAAGAGACGATACTGATAGTAACGGAAAAATTGGCGCTTTTGAGCGATTCAGAATTCGTTTTATGAGAACTTTAGATCGATTGTTCCCTCATAAAAAAGCAACAAGTATAATTTATCTGGTTAGCGCCACACTTCTTGCGGTAACTTTTATCACTTTTATTGGAAAAGATGTTTTCCCAAAAGTAAACTCAAGTCAGTTTCAGTTAAGAATGCGTGCCCCCGACGGAACCCGTTTGGAACGTACGGAAGAAAAAGCAATTATTGTTTTGAAAGAATTACAAAAAATGGTGGGCAAAGAACATATCGGAATTTCATCTGTATATGTGGGGCAACACCCGTCGCTGTTCTCAATTAACCCAATTTATTTGTTCATGGCAGGTTCGCATGAAGCTGTTTTCCAGGTGAGTTTAAAAGAATATCACGTGGATATGGATGACTTTAAAGACGATTTTAGAGCACGAATTAAAAAAGTACTTCCGGATGTGAAGCTTTCTTTTGAACCAATCGAATTGACGGATAAAGTTTTGAGCCAGGGATCTCCTACTCCAATTGAAGTTCGTATTGCCGGAAAAGATAAAAAACGAAATGAGTTATACGCCAATCAGATTGTAGAGAAACTGAAAAAAATCTCTTATTTCAGAGACGTACAAATTGGTCAGCCAATTCATTATCCTGCAATGAATATTGATATTGACAGAACTCGTGCAGCCGAACTAGGCGTTGACATGAACGACATATCACGATCATTAGTGGCTTCGACCTCATCATCAAGATACACAGAGAAAAATACCTGGGTCGACGAAAGAGCCGGATTATCATACAATGTTCAGGTGCAAGTGCCTTTGAACAAAATGAAAAGTAAAACAGATATTGGAGAAATTCCGGTATTAAAAAATTCGCTTCGTCCGGTTTTAAGTGACGTTGCCAAAATTACACCTGCTTATGTAAGCGGTGAAAATGACAATTTAGGGGCTATGCCATACATTACCGTTACAGCCAACATTAGCCAGACCGATTTAGGTACGGCAGTAAAAGATGTGGATGCAACAATTAGTTCATTAGGAGAATTGCCGCGTGGTTTGTTCATAACTCCAATTGGATTAAGTAAAGTATTGAGCGAAACATTAAGCAGTTTACAGGTTGGATTATTGGTTGCCATTTTTGTAATCTTCTTAATGTTAGCCGCTAATTTTCAATCGTTCAAGGTTTCATTGGTTATTTTAACCACAGTTCCGGCGGTAGTTTTAGGAGCTTTATTAATGCTAACGATTACGGGTTCAACGTTAAACTTACAATCGTATATGGGAATCATCATGTCGGTTGGGGTTTCGATTGCCAATGCCGTTTTACTGGTCACCAATGCTGAACAATTGCGCAAGAAAAATGGAAATGCCTTAGAATCTGCGCGAGAAGCTGCTGCGTTGCGTCTTCGTCCGATTATCATGACTTCGGTTGCGATGATTGCTGGAATGTTGCCAATGGCAATTGGTCATGGCGAAGGAGGCGATCAGGTTTCACCTTTGGGTAGAGCCGTAATTGGCGGGTTATTATTTTCGACTTTTGCCGTATTACTAATCCTGCCACTTATCTTTGCATGGGCACAAGAAAAAACAACAACACAATCTGTTTCTTTAGATCCTGAAGACGAAGAAAGCATCCATTATATCTCATCATTAAAACCTAAAAATGAAAAATAAAATACAATTTAGCGCGCTGTTTTTTGCAGCACTATTTTTCCTTAACAGTTGTAATTCTAAAAAAGAAGAAACTGTTACGGCAGAAATCGAACCTAAAACAGAAACATTTCTTTTAGAGAAAGAAAAACTAACGACCGAATTGCGTTTACCAGCCGAATTAACGGGTTTTCAACAAGTTGATTTATATGCAAAAGTAAGCAGTTTCGTAAAATTGCTAAAAGTAGATATTGGTACCAAAGTAAAAAAAGGACAGCTTTTAATTGTTTTGGAAGCGCCGGAAATCAGCTCTCAATTGGCTGCAGCCGAATCAAGACTGAAATCGATGGAAGCCATTTACACCACAAGCAAAAGTACCTACAACCGTTTGTATGAAACCAGCAAAGTGGAAGGAACGATTTCTAAAAATGATTTAGAAATGGCAAGTGGAAAGAAAAACTCTGATTACGCACAATATCAGGCGGCAATTGCGGCTCATAAAGAAGTTTCGATTATGAGAGGTTATCTTGAAATTCGTGCTCCGTTTGATGGTGTTGTAGCAGCAAGAAACGTGAATTTAGGAACGTTTGTTGGTCCAGCCGGAAAAGGTTCAGATTTGCCTTTATTGACGATTCAGCAGCAGGATAAATTGCGTTTGGCGGTTTCAGTTCCGGAACTTTACACAGGATATTTACACGCTGGTGACGAAATGACTTTTAATGTAAAATCATTGCCTGAAAATTTTAAAGCTAAAATTACAAGAATGTCCGGAGCTTTAGATTTAAAACTACGTTCTGAGCGTGTTGAAATGGATGTTATCAATACCAAAAAAGATCTTTTACCGGGAATGGTGGCCGAAGTTTTGTTACCGCTTAACGCAAAAGACAGCACATTTGTAATTCCAAAATCGGCTTTGGTGAGTTCTTCTGAAGGTTTGTATGTAATCAAAGTTCTGAACCACAAAGCAACAAGAGTTGAAGTGAAAAAAGGAAGAGAAATCGACGATAAAATTGAAATATTTGGTGATTTGGACCGTAAAGATAAACTGGTAAAAATTGCCAGCGAAGAAACTAAGGAAGGCGATATTATAAACGAATAACCTGCGTTTAGCTTTCTTAGTAGTTTACCAAAAACTGTACGCAATTATTTAATGCGGCATTTTAAATCAGAAATGGTTTAATATGCAAATCTATTTGCCTTGAGGGCAGCACTTTTATAGAGTGCTGCCCTTTTTTTTGTTTTGTTGTTTCGCAGAGATTCGCAAAGGTAGCGCGGAGATTCGCTGAAGTTTTTTATTTTATACTTTTGAGTTAAGTGCGGAAAGTATTCTCATTTTTGTTCATTTCGAGGAACGAGAAATCACAATACAAGCTCGTCAAATATTGAAAATTAGCATTTTACATTTTCAGGAGCTATTTCCCGCTGTTCCTTCCAATCTTTTGTGGTGAACCCCACCACAAAAGGATTTTCCCTCCCATCGGGGCTAGGGGTTTTGTTTTCATAACAAATAATCAGGTATAAGTACTTGGTTGTTTATATTGGTAAATGGATACTTTTGATAAAATAATATTTAGCAAATTATGGATTTCCGTAATATGACTGATTACTAATTGATAATCTTTGTTCTAAATAATTAAAAACAAATAAACATGAAAAAGTTATTATCAACAATTCTAATACTTGGGACGTTTCTAGCTTATTCTCAAAAAGAAAACATTGAATCATCAACTCGAATATTAATTGATAAAACACAATTTACAAGAATTAATAAAGACTGGAATACAACCGCTGAATTTAAATCAGGAATAGGTGAATCTGTAAATTTCTTTCCCATAGAAGTAATTGATTTAAAATCAGGTTTAAAAACTAATGCTTTGCAATTAGACATGTATATAAAGAATCCAGACATTCGTAAAACGGCTTGGGTTGGAATTGATGAGATTGAAGAATTTATAAATTTTGTAGAAGATAACGTAATTCCAAATTTAGACTTAAAGTTCAAAGGCAAATCTTCCGAATTTATTTTTAAAGCAAAAGAAATGACTTTGTCATATTTTATTTATGAAAAAGATCGTAGAATTAGCATCAAACTAAATAGTTATGATGACGATAAAATTTTAAACTATACTTTCTGGACAGAAACACAAGTTGACAAAATTCCAAAATTGCTTACCGTTCTTAAGAAAATCAAATAATTTTTAGAATTCCTTGATTGAAAAGCAAAATATTGTTCCTTATTTTAGGATTGAATATGTGAACTTTTTTCAGGACAAGACAGGATATATAAAGCATTTAAAAATTGTAAATCACGATGAAATGAAAAATGAGATTAGAATTGTTGATACTTCAATTGAAGATCAAATTAAAAAGGAATTAAAAACTCAACCTGGAAGTGAAAGAGATAGGATCTTCTCAAAATTTTTTGGCGCAGCACTTGGAGGAATTCCTTGGGTGGGTGGATTTTTGACGGCACTAACAGATTTACATTTTGATGACCAACCTAAAAATAATTTACTTTATGAAAAATGGCTTGAAGAACATAGAACTAAAATGAAACTTCTTGGTGAAACTTTATACGAAGTGGTGAAAAAACTAAACGAATTTTCTGAAGAAATAAATGAGAGACTTGAAAGCGAAGAATACTTACAAATCGTACGAAAATCTTTTAGAACTTGGGACAATGCAGATACTTTTGAAAAGCGAGAATTAATACGTAAATTAATCACTAATGCGGGAGGACAAAAAATTGTTGCCGATGATTTAATTAGACTTTTTCTAGACTGGTTAAATCTGTACCACGAAATTCATTTTTCAGTAATAAAAGTGATTTATCAAAATCAGAATGCCACTAGAAACGAAATTTGGCAAGAACTAAACGGAGCATATGTTAGAGAAGATTCTATGGAAGCCGATTTATTTAAAATGTTGATTAGAGATTTAAGCATGGGTGGTGTAATTCGACAGTATAGAGCAACTGATTACAATGGGAATTTTGTAAAGCAACAAAGAAAAAAAACTTATTCAACAGGAACTTTAAAATCAGCTTTCGATGATAATGAAAAATATGTTCTTACTGATTTAGGTCATAACTTTGTTCATTATACAATGAATGAATTAAATACAAAAATTGGATAAAATAAAACTTTCTGATTTCCCTGCTTGCTGGCATGAGCATCTCACTACTGAAATCAAAAGATGCCAAGTAACTAAATGAAAAATAAAAATCTAGTACAAAGTTTATTGAAAAGATGTTTACAATGCTAAAATTAGCATTGTAGATTGTGTTCACAAACAAGATGTTCGAATTAGAGAAGACTTTCTGGTTTTATTTCCTATTTAGTGCTAAGATTAGATAATATAAAAACTTCAGTTTTTATATCTTTACATTCACTCTTAGGAAATACAAGAGCCTTGTCAATTCTATTATCAAAAAGAAAAAAATAATTGGAAGTATTGCCAATCAAGTAATAATTTTTACTTGATGTATCGTACAATTTATCATTATATGAAAAAGAAAAAAAATCCATATTGTCCTCACTTACCTTAAATTCTAACGTTTTTGCTTTTTCCACATGGTTCAAAACATGCACATAAGTCATCAAGGGTAAAAAAATTGAAAGCGCTATAAATATTAGAGTAACAAAACTTATGATACTCAAGTAATTTCTTTTTCCATAATCCTTAACTATAAAATAAATAAAAAATAAGACAAAGAGAAATGAAACAAATTTCTTAAAGAGAAAGAAATAAATAAAGCCGAGAATAAATACTGCGAAATATATTGCAACTTTTATTATAACTGCATTATGATTATTTACGATCCTCGACAATAACAATGATAGAAACATGTAAATTAAAGGGACAATTGAAAAAATAATTACGTAGTTAAATAATGAAACAAACGTATCTTGCAATGTGGAATAAGATAAAATGTTAACACCAAAGCAAGCATACCACACATAGTCTCGTAATATCGAAAATATAAATAACCCTCCTAAAATCCATGATTTATTTTTATCGAAATATTTAAAACCATTTCTAAAAACAACTAATTCTCTATACATTAATAAACGTTTAAGTTAAGCAATATACAAAATAGATGTTAAAGTTCTGGTGTCAGCAAAGTAAACAAGTATTTTACCTAGTTTCCTATTCGCTTGGGGGCTCTTGAACATAAAGTTGGTAACAATCTAAATAAATGTAATTAAATCCTTAACCACATGAATTGGATAATAGAAAAACTCCAATAACTATTTAATTATGAGTAATTAAACTAGTATTTTTTTTTTTTTTAAATGCAAGACCAAAATCGATCTTGCATTTTTTGTAACATGATAAATAATAAAAATCTATTTACACGGTCTGACGCTCATGTTTTCCTTCTTTAATTTCTTCCACCATTTTTTTATTAAAAGCGGGCAAATCATTCGGGTTTCGGCTGGTTACTAATCCGTTGTCTACGACTACTTCTGAATCTTCCCATTGTGCTCCGGCATTTATCAAATCGTTTTTAACAGAGAAGAACGAAGTTACTTTTCGACCTTCTAAAACATCTGCATCTACCAGAATTTGAGGACCATGACAAATAGCCGCTACTGGTTTTTTACTTTCAAAAAAAGAACGTACAAAATTTACTGCAGCTTCTTCTCTTCTCAATAAATCAGGGTTTATAACTCCTCCCGGAAGAACCAAAGCATCATAATCGGCTTCATTTGCCTGATCTAAAACTACATCTACATTATATTCTTTGCTCCAATTTCCGTCTTTCCAGGCTTTGATTGTCCCTGATTTCAAACTGATGATATCTGCATTCCAACCCTGCTCTTCCAGATAGGCTTTAGGCGATGATAATTCTGATTCTTCAAAACCGTTTGTTGCTAATATGGCTATATTCTTTTTCATAATTTTAAATATTTAATCGTTATAAATTTTGATTTAGTTAAAATTAATAATTTCAGACAGCCAGCGAAAACTGAGCATGTTAAACCTTTCTTTAATAAAAGTTAATTAATTGAATTTCAGATTTTTATTAAAAATTAAATTGAAATTATATAAAATTCATGTCAATTTAGTTTACTATTTTATAGGATCAAGCTAAGAAAATAATTGTATAAATTAGTGAATAAGAAAATAAAAAGACATTTCAGGAAAACAAGAAATACCAATTATTTTTGGCAGATTTCTGCTTTTGTTCCATTTGTGACTTCAGCCATTATTTTTGGTTATAATTTATATTCCAGATATAAGATATCTAATTAAAAATTAGGTTCCATAAGCCTTCTCCCGAAGCCTCGGGACGCTCAGGGTGACAATAGAATTTATCAAAAACAAAACTTTGCGCCTTAGTAACTTTGCGCGATTACTTTTCAAGCTTTTAAACAAAAAAAACTTTGTGAATCTCTGTGCTCGCCTTCGCGTAATTTTGCGAAACAAAACCAGTAGTAATTCATAGTAATATCCTCAACACCAACCACCCTAAATTATTTCTAATAAAAATAATCACTAAAAAATTTGCGAAACCAAATAGTTGCACATATATTTGCAACCGATTAGTTTCTTAATTATTTAAAAATAAAAATTATGACACTTATTAAGTCCCAGAAGCGCAAAGTTTTCTAATTTAGATTTTCTTGCAAGATTTTATTTGCAAATTTGCGCAAATATTATAAAAATACTTTTTAACCAACTTGACGACATATTATTAACTATAAAAAAACGAAAAAATGAAAAGCGATTTATTATTTGATTTTACCGTAGACAAACCATCAAAAACAGTAGTTATAACAAGAGAATTTAATGCCGAATTACCTTTGGTTTGGGATGCTTTTACAAAAGCAGAAATTTTGGATCAATGGGTTGCACCAAAACCATTTTCGGCGAAAACAAAACACATGAATTTTGAAGTTGGCGGAAGAAGATTCTACGCGATGGTAAGTCCTGAAGGACAAGAACGCTGGTCGGTTCAGGAATATACTTCGATTACGCCGAAAACGAATTTTAAAATGTACAATACCTTTGCAGACGAAAATGAAAACCGTCAATTACCGGGTTCTGATTGGGATTATGTTTTTAGTGAACAAGACGGAATTACAACAGTTAATATTACCATTTTCAACGAATCTTTGGAACGCATGGAGAAAATGATTGAAATGGGCTTTGTACAAGGCTTTAAAATGACTATTGATAACTTGGAAATGGTGTTGGAGAATTTATCGCAACGATAATAATATTATAAAGTTTTTTTCACGCAGATTTTTAAAAGATTGAAGCAGATATACGCAGATTATAATTTACTAAAAATAAATCTGCTTAAATCTGCCTGATCTGCGTGAAAAAATCTTTACTCCTCGCCTTTGAGAGATTATTTTTAAACTCCTGAAATAAGTCTTATTTTTGATTAAGAATTGTTTTCAATATGATTTCTATAAAAACATTTAATCAGGCTGCAGATTTACAAAATCCGAGACGTGTCTTGAAATACGTTCTTGTTTTTTGCACTTTGGGTTCTACAACTATTTCTGTAGATGAAAATGAATTTATATTAACCCAAAATTCTGTTATTACGATAACTTCCGGACAAATTCATTACTTCAAAGATATTCAAAACGCAACCGGATATGTTTTAGAATTTACCTATAATTTTTTCTGTAAAGATGATACTGATATGGAATTGATTTTCCACAACGGATTATTTTGTCATTTTGCCATGAATGAAATGATTAAGGTCGATAACAGCGAAATCATTATCAAGCAATTAGAAGAAATAAGCAAAGAATTAACCGAGACGCCTTATCAATATCTCATTTCTATTCACAGCCGAATCGAATTAATATTGATTGAAATTAATCGTACCAAAATCAATCGTGGCGATGAAATTTACAAACCCAATGCATTGTTTCTGCATTTTCTGGAAACTGTTTTAAAGAACTTCGAAAAGAATCTTTCTGTTAATGAAATCGCTGCTCTCATTGGTACAACCGAAGCCAAACTAAACGAACTTTCCAAATTACACACCAACAAAACGGCTCAAAATGTAGTCTTCGGATTGATTATTTCTGAAGCAAAACGTTTGTTTAATTATGAGAAATTATCGGTAAAAGAAGTCGCCTATGCTTTGGGATTTAATGATCCGTTTTATTTTTCAAACTTCTTCAAGAAACATACTAATATCTCTCCAAAATCGTATAAAGAAAAAGTTCCGCATTTATAATTACATGCTTTTTCTAAGATTCTCTATTCTTTCGCGTTAGCACTTATTACATCTTTGTACCTGTAATAATTGCTAATCAAAAACACATGAAAAGATATCAGGATTTTGCAGTCTTGCTTTTGCGACTCGCATTATCAGCGGGATTTATTTCTGCCGTTTCGAGTCGGTTAGGTTTATGGGGAAATTATTCCTCTGGCTGGGAAAGTTTTTTGGCTTACGGCGAAAAAGTAAACTCCTTTGCTCCAAAAAGTTGTATTCCCTCAGTTGCTATTACTGCGACCATTGCCGAAACACTTTTGGGAATACTTTTACTAATCGGTTTTAAAACCAGATTGTCCGCAATTGCCACTTCCCTTTTGACTTTATTGTTTGCCTTTGCCATGACGTATTCTTTTGGAATAAAAGATCCGTTAGATTATTCAGTATTTGTGTTTTCTATGGCGGCTTTTCTTTTATCAACAGTAGAGCAATATAAGTGGAGTTTAGATGAAATGATTTCGAAAAAGTAACAAATTAAAATTCAATAAAAATGGAAAAACAAATCACAAAAACCAGTGAAATAAATTGGAAACCTTTAATCGAAGAAGGTGTAAAAACAGACGGAATCTCTGTAAAAACTTTGTGTTACGACGACATTGCCAAAAGACCTACAGCCTTTTTATCTAAATTTGAACCGGGAGCTTCATACCCAAATCACAGTCATCCTGCGGGAGAAGAAATCTTTGTTCTCGAAGGCGAAGTGCGCTCCGGAAAAGATGAACTTAAAAAAGGCGATTATTTGTACATGCCACCAGGAAGCACACATTCTGTATTTTCTAAAACCGGATGTATATTGTTGTTTAAAGTGCCGGAGGAAGTTCTTATTTTGAAGTAATTATCGATCGATTAGAATTTTTAAAGCCTTTGAAAATGTTTTATTTTTTAAAGGCTTTTATATTCCAATTTACTTTCCTGATAAAAAATAATTTCTAATTTTATCAACTATAAAAAGTCCTAAGTTTTTATCATCTAAAATATTTTATGCGAGAAAATATACTATTAATTCTTCAAATAATAACTGTTGATTTTTTTACAGCATTTGGTTTATATACTTTCCTGTTTTTAATTGTTTCCATTTTTTCGAAAAAACCAATAATAAAAAAAATAGATGAAGAGGCTAATGGTTTTATCTCTTTCGCCGGAGTAATTTATTTTACAGTCTGGATAATCGGAATTTTTGTTTTTTATGCAGAGGGCAATACCGAAGAACAAACCAGCATGCTAAACAGAATGTTTGGAAAATATTGGTTTGGATATTGGACACAACCTATTTTATGGGTTTCGCTCACACAATTATTACGAATTAAAACTATTCGCAAAAATGTATTATTGAGAATAATATTTAGTCTTTTACTTATCTTTTCAATTGAAAAATATGTAATAATGATGGTTACTTTTCATCGCGATTATTTACCGAGTTCATGGACAATGTACAATGATTTAGATATTTATCCATCAAACTTTTTTCTGATGCTTTTAGCGAAAATATTGATGTTCTTATTATTTGTAGGGATATATTATTTGATAAAAAGCAGAATAAAAATAGTAATAGGAAGGAAATAAATTATTTCACAGAGACGCACAAAAAATCACAGAGATTCTCTAAGATTCTTTATCACTTAACTTCCGTAAAGTTTTATTTCACGCAGATTTTAAAAGATTTAGGCAGATGTAAACATAATTTACTAAAAATAAATCTGCTTAAATCTGCCTAATCTGCGTGAAATAAAAAAAATCTTTATAACATCTCATAAATCTTTTAATAATGGATATACTTTTTTAAACTTCTTAAAAGCATTTTCATAAACATCTTTATGATCTGTATTGGGATAAAAAATCTTTCCGGTTTTGTTTTCGGTTACGATATTAATACCAATAGATTTCATTCCAATTAGTACAGCGCCCCAGGCAGAACCTTCAATGGTTTGAGAAGTTTCTACCGTCATTTGAAAAATATCGGCCACCATTTGAAGCCAGAGTTCACTTTTTCCAAATCCGCCGCTGGCCATGACTTTGGTCTGTTTTCTTCTTTCAGTATCGGGAATTAAAATTTCGGTTATCTGAAACAATCCAAACAAAATACCTTCTAAGGTCGCTCTAACCAAATGCGCCTGCGTATGGGTAATTTGCATTCCTAGAATCGATCCTTGTGCAGCAGCATCCCAAATTGGCGCTCTTTCTCCCAATAAATAAGGTACAAAAAGCAATCCATCTGATCCGGCAGGAATTTTTTCTGCTTCTGCAAAAAGAACTTCAAAAGACTGATCTGTTTTTAGCAAAGTTTCCCTAAGCCATTGCAAAATAATAGCGCCGTTATTTACCGCGCCCAGAGTGAGATATTGATCGTCCATCAAATGATAACATTGCGTTCGCATTTGTTCGTCGAGATAGGGTTTGTCAATTGGCAAACGCACGGCTCCGCTTGTACCAATGGTTAAGGCAATACAACCTTTGTTCATTGCTCCTGTTCCTAAATTTGCCAAAGCGCCGTCGCCTCCTCCAATTATATATAAAAAATCGTCTGAAATTCCTTTGCATTGATGCGTTACTTCGCAGACCTTGGATAATTGCTCGGGTTTAAGGCTTAAAAAATCTAAAATTTCGGCATCCCATTTTAAAGTATGAATGTTCAATAATCCCGTACCGGATGCCATTGAAGTATCTGTATAATATTCATTCGTAAGATGATGCCATACATATTCTTTAATGCTAATGAATTTATAGGTTTTAGAAAAAATATCGGAATCAAATTCCTTAAACCATGCAATTTTAGTCATGGGTGAAAAAGGATGAATCGGGATTCCGGTTTTTTGATAAAAATGTTTTCCTTTTTCAGAATTTTTAAGTTTTTCTGCAATTGTGTGAGCTCTGTTATCAGCCCATAAAATAGCCTCCGTTAAGGGTTTTCCGGTTTCATCAATAGCGATAATACTTTGCATCGCCGAGCTAAAACTGATAAATTCCGGCTGAATTCCATTTGTAATTTCGGTAATGCAATCTTTAACCGTTTGCAAAATTTGTTCGGGATTTTGAACACTCCAATCCGGTTTTGGATGATACATTGGATAAGCCTTTGAAACCTCTTTGATGACATTTCCCTGCTTGTCAAAACAAATGGCTTTTGTAGCTGTGGTTCCAACATCGATTCCTATATAAAATGATTCCATGTTTTTTATTTGATCCATAAATTGAGTACCAAAACGCCAATTAATCCCATTACACCAATGATGGTTTCCATCACCGTCCAGGTTTTAAAAGTATCCGAAATACTGATACCAAAATATTCCTTAAACATCCAGAATCCGGTATCGTTGACGTGAGAACACATTAAACTTCCTGCGCCAATAGACAATACCATTAGTTCCGGACTTACGCCGGAAGCCAATACTAAAGGCTGTACAATTCCTGCTGCAGTTAATCCTGCAACAGTTGCAGAGCCTAAAGCAATACGAATAATTGTGGCAATTAACCAGCCTAAAAATAAGGGAGAAAGTGATGATTTTTCGAAAAATGTACTTAAATCATTTCCCATTCCGCTGTCTATTAAAACCTGTTTAAAAGCGCCACCGGCAGCAATAATTAAAATAATCATGGTGGCAGAACTCATGGCACTACCCGATTTATCCATAATATCCTGCATTTTTCTTCCGCGAAAAATTCCTAAAGAAAATACCGCAAAAAGTACGGCAATTAACATTGAAGTGGTTGGATTTCCTATGAAAAGTAAAATGGATCGTATTGAACCTTCCGACAAAATTAATTCACTAAAAGTCGCTGTTGCCATTAAAAAAACAGGAACTAATGCCGTTAGAATACTGATTTGAAAAGAAGGCATTTCGGCTTCTGTAAAAGTTTTACTTTCGAATAATCCTTTTGGAGGAAACGCCTGGATTTTTTTTAAGAATTCAGGAAAAACGATTCCAGCTGCAAAAAGTGCTGGCAACGCTACCAAAAGTCCGTAAAGTAATGTTTTACCAATATTGGCTTTAAAAATAACCGCAATTGCTGTTGGTCCGGGATGCGGCGGCAAAAAACCGTGCGTTATCGAAAGTGCCGAAGCCATTGCGATTCCCAGATAAATAATGGGCTGTTTGGTACTTTTAGCAACGGCAAAAACCATCGGAATTAAAATAATAAAACCCGCATTATAAAACATCGAAATTCCTACTGAAAAACCCGTAATAACCATTGCCCATTTGATATGCCTGATACCAAAAGAATCAATCATTACGGAGCTTATTCTTTGAGCCGCACCACTGTCTGAAAGTAAGTTACCCAGAATAACTCCAAATGCAATAATTAAAATTAAAGATCCGAGTGTACTTCCAATTCCGGATTGAATTGAATTTATTAAATCCGGAAAAGGCATTTGCTTTGCTATTCCCACAAAAAAAGCGGCAATAATTAAAGCGATAAAGGCATTAAGTTTAACGCCGGAAATAAGAAGCAATAATAAAAGAATACTGGCAATCAGAATCAATAAAGACATGGATTTGAATGTGATAAATGATTAATAACTGTATTCGAAATAGCTAAATAGCTTTTATTCGCTCTTTTCTACAGCGTGTCCGCCAAACTCATTTCGAAGTGCCGCTACCACTTTTCCAGAAAACGTATCCGACATTTGAGAACGATAACGCATCATGATAGAAAGGGCGATCACAGGAGTTGGAACGCCTAAATCTAAAGCGGTTTCTAAAGTCCATTTTCCTTCACCAGATGAATGCATAATTCCTTTTATTCCGTCTAGTCTTTCGTCTTTAGAAAAAGCATTTTCAGTAAGTTCCATCAACCAGCTGCGAACGACAGAACCGTGATTGAACAATTTAGCCGTTTTTTGGAAATCGATATCAAATTCTGAATGTTCAAAAACCTCAAATCCTTCTGCAATAGACTGCATCATTCCGTACTCGATACCATTGTGAACCATTTTAGTAAAATGTCCGCTTCCGGCAGCTCCGGTATATAAAAATCCGTTTTCTACAGAAATGTCCTGGAAAACTTTTGTTACATAATCAAACACATCGGCATCTCCGCCAATCATGGTACAGGCTCCATTTAAAGCTCCAGAAGTTCCGCCAGAAGTTCCACAATCTAAAAAATCAATTCCATGTTCTTTTAGTTGTGCATAACGGCGTTTTGAATCGTTGTAATTCGAATTTCCGCCGTCAATAATAATATCGCTTTTTGACAAATATGGCAATAAGGAAGTAATTACAGCATCTACGATTTCGCCAGCAGGAACCATTAGCCAAATTACTCTTCTGTCTGTAAGCTTTTTGCAAAGTTCTTCAACAGAAAAGGCGGTTTCAATTCCTTCCTGACCAATTTTTGAAACAAAATCGGAGTTGACATCCTGTGCAACAACATTATAATTGTTTCTTTTTAAATTCAAGGCGAGATTAAATCCCATTTTTCCTAATCCTATTATTCCTACTTGCATGTGTGTTTTTTTATTATTTGATTCGTAAAAATATTACTTTCCGTGCTTTTAATTGTTTCAATTTTGATTTAATATGTTAAATAAAAAATTGAAGCGAATGGTTGCAGTGAATATTCCTATCTCAAATCTTTCTTGATTACGAGATATTTTAGGTCTGTTTTTCCAACATTGCTAATGCCGTGTTCTATATTCGACGGACAATAGAAGCTGGTATTTGGTCCGGCAGTTGTGGTTTTTCCGTCCAAATAAAATTGAGCTGTTCCTTCTAGAATATAAAAGAATTCTTCTTCAATGTGATGATGCGGTGCGTGAGTAGATTTTCCGGGTTCAACAATACTCATTTTGAGTGTGTTTTCCTGAGTGAAATTTTTATCACCAAACCAATATTGGTATCCTACTTTGGTTTTTGTTGCTTTGTCTAAATCAAAATGATTGACACAGTTTTCAATGGTATATTTTATCTCTGTTGGCGTTGTTTCTTTTTTTACTTCCTGAGATTGTATGGTATGAGTTATTAAAGTTACGATTGCAACTTTAATTGTGGTTGATAGTTTCATGGCTTTTTTATTGTAATAATACAAAAAAATGGTTTTAAGTAAAAGAGAAAAAGCAAGCCTTATCAGCTTGCTTTCTTCTTTCTTAAATTTTCTCCTTAAATTCTAATTGCAATTTTACCAATAGTAGTTCCAGATTCCAATAGTTTGTGCGCTTCTTTAAAATTAGAGACCGTTAAACCATTCAAAGTTGTTTTTAAAGTAGATTGAATTGTTCCGTTGTCTAATAAATCAGCTAATTTGTTTAAAATATAATGTTGCGCTATCATATCTTCTGTTTGAAACACGGAGCGTGTAAACATTGACTCCCAGTGGAAACTGACACTTTTGCCTTTTAATTGACGAAGATTCACATTTTCGACAGGATCACTTATGCAGCCAATATGCCCCTGAGGTTTTATCAACTCTACAAATGCATTCCAATATTGATTAGCATCAACAAAATCTAATATAAAATCAACTTGTTGAAAACCGGCATCCCGAACTTCTTCTATCAAATTTTTATGATTGACTACAAAATCGGCGCCTTGCTGTTTACACCATTCTATCGATTCAGGACGCGAAGCTGTTGCGATTACAGTTAAGCCTGCCACTTTTTTGGCCAGTTGAATAGCTATTGAACCTACACCACCTGCTCCGCCAATTATCAAAATGGTTTTCCCTTTATCTTTTTCTGCGTCAATTCTGATTCTGTCAAATAATATTTCCCAGGCTGTCAAACCTGTTAACGGCATTGCAGCGGCTTGTTCTATCGAAAGTGATTTTGGCTTCCTGCCCACAATGCGTTCATCAATAAGCTGATATTCTGCATTACTGCCTGGTTTAGTAATATCTCCTGCATAATAAACTTCGTCACCCACTTTAAATAAACTTACCTGATCGCCAATGGCTTCTACAATTCCTACGGCATCCCAACCTATAATTTTTGGCGTTTCTAAAACCGTTTCTTTGGCACTATTCTGGCGCATTTTAAAATCTACCGGATTCACCGAAACAGCTTGAACTTTAACTAATAAATTATGCTCTTTGGGAGTTGGTTTTGGAGTTTCAAATGCTATAAAACTATCTTCTTTTTCTATTGATAATGAGGTTTTAAATCCTATTGCTTTCATCTTTTTATGTTTTGATTTAAACTAATAATACAAAGGTATTCAGAACAATGAAATTGATATTTGTACAAATTGACTATGATTTTGTATATGTTTGGCAGTATTAAATAAATGTCTTTTTTTAGACTGACAAAATTTAAAATCCGTTTACAAAAAAACTATAATGATTAACATGGAAATTAGACTTTTATCTTAACTTTGTTATCAACTTTAGTAAATAAATAATCATGCAGGCAATTAACATCACAGCGTATACAGAAGATGCTTCTCAAATTGAAGCTGTAAAAGCTTTTATGAAAGCACTAAAGATAAAATTTGAGATCGCAAATTTAAAACCGTACGAGCTATCTGCTGAACAACAGCAAATTTTAGACAGCCAAATTAACTTAGATAAAAGTCTGTATACAAATGCTGAGTCAATTTATAAGGATTTAAAAAAGAAGCATGAGTTATAAGATTATCGTTTCACCTATTGCATTAAAGAATATTGAAGAAGCTGTTGAATATTATGTTTTAAAAGTAAATAAAAAAGTTGCTTTAGATTTTTTGAACGATTATAAAAAAACTTATAAAGCTTTGCAAATAAACCCTTTTTATCAAGTGCATGATAATAATTATCACTTTTTTCCTTTTAAGAAATTTCCTTATATAGCTTTTTTTATTATTGATGAAGCTTCAAAAACTGTATTTTTGAATGCTGTTTTTCATACCTCTCAAAATCCCAATAAATATCCTGTAAAATAAATGGGCAGTAGAAATAGGAATCTATTGAAATCTTATAAAAACTAAACCTCTTTCCTAGCCCCGATAGAAGCGGTATCCTTTTTCTGGCTTTTTAGCCAGGAAAAGATACAAGCGGATAGCGGGACAAGCCGTCTTAAAAAACATAATTCGTCTGCTCCTAAAAAAGAATATCCCATGCAAGCGAGAGCACCTTGGTCATGAGCACAAATAAATTAACACAAGAACCATAAAAACAAACTATATTAGCCTTTCATTTTTTTAAAGTAACTTTTAAGCCTTTTCAATATGAACCAACTCCAACTTAAAATAAAATCACATCTAATATTTTTCATCACTTTTGCTTTTACAAATTTCATATACGCTCAGCTATCAGAAGGCAACAACCATAACTTAATTGCAAAAGGCGCCGTTCTCACAAAACTATCCGATCAATACCGTTTTACAGAAGGACCTGCCGCAGATAAAAAAGGAAATATTTATTTTACCGATCAGCCTAATAACAGAATTATGAAATGGTCGGTTAATGGTGAACTTTCTGTTTTTATGGAAAATGCAGGAAGAGCTAACGGTTTGTATTTTGATCACGAAGGCAACCTTTTGGCTTGTGCCGATGAAAAAAATGAAATTTGGAAAATAGACCAAAACAAAAATACTACTGTGTTGGTAAATGACTTTGAAGGAAAAAAGCTGAATGGTCCTAATGATCTCTGGGTTGACCCCAAAGGTGGTATCTATTTTACAGATCCTTTTTACAAAAGAGATTACTGGAAACATACCTCCAAAGAAATAGAGAAAGAATGTGTTTACTATTTATCTCCGGATAAATCTAAAATTATTAACGTTGACGATGAGCTTATAAAACCCAATGGCATTATTGGAACTTCTGATGGAAAAACTTTATACGTAGCGGATATAGCAGCAAACAAAACGTATTCTTATCCCATCAACAGTGATGGGTCTCTAGGCAAAAAAACGCTGTTTACTGAATCAGGTTCAGACGGAATGACAAGAGACGAGTCCGGAAACATTTACTTAACCGGAAAAGGAGTTACTGTATTTAATCCAAAGGGAGAAAAAATAGCCCATATTGATGTTCAGGAACCTTGGACAGCCAATGTTTGTTTTGGAGGAAAAAAATTTAAAACATTATTTATTACCGCCGGTAAAAGTGTTTACACGTTAGAAATGAACGTTCGGGGAATGAAATAATCAATGGATATTGTGCCAAATACTTGTGTTATTCTTTACACTTTGGGAAACCAAACCTTATCAATAAACTGGACTAAAGTCCAGTCCTACAATATGAATCATTCCTCCGGAATTTTATAATCTGTGCCGATAATCATTAGAATGATTTTTTAAAAATCAAAAAAAGAGCCTTCGGCTCGACCAATTTTGTAGAGCTGGACTTTAGTCCAGTTTAAAGGGACGAATATTTATAAGATGACATTGGTTTGATCATAAAATTTCAGCAGTTTTTATCAACTTTATTTATGTTTTTTGACTTTGACGACGTTTTTGCAAAATAAGAGCTCTTAAAAAACTTTAAAAAAGAAATCAATTTTGATAAAAACAAAAATATATAAGGATTAAAAACCTTTAGAAAGCCTTATTTTTCGGCATCTATATCACGATAAGAAAATATTATGACTAATTTATTTCATTATTAGAAAAACGGTGTTACATTTGCCTAACAGTGTTAAACAATTTAATACTTAAATAAAATGGCAAGTAAAGATCGAATTTTAAGACAAAAAGAAGAGACAAGAAGTAACATTCTTGAAGCTGCTTATGCTATCGTCAAAGAAGAAGGATGGCAGGGTCTTAGTATGCGAAAGATTGCTGATAAAATTGAATACACCGCTCCTATTATTTATGAATATTTCTCTAATAAAGAAGCTATTTTAACTGAATTGACCGGAAAAGGTTTTATAAAACTAGCTAAGGAACTTCAAAATGCCAAAGCCAAATTTGAAAAACCAGAAGATCAAATCGAAGCAATGTGGATGGCATATTGGGATTTTGCCTTTACAGATACCGAGATGTATCAGGTAATGTTTGGTGTACAAATGAACTGTTGTTCTCAGCAATGTTCGGCTGCTGAAGCCCCATATAAACTGTTTACGGCGGTGATTGCTGAAATTATGAAAGACAGTAATCCGAGTCCGGAAGTTATTAAACAAAAGTATTTTACTTTCTTTTCTGTTATTCACGGCTTAATCGCGATTAACATCATTAACAGAAGTGAAGTAATGGAAACTATCAACAATCAAATCCTGAAAGATGCGATTGGTGGAATCATAAAATCAATACAATAAAAAAAATTTCATTTTTACTTAACAGTGATAAATGATTTAATGGGTAAATTTGCAAATCCTTTTTTTTACAATTTTACTTAACGACGTTAGAAAATTTAATTGGGTAATACAACGGCTTTTTTTTCGTCATTTACTTAACAATGATAAATAATTTAATACCGATTTATGAAATATAATTCGAATGCATTATTATTTGAAATTTTGCACCAATTTACTTAACAACGTTAGAAAATTTAATAGACATAAATATGAATTTCCAGAATACCACAAATAAAATTTTTAAAAACGAGAATGTCCAACAAATTAAAACCAATATTAAAATGAAAAATGTAATTATAACCAGCTTTATTCTTGCGCTAGTACTAAGTAGTTGTGCAGATAAACAACAGGCTCCAGCTCCTGCAGCGCCGCTTTTGCCTGTTTTAGCTATCCAGAATTCAAATGCTGTTACTGATGCTGAATATCCTGCTTCGATACAAGGAACTGTTGATGTAGAAATTCGCCCTCAGGTAAGCGGAAACCTTGATCGCGTTTTAGTTGATGAAGGTGCTTATGTAAATAAAGGTCAGACTTTATTCAAAATAAACGAACGTCCGTTTCGTGAGCAGTTAAACAATGCTTTGGCAAGTCTTCACGCTTCTGAAGCTGCTTTAATCAACGCTCAGTTAGAAGTTGATAAATTAACTCCTCTTGTACAAAACAAAGTAGTTTCTGATTATCAGTTAAAAACAGCTAAAGCTTCTCAAAAAATTGCTGCTGCCAATATAGAACAAGCAAGAGCAATGGTAGAATCTGCTAAAATTAATTTAGGATATACAAATGTGACAGCCCCAGTGAGTGGTTATATTGGAAGATTGCCTAAAAAACAAGGAAGTTTAGTTTCTGCATCTGATATTGAGCCTTTAACAAAATTATCTGATGTTCATGAAGTTTTTGTTTATTTCTCTTTGGGTGAAACTGATTTCATCAAATTTAAATCTCAATACGCAGGAAACACACTTGGTGATAAAATTAAAAAATTGCCTCCTGTAACTTTAATTTTGGCTGATAATAGCGATTATGGCAAATCAGGAAAAATTGATATGGTCGACGGTCAATTTGATAAAACTACGGGTGCAATTACTTTAAGAGCAACTTTCCCTAATGCAAGCGGAACTTTACGTTCTGGAAATACAGGAAAAATTCGTTTAGGAATTAACCATGACGATGCAATCCTTGTTCCGCAATCAGCAACTATTGAAATGCAGGATAAAGTATTTGTTTTCACTTTAAACAAAGAAAATAAAGTAAACAAAATGCCTATCACAATTATTGGAAAAAGCGGTACAAACTATCTTATTAGCGATGGTGTAAAATCTGGTGACCAAATTGTTTTAAGCGGAATTGACAAACTTCAGGAAGGTCAGGTTATCCAGCCTCAAAAAGCAACAGCAGTTGCGCAAATCATTACTAAAAAATAATTTTTACGAAAATGTTCAAAATATTTATACAAAGACCTGTACTGGCAACTGTTATCTCCATTTTATTGGTGATACTCGGTGTACTTGGACTTACAAAATTGCCTTTACAACAGTTTCCTGATATTGCACCGCCATCGGTTTTGGTAACGGCTGTTTATCCGGGAGCGAATGCAGAAACGGTTTTACGTTCTGTTGCACCATCGCTGGAAGAATCTATAAATGGTGTTGAAAACATGACGTACATGAGTTCTACTGCCAGTAATGATGGTACTCTTGCTATTACTGTTTTCTTTAAATTAGGTACAGATGCCGATCAGGCTGCTGTAAACGTGCAAAACAGAGTTGCTCAGGCAACTAGTCAATTGCCTGCAGAGGTTGTTCAGCAAGGTGTAATAACGGCAAAACAACAAAACAGTTTTATCATGGCAATTGGTATGTATACCGAAGATGAATCGAAATACGATCAGACTTTTGTTGCCAATTATGCTCAAATTAATATTATTCCGGAAATTAAACGTATTCCGGGTGTAGGTTCTGCCAGTATTTTTGGTGGAGTTAAAGATTACTCGATGAGAGTTTGGTTGAACCCAACTCAAATGTCGACTTATAATGTTACGCCAAACGAAGTTATGGCAGCGATTCAGGACAAAAGTTTAGAGGCTGCTCCGGGTAAATTTGGAGAAAGAAGTAAAGAGGTTTTTGAATATGTAATTAAATACAAAGGGAAACTTACCAAACCAGAAGATTATCAAAATATTGCAATTCGTTCTAACGCTGATGGTTCTATTCTTCGTTTAAAAGATGTTGCGAGAGTTGAACTTGGTTCGTATTCTTATAACAGTTTAACACGTTTAAATGGTAAAAAAGGAATTGTAATTGGAGTTATTCAGTTAGCGGGTTCTAACTCAAATGATATTCAGGTTGCGATAAATAAATTGATGATTAAAGCATCAAAAGATTTCCCAACGGGCATCAAACACAATATTTTCTATAGCACAAAAGTATCTTTAGATCAATCGATCGATCAGGTAAAACACACTTTATTAGAAGCTTTTATCTTGGTATTTATTGTGGTATTTATCTTCCTGCAAGATTTTAGATCAACATTAATCCCGGCTATTGCTGTACCTGTAGCAATTTTAGGAACGTTCTTCTTCATGCAATTATTCGGATTTTCGATCAACCTTTTAACGCTTTTCGCATTAATTCTGGCGATTGGTATTGTGGTCGATGATGCAATTGTGGTCGTCGAGGCCGTGCATGCGAAAATGGAGCACAAACATTTGTCTCCAAAAGTAGCAACACATGAAGCAATGCACGAAATAACGGGTGCTATTATCTCGATTACGCTGGTAATGGCTGCTGTATTCCTGCCGGTTGGTTTTATGGAAGGCTCAACAGGAGTTTTCTATCGTCAGTTTGCTTTTACGATGGCAATTGCAATTGTAATTTCAGCCGTAAACGCTTTAACATTGAGCCCTGCCCTTGCCGCTTTATTCTTAAAGGATAATCACGCAGCAAATGCAGACGGAAGTGCTCCTTATGTGAAACAAGGTTTTAAACAAAGATTCTTTAACGGATTCAACAAAAGTTTTGATTCATTGACAAACCGTTATGTTGGCGGATTAAAATTCTTAATTCGTAACAAATGGGTTAGTTTAGGAGGTTTGGCTTTAATTACTTTCGCAACCGTAGTAATGGTTAAAACTACACCTTCAGGATTTATTCCAACAGAAGATCAAGGATTTATCGCGATTGCAGTAAATACTCCTTCCGGAACATCTCTTGACGGAACTCAAAAAGTAATGACAGAAGCTGAAAACACATTAAGAGGTCTTGATGCATCACGATTTGTAACCGCAATTTCTGGTTTCAACTTATTGACAAACTCTACAAGTCCATCTTCTGCAGTAGTTTTCGTATTGCTTAAGCCAAATGAAGAACGTGGAAAAGTAAAAAATATTGATGAAATTATGAATGAAGTTCGTGGCAAATTAGGCGCAATTTCTGGTGGAAGTTTCTTCGTATTTAGTTTCCCAACCGTTCCCGGATTTAGTAACGTTGAAGCTTTAGATTTAGTTCTTCAGGATAAAACCGGAGGTAAACTGGATAAATTTAGTGGAATTTCTCAAAACTTTATCGGAGAATTGATGAAACGACCTGAAATTGCTGTAGCCTTTACTTCTTTCAAAGCCGATTATCCTCAATTACAATTGGATATTAATGATGCAAAAGCAGATCAATTGGGGGTAAAAGTAAAAGACATTCTGCAAACCATGCAGGCTTATTTTGGTAGCGCACAAGCCTCTGATTTCAACCGATTTGGTAAATATTACAGAGTTGTAGTTCAGGCAGATATTGCAGACAGAGCAGATCCATCAGCGATTGATCGTGTCTTTGTAAAAAATAAAGATGGCGAAATGGTTCCGTTAAATACTTTGGTAAAACTAAGCCGTATTTATGGTTCTGAAACTGCTTCGAGATACAATTTATTTAACTCAATTGGTATAAATGCGATTCCGAAACCTGGATTTAGTTCCGGAGATGCCATTAAAGCAATTGAAGAAGTGGCAGCACAACAATTGCCTGCAGGTTATGGATTTGAATTTTCTGGACAAACCCGCGAAGAAATTTCTTCAGGAGGTCAATCGGCAACAATTTTCCTATTGTGTTTGATATTCATTTATTTCCTACTTGCTGCACAGTATGAAAGTTACATCTTGCCTTTAGCAGTAATTCTTTCAATCCCTGCAGGTATTTTTGGAGTTTTCGTAGCCATCGGTTTAACCGGAATCGAAAACAACATTTATGTACAGGTTGCATTGGTAATGCTTATTGGACTGCTCGCCAAAAATGCCATTTTGATTGTCGAATTTGCCGTGCAGAAACGAAAATCAGGTCAGGCATTAGTAAAAGCTTCTATAGACGCTGCAAAATTACGTTTACGTCCAATTATCATGACGTCGCTGGCTTTCGTAGTAGGATTAATTCCGATGATGAGTGCCACAGGACCTTCTGCTCAGGGTAACCACTCTATTAGTATTGGTGCCGCCGGAGGTATGATTTCGGGAGTAATTCTTGGGTTGTTAATCATCCCGGTTTTATTTATCGTATTCCAACATTTACAAGAAAAGGTTTCCGGAAAACCGGTAGCCGTAATTCATAACGAAGAAGAAAAATAAAGAATGGAAAATTATATAACGACAATCCTGGTGACCATCATTATTGGCATCGCCTATATATCGTACAAAATCGCTAAAGATCTGGATAACAGAAAAGATACTTGTACAGAAATTTAATGACAACATATAAAATGAAAAAGTATATAACCAAAATCGTGATGGTCGCCATTTTGATCACCACAGTAATATCCTGTAAGGTTTCGAAGGATATTGAAACTCCAAAAGATGCATTTCCTGAAAATTTCAGGAATGCATCAACTTCAACAGATACAACGAGTATTGCCGATGTGGAGTGGAAAAATTTCTTTACAGAGAAAGATGTTATTCAATTGATTGATAGTGCTGTGGCAAGAAATAATGATTTGCAAATCGCTACCAAAAATATCGAAATTGCACAATACAGATTCACACAATCAAAATGGGGAAATGTGCCTCAGGTGAATTTATTTGTGAATGCAAGTACCAGCAATCCGTCTGACAATAGTTTTACGGGAATGAATTTAAATCAGGCTTTGGGTCAAAAACACATCGATGATTATTCTGCAGGAGCTTCACTTTCGTGGGAAGCTGATATTTGGGGAAAAATCCGCAATCAGAAAAAAGGCGCTTATGCAGGTTATCTTCAATCTGAAGAAGTTAGAAAAGCATTGCAGACTAATATCGTAGCCAATGTTTCAAAAGGATATTACAATCTTTTGATGCTGGACGCACAATTAGAAATTGCAAAACAAAACGTAAAATTAAATGATAGTACAACTACTATTATCAAATTAAAATTTGATGCTGGTCAGGTAACTTCATTAGGAATTCAACAATCTGAGGCACAAAAACTGAGTTCGCAACAACTGATTCCGTTATTGGAACAAAACATTGCTATTCAGGAAAACGCTTTGAGTGTTTTAACAGGATCTTTTCCGAATTCAAAAGAAAGAACTACTCGTTTGAGTTCAATTGAAGTTAAAAACAATAACGCAATCGGAATTCCGTCTAGTTTAGTAAGCAGAAGACCCGATGTAAAAAGTGCAGAATTAGCTTTAAAAGTTGCCAATGCGAATGTTGGAATCACAAAAGCTGATTTATATCCTGCATTGAAAATTACTGCTCAGGGCGGAGTTAACTCTTTCGAAACCAGCAGTTGGTTTAACATTCCCGCTTCATTATTCGGAACTGTTGCCGGAGGTTTAACACAGCCTTTATTCAACAATAAAAGAGTAAGAACGCAATATAACATCGCTGTCGCGGAAAGAGAAAAAGCAGTTTTAACTTTCAGACAATCGGTTTTAGTTGCTGTAAGCGAAGTTGCTGATGCTTTGGTAAGAGTTGAAAAATTAGAGCAACAGGAAACTTTTCTGCAAGAGCGTGTAAAAACATTGCAACAAGCTATTAAAAATTCGAATCTGTTATTCAAAAACGGAATGGCTGAATATCTTGAAGTACTTTCTGCGCAGGCAAATTTACTGCAAAGCGAATTAGAATTAGCTGACATTAAAAGACAACAACTTTCTGCCAATACTGAGTTATATCGCGCTTTAGGCGGAGGCTGGAGATAATACCCGTTTTTAATTATTTATTTGAGATTACGCTGCAAGACTTCGGTTTTGCAGCGTTTTTTTTTGTTTTGCCACTAAGGCACTAAGACACAAAGTTTTTTGAACGCGGATGACGCGGATTCGCAAGCGAAAACACGGATTGTCACGGATTTTTTTACTCTCATTTATGTCTTCCTGAGCGTGCCGAGGCTTCGGGACGCTTAGTCTGGCAATCTTTGAGATTACTTTACTTAAAAAAGTTTCACGCAGATTATACAGATTTAAGCAGATTCAAAATTGATCTTTCTTTTATCATCTTTATTCTATTCTCTATTTTTTTTCTCTTGCTTCTTTCTTCTTTCCTCCAATCTAAAAATCTAAAAATCTAAACTCTAAACTCTAAACTCTAAAATCAAACATCTGTCCCAAATGACCCTAAAATAGTCGCAAATACCTATTCATTATAAAAAATAACATTGGTAGATTTGTATTAAGTAATTAACTAATAACTATTTAAATATTAACCAATGAAAAAAGCAAAGATGATTTTCTGGATTACAACTATTATTATTTTCCTGTTTGAAGGTGTTATGCCAGCACTGACTTCTCAAAGTGAAATGGCAAAAGAAGGAATCAGGCACCTTGGATATCCTGAATATTTTGGGAATGCCTTAGTCGTTTTTAAAATTATCGGCGTATTGATATTAGTGATTCCGCAAGTTTCAAATCGTGTTAAAGAATGGGCTTATGCAGGTTTTGCTTTCGATTTTATATTTGCTTCAATAAGCCATTTTGCGGTTGATGGAGTTGATTTTCAATCTTTCTTTCCTTTAATCTTTTTAGCGATTTTGGCGACTTCATATATTTATCACCATAAAATAGAGCAATACAAAAACATCGCTTTATAAATGCAAAAACCGATGATAGAAGTTTTTAAAACAAATGTTCAGGAAATGGAGCAATCAAAAATGATTGTGATGAAACTTCTTGAGCATTTTCCAAACAGCATCATCAATTTTGATCTCGAAGATTGTGATAAAATTTTGCGGGTTCATGCTGCATCAATTTCAAATCACCGCATTATTGAACTGTTAAATTCTTACGGTTATCATTGTGAACCGCTTCCTTAATCAATTCAAAATATTGATTTTCAGAAGTTTAATTTAAAATCGTAAATTTGGTTGTATCAGCAATCTTAAATAACAGAAAAATGAACATACCAAAAAATCATCAGGTTGTAATGCCGTATTTAATTGTAAAGGGAGCATTAAAATTTATAGAATTTACAAAAAACGTTTTTAATGCGACTGAATTACAAGCACCATTATTGCGCGAAGACGGAACAGTTCAGCATGCTGAAATCACGATGCACAACAGCACTATTATGGTGACAGACGAAACCAAAGATTTTAAAGTCCAAAACGCTAACTTATTTGTATATGTACCTAATGCCGATGAAAGTTTTAAAAAAGCAATCGCTGAAGGTGCAACAGTTTTAATGGAATTAAGCGATCAAAATTACGGCCGAACTTGTGGTGTAACGGATCCTTTTGAAAACATCTGGTGGATCACATCTGTAGATAAATTGACCATTTAAATTAAAAAAGATGAAAACAATAGTGCAAAAAGATATTGTTGAAACATTCAAAAAATTAAACGGGATTCTTTCTGAGTTTTCTGAAATTGAATTAAATACCGTTCCGTACAAAGGCAGTTGGACTGCCGCACAAACAACACAGCATATTATTCTTGTCTGTTCCGGTTATCCCGAATTATTTGCCGGAAAAACGGAAAAAACGGCCAGAAAACCTGATGAAAAAATTAAAGAGATTGAAAGCATCTTTTTAGACTTCAAAACAAAAATGGATGCACCCGATTTTATAAAACCTGAAATTAAGGATTACAGCAAAAATTCGCTAACGTTAACCCTGCTTAATATAGAATCTGATTTACTTAACGCTTCAGAAACTTGTGATTTAACGCTTACATGTCTTGATTTTGAAGTTCCGGGATTTGGAAAATTCACCATTTTAGAATGGATTTATTTTGGTTTAATTCATGTCCAACGACATACGAAGCAGTTACAAGATATTTTTAATTATGCGACAAAACTCTAAAATAATTATATGAAATCAAAAGCGGGAACAATATTTTTAGCAGGATTAATTGCCGGAACACTTGATATTTTAGCAGCGATTTTTATCTACGCAATTCTATTACAAAAAACAACTCCAATAAAAATCCTGCAATCTATTGCCAGCGGAATATTCAAAAAAGAGGCCTACAATCACTCACAAATGGCTTGGTACGGATTGGGTTTCCATTTTATAATTGCCTTTCTTTTTGCCTGGTTTTATTTTATTATTTATCCCTATTTAACCTTCTTAAAAAAGAGCGCCCTCGTTTCGGGATTTCTGTATGGCATTTTTGTCTGGATTGTAATGAATTTGATTGTTCTGCCAATTGTATTTCCGGTTTTACCGGCTAAACATTTAGATTTTCCTTTAATCTTATCGGTCTTGATTCTGATATTTTGTATCGGATTTCCAATTGCGTTTATAGCGCGAAAGTTTTATTCTTTTAAATAAATATTCAATTTTCTTAACGATACATACGACAAACCCGACAGATTTTAAAAACCTGTCGGGTTTAACAGCGTAATGCCACTTGAAATCTGAAACAAAAGATAACAAACAAAAAAAAGCGACACTCCCCAAAGTATCGCTTTTTTTGATTTATATGATTAATCAGTTTATCACTAAACTTTTCTTCTTCCGCTTATTAATGAAAGTATAAATAATACGATAAATATGAAGAATAAAACTTTTGCGATACTAGCTGCTCCAGCGGCAATTCCACCAAAACCAAATATTCCGGCTACTATAGCTAGAATAATAAAAATGACTGTCCAACGTAACATATGATTTGTTTTTAGTTAATAAAAGTGACTTTTTGGGTCTGTTTGTTATTCAAATTTCTTTCTTAAATAAAAGCTTTATTAACTCTATCCAATAATTTATTAGCGCAATCAAATATAAAACACAATAAATGAGTAACTTACAAAAAAGTATCAGAATTCCAATTTTAGTCTTATAGAATTCCCATGAAAATGCTTTTGAGTTAAATTTTTAGTCGATTGGATTAATCGTACCCTTGCCTTCGATCTAATTTTAGATAATATTTAAAAAGAACGTATGGAATTGGCTACAAAACATGGTGTTGTACTTGAAAAAACCGAAAGGTCTTTTGAAGAATTAGGAGTTTTAAATCCTGCCGTTTTTCAAGACGGAAATTCAGTACACATGTTTTACAGAGCTGCAAAAAAAGGTAACTTTTCTACTATAGGATATTGTCGATTCGAAGGACCAATGACCTTAGCAGAAAGAAATACTGAACCAATCTTTGTTCCCGAATACATTTATGAAATTCATGGAGTTGAAGATCCGAGGATTACAAAAATTGATGATTTGTATTACCTCACCTATGTTACTTATGACGGAATAAATGCGTGCGGAGCTTTAGCGGTTTCGAAAGATTTGAAAAAATTTAAAAAGAAAGGAATTATTACGCCGAAATTCATTTTGAATGAATTTACAAACCTGATTAGAAAACATTTAGAAAATCCAAGTATTGCCAAAATACTTGCTTTTAATGTCAAAAGAAATTATCCTTTGACAGAAACTATTAAAGAAAATCTATTTGTGTGGGATAAAAACGTGGTTTTATTTCCCAAAAAAATAAATGGAAAATTTGTTGGATTACACCGCTTATTTCCATCTATACAAATATTTAGTTTTGAAAAGAAGAAAGACCTAACCGAAGATTATTGGAAAGATTATTTAAAAAACCTGCCTGATTATCTCGTAATGGAACCTAAATATGACCATGAAACAAGTCATATTGGCCCGGGTGCTCCTCCTATCGAAACCCCGGATGGCTGGTTGCTTATTTACCATTCATCCGAAAAAAGAGAAAAAGGATTAGTGTATCATGCTTGCGCCGCAATGCTGGATATAAATAATCCGCAGATTGTTTTATCAAGGTTAAAAATACCTCTGATAACACCATCAGAATACTATGAAAGACATGGTTATGTAAATTATGTAGTTTTTCCAACGGGAACAGCCATTTTTGACGACCTTCTTTATATATATTATGGTGCTGCCGATGACAAAATTGCGGTAGCCTCTGTGAACTTAAATGACTTATTAAACGAATTAAAAAGTAATCCCCATGAAAGCAATATCTAATAAATCAAAAATCGTTTTTTTATCAACATTTCCACCAACACAATGTGGAATTGCTACTTATACGCAGGATACAATAAAAGGTATTACCGATGTTTTTGGTAAATCTATAGCATGTGAAATTTGCGAATTGGTTAAGGAACCAAAAGAAAATCCAACACAAGCTTTTACTTTAAACACCAATAACAGAGAAGAATACTCAAAAGTTGCCGAAGAAATTAATGATGACGAAAGCGTCAAACTAGTTCATATTCAACATGAATTTGGATTGTTTGGCGGAAATTACGGCGACCATTTATTAGATTTCTTAAATGTGATCAAAAAACCTGTGACGTTTACGTTTCATACCGTACTTCCTAACCCGAACAACGAATTAAAAACATTTGTAAAATTACTTTTGAGTTATAGTAATTCTGTATTTGTAATGACCAAAAGGTCTGAAGAAATATTGATTAATGATTACAACATTCCACAAGATTTTATTACAACTATCTCTCACGGAACTCACGTTGTTGTTTATGAAGCACCGGAAACGGCAAAAGCAAAATTTGGAATTGAAGACAGAAAAGTGTTATCAACTTTTGGTCTTTTGGGCGAAGGAAAAAATATTGAAACAGGTTTAAGATCTTTGCGCAAAATTGTCGAACACACACCAAATGCACTTTATCTGATTATTGGCAGAACACACCCTAATTTAATTATTGATGGCGTAGATACATATCGTGAAAAACTAGAAGCTATTGTTAACGAATTAGACTTGCATGACAATGTTCGTTTCATCAACCAATATCTTGAAACAGAAGAACTTTTAAGCTATTTGCAGGCTACAGATATTTATCTGTTTACATCAAAAGATCCAAATCAGGCAGTAAGCGGCACTTTTTCTTATGCAATGAGTTGCGCTTGCCCAATTGTCGCATCAAAAATTCCGCATACAAAAGAAGTCCTTACAGAAGATTCAGGAATTCTGGTTGACATTGGAAATGAAGAACAATTTGCAGAAGCTGCAATAAAATTACTTTCTGATGAAAATCTAAGAGAAGAAATGGGTAAAAACGCCTTTAGAAAAACACGCGCCTGCTCTTGGGAAAATATAGCAATTGCGCACATCAATACATACAAAAAACTGATTGAAGATGCGACAGAAATTAAATTTACATATCCGCCAATTGAATTAGCACATGTTAAAAAAATGACAACAGAACTTGGAATGATTCAGTTCAGCAAAATTTCTGTTCCGGACCTTTCTTCAGGTTATACCTTAGATGATAATGCAAGAGCTTTGGTAGCACTTTGTATGCATTACAAACTTACAGAAGACAAAGCCGATTTGCCATATATTTTAATTTATCTGGATTTTATCGAGCGCTGCCAAAAACCAAAAGGTAATTTCATGAATTATGTTGATGAAAACAATCGCGAACATATTGAGCAAAATGCCGAAGTAAATCTGGAAGATTCTAACGCACGCGGAATCTGGGCATTAGGAACAGTTGTTTCTATTAGAAAAATTCTGCCTGAAGCAATTGCTAAAAAAGCTTCAAAATGTTTATTGAATTCTTTAAAATGGGCCGAAACTATTCAATCGCCTCGTTCTATAGGTTTTGCAACAAAAGGTTTGTATTTATATCATAGCGCTATTCCTAATTTATATGTGGCAGCCATTATCAATAAGCTAAACGCGAAATTGTTATACAATTATGAAGTTCATGCTACTAAAGACTGGAAATGGTTTGAAAATTATTTAACATACGGAAACGGAATTTTACCCGAATCAATGCTATATGCTTATTTGGTAACCAACAAACCTATTTATAAAAAAGTGGCTCTGGAATCGCTAGATTTCTTAATCTCTAAAACTTATAAAGGGGATAATTTCAAAGTAATTTCAAATAATGGCTGGTATCATAAAGACTCAGAACCAGCAGAATACGGAGAACAGCCAATTGATGTTTCCTACATGATTCAGACTTTAAATTCGTTTTACAGCGCATTTAAAACTCCAGAATACAAACGTTTGATGAAAATTGCCTTTAACTGGTTCTTGGGTAAAAATCATTTGAACCAAATTATGTACAACCCGGTTAGCGGCGGTGGATATGATGGTTTGGAAAAAGAGAATGTAAACCTAAATCAGGGTGCAGAATCGACAGTTTGTTATTTAACCGCAAGATTAATAATGGAGAACCTGAAATTATCAGAAAGTAAAGTGATTCCGTTAATGAAAGCAAAAACTGATATGGCTATTAACTCATAATATCTTAACTATACCATAACTATATTTGAGTAACAGATTGTTACCGTAAAATCCCTTCTTTTTCAAGAAGGGATTTTTTGTTTTTAAGAAGACTTCGAATAAAGTAAAATTTTACCGCAAAGCACGCAAAGTTTTTTTAACTATTGAGGTTTTTATAAAAAGAGAAAAGTTCGCAAAGCTAAATCAATACAAAGCTTTGCGAACTTTATGTTTTCTAAACATATGACCAGACAAAAATCTTTGCGTGCTTTGCGGTAAAATAATTAGTTCGCATAAAATCCCCCTTAAAATCTACTCCCATGCAACGTAAATCTTTTAAAGTTATTGCTTACGATGTAAATTATATAAACTTGAAAAAAAGTTCTGTAATATTTTTCGTTAACAATTAAGATAACTTTAATATTAAATAAGAAAGGAAAATACAATATGTTAAAATATTGATTTTCAATCTAATCTCACCAACTAAAAACAACTTATTTTGATACTCACTTTAAAAAATACATTCGAAGAAGTAGGAAATGCAACGTTGTTTGCAAAGCAGTTTTTTAAGGAAGTATTTATACCTCCTTACGAAACCAGACAATTTTTAAAACAATGTTATATCATCGGATATAAATCATTGCCGCTTGTAGCCATAACAGGTTTCATTATGGGACTTGTGCTTACCATGCAATCGCGACCAACTTTGGTAAAATTTGGTGCCGAATCCTGGTTGCCGGGTATGGTGGCGCTTTCGCTAATAAGAGAAATTGCACCTGTTATTACAGCCCTGATTTGTGCAGGAAAAATTTCGTCAGGAATTGGTGCCGAATTAGGCTCTATGAAAGTAACAGAACAAATTGATGCAATGGAAGTTTCTGCTATTAATCCTTATAATTATTTGGTTGTAACGCGCATTTTAGCCTGTACATTAATGGTTCCGATATTAGTTTTTTTTGCAGATGCAATAGGAATTATGGGTGGTTACGTGGGCGTAAATATTCATGGTGATGTCAATTTTCGCAGATACCTCACACAAATTATTCAGTCTCTGGAATTTCTGGATTTGATTCCGGCAACGATAAAGACTTTTTTCTTCGGATTTTTTATTGGAATGATTGGATGTTATAAAGGATTCAACGCCGCAAACGGAACCGAAAGTGTTGGTAGAGCCGCAAACTCTGCTGTTGTAACGGCATCTTTGACCATTTTTATTATAGATATGATAGCCGTGCAAATAACCGATTTATTTTTTTAAAGATGATCAAGGAAGAAAAACATATAGAAAAAGAACAGAAAGCTAAAGATAAGAAAGCGATCATCGAAATCAAGGATTTACACAAAACCTTTGGCAAAAACAATAAAGTTTTGCAAGGCGTGAATCTTACCGTAAACAAAGGTGAAGATTTGGTGATTTTAGGCCGTTCCGGTTCCGGAAAATCGGTTACTATAAAATGCATCGTTGGTTTAATTGAGCCTGATAAAGGCGAAATCAAGGTTTTTGATGAAAATGTATTACATCTTAAAAAAAGTGAACTCAATGAGATCAGGGTCAGAATTGGATTTTTATTTCAAAGCGGTGCTTTATACGATTCAATGTCGGTTAGAGAAAATTTAGCCTTTACGCTAAGAAAACACAAAAGAGATTTAAGCGCTGAAGAAATTGAAAGTCAAGTTATTGAAGCACTAGACAGCGTAGGATTAAGTGAGGCTATTGATAAAATGCCATCTGAATTATCCGGCGGAATGCAGAAGAGAATTGGCTTAGCCAGAACTTTAATCCTAAAACCCGAAATTATTTTATATGATGAACCAACAACAGGTTTAGATACGATAACATCAAGAGAAATCAGCGAGTTGATTCTCGACATAAAACATAAACGCAAAACAACTTCTATCATTATTACACACGATATGGCCTGTGCCAAACTTACTGCAGACCGAATTATGGTTTTAAAAGATGGTGTAATTCATGCCGAAGGAACATACGAAGAACTAGAAAAAAGCGAAGACGAATGGGTACGCTCTTTTTTTCAATAAAACTAAAAAACAAAAATAGAAATCATGGATAAGCAATCTGGATATACTTGGAAATTAGGAATGTTTGTAACAATTGGTTTGTTGCTTTTTATAATAGCAATTTACTTTATCGGGAAACAAAAAAACCTGTTTGGTTCAACATTCAACATCACTTCACAATTTAAAACCGTAAGCGGTTTAGAAGTGGGTAACAATGTTCGTTTTTCAGGAATAAATATCGGAACGGTTGAAGAAATCAGATTAATAAATGATTCTTCGGTAGTGGTAAGTATGGTTATCAAAGATGAAGTTCGCGAATTTATTAAAACAGATGCCCGCGCCAGTATAGGATCTGATGGGTTAATGGGAGACAAAGTATTAACGATTTCTCCTGGCGTTAAATCGACTAAAGTAGTCGAAAACGGCGGAGCCATAGCTTCTGTCAACGGAATCGAAATGAACGATATCATGAAAAGCGTTAAAAAAAGCGTTGATAATGCCGGTATAATTACTGAAGAGTTAGCCATTTTTAGTCATAGTATGAATAATGGAAACGGTGCTTTGGCGAGATTAGTTCGTGATGATAAAATGGCAAACAGCGTTTCGAATACCCTTTCAAATCTTGAATCTGGTACAAAAGGTTTCAGCGAAAATATGGAAGCTGCAAAAAGCAACTTTTTACTAAAAGGCTACTTCAAGAAAAAAGAAAAAGAAAAAGAAAAAGAAAAAGAAAAAAAGCAGGAAGAACTGAAAGAGAAGAAAGAAGAGCAAAAAGAAAAGGCTGAAAAAGCACAAAAGGAAAAAGAAGAAAAAGCGAAAGAGCAAAAAGAAAAAGAAGAAAAACAAAAAGAAGAAGACGCCAAAAAAGCAGAAGCTGAAAAAAAAGAAGCTGCAGACAAAGCCAAAAAGTAATTTAATACACGCCTATGAATTCGCCTTTCAAAAATATTGCCTTAAAAGCACTCAAAGTAACAGGAATAACAATAGCATCAATTTTGCTGTTGTTATTTCTCATTCCGCTATTGTTTCCCGGCAAAGTAGCCTCTGAAGTAAAGAAAATTGCCAATGAAAGACTGGATACAAAAATGGAGTTCTCAAAATCGAGACTTTCATTTTTTACGCATTTTCCGTCGTTAACCGTTTCGCTTGATGATTTGTCCCTTACAGGTTCTGCGCCGTTTGGAAACGATACTTTGATAAAAGCAGAACAGGTTGCTTTTGGCATCAACTTAAAAAGGCTGATTTTTGACAACGAAGTAAAAATCAATAAATTATACGTTTCCAACGCCCTAATAAACGTAATGGTAAACCAAAAAGGACAAGCCAATTACAATATTTATAAAGCTCCGGATGAAGACAAAAACAAAGCCGATAATCCCGAAGAAGGAACAGCAATTCGTTTAGAACGTATTGATCTTGAAGATTGTCACGTAAAATACAACGATCGATCGGCAAAGATTCTGATCGATGCAAAAGGTTTTAATTATGTCGGAAAAGGAAATTTGAGCGAAGATATTTTTGATTTAAATACCGATGCCAAAATTGACAACATCGATTTTTATTATAACAGAACTGCTTATCTGAGAAAGAAAGAATTACGTGCCGATTTAATTACCAGAATTAACACACATGCGCTTTCGTTTATTCTTCAAAAAAACGAATTAAGAATCAACAAATTACCTCTAACATTTACTGGTTTATTTACGATTTTACGAGACGGATACAAAATAAATATTAAGGCAGCTTCAAAAAATACAACCGTAAAAGATTTATTTTCTGTAATGCCGCCAGAATACTTAACCTGGCTGGATGAAACTGAAATTTCCGGAAAAAGTGATTTGCTTTTATCTTTTAGAGGAAATTATAATGTTTCAAAAAATCAAAAACCAGATTTAGCTTTCAATTTAAAAATCAACGAAGGCGCGATTAATTACCAAAATGCACCCGCTCCATTGACTGATTTTCAGATGGATCTAAATACCGTTTTACCTTCTCTTGATGTCGAAAAATTATTAATCAACTTAAGAACTTTAAAATTTAAGGTTGGCGAAAAAGATTATTTTACCGCTTATCTGCATAGCAAAGGATTTAACGAAATGACGGTCGACGCAAGCGTAAAAGGCGCACTCGATCTGGCTACTGTTGACGCTGCTTTGGGCTTGAGTACAATTGATTTAAAAGGAATTTTAAAAACCAATATTCAGGCGAAAGGTGTTTTTAGTACTTCAAAAAAATTATTCCCTAAAACAATTGGAGGGATTTCATTGCGAAACGGTTCTCTAAAAACAGACTCCTACCCTAACCCAATTACCGATATTACTTTTATTGCCAATGTGCTCAATAAAGCCGGAACATTTGAGGATTTGATTGTGGCTGTTGCGCCGGCATCTTTTGTTTTTGAAGGAAATCCGATGTATGTAAACGCAACGCTTTCTGACTTTAATGATTTGGCTTACAATGCTAAAATTAAAGGCGAATTGAATGTGGGCAGAATCTACAAAGTGTTTTCTCAAAAAGGTGTCGACATTACAGGCTGGGCAAAAGCCGATCTTTCTTTAAAAGGAAAACAAAGCTACGCCACAACCGGACAATACAGCAAACTGGATAATCGGGGAACCATTATTCTGAAAAATATTAAGGCAACTTCTGAACTTTTTCCTAAAGCATTTTATATCAAACAGGGAAATTTCCGTTTTCAGAACGAGAAAATGTGGTTTGAAAAATTTGATGCTTTTTATGGAAAATCAGATTTTGCGATCAATGGATATCTGCTAAATACAATCAATTACTTTCTGGAATCGCACGGAACCTTGAGCGGTAATTTCAACTTAAAATCAAAACTGATTAATGTTGATGAATTTATGGCGCTCGAAAAAGGCGAAAATACAGATCGAAATACTGAAGTACAATACGCCAAAGAAGATCATCCAAAAATGAGCGGTGTTGTTATTGTACCGAAAAACCTAAATGTTGGTTTAACGGCAAACGTAAACAAAGTTGAATATAACGGACTTGTTTTAAATAAACTAACCGGAAAAATTGGCATTACAAAAGCAGGTTTTTATCTCGAAAACACCAATTTTAATATCATCGATTGTATTTTGGGAATCAACGCTACTTATAAAGATGAATCGCCAACTTCGGCGCATTTTGATGCTCATTTTACTGCTAAGGATTTTAGTGTGCAAAGAGCTTATAAAGAGATTCCAATGTTTCATGATATGGTTTCTGCTGCCGAAAAAGCACAGGGAATTATTGGCGTTGATTATAATATAAAAGGAGATTTGAACGGAAATATGGGACCAATTTACGAATCACTTGAAGGTGGCGGAACTTTAAATCTTCGCGATGTAAAAGTAAAGGGATTGAAATTATTTGACGGAATAAGTTCTAAAACCGGACAAGACGGCCTGAATAATCCGGATATGAAAGGTATCGAAATTAAATCATCTATAGATAATAATTTAATTCATATTGAGCCATTTACATTTAGCGTTGCCAGTTTTAAGCCTACTATAAAAGGTACCACAAGTTTTGACGGATTACTGGATTTAAGAATGCGATTGGGACTTCCGCCGTTTGGTATTGTTGGATTTCCAATTGTAATTACGGGAACACACGAAGATCCTAAAATTAAAATTTTTAGCAAAACAGGTCAAAAAATTGATGACGCCGTTTATGATGAGAAAAATAACAAAGTGATTAAGGAAGAAAAAGTCAGTAAAAAACGAAAAAAATAGAATCAAATGGAAAAGAAAAAACAAAATAGCGCATTCGAAAAATTTGCTTCGCATGTTTCAAAAGCTGCAGGAAGCACAACCGCTTTTTTAAGTGCTTTTTTAATTGTGATAGTTTGGGCTGTTTGTGGCCCTATTTTCAATTATTCTGAAACCTGGCAATTGGTTATTAATACAGGAACCACAATTATCACTTTTTTAATGGTTTTTTTAATTCAGAAAGCGCAGAATAAGGATTCACTTGCCATTCAATTGAAATTAAACGAATTGGTAGCTTCCAATAAATATTCAAGCAATAGTCTGGTCGATATTGAAAGTATGACCGAAGAAGAAATGATTATTATTCAAAAATATTATCACAGACTAAGCGAGCTTGCTAAAAACGAAGTAAGTATCAAAACATCGCATTCTATTGACGAAGCACATGATCAACACGAACGCAAGGATAAAAACAGAATAAAAATACGTACCAAAACCAAATAAAATGAAGTTACGCTCATCAGAAACTTACTGGCCGTTAAAGCATGCAATGGATACAAGCTATCCGTCGTTAGACTCAGATATTACTACTGAAATACTAATTATTGGCGGTGGAATTACCGGTGCATTAATGGCATATAAACTTATTAACGAAGGAAAAAAGGTAACAATTATTGACCGTCGTGATATGTGTAACGGAAGCACTGCCGCCAGTACCGCATTACTTCAATATGAAATTGATGTATCTCTTCATGATCTTATAAAACTAAGAGGAGTTGATTGTGCCGTTAACAGCTATATAAACGGAAAAAAAGCAATTTTTGATTTGCGAATAATATGTGATGCCATAAAAAGCGAATGCGGATTTGAGTTTAAAAAAAGCATTTATTTTTGTTCTCTTAAAAAAGATCTTCCGTTTTTAAAAGCCGAATTCAAATGCCGAAAAGAGCATGGCTTTGATGTTACCTGGCTTGAAAGATGGGATCTTGAAAAAATGGGATTAAATGCCATTGCAGCAATAGAATCTAAAACTGCCGCGGTGATGGATCCGTATAGACTGGCGCAGGATTTACTCGTTTATTGCGAAAATAAAGGACTGAAGATTTACGATCGTACCAACATTACTTCTACCCAAAATCAAAAGGGAAAACTCGTTGCACATACTGAAGATAAATGTACGATAACAGCAGATCATATTGTAAATTGTACCGGTTACGAAAGTACCGAAACACTTACTGAAAAAGTGGTCGATTTAAAAAGCACCTATGTAATCACATCCGAAAGCATTCCTGAATTACCAAAAGTATTTAAAAATGCCATTTTGTGGGATACGTCTACGCCATACGTTTATTTTAGAGCAACCCCGGATAACCGAATTATTATGGGCGGTGGCGATGAAGATTTTAGAGATGCGAAAAAAAGAGACAAATTATTACCCAAAAAAGAAATTTATCTTTTAAAGAAATTCCAAAGAAAATTCCCAAAAGTCAAATTCAAATTAGATTATTCCTGGGCAGGAACTTTTGGCGAAACCAAAGATGGCTTACCGTACTTCGGAAAACCAAATCCAGACAAAAATGAACATTATGTATTAGGTTTTGGCGGTAACGGAATCACTTTTAGCGTTATTGCAATGAACTCAATTCTTGACTCTATAAACAACATAAAAAATCAGGATTTGGAGTATTATAGGTTTCATAGATAGGTGCTAAGGTGCTAAGTTGCTAAGAATCTAAGGGTTTCTATATCTTAATCTTAGCAACTTAGAACCTTTGCCACTTTGAACCTTCACTCTGTAACTTAGAACCTTAGCAACTTAGAATCTTAGAATCTCACTTAATAATAAGCTCCATTTGAATATTACAACGTTTATAAGGTGTTGCCAAACCAGAAACTTTCTCGAAACCTAATTTATGGTATAAGTTAATTGCGGGTTTAAGGATTGTATTACTTTCCAGATATAACTTTGACGCGCCAAGTTCTTTAGCATTTTTTACAATTGCTTCACCAAGCAGCCAGCCAATACTTTTTCCCTGCGCTTTTGGTGAAACAGCCATTTTTGCCATCTCAAAATCATAATTTTTATCATTCATTTTAATCAGGGCGCAAACACCAACGGGTTCATTTTGATATAAGGCAACCAAAATCTTTCCGCCTTTATCCAAAATATATTCTTTAGGATTATCCAATGCTTTATAATCTGCTTCTTCCATTTCAAAATACGTTGATATCCATTCCTCATTTAAAGCTTTAAAAGCTTCCTGATATTCGGGAGTATACTCTATAATTTGAACATCCTGGCTTTCACGCATTTTTTTCTGTTCGTTTACTCTTTTAAACAATGATTTTTGCTCCAGTAAAAATTCCCATTCTTCGAGCGCAGCCCATAAATTATGATTTGATTCAGAAATCAGAGATTCAACAGCAGCCTCAACATCAATACATTGCAATTTTATTTTTTTAGACAGGATTAATCCTTTTTCTGTCAAAGCCACAATATTTCTGCGTTTATCTGTCGTTTTTAAATTATCATTTACAAGTCCTGCGGTAATCATTTCCTGAACAATTTTACTTACTGAAGGTTGCGAATGTCCAATTTCATTAGCAATTTCAGTAATCGTAATTTCTCTTTCTTCTGTAAGTGTATAAAAAACCGGGAACCATTTTGGCATAAAATCCGCTCCATACAATTCGTAAACTTTTGCAGCATCATCTGTAATTATTGCTGTCATTAACCGCAAACGGCTTCCTAAAGCCACCTTACCTACTTTATTAAAAAAATCCATTTTATAATTGATTACATAATTAGTTATGCAAATATATATTTTTTTTTGAGATACTAAGTTCTGAGGGACTAAGATTCTAAGGTTTTTTAAGACGAAGTATATTTTCGAAACACATCAATGTGTAAAATATATCGAATTGTTAGCGTCCAATCTTTGCGTAGACGCACTGCTGTGCGCGTCTACGATTTGCAATGAGGGAAAAATTGTGAAAAAAATTGGCATAAAAATTCATCCAAAAATAAAAAAATTCTAAGATTCCAAAGTAAAAACTTAGAATCTTAGAACCTTAGTAACTTAGTATCTTATTTATCAAGCTGTAATAGCCAACGGATTCAAATTGAATTTATATTCTTTTGGACTGCAATTGAATTTTTGTTTGAAGATTTTAGAGAAGTAGCTTCTGCTTGTAAAACCAATGCAATACACAATTTCAGAAATATTCAAGTCCGACGTTCTAATTAAAATTTCGGCTTTTAAAACACGCATGTGAGTAATATAATCATTAACCGTGCGATTGTGAATCATTTTAAAACCTTCCTGCAATTTATTTGGTGACAGACCTGATTTTTTGCTTAATGATTTAATCGTAAATGGTTCTTCAGGATTGGCTTTTATAGCTTCAGAAAGTTCTTTGATTTCTTCCATTTCTCTTAAAGTCAAACAGTTTGTATCTTTTGAAGCAGCAATTAAATCATCTGTATGTTGTTGAATTTCCATAGCAAGAATAATTCTTAAAATACCTTCTTTCAACAAATTACGAACTATTCCGCTTTTATTTACAGCATTTAACTGCTCTATTTTTTCGGCAATTCTTAAATTATATGAACCTATGTAAAAGAAATCTTCGACAGTATTTTTACCAAAAAAAGTTTCTCTCACATTTTCATTCAATGAATGAGTTTGATTAACAGTTGCGTGAGTTCCTACAATAATCAAAGTAAATTTTGTTTTCTTATCTTTTTCAAAAAACAAAACATGTTCCTGATCTTGTTTAGAAGAAAGAATTGCTGTTTGAAACGTTTTCAATTTTCTTTCTTCGCCCGTAATTCCAAAACTGTGAGATAAATTACCTTTAGAACAATAAGCAAAATAAACCGGAGACGATTTTAAGTTTAAGATATTCATTCGAACGTCGGCAGAAAAAGTCATATCAAACTGCACATACGAAATATCATCATTGAATGAAGCACCGGTAATAGATCCTTTTGCAAAACTATTATTGACTTCCAAAGTATATTCATCTAAATCGAAAGTTACTTTTCCGCCTACATTTAAAGTTAACTCATCAAAAATATTTTCGATTTTCTCTGTATTTATAGTTACTATTTTCATTTTGCGTGGATTTTAAAAATTCTACATTCTATTTTTAATAGATTTTTGAGAAACTTTTAGAAACAGAAACATTTCTTTTAGACGTTGGATTTCCTTAAAAATCTATCTGTCAAAGTTCGTTTAATGACCTTCCGAAAATGTTATATAATTTTTGTAATTTGTTTTATAATTACCTCTAAATGATTATTCTAATATTTAAATTTTTTTCTTCTAAATAAGTAAATACAAAATGAAAAGTTTTTCTTTCGCTCCAATAACTTCTAATGATGCTAATATTTTGATTTTAGGCACAATGCCAGGTACTAAATCATTAGAACTCAATCAATATTACGGTCATAAACAAAACAATTTCTGGAAATTTATGTTCACTATTTTAAAAGAAGATTTTTCAGATAACTATCCAACCAAAAAAGCACTTTTGCAAAAAAATAAAATAGCACTTTGGGATGTTTTACAATTTTGTGAACGAGTCGGAAGTCTGGACAGTGCCATAAAAAATGAAATTGCCAATGATTTTGAAACTTTCTTAAAAAATCACCCTAACATAAAAACCATACTTTTTAATGGACAAAAAGCGGCGGCTTTCTTTAAAAAATACGTTCATCTTCAAAAAGAATATCACTTGATCACCTTACCTTCATCAAGTCCGGCCAATGCGAGTAAAACTTTTCAGTCAAAATTAGAGGAATGGAAAATTATTGAAACCTTAATTTAAAATTCAATATTTGAATTCTATAATAAAATCATTTTAAAATGTAACAAAAAAGGACAGCTTCTAAGATAATTTTACCAAAGGTTTTAAGATATTTAAAATAATTAATCCTTTTAATTTATATGGACTCACTACTTATAAATTATTGCCAGGGAATTAGATTATAAAATATTGGTTGTTAGTTTATTTTTAAATAAAAGCTATTCTTTATTGAATAGCTTTTATTAATTTAACACTAATATTTAATGCAGAAGAAATCATGAAAATTCAAACATATTCAAACCATATTCGGTTTTATTCATGGCATCATTTTATTTATTATCCTGTTTTGATCGCATTTTTGACAGGAAGTATATATTTTGTCTGCACCACAAACGATAAATTAATCTGGACATTTATAAGTGTCTGCTTTATTTTTTTGTTCTGTCTTGCTTTTATGCTTCGCCAGCATTATGCAATTACCCTCCAAAACAGAATTGTCAGACTCGAACTTAGGTATCGCTATTTTACGCTAACCGGAAAAAGATTAGAAGAATTTGAATACAAATTAACCGACGATCAATTATTTGCCCTGCGTTTTGCGCCAGACAACGAACTGCTTGGTTTAATCGACGATGCCATCAAAAACAACCTCTCCGGAAACGCCATCAAAAAGACAATTGTTCACTGGCGAGGCGATTATAATCGTGTCTAACAAAACCAACTTTCCATTAGTCTCTTTTAGAGGCTTTTTTTTGAACTAACCAAAATGTAAATCAAAAATACGATCAACTCTCAGTATCTTAACAATCTGGGCGTGCCACCATCCCGATAAGGGGGCAAATTTACATTGCGGTTATTCGCCCCCTTATCGGGATGCTGTCGGGCTATCCGCGCTACTTCGGTAGCTTGCTCCTATCCCTCACGCGACATTCAGTATTCATAAAAAAATATTTGAGCTTTTTAAACATTCTTACAAAATTAATTCACTAAAAAAGCATATAAAGTATCTTTATTTTTACAAAATAAAATATACAATACTGATAATCAAATAAATCTAAAAAATAATAAAATAAAAAAAGTAAGAAGAACGTTTTTTTTTGTTAACTTTAATTGCTAATTTTTGTCAATAAACCTAAAAAACAATCCTATGAAAAAATTATTTTCTTTGTTGGTTATTTCCCTTTTTTGGTTTTCAGCTCAGGCACAAACCACAGCCGAAATTCCTGCCGAAACCACTTTACCTACTTTACAAAATAATAATAATTTAGAAGATCTTCAGGATTATGATGTCAATGAATTGCCCTGGCACGCCAGACGATTTAAATTTACTGCAGGAGCATTTTTTCCTTTAAACAACACACAGGTTCAGGTTGGAAGAAATAGTACCGATACAGCAACCGAGATAGATCTTGAAGACGATTTAGGATTTTCGAAATCGAGCGTGTCATTTTTATCAACATTCGAGTGGCGTATTTCAAGAAGATCAAGACTAGGTTTTGAGTATTTTAATTTAGACAGAAATTCATCAAAAACTTTAGAAAGAGATATTACTTTTGGCGATCACACGTATAATATAGATGCCAGAATAACTGCCTTTTTTAATGTTCAGATTGCAAGAATCGCTTATGGATATGCCTTTTTATCTAAACCAAAATACGAAGCCGGTTTATTAATAGGATCACACGTTATGTTTGTCGATTTAGGGCTGCGCCTTGAAGGAGAAGGACAGAGTGTTGAATACAGAGATAGTTTTAATTTTACTGCACCATTACCGGATGTTGGAGTTTGGGGAGAATTTGTTCTGGGAGAACGCTTTGGTCTTTATGTAAATGCTAATTACCTCGCCGTAAAAATTGACAACATTGACGGTAGAATTCTGAGTTATAATTTATCTCTATTATATAATGTACACAAAAACTTCAGTTTAACAGCCGGATACACAGGACTTAATTTTAAAATTGATACCGTAAGAGAGAGACTAAACGGATATTTAAAATGGGGTTACAATGGCCCAACTTTAACAGCAGCCTATACCTTTGGAAATCATGTTAAACTTTATAAACATTAGATTTTTTTAAAGGTGCTAAGTTGCTGAGATACTAAGGTTCTAAAGTTTTAAGTTATTATCCTTGAAGCTTGAAATGACAAAACAAAAAAATCCGCGACAATCCGTGTCTTCGCTTGCGAATCAGCGTTATCCGCGTTCCATATCGCTCCTATAAACTTTTGTCGATTGAGCACGTGAGATTGCTTCATTCCTCGCAAAGACTTTACTTTTCGGAGTTTCTTTGTGATCCTTCGACTTCGCTCAGGAAGACAATCAAAAAAAAATCCGTGGCAAATCCGTGTTTTCGCTTGCGAATCAGCGTCATCCGCGTTCCATATCGCTCCTATAAACTTTTGTCAATGTGAGATTGTTTCGTTCCTCGCAAAGATTTTTCGCATTGTAAAAAACAAACCCGACATCTTCTTAAAAGACATCGGGTTTCTTACTCAAACATAACTCAAAATAAACTTAAACAATTATTTCTGTACCGGAGAAAATTTTATAGCTGTTCCTCCGCCAGCTGCGAGTTTAATATCTAAAACTGTTCTGTTATTTACTTTTTGTTTTGAAATCGCCACCGGATACGGATTTGTTTTATAATTTGCTCCTGCTCCATCGGCATAAATTTCGGCTTCGTATTCTTTTCCTGCATCTAAAAATGATAATGCTACTTTTAAATCCCGTGCCTCTTTATTTGTTATAGAACCCAAATACCAGTTTTTCTCGTCCCAGTCTTTGCGGACAATTGTGGTGTATTCTCCAATTTTAGAATCTAAAACTTTTGTATCTGACCAATTGCAAGGAACTTCTTTTACAAACTGAAATTCCGGTTTCCCTTCATAATTTTCAGGCAAATCCGAAGCCATTTGCAACGGACTAAAAACTATCACATACAAAGCCAATTGATTTGCCAAAGTCGTCTGCACGCGCGCTCCGGATGGTGTTTTATAATCAAAATTGAAATTACCCGGCGTATAATCAAACGGTCCTGAAAGCATTCTTGTAAAAGGCAAAGTTGTTAAATGTTCCGGCGTGTTTCCACCATCTACAGACCACGCGTTGTATTCCTGTCCTCTCCCGCCTTCCTGCGACATAAAATTTGGATAGGTACGCTGTAAACCTGTTCCTTTTATAGGTTCGTGGTTGTCGATCATGATGTGATATTTCGCCGCTGTTTCCATAACTTTTCTGTAATGACGCGCTCCGTATTGACTATCATGCCATTCTTTTTTGTCCAGATATTTGTTTACATAACCCGTTTTTACGGTATTTACGCCCATTTTATTGTATAGTTTAAAAGCTTCTTCCAACTGACTTTCATAGTTTTTTGTAGCACCTGCCGTTTCGTGATGTCCAATTAAACGAACATTTTTCATGGCGGCATATTTGGTGATTTCTTCCAGATTAAAATCAGGATAGGGTTTTACGAAACTAAACGCAGATCCGTCGGCAGTCCAGTCGCCGTCCCAGCCTTCATTCCAGCCTTCAACAAGAACACCGTCGAAATTGTTTTTCGCAGCAAAATCAATATATTCTTTCGTGTTTTTTGTGGTTGCACCGTGTTTTGGACCTTGTCCCCACGTGAATTTTTCCAAATGCATTCCCCACCAGATTCCAATATATTTTGAAGGTGTTATCCACGAAAGATCTTCAATCTTTGAAGGATCATTTAAATTCAGCATAATCGTAGAAGTTGTTAAATCTCCCGGATTTTTGCCTACAATAATCGTTCTCCACGGCGTTGTAAAAGGTGTTTCTGCATATACTTTTACGCCATCTGCCCAAGGCACCAATTCACTTTTGTATTGTTTATTGTTTACTTTTAATAACGTCATTGAGGCAAAATCAGTTAAATTGGCTTCGTGAATCGCAACAAATAATTTTTCTTTGGTTTCAAAAGTTGCCGGCGTGTTTATAGTATCTGTTTTACTAACAGGTGTTTTGCGATACGTACTTTCATAATAACTGTTTTCTCTGTGAACAGGAATCCACCAAACCTCATTTTCTGATTTAAAAGTAAACTGCGTTGCTTCGTCAGCAATCTTCACTTTGTTTAAATGAGGCTGTTTCGGAAAGAAATAGCGAAATCCTACGCCATCATCAAAAACCCTGAAAATAATATCAACCAAACGTTCTTCTCCTTTTGATTCTTTCAAATGAACAATCAATTCGGTGTGGTGGTCACGAACTTTTTTGAATTCGCCCCAAGGTTGTTCCCAGGTTTCATCAGACGTTTTTTCTTCGGTGGAAACCACTTCAAAACCTTCGGTCATTTTCTGGATTCCCTGAAATTCAAATCCCATCAAAGACGGCTCTATAACCGATTTCCCTTTCGATGAAAAACTGTATTGCGGTTGACCGGAAACAGTTAATTCAAAAATTAATTGTGTGGTTTTTCCAGGCGAACTGATTGTGTATGTTTTTTTAGTACCAGCACTGCAGGCGTAAATCAATATCGACGCTAAAGCAATTAAACAGTATCTATAGTTTATGTTTTTCATTATTTAATTGTATTAATTACAACTCTTTATTTAATTTCATTGATCAATTGTTTTGCTTTTGCAGGCTGTGCAGAAACAAAATAATTAAAAGCCTGATCTAATTTTTGCTGCACATCGGCATTGCTTTTCTTTTCGATTCTTAAATTGTACATTTTACTGATTTCAGGAAAAACCGATTCGGTGTTTTTTACTCCGGCAAAAGCTTTTACTTTTTCGATATACGTATAACCAAATTCTACGGTTGGTTCAAACATGGTTCCTTCGCCAAAGTCGTTCCAGGTAATTAATTGCAAAAAGTTTAGGTTGGCATTTTTAGCCAAAGCTAAAGTTTCATCCAAAGTCGCTCCATTGTTATGTTCAATTGTCCATCCAATCGCTGCTCCGCCCCCTCCTTCGGCATAAAAATCTTTAAAACCGGGATAAGCACTTCCTATTGCAACATCTAGTTTTGGTTTTGTATTGGTATAAAAATTCGTCAGGTAAGAGTTGTCTTTATACACCCACGCATATTCTCCCGAAGCATTTACTCCCGCTTCTACAGACTGATCCCAAAGTGTGACAAATGTAGGTTTTGTAGTTATGGTATTAAAAACGTTTGTCCATTCTGCTGGTGTTTGCAATACAATTGGTCCGAAGTTTAGCAACAATGGTTTTCCGTTTACTTTGATGTAGTTTGCATCATCAAAATAATTTTTCTCCATATAAGCCAAATCGGTTTTTGCTGCTGCGGTTACAGAAATTGCTTTTCCGGCATCAACAGCACTTTTGGTTACTCTGTCTTCATAAACGATGGCATATTCTAAACCAACTTTATTAAGCATGGCAATTAATTGTTCTGTATTTTCTTTGACCATTCTGTAATCAAAAACATCATAAGTGCCGTACCAATCGATTAAAACTCCATCAATTCCGGAGTATTTCATCAGTAATAAATGGTTTTCGATCACATTTTTATCGCCTGAATGGTACGGACCAATTAGGGGATAATAATACGATGCAATTTCTCTGCGATTGTTTGCGCCTATCGTGTTCGGATTTTTGTTGGCCATTGTCCAGTGATATCCCCATTTTTTGTCGGCACTGCTCTCGTTGGTTTCAAACCAAGGCATGTAGTGCACGTAAATTTTGGTGCTATTTGTTTTTTCAATCGCAACGGGCGCAATAACTTCTGGTTCTGTAGGTTTATCTGAACCTTTGTCATCGCTGCTGCAACCGGCGGCGATTAAAATATTCAAAATCCCAAAAAACAATAATGTGATATATCTTTTCATATTAATGTGTTGTTTGTTTTGTTTTTTTTGCCACTTAATTTTCTCACGCAGATTTGGCAGATTTAGCTGATTTTTTTAATTATTTTAATATTATAATCTGTGCCTAAAATTATTTCACGCAGATTTAAAATAGATTTGAGCAGATTCCGCAGATCTTTTAATTAAATTAAATCTTTTTTAATCTGCTTTAATCTGCAGAATCTGCGTGAAACAAAAACTATTCACACAGATAAAATAAATCTGCTTAATCTGCCAAATCTGCGTGAAAAAAAATCCTTTTAATCTGTAAAAAAAAATAAAAGATGTCAGCCTTCCACGACTAACCAACATGGAAGACTGACATTCCAGAATCTAGTTTACAGGATATCCGGGATTCTGATTAAGGTTTTTATTTGTGGTCATTACAGTACTCGGAATTGGAAAAATCGCTCTGTATTTTTCTGTCGCTCCTTTTTCCCACCATGAATCGAAGAAAGTTCCAAAACGAATATTATCCGTTCTTCTTCTTCCTTCAAAAGTAAATTCGCGAAGTAATTCCTTATCGACATAAGCAAGATCAATTGTAGCTGGTAATTCTGTTCCGGCGCGAGTTGCAATTTGCTGTAAAAATGGTTTTGCTAAATCTGCAGATCCTAAACGAACATAACATTCGGCTTGCATCATCAAAATTTCGGCATAACGAATTACGACAAGATCGTGATCACGTTCCCACATTTCGCCGGCTTTCATTTCATATTTACCTAAACGAACACCTTCATTTTCTTTGGCATCGGCAACACTTGTTACGGCTTCTGTGTAGGTTAAAGGTTCTCCATTATCCATCATAATCACTTGTCCGGTTGCTAAATTGATCTGATCTCCGGCAACCATACATTTTCTTCTTTTGTCTGTTGCTTCAAACGCAGAATAAACTCCCGGTTGAGCACACATTCCGTTGGCACTCCAAGGATAATCTCCAATAGCAGAAAGCGTTAATTTATGCAAATAATGACATGACATTGAACTCATATAATTTCCAACAGTTCCAGCTTTTGAATCGTACGGAATTGCAAAAATAATTTCTGGAGATTTTTCATTTTGTGTCGCAAAATTGGCAAAAAAATCAGGTGCTAATGTATAACCCGTCACTTTCTGGCACATGTCGATACAATCCTGCCAACGCGGTGTTCCAACGAATGCTTCTGAATTTAAATACAATCTTGCCAATAACGAATAAGCAACATTTTTAGTAAATTTAGAATACACCACATTCGAAGTTAAATGCGGAAGTGCGTCTAATAATTCTTTTTCTACGAAATCATAAACCTGTTTTCTGGTAGAATTTGACGGCAACGAAGTATCTTCAAAATTAACTACGATTGGCACATTCCCAAACATATCAAGAAGATTGTAATAATAATACGCTCTCAATGCTTTTAATTCGGCATAAATTGGTGCTTTTGCAGCATCTGTCAATGACGATTTATCGATTTGATAAATGATCGAATTGATCTTTGCGATTCCGGTATAGTTGTAACGCCAAGCCGAAAGAATCATACGGTTGTCTGGTTTCCAGGTGTGTTTTTGTGCATCCTGATATTGTCCGCCATCGTACCAGTTGGTTCCTCTTGTTGGAATCGTGGCTTCATCTGAAACGGTTTCGTTCAAAAAGAAAACATATTCGCAAGTTGGGTAATTGTTTGAAATTCCGTCTGCAAATCCTCTTAAAGAAGAATAAGCGCCACCAACCAATGCATCAATTTCTTTTGGCGTATTCCCAAAGTTTCCGTCTTCTACTCTATCGTACAAATCTTCATCTAAGTTTGTACATGATATCGTAAAAAGCATGCTCATCAATATTGCTGCTGTTATTTTGATTTTCATTTTTTATATTTTTGAGTTAATTCGCTTAATTGTTAAACGTGAAATTTAATCCCACAGAAATCGTTGTTGGGCGAGGATAATTGTTGTATCTGTCAATTCCAGGCGCTGCCAATCCGGTTAAATCCATTACTCCGGTTTGGTTGATTCCGTCTTGTGCATTTAAACCAATTTCAGGATCAACACCTTTGTATTTTGTAAACACGGCAAGATTTTCGCCCATTAAATACATTCTCAATTTTGAACCTTTTAATTGCAACGGCAATGTATATCCAACAGAAACCGTTTGAAGTCTGAAGAAAGAAGCATCTTCAATCCAGTAACTTGAGTATTTTGGTGCCGAAGTAATACCTGTATTCAGGAAATCATCAGGAACATTAAAAGCAGGTAATCTGTTTGGATCGTTTAACATCATGTTGGTTGCGTTTAATGCTTTTTGACCAAACATTCCGTAACCGGAAATTCCTAAATCAAAATTTCCATAAGTAAAATTCATTCCGATCCCTAAAGTTAAATCCGGCTGAATATTTCCTAAATCTCTTTTATCAGCATCTACCAAAACATCGTCCAGAACTTTATCTCCGGCAGCATTGTAGTACAACATTTTTCCATCGGCGCCAAGCCCGGCACTTTCAAATCCCCAGAAAGTTCCAACAGGATATCCTTCTGCAATAATTTGAGAATATTGTCCGGACATACCCGCTAATCCGTGTAAAGATCCGCTGTAAATTACATCTGTTTTATACGTTGGGTTTGATAGTTTTTCGATTTTTTGAACGTTGTGTCCTAAAGTCAAATTCGCATCCCAGGTAAATTTATCCCCTTTTACGATGTCTGCATTCAGCGTAAGCTCAACTCCTTTATTTGACATTTCACCAACGTTTGCTAACATATTTCCCACTAAATAAGGCGGTTGTGGTACTTCATACGTATATAATAAATCTCTTGTTGTTTTAGAATACCATTCGAATGAACCTGTAATTCTATTAAATAAACTAAAGTCTATACCCACATTTACTTGTTCTGTAGATTCCCATTTTAAATCAGGGTTTGGGTTTTGTTTTGGCGAATAAGCCAAACTCCACGTTCCTGTAACCGGATCGTAGTAACTGTCATTGCCTACTCCTAAAATCGAAAGCGATTTGTATTCACCAATTCCGTCCTGATTACCGGTAATTCCCCAACCTACTCTTAGTTTTAAATTTCCCAACCAATCTTTAGAAGAAGTCATAAAATCTTCATTAGAAATTCTCCACGCTGCAGATGCAGATGGGAAAGTTCCCCATTTATTGTTTTCTCCAAAACGGCTTGAACCGTCACGTCTTACTGTTGCAGTCAACAAATATTTGCTGTCGTAACCGTAATTGGCACGCGCATAAAATGAAACCAAATTCGATTTTCCTTTGTAGGAGTACACATCGCCCAAACGATAATTATAACCTGCTCCTAAATTATTATAACCAAAAGCATCAGTTACAAAACCGGAACGCTGTGCACCAAAACCATTGTAAATATTTTCCAAATAAGAATATCCGGCAAGTGCGCTAATATTATGTTTATCAATAACTTTAGTATAATTTACATACAATTCTCCTTGTGCATTTGTATATTCTGCATAAGTTTTTTGAGCATAACCGCCTTCCGTTCTTCCTTCCATAACAGCGTATGAAGGTTTGTATGTACTTCCCTGCATCGCATTATGTTCTAATGAAATATTAGCTACCGCTAAGAAATCATTCAGGAATTTAACTTCGGTTTTAAAATAACCCAGAAGTCTGTGTCTTTCGTTATCAACTGTTCTGTTGGTTAAAATCTCCACCGGATTTTCGTAGATATTTCCTCCAACAGAAGAAAAATCTCCATTGGCATCATAAACCGGAATTGTTGGGTTTAAGTTATAAGAACGCTCAAAAATTCTGTAATCAATTGGATGCCACTTATCGATATTGGCAAATAATCCCATATCAAATTTTACGGCTTTGTTGTCTCCAAGATATTGGTAGGCATTTAAGTTTCCGCTAATTCTTTCTAAACCGCTTGTTTTAATAACACCTTCATTATTTAAGTACGAAAGTGAAGCTCTAAAACCACTGTCAGTTTTACCAGAATTTATGCTTAAAGTATGCGATTGCGAAATGGCAACTTGCTCGATTTCTTTTTGCCAGTTGGTATTTCCGCCGTAATCAACAGCGTCAAGATTTCCGGTTTGACGAACTTGCGCTCTCCATTGGTTTGCCGATAAAAGATCTAAATTATCAGCCACATAACCTACGCTTGATAAACCGCTATAGGTAACAGAAACGCCTTTTGTACCTGATTTTGTGGTAATAATAATTACTCCGTTTGCTCCTCTTGAACCGTATATGGCTGTCGCCGAAGCATCTTTAAGAATGTCAACCGATTTAATATCTGAAGGCTGAACGACATTGATATCAACACCCGCGATTCCGTCAACTACAATAAGCGGGCTGTTGCTTGCCGTTAATGATGTTCCTCCGCGCAAGCGTAAAGTAGAACCCGCTGCAGGATCTCCGGAAGGACGAATTACATTCAATCCCGCTACTTTTCCCTGTAAAACCTGTTCTGTTGAAGAAATTGTTCCTTTAACCAAATCATCTGCACCAACGGTCGAAATGGCTCCGGTTAAATCTGATTTTTTCTGAGTTCCGTATCCAACAGAAACAACCTGAACTTCTGCTAGTTGATATCCGTCATTTTGCAAACGAACATCAATGTTTGAAGAAGTTGAAGTGATTTGAACTTTTTGTGTTGATGAACCTATAAACGATACTTCTATTGCACCTCCTACGGCTACATCCAACGAAAATTTTCCGTCAAAATCTGTTGTGGTTGCGTTTTTTGTACCCACTTCAATTACCGAAGCTCCCGGCAAAACACTTCCCGTATTGTCATAAACGGTTCCTGATACTTTCTTTTTTCCCTGCGCAAATATTCCTGCCGAAAGGAAAAGCATGAAAATCATGAATACCACCGATTTAGTAGTCCACATTTGATGCAGGACTATTTTTTTATTTTTACTATTCATTAGAATTGGTGTTTGGTTTGATAGTTATTTGTCTAAAGTTTTAAGCGGAATGGTTGTATCCGAAATTGTTTTGTCTTTATTGTCTTTGACCAAAACATGAATTTCACTTAAATTCGGAATTCCCTGAAGCTCTGAAACCAAATTGACAAATCCTTTTATTTCAGCAGTTCCGCCTGAAAACTCACCCGCAATTATTTTGCTTCCGGCTGTAATCGTGTAAAGTAATTTGTTTACGCCCGGTTCGTTGTTTTTTCTGTACATACCCAGAAAATCTTTTTGGCTAATTTGCAAAGGAAAAAATCCAAATACCGGCGGTGGTGGCGGCTCATAAGCTCCTGCATAAATAATCTGATCACCAGAATTCGTTGTCCAGTCTTTTGCTACAAACAGAAACGTAATGTTTTCCATAACAAAGCCAGGCTCAGGATTGTAATATTGTTGCGGAATCAAATCCATTCTGTAAAAACCATTTCCAAGATCTTTCAGTTTTGTTTTTTCAGATACATCCGGAAGCCATGCCTGATATTCCTGTTTAACCGCCCAATCGTTTAATCCACTGTGGAAATGCACACTTGGAACTCCGGCAAAACCGTCTTTCAAGTTTGTGTTAAATAAAATACTAACCGGTTTATCAATTGTTGGTTTTGTTGGGTATGATCTGATTAACTCATTTGCAGTGTAAAACGAAGAGAAATCAGTGTAAGTTACATTGGCAACCTCACTTTGTTTAGATCCGTTTTTGTTTTTTAAACGAAACCAAAATCCGTCGCTTGCCGTAATTTGTGCCACCGTTCTGGAGAAATAAACTGTTGGTGTTAAAGTAAAACTCCATACTTTATTGCCTTCATAATGCAGTTTTGCAAAATCAGAAGAATTTTCCCAGTTGCCCGCATCCGGTTCAGATGGTGACCACATCCACATATACAGATCTTCGTTTTCGGTAAAAGTTGATCCTGACATGTCAAAATACCACGTAACCTGCTCATCATATTTATAAACTACGGGAAACGATGATATTGGTCCCACAGCTCCCGCGGCTTCCTGAGCCTGCATAAAATTCGGAGCCACTAAAAGGGCAAGTAAAATTGTATATAGAAATTTTTTCATATTACTTTAGTTAATAGCAGTTAATTTGAATACATAAGATACAAAGGCAATCCCGCCTGAAGAGTGCACTAATTGAAGCTCCATTTCGTCGTTGTTTCCAGGAACCGAAGTCAGTCTGAGTTCGTCTGTTTTTTGCGTTTTCTGAGCGTCACTGTACAAATAAATTCGAACCGGACCGCTTGCATTAGTAGGCTGAAAATCTGAACTTAATCTCCAAAATCCAGTTTTGGCAAACAATGGAGGAACATCTCCCAGAACTTCATAACTTGTTGGGTTCCTATTTTCATCTACGTTAAATTTGATCTTAAAATCTTCGTAGTTAAAATACGTACTCAAGTTTTGTTCACTTGGTTCGATGGCATTTGCCTTAGCAGATTCATCAACCATTTTCAAATTTGTTAATCCCCAATTTCCGTTTACTTTCTCGTAAAGGGTAATCGGATCAACGTAGCTTCCGTCTTCTGTATTATCACAACCAATGGCCATGAAACACATCAAAACAGCTAACCAATAAATACTTTTACATTTCATAAATTTGTGGTTTGTTTCGTTAGTTTTTTTGTCTTCTTAAAGACAGAACGAAACTAGATGTTAAATAAATCTAAAAAAAAACATCTGAGAAAAATCAAGATATATTTTGAGCCAATAAGAAGTCAAAAATCTAATAATCAATATTTTACAATCTTGTAACGATTCAAAAAATCAAGACGTTGTTTAGATCAATTTATAGTTTTTTTTAATGGTAATAATGACAATATCTAAATTTATACATGTATTTTTTTCACTATGCATATATATAATTGCTTTTTATTGTATAATTGCAAATTATTAGACTACTTTTAACATTTAAGAGTGATTTGACTTTATAAATCACACATTTCTAAATACAAAAAGCTAATTTTAAAGTTGCTCAATCATCAACTCTTTTAAAATTATTCTGAATTAACCAATTAACACTACAAATCAAAAACTAACTTTACCTAACCAAAACACTATGCGAATACTATTGATTCTGTATTTTTTTATTGCAGGTTTTTCTCTGGCTGCGAAAGAGAAAAATCCTGTATTGGAAGAATTGGATAAAGTGCTTCTGAAAAAGGAAGTTTATTTAAAAAAGAAATATCATAAAATTGCGGCCATAAAAAAAGACGTTTCAAAATTTACTTTGAACCAAAACAACGAGCAATTGTATAATTGTTATATGTCGTTGTTTGAAGAATATAAATCCTTTAAATACGATTCTGCTTATTATTATCTGGAAGAAGCAAAAATCAAAGCCATTGTTTTAAAAGATCCGAAGTTTTTGGCTAAAAGCCGAATTAAAGAAGGTTTCGTATTGCTTTCCTCCGGATTATTTAAGGAAGCAATTGATACTTTGAATGTTATCGATGACCAAAAACTCGACCAGAAACATAAAATCGAATTTTATTCCATCAAAGCGCGTGCTTATTATGATCTCGCCGATTATAACAAAGACCAGCGTTTTAATGTGCATTATGTACAAAAGGGAAATCATTTCCTGAAAAAAGCGCTAGAATTAATTGGAAACAACAGCAACGAATATTGGGCTGCAGAAAGTTTAAAACGCTTAAAACAACAAGATTGGCGTGGCGCCGAATTTGCCTTTAGTTACTGGATAAACAACTATAATCTTCCGCCGGATTATTACGGAATCGCAACTTCCAGCCTCGGTTATATTTATTCTGAACGGGGTTATACCAAAAAAGCCATTTATTATCTCGCGCTGGCCGCTATTGCCGATGTTAAAAATGCGACCAAAGAAACGACAGCGTTGCGAAATCTCGCCAACGAACTCTTTAAAATGGGCGAATTAGAGAAGGCAAATGAATACATTAATATTGCGATGGACGATGCGACTTTTTATAATGCAAGACATAGAAAAATTGAAATTTCGTCGATTTTGCCTATTATAGAAAAAGCACAATTGAATAATGTAAAAGACAAAAATGACAAACTAGAGAGAATCATTATTCTGTTAACGATTCTGACTTTGATTATTATTTTGTTTTTGATTATTATCTTCAAACAATTAAAAGAAAAGAATAAAGCCCGTAAAATAATGGCTTCTTCCTACGCGCAATTGCAAGAAATGAATGTGAGTTTAAGTGAAGCCAATGCAATTAAAGAAGAATATATTACGTATTTTATTAAGGCTACTTCGGCATTTATTAATAAAATTGATCACATTCAGAAAAGTACGCTTCATAAAATTATCACCAAGAAAACCGACGAAGTTATTGCGAGTTTAAAACGTTATAATGTAAAGGAAGAACGTGAAAATCTCTTTCACCAATTTGATGAAATCTTCCTGAAATTATTCCCCACTTTTGTGACCGATTTTAATCATTTATTTCCAAACGATCATAAATGCGTCGTTAAAAAAGGAGAACTTTTAAATACCGAATTAAGGATTTTTGCCTTGTACAGATTAGGAATTCAGGACAGCAGTCAAATGGCAGAATTTCTGGAACTTTCTGTGGCTACAATCTATACGTACAAAACCAGAATCAAAAGCAAATCAGATTTTAAAGATACTTTTGAAGAGAAGATTATGGCGATTAAAACGATATGATTTTTTTGCACACGGATTGGACGGGTTAAAACAGATTGACGCAGATTAGAAAAAAACATTTTAATCTGTGTCAAAAAAACCGCCACGAATTCACGAATTTTAAAACAATTTAATTTTTTGCCCACGGATTGGACGGGTTAAAACAGATTGGCACAGATTAGAAAAAACATTTTAATCTGTGTCAAAAAAAAACGCCACGAATTCACGAATTATTGTTACATCTGCATGTATAAAAATTCGTGAATTCGTGGCGATCTCCATAATTTTATTCTGCTCCAGATCATACAAATTTATACAATAAAAAATCTGTGATAATCCGTATCATCCGCGTCATCTGTGGCCTATTTTTATTCTGATTCCAATTGCAATACTACATTTTGATAACGTTTGCTCAACGAAAACAATTGTTCTGCAAAAATCATAATCGCCAGCGGAACAAACAAAAATGCCGTTAAATCTTCTTCGTATAAAAAATAACTGCTTACGATAAAAATTCTTCCATATTCCAGATAATAAATCCATCTGCGCTGTTCTAATAATGCACCACAGTTGACTAACGTTATTAAGATAAAAGTCAACACAAAAATCTTATCAAAGAGATTTAAAAAGTCGAAATAATAAGTGAAAACAGTTAGAAATAAAGTGCAAATTCCTAATTGGATATAAAGGTAATTACGGAATCTCAACCTTTGATTCGGATTGCTTTTGTCCTGCAAAAAGCGTTTTTCTAATATCGGTCGAATATCCTGATCCATATTCGCAGGACTTCCAAAAACGGCTTTCCATTTGGCTTTAAATCCTGAAGAGCGTTTCCATAATTCATATATTTCAAAATAATAATGAAAGTGCTGCCAAAGGAAACTGTAGCTTTTTAGCGGATGTGTTAATCCGTATTTTGGTTTTTCTTCTTCTTCCTGGAAAGTTCCAAAAATACGATCCCAAAAGGTAAACATATCTCCGTAATTTTTATCCAGATATTTTTCGTCAGAGGCGTGATGAACACCGTGAACGGATGGCGTTACAAGAACATATTCTAACCATTTTATTTTTCCAATAAGCTGTGTATGTGTAAAAAAGGAATAGGCGCCGTGAACAATAAGCATTGTGATTACCATTGTAGGATGAAAACCAACAAGTGGCAAAATGCACCAAAAACCGGTTCGTACAACCGCCTGAAAAGTAGTGATTCTGGCTGCAGCCGTAAAATTAAATTCTTCGCTGTGATGATGTACAATATGCGCAGCCCAGAAAAAATTGACTTCGTGACCTAGTCTGTGGTACCAATACCAGACAAAATCGGTCGCGAGAATTAAGGCAAACCAGACAAATACATTGCTGGGAATATCAAAAAATCGATAATTATTATAGATAAAATAATAGAGCTGATAAAAACTTGCGGCTACAAAAAGATTGATTAATCTTTCGGCAATACCAATACTAATGTTCGAAACAGAGCTTTCGTAATTGAAAATCTCAGGTCTTTTTTTGCGCTGTGCCAGTTTATATTCCAAAAACAAAAAAATGAAAAACGCAGGCATAGCAAACGCTAGAAAATTAATATGTTCCATTTTAAAAATTACTTTTAATTGCTAAACAATTAGGTATTTAATTCGGTATAATTTTAACGAAAAAGATATTTTCATCAGTTACTATTTCGAATAACCAATGAAAATATACTATTCATTTAAAAAATCAGTTTTTAATTCTGTTTGAATTTTGGTGCGCTTAAAGCCACTTCTTTTACAGATTGCGTATCGGCAACTTTTTGCAAAGCGATGATATAAGCCGCAATACGTGGCGTTACGTTATGTTTTGCCGCAATCCTGAAAACAGTTTCAAAACCTTTTTCCAAAATATCTTCGAGACGCGTATTGATTTGGTGAATTCTCCAGGATTCTAAAAGCGAATTCTGAAGCCATTCAAAATAAGAAACCGTTACCCCGCCGGCATTTGCCAAAATATCCGGAACAACCAAAACATTGTTCTCATGCAAAATCTGATCAGCATCTGAAGAAACCGGACCATTTGCGCCTTCTACAATTATTTTTGCCTTAATTTCGTTCGCGTTTTTTTGTGTAATTACATCTTCTTTCGCCGCCGGAATCAAGACATCAACTTCCAAAAGCAATAAATCTTCGTGTTTTATAGCAACAGAGTTTGGATATCCCTTGATGCTTTTATTATTCAGATTATAATACAAAATCAGTTCAGGAATATTAAGTCCGTCCGGGTTATAAAATGCTTCTGAAACATCACTTACTGCGACTACCTTCAATCCTTTTTGATGTAAAAACAATGCGGAATGCAATCCTACATTTCCAAATCCCTGAATGGCAACCGTAGATCTTGCCGGTCTTAATTTTAATTTTTGAAGTGCCAAAAGTGTAATAATGCTTACACCTCTTCCGGTTGCTTCTACCCTGCCCAAAGAACCTCCGGAATGCAAATGTTTTCCGGTTACTACAGCATGAATTGGTTTGCCGTGAAGTAATGAAAATTCATCCATTAGCCAGCCCATTTCGTCAGGACCAGTTCCCATATCCGGTGCCGGAACATCTTTTTCTGGACCAAAAATATCTGATAAAGCTTTTGTATACGCTCTTGTAATTTTTTCTAATTCTTTTTTAGAAAGTGTTCTCGGATCGCAAATAATACCGCCTTTTGCTCCTCCAAACGGAATTCCCGTAACGGCAGATTTCCAGGTCATCCAGGCTGCCAATGCTTTTACTTCGTCAAGATTTACGCCATTATCATAACGTATTCCACCTTTTGACGGACCTAATGCCGTGTTGTGAATTACTCTGTATCCTTCGAAGTTTTGTACGTTTCCGTTATCCAAAACAATAGAAAAATTAACGACAATTTGTTTTTCAGGTCTTTGCAATTTTTGCCTGATTGATTCGTCAAGATTAAGAATATCTGCCGCGATATTAAAACGATCAATCATAGACTGAAAGGGATTCTGTTTAATTATTTCTGTACTCATTTTTATATTTTTAATTGGGGTTATTTTTTTGATTTAGAATTTTACCTGACTCTTTTCCAAGAGAATTGTTATTGCAAACAATTGCCTTGTCTACAACACGGAATTTTGATAAGACAGCATTGCATCATTATGTTGGTATTTCTATTTGATCTCATTTTATTGATTTTTTAATAGTTCTAAAAAAAAGCCTTTCATGGTGCATGAAAGGCTAAAAAAAAAATAACTAACAAGTTCCATTTTCTATTAACGCCATTTCATTACATAGTTCACCATGCAACACATCGTGAAGCTGCACATGACCTGAATGATATTTTGGCTAGAGTTTCTCATTGTTGAAGCAAATTTATAAATATATTTTATAAATTCTATAGAATTAGTCGAGTTTATTTTAATTATTTTAAAACTTAACATAAAAGAACCTGTAAATTAACGTATTAAGCTGTTGAAAAATTTACTTAAATTGAGAAATAACAATCAAAACAATGGCAATTAAGGCCAAAAAGATACCGATAAAGTTAATTTTGGATAGTTTTTCTTTGAAAAAAAGCAGACCAACAAGACTTCCTAAAATAATAACTCCCATATTCATTCCGGCAAAAACGGTAGAGGGATTTTCTGAAAATGCTTTGTGTGCTTTTAGGTAAAACAGAATATTCCCGAAATTAAAGAGTCCGACCAAACTTCCGAAAAGGATATTTTTAACTTCCAATTTTACCTTTTTAATTGCAACATCATAAATAACGATAAGCAAAGAAACCGCTAATGAAATATCAAAAACAATAAATAAAGAAGTTGTATAAGGCAAATTGGTATAAAGGGCAATTTGTTTGAAAAGTATATCGATTAATCCGAAACCTATTAAAACCACAGCGGGATAAATCCATTTGTTTTCTTTATTTTGAGATTGTTTTTTTAAGATAAACAACAGCGCTAAAAAGCCAATTATGATTCCCAGAACTTTATATGTATTAAATTCTTCTTTAAAAATAAACCATGCGGCTAGTATTGGAATAAAAAGTGATAATCGCTGTGCTGTATCAGTTTTTACGATTCCCATATGCTTTATGGATGCGATCAAAAACAAGAAAACAACCGGTAACAGAATTCCTATTGCAAGATAAATATTCCACGGCGCAGTTGTGTGAATTTCAGAAATATCCGGACTAAAAGTAAGGTAACACAATAGGAGAGCAAACACATAATTGAAGGCTACAATCTGAATTGGATTTCCGTTATATTTACGGGTTATTTTGAAAATTACACCAACAGTTACGCTACAAAGAATACTTAAAAGAAGAAATAACATATTATATATTTTAAATACAAAAATAAGGTTTTAAACTCCTTTAGTTTTATTTTTCACTTCTTTTATTCCCGCTTTTTTGATTTCTAACTGTGTAATTTTTCCTTTTTATTTTTAATAAATTCCAATGTCATATTATTATTGTCTGATCTAAAAAATTTCGTCTGAGATTCCGCCAACAGTTCGATATTGTAATCAAGATAATAGAGTTTATTGTCTTTCTTTAAAATTTTGATGCCATCATAATCGCCAACATACTCATCAAAAACTTTTGTATCTATTACTGATTCAATGTGTTTGTACGGAAGCTCTACTTCTTTTCCAAAACAGATTCCGGCAAGACCATAAGCGATATAATATGATTTTGACTGATTATTAGACAAAACGGTTATAAAAACCTTATCCTGTGTGTATTTATTAAAAGAAGTCATAGCACCGTAGAAACCTCCATCGTGCGCAATTAATTGATGTCCCTGATTATAGAAAGGATTTATTACAACTCCAAAACCAAAATTTTGCTCATTATAAGGTGTAAACATTTCTTTCTTAGATTCTTCTGATAAAATCGTTTCACTATCAAAAAGTGCCTTATTCCATAAATATAAATCTTCAGCAGTTGCATAAATACCATCATGCCCTAAATTACAACTCCAATCGATATAGGGATTCTTTACCAATTTATTATTTTTTAAATAATACAATTGAGTCATTTTATCTACTATTGCATCATTAGTTGAAACACCTGAATTATACATTTTTGCTTTATCGAATACATTCTCTTTTAGGCATTCGGCATAAGATTTCCCAGATACTTTCTCTATAATACGCCCCAGAAAATAATATCCAATATTGCTGTAAGCCGTACTTGTTCCAGGCTCAAACAACAATGTTTTTTTGGTTAAATAGTTATAAACAGAATCTTTATCAAGATTTGTTTTAGACAGATACAACTCGTCAAAATCCATTTGTAAACCTGAATTGTGGGTTAACATCATTTTTAAAGTTATTTTTTCTCCTTTAGGAAAATCACTAAAATATTTGCTAAGAGGATCATCCAATGAAAGTAATTTCTTTTCTGTCAATTGCAAAATAGCAACAGCAGTAAATTGCTTTGAAACCGAAGCTAAACTGAATTTAGAGTCTATCGTGTTTTTTACATTCCACTCATAATCAGCAAAACCATATGCTTTTTCCAGCATTACAGAATCATTTTTAGAAATCAAAACAGTACCACTAAAATTATTAATGACAAATTGAGCATCCATATATTTTTCTAATTTTCCCGGAAGTTCTTTTTGTGAATATCCAAAAGTAAATACCAACAATGCAATTAGTGTTAATCTTAATTTCATAATTATTATTTTTTACAATTCGCAATTATTTTATTGAGGGTTTTGTTTAACAATGCTATTTCTTCTAACGATAAACCATCGAGTGCCGTTTCTCTATTAATTTTGATAACTGGCTTCATTAGTTCCAGAGTTGTTATTCCTTTATTTGTTATTTCTAGATTAAATTTCCTGCGGTCTTCGAGATGAATTGTTCGGTTTAGATATTCTTTTTTAACCATTAATTCAATCATTCTTGTAATCGAAGCATTGTCCTTAAAGACTAGATTTGCTAATTCTTTCTGAGAAATATTCTGATTATCATTTAGTATAATTAATACTAAACACTGATCTATCGTAATGTCTTTTACAACTTTGGTTATATTTTTTTGTGCCAGTTTTCGATATTCCTTTATCGCTTTTTCTATTGAATAAAGCGCGGTTCCGGTTGGATTTTCAAGTTTCATGTCCTTTTATTTGATACAAATATAATTGATATATCAATATAATTTCTAAAAATATTCAAACTCCAAACAATTAAATATTTATAAGGATCTTTTAGTCGCTCTTTAACCAGCCTGTAATACTCATTCTGGTATTTTGCGTAACCAAAACCTCATGAACTAATTCATTACTTTTAAAAAAAACTGTTTTTCCCTGAGTTGGGGCAATTTTTTGATTGTTGTTTTCCTGATGAATCATTAATTCACCACCGTCTGCTTCTTTCCAATTACTATTTAAATAACTGATCATGGAATATTTTCGACTTGGATTATTTTTGAATTGATCTAAATGTTTCAGGTAAAAATCACCGGCTTCGTATAATGAATAATGAAATTCATAACCGGTAATTCCGGTGTAACAGCTTTCGTTTAAGTATAATATGAAAGCGTCTATTTTATCGAAAAATTCATTTTCGAAAACATTATTGTGCTTTTTATCAAGCCAATAAATGGAATCACTTCTGATGGCGCCGTCGTAAGATAGTTTCTCTGAATTACCAATTCCGGCAGCAAGCAACAAACTTTTGTCGTTTAAATCAAATAAATTTTGTTTTAAATGATTTGCTAGTTCAGCACTTAAAAAATGCTCTGATATTCCTACTTTATTCTCAATATAACTCGAAATCAAATCTTCGAAACTATCTTCCATTTTGTTTTAGGGAAGACTACAATTGCAGCCAACGGAGCAAGGTAGAGGAAATAAAACTGGTAATAGGTTTATTTTCAATAAATAAAAAATTGAATTATAATTGATTAGTAAATCTTTGTTAAAGATCGCGCATAAAAAACCCGACAGGTTTTAAAAACCTGTCGGGTTTGATTTCTTAAAATATAAAACTTAATTTATAATTAATAATTCACAATTTATAATTTACTTATATAACTTCCGTACATATCTTTAAACTGATGTCCTTGTGCAAAACGATCTTTACTTAATTTTTTATATTCAACCAATCCCCATAAAATAAATTCTTTGAAGAAATAAATATCTTCTTTATCCAGTTCTGGCTGGTATTTTTTCACCAAAATATTTAACGGAGTTACTTCATCCAAAATTCCCTGATATTCAGCATCCGAAGCATCGTCTAATAATTCGAAACCACTTTCGGCAAAAAACCATTCGATCAAATCAGAATATGGTGTTTTTTCTCCCGGTTTTTCGAGCTTTTCTATTTTTGGCAAAAGTGTCGGGAATAACGTTCGAATTGCAGAACCTATTAAACTCTGAGCCACATACGCTGCTCCCTCCTGCTCTCCTTCGTAAACCAATTCTACTTTTCCTGTAATAGCCGGAATAATTCCGATAAAATCAGACAAACGTAAATTTGTTTTATCAACTCCGGCTTTTAAAGCGCGGCGTTCTGCTGTACTTATTAAGTTTTCGAAAGCCGTAATACTCATTCTCGCACTTACACCGCTTTTATTGTCAATGTATTCGCTTTCGCGGGCTTCAAAACTAATTTGTTCTAAAATATCACGAGCTAATCCAGGTACATAAACAATGTCACTTTGGTTTTGATCTAATTTGGATTCCTGTTCTGTAATTGTTCTTGCAATGGCAACACTTTCAGGATAATGCGTTAAAATTTGTGAACCAATTCTATCCTTTAAAGGCGTTACGATACTTCCACGATTGGTATAATCTTCGGGATTTGCCGTAAAAATAAATTGCATATCAAGTGGCATTCTTAATTTGAAACCTCTAATTTGAATATCGCCTTCCTGCAAAATATTAAATAACGCTACCTGAATTCTGGCTTGTAAATCAGGTAATTCGTTGATTACAAAAATGCAACGGTTCGCTCTCGGGATCATTCCGAAATGGATTACACGATCATCTGCATAAGATAATTTTAAATTGGCAGCTTTTATTGGGTCAACATCTCCAATTAAATCGGCTACGGTAACATCCGGCGTGGCTAGTTTTTCAAAAAAACGTTCGCTTCTGTGCATCCATGAAATTGGCGTTTCATCTCCTTTTTCTGCAATTAAATCTTTTGAAAATCGAGAAATTGGATTCAACGGATCGTCGTTAATCTCCGAACCTGAAACAAACGGAATATATTCGTCTAACAATTCGACCATTTTGCGCGCCAAACGCGTTTTTGCCTGACCACGAAGTCCTAATAAATTGATATTATGACGAGATAATATAGCACGCTCCAATTCTGGAATTACAGTATTTTCGAATCCGTGAACACCTTCAAAAACAGGAGCTCCGGATTTTATCTTCTCACGCAAATTATTTCGCAATTCGTCCTTAATACTTATCGTTTTATATCCTGCGGCTTTTAATTGACCTAATGTGTTTATGTTTTCTATTTTCATTTTATTGAAATATCTGTGTTGTTATTATTATTTGTGAATGACAAATATTGTGTCATTACTTTGCGGGAGACGCACTGCTGTGCGCCTCTACGATATGCGTTGTGTATAAAATCTTTGTTCCTTTGAACCTCTGCAACTTTGAACCTAAATCTTTTTACGTTGTCTATAAAAACCTTTGTCCCTTTGAACCTCTGCAACTTTGAACCTAACTAACGAACTCTCTTCTTCCTATTCGTTTCATAATCTTCAAAAATCATTTCGCCCAAACCTTTTAGTCCGGTATAAAATGCTTTTCCCTGATTGGCTTCTGTAAAATGATTTACAAAACGCTGTAAATACGGATCGTTTGCAATCATAAAAGTCGTAATCGGGATATGGAGTTTTCTGGCTTGCTGTGCCTGTGTGTAGCATTTATCTACAATATATTCGTCGAGACCATTACTATTCATATAATAGGAACCATCACGTTCGCGCACGCAACTTGGTTTTCCGTCGGTAATCATGAAAATTTGCTTGTTTGTGTTTCGCTTTCTACGCAAAATATCCATCGCTAATTGCAAACCAGCAACTGTGTTGGTGTGATACGGACCAACCTGTAAATACGGTAAATCTTTTATGGGAATCGTCCAGGCATCGTTTCCAAAAACCAAAATATCAAGCGTATCTTTTGGATAACGTGTTGTGATTAATTCGGCCAGAGCCATCGCTACTTTTTTGGCAGGCGTGATTCGGTCTTCACCATACAAAATCATACTGTGACTAATATCGATCATCAAAACCGTACTCATTTGGGCTTTGTATTGTGTTTCTTCTACAACCAAATCATTTTCGGTTAGCATGAAACTTTCTACACCATTATTGACTTGTGCATTTCGCAAACTTTCTGTCAATGAAATACGTTCTAAACCATCGCCAAAATTAAATTCGCGAAATTCTCCTGTATGTTCATCGCCATTTCCTGCATGCTTAGTTTTGTGATTTCCTGTTCCGGAACGCTTTAAATTTCCGAAAATCTGATCTAAGGCTTGTTGCCGAATGGCGCGTTCTGTTTTAGCAGTAATACCAAAACCGCCGGTTCCATCTTCTTTAACCTCGTCTTTTATGTAACCTTTCTTTTTTAAATCTTCGATAAAATCATCGATTGTATAGTTTTCGTCGGTAAGTTTATATTCTTTATCCAACTCACGAAGCCAGTCTATAGCTTCATCAAAATCGCCCGAAGTATGGGTGATTAGCTCTTTAAAAATCCCAAAAAGCTTTTCAAACGGAGACTGAAATGGGGCTTCGTACGTCTTAAAATAAAAACCTTTTTTAAATTCGTTTTTCATAATTCTAAAATTAAGCTATTTTAGAATTACGAAAAAAGAAACGTTTATTAATTTTTAGTTAAAATATTCAAACAAAAGAGGTTGAATTCCCTTATAAATTTAGCAATTATTCAAACTTTCCGTCAACGTAAAACCAAACATTATTTTCTAATTTAAAAGTCGAAAATTCATAATGTGTTTGAGGCTTATTATTAGCATCTGAAAAATAGGCTTTAAACTCAACTGTATCTTCTGATGAGCTAAGAATTTCTAATTTTTGCCATTTATTACTTGTTGCCCATTTTAAAATTTCAGTTTTTGAATAATACTTTCTTTCCGAAACATAAGTAGTTCCCAAAAGATAATCGGCATTATGAGTCGCGTATGCCGAATATCTCGAACGCATTAACGCTAAAGCTGTTGGCGCTTTTTGATTGTTTTCCAGATACAATCCGCAGCAATCTTTAAACAATAAACCTGTATCGCAAAAACATTTATTCTCCATCAACCTGCTCTTCGCCGTTAATTTTTACATGCAATTGATTCAATAAAACCTGATATCTGCTGATTTCTCTTAAATCTTCATCTTCTTCTGCGTGATCCAGCATTTCGTCTAAATCATCACTTACTTCAAGCAGTTTATTATTGGCTTCTCTCTCTTGTTTTGCAGCTATCAAATCAATGATTTCCTGCACTCTTACTTTTAAATCTTCGAATTTCATATCTTTTGTTTTCTGTTTTCTGTTTTTCGTTTCAAGTTTCAGGTTTCAGGTTACTTGACGCAACTTGAAACCTGAAACCTGAAACTTGAAACAATTATTTCTATTCTTCTTTTTTATCTTCGTTGAACTTTTTGATTATTTCTTTTAGTTTTTCTTTACGTGCAATTTCAGCCTGTTTTACTTTATTTTGGGCTTTATGCAATTTGTCATTGTGTTTCTTGATATTCCTTTCGTTGTTGCGTCCCATTATATTTCTCTTTTAATTTCTTCTAAAGTTTTCTCGGTGTAAATCAATTCGGTAATAATTTGCTTTCGTAAATCGGCAATATCATCATAATCGAAATGTTTAGCCCAGGAAGTTAATTGCTGCAGATTTCTAATCTGTTTGATGCGTTTTGTCGTTTCGAAACTCGTTCTTAAAATTGCTTTTTTATCATAATCCGGGTTATTTTTATGCTGATAGGTTACGGTATTTTTATCAAAATCAGCATCTATATAATATAGTTTTTCTTCGGCATTATCCGGATGAAATTCACTCCATGCGGCAAAACCTATTTTAGTTTTTGATTCCGTTTCAGGCTCGCGCGCTACCAAACGCCATTTACTGTTGGCTAATCTCCCCCAATGATTCGAAACGCGATACATTCCGGCTTCGGTATAATAATAGGTACTTCCGGCTTTGCTTTCGAACTGTTTTTTTAACCCTTCAATTTCATCTCCAAGTACTTCATGAAAAACACAGAATGTATTTTTAAACGAATTAGGATGTGGCTTAAAGTTTTTTTGCATATGCAAATATACTGAGATTGTTGCGAACTCCCCAAAACAAACATTAATTGATTAACTTTGCTGCTTTAATTTTAAATTTAAAAGTCATGTCTAAAGATTCACAAGAAAAAATGCCCCAAAAAGGAGTTTACACCGGTATCATCGAAAAAGATGAAAACAACAATTATTTTTGTGGTGAATATCTTTTAGATTATAAAATTGCACATACTAATTTTAACGTAGGTGATTGGATTACAATTAAATCTGTAATTGAAAATCCAAGCGATATTAGTTATGATAAATATCCTAAAAAGTCCAAAAACTTTGATAAGGCAAATCATAAGCCGGAAAATAAGTAATTTTTGTTCCTGGTTTTATTTGTTTCAGGTTTCAGGTTTTGAAATGAGAATTTAACCACAAAGTCCACAAAGGTTTCGCAAAGTTCGCAAAGTTATAACACATAGCTTTGCGTCCCGAGGCTTCGGGATGCTGTTTACAGGTAATTTATATATAAAAACTTTGCACCTTTGCGATAAAATTTCTCACTTAAACACTAACTCTTAATTTTTTACAATATTTTTTCCTTCAAAAGTAAAAAGTTAAAAAAAAGTGTACCTTTGCAAAAAATTTGTCGTTTTGAAGTAAAAAACACTCATTTCAAACTAATAGACAATAAGTTACCTTTTATTTATGAAAAAAATAGTTGAATACCGCAAGTTACTAAACGTTGATAAAACTGCAGAGTTAAAAGATTTGAAAACCATTTATCGTAATGCGATGAAAGAATCTCATCCTGATAAATTTCAAGGTGATGATGCTGGTTTAAAAGCTGCAGAAGAAAAAAGTAAAGCTATTATTGAGGCTTACCACTTTTTGGTTAGTATTAATCCTGAGACAATTAAAGCAAATTTACCTGAGTATACAGAAACGATTTCAACTTGTTCAATTACCGATTATAAATTTGTTGAAGGTCGTTTAATTATCGATTTTTCTAACGGAAGTGTTTACGAATACATTAGTGTTCCTAAAGCAACTTACGTGAAAATGGTAAACGCTGATTCTCCTGGAAGATTCGCAAAAAGACACATTTTAAACTCTTTTACCTGGAGAAAGAAAACAAATCAGGAATAGATTTAGACCCAAATATTTATAAAAGCATTCTGACAACAGGATGCTTTTTTTATGCTTAAAAATCAGAAAATTGTATATTTTATTTCCAAATAATAATATAATTAAAAGTTTTAAGTCAAATTTAGTCAGCAAACACACTGAAAACATGAGAATTAAGCATAAAAAAACTATAACAAAATTTTAGGTTACAAAATTCTTTAAGTTTTATATTTTTAGATACTTTTGTTGCACAAATCAATTAACTAATTAATTTTTTATAATGAAAAAAATACTTTTTTTACTTACCGCTTCTGTAGCGATAATTTCTTGCAGCAAAGTTAAAGACGGAGAATACCTAATTACAGGAACTGCAACTGGAATTGAAAACGGAAAAACGATCATTCTTCAAGGTCAGGACCCAACAACAAAAATGCCATTAGCTCTTGATACAGTAAAAGTAGAAAATGGAAAATTTGAAATTAAAGGAAAAGTAACTGAACCAGCATTTCATACTTTAATTCTTCAAGGTGCAAACGGGCCAATTCCTTTTATCTTAGAAACAGGAGAAATTAAAATTGCAATCGATAAAGACAGTATCCACAAATCTAAAATTTCTGGAACTTACAATAATGATGAGTATGTAAAATTCAACGAAGAGCTTACTAAAACTCAAAAAGCATTAGTTGATTTTCAAAAAAACAACACTCAAAAAATGCAGGCAGCTCAACAAGCTCAAGATACAGCAACTATCAACGGTTTGATGAAACAATACATGAAAATTCAAACTGAGGTTCAGGCAGATTCTAAAAAGAAATATTTAGCTTACGCTGAAGGTCATCCAAAATCTTATATTTCTGCATTGATTATTCAAGGTATGTTAGGAGATCCTTCTACAGATGTTAAAAAAGCAGAAGCTTTATACAACTCTTTAGATGAGTCTTTGAAAAACACAGCTCCTGGTAAAGAAATTAAAACAAAACTTGGTCAAGCAAAAATGCCTGCAGTTGGTGCAACAGCTCCTCCTGTTGGTGACGCTAAATGAAGATCAGATTTTTCTGCACCCAATCCTGAAGGGAAAGTAATTTCGCTTAAAGAAAGCTTAGGAAAAGTAACTATTGTTGACTTTTGGGCTTCATGGTGCGGACCATGCAGAAAAGAAAATCCGAATGTTGTAGCCATTTACAAAGAATTACATTCTAAAGGCTTAAATATTATTGGGGTTTCTTTGGATAAAGAAAAAAGCAAATGGACAGAAGCTATCGCAAAAGATGGCTTAACATGGACACACGTTTCGAACTTAAAATTTTGGGACGAGCCAATTGCAGCTCAATACGGAGTTCAATCTATTCCGGCAACTTTTATTCTTGATGCGTCAGGAAAAGTGGTTGCTCAAGACTTAAGAGGTCCTGAATTGAAAGCAAAAATCGTAGAATTATTAGCAAAATAATCCTACTTTTTAAAAAAACTTAAAAAATCTCCCTAGTGGAGATTTTTTTATTTTATTCAATTCCAATGAATTAAAAAATAACTTTAAAATAACTTAAAATTAAGTTCGTTTTTTGTTTGTAAACATGAAAAACGTTCCTATATTTGCAACCGCTTAGAACAACAAAGCGCATCAATGCTGAGATCGGGGAGATACTCAAGCGGCCAACGAGGGCAGACTGTAAATCTGCTGTGTGAACTTCGCAGGTTCGAATCCTGCTCTCCCCACCAAAAGGGTAAAAGAAATAAAGGCAACTTTTTCAATCTTTTCAAAAACCCATAAAAAACGTGGTAAAACCTGCAAATCCTAGGATTCGCAGGTTTTTTGCATTTAAGGCAGTTTTCAATTTTATAAAAACACTCAAAAGTTTTGTGGCAGAATCGTGGCACATTGAGTTTTTGAAAATAGAGTTCTGGGAAGATTAGGTTCGAAACTTTATATCACTTCCTATTAACAGATTTTTAATCTTAATCCTCCCTTATTGCCTCAAAATATATTGGATTTTTCGTAGTATTAATTATAAATATTATTATGAGTACTTTCGTATCTATCAGAATCAAATAAGAATTTAAATAATTAAAAAAGGTAAAGATAAAACTTAGGTTTAAATGCGAACAGAAGCTTTAATTCCGATACTGATCTAAAAATACATTTAAAGCCTTTGAAGGTTCTTCATTATTTCTGTAAATTAACACTGTGGTCATCGTGGCAAGTTCTTTAGTTACAGGAAAAGTTTTTATATTTCTGTTGCTGTAATAATGCTCTACCACTTCTGCAGGAAGTATACTAATACCAAGACCTGCCTCCACAAAATTAATAATACCTTCTATCGAATTGAGTACGGTACTTTTATAGCGGAGGATTCCTTTTGAACCGAGCCAGGTTTCAAGTCGCGCCCTGAAAAAACAACCTTGCTCAAAAACTACTATTTTTAAAGGTTCTTGTTTCAATACTACCGAAAGCTTATCCACATCACCACCTGCAATTATTACAAGTTGTTCATCACGAACAATAAGCTGCTGTAAACCCGGAATATTTATGGGTGCTGCAACAAAAGCAGCATCAAGTTTATAACTGATTACATCGTTTATCAATGCTGATAACATTGAAGAATAAAATTCAAGCTCTACATTAGGATAAAGTTCTGCAAAACCTTTGATTATTTCTGGCACTTTAAGAGCCATAGTGGTCTCAATACACCCCATGCGTATTGTCCCTCCTATTTTGTCTGCACTCTGTATATCACTTTTTGCATCATCCAATAATCGTCCTATTTTTTTAGCATATTGCAAAAGTGTTTCCCCTGCTTCAGTTAGAACCACTTTTCTGGATACTCTTCTAAACAGTTCGGCTCCAAATTCATCTTCGAGATTTTTTATGCGCGCCGTTACGTTTGATTGTACCGTAAAGGTTGCTTCTGCAGCTTTTGTAAAACTTCCGAGTGTTGCTGCTGCTTCAAATATTTTTAGGTCATTACTATTCATAGTATCACTTTTAGTGATTGATTAGATCATTATAAATCGTTTTCACGTATCAAATATAGGCTGTATTTTTGTCTTAAACAATTGAAAATATGAAAAACACAATTAAATCCTTAACTCTAATTCTAGCTATAATTATGCTACCACAAACAGCTGTAAATGCACAAGTTAAAAACTCTTTAACTACAAAAGAGAACACTGAAATTCAGGCCACTCATTACAATAACACGGAAGTCAACGGATTAAAGATATTCTATCGTGAAGCAGGATCTAAAGATGCTCCAACTGTATTATTACTGCATGGTTACCCTACATCATCTCATATGTTTAGAAATCTTATTCCTATTTTAAGCAAAAAATATCATGTAATAGCTCCAGACCTGCCTGGTTTTGGCTATTCAGATGCACCGGACCATCTTAGTTTTCAATATACTTTTGACAATCTTGCCAATACTATGCAGGGATTCATCGATAAGCTTGGCTTAAAACGTTTTGCCATTTATGTATTCGATTATGGTGCTCCAACCGGATACAGACTTGCTCTTGCTAATCCGGAAAAGATAACTGGCATCATATCACAAAATGGCAATGCTTACGAAGAAGGATTAAGCAATGGTTGGAATCCTATTCAGAAATACTGGAAAGATCCTTCGCTGGCTAACAGAGACGCGCTTAAGGATTTTGTTTCTAAAGAATCAACCTGGTATCAGTATCACGAAGGTGCTTCGGATACTGCTCTTATCGCACCTGAAACATACACATTGGATCAGCATTTTCTGGATCGCCCTGGAAACATCGAGATACAGCTTGACCTGCTAAAAGATTACAGAACTAATGTTGCTTTATATCCTAAATTCCAAGCTTATTTTAGAGATAAAAAACCTATGATGTTAGCTGTTTGGGGCAGTCAGGATCCTTATTTTCTTCCCGCAGGAGCAGAAGCATACAAACGTGACAATCCAAATACTACTGTAAAGTTCTATAAAACGGGTCATTTCGCCCTTGAAACTCATTATAAAGAAATCGGTACTGATATATTGTTATTTCTTGCCAAACTTCCTAAATAATTAGGAATATAATATATTTAAAATAGCGGTTATAAAAGACCGCTATTTTTTTAAATAAAAGTGGACCTGATATTTTTTTTTTACAAAAAATTAATTTGCATTTTTCTTCCAACTCGCTTTTATGCGATTAAAAAGGGTTGATATTTTTCTGTTATTTACTATAAAACTATATTTTTGCTTTTCAAATAATTAAAAGAATCAGAGTATGGTTCTGTCGCATCTATCAGAATCAAATACAAATATTTAAGGAATTCAAAAGTTAAACTGCTAATTTACAAAATGATTTAAATATGCTCAACGCTGGTCTAACCATTTGATTCTTTCTCAGCAAATGCACAACTTCAATTCCACTCAATGTTCGTATAGCTGATTCAAAACTTTTAAGGCCTAATCCGTTTTGTATACGCCATTTGATAAAACGATGATCCTGTTCTACAATATGTTGAGATATTTACATTGCCGGATTTTAATCTTTGAAAACGAACGCTTGTTATATACTTTGATAGCTGCCAAAGTAGTACCACTTTTATCAATATTAATTACTATCGGCCTGTAGTTATTACTAATTGCTTTAATTAGAAATGACTGTGCACTCATTCTCTGTCTTTTTCTGGTCAAAAGAAAATCTACCGTATTTCCTACTTTATCTACAGCTCGATATAAACTACTTCGTCACAAGTACTTGATTGGTTCATGTTTGACATTAGCACTTATATATTTCATTTTTGGACTCTGCAAAAGTATTTTTTTTAAAGATTTAGGTAGGGTAAAAGAAAAGTAAATTGTTTTATTAAATTATATACTTTCATTATTTAAACCTTTTGGTTTTAAATAAAAATTAATTGTTGGCTTATGGCTTTAAGGAATCAAGTTGAGGCGCAGCTTCCAACGGATTGGGGAATTTTTAAGATTATGGCATATTCTGAGGATGCAGATGATTGGATGCCACATATTGTTTTAGTGCATGAAAAGACTGATTTCGAAAAACCGGTCGCAGTGCGTTTGCATTCGGAATGTCTGACGGGAGATATTTTTCATTCTTTAAAATGTGAATGTGGAAAGCAGCTGCATGTTGCAATGGAATATTTTCAGGCCCATGGAGGTATTTTGATTTATCTGCGTCAGGAAGGGCGTAATATTGGAATTATAAATAAACTTAAAGCATATAAACTTCAGGAGAAAGGTAAGGATACGGTGGAGGCTAATGTTGCACTTGGATTGGCACCAGATGGAAGGTCTTTTGATGATGCAATAACTATCATAGAAGATTTGGGTGTAAAATCGATTGTGCTTTTGACGAATAACCCTGAAAAAATGAAGGCTTTTGAGGATTCAAATGTTGTTTTGGTGGATTGCGTACCAATTGAGATTGAGTCGACAAAAGAAAGTGAAGGGTACTTGCGAACAAAAAAAGATTTTTTCAAGCATTTACTAAACTTGGATCCGGTTGAATAGTTATTTGGAGCATGTATATTCTGATTATATGAAAAGAAAAGAATGGACGGTTGATTGGCTGTTTTATCATTCGATTATAATTATGATCGGATTGATAGTTGATGTTGCCAGAGGTACATTGTTTTTTTGTCCTATAGCCGGTGTTTTGGTTTTTTTAATTTTCCTGATTAAAAATTGGTCTGGATTTACGGAAAAGAAATCTTGGGGTGGTGTGCCAAATGTAGTAACGTTACTTCGATTGATATTGCTTTTTATGGCACCGTTTATTATGCATAATCGTTTTAATGTAGCTGTTTTGGGTACTGTGTTTGTGATGTTGGATGGTGTTGATGGTTTTTTGGCGAGAAGACTTGATCAGATTACACATTTTGGCGGACAGCTTGATATGGAAGCAGATGCTTTTTTCTGTTTGATGTTTTCGTTATTAATTGGGTTTGAATCTTCAGAAATGCAATGGGTTTTGCTTGCAGGATCTATGCGATATCTATATAAAATTGTTACGACTGTATGGAATAAAAACGCTTTCGCAGAGACGAAACAAAAGTATGCCCGTTTTTTTGCAGGTTGTTATTTTGTTAGTTTGGTATTGTTTTTTTATATGGATTTTTCATTAGGGAAATACATTATTGCGATTGGTAATGGGCTGGTTCTGTTTTCGTTTGCAATATCTTTTATAGACTTTTTTAAAATAAGAAGCTCGTGATTATAATACTGACATCTGATATTTGCCATAAGATTAGTGGTGGAACAGTTTATAATACAAAACTTGTTGAGTTTTTGAAAACAAAACACCAACAAGTAGCTATTGAGGTTGCAGAAGATATTAATTCATATGATTTTAATCATGGTGCCACTTACATAATTGATAGCATACTCATTCATGAAAAGTTGAATGTGAATAGCCTGAAGCGCTATAAAGTTTGTTTTTTGATTCACCTTTGGCCATCTTTAAATAAGTTGGGTGTAAATAAAAACAGATTATTAACGGTTGAAAAATTGATTTGTGAGGCGTTTTTGGTTTTTGTCACAGGTTCAGTTTCGTTAGACTATATAGATGATGTTATTCTGCCTGTTGCGGCAAAAAAATATTTGGTAGAACCTGGCATTGATAGTGGTTGGAATACAAAAGTTTATTTTGAACAACACCCAATAAAAATAGTTTATTTGGCCAATTTTATTGAAGGTAAAGGGCATATTAAACTTTTAGAAGTATTGAAAAGGCTGAAACATTTGAATTTTAAGGTGGATTGTTATGGAGAGATACTTTCGGAGCCTTATTTTCTGAAACTTTTAAGCGTAACTGAACGGTACAGCTTACATAATATTGCTTTTAAAGATCCGATACCACATGAGCGCATAAATGGATTGCTTTTGGAATATGATTTAATGCTGCATTTTTCGGATTATGAAAGTTTTGGTATGGGTGTTATGGAAGCACTGTGTGCACATTTGCCTTGTATCATTACACCTACGGGTAATTATAAGCAATATCAATCTATTGGAATTCAGGGTGTTTTGGATTCTTTTGATGTAGATGAAATGACGGCTGTTGTAGAATATGTTTTAAATTCATCTGCCAGATATTTGCAATTGGTAGAATCAGTGAAGCGGGTACATATACAAAGTTGGGGAACTAATTTTGAGTTGTTGTTAAGTAAAATTAAGAATTTATGATTGTTTTTGCATTTGTGTTTGGGTACTTAACCTTACTGATTGAATTGATTTTTTTTCATGTTCCAAGCGTTGCAAATACGCAAAATTTTTTTCAGAAAAATAATAACTATATGATTGATAAGAGTACATATATTTCTAAAATATACGGTTGGCCCATGTGGAAGAAGATCCTAATTTTAGCCGTTCCGTTCTTTTTTATAAATATGTATTTTTTATTACCGTTTTTATATTTTTTTCCGGGTATTCACAGTAGTAAATTGTTAGTTTTTAGAGCTAATAATTGGTTGGTTGCGATTGGGATTTTGTGTGTGATAGCGGGAAGGATAATTACATTTGGATCTATGTTGTTTATGCGCAGAAAAAATAAACAAACACAGAATAGTTTCAAACTTTACACTAATGGTATTTTTAGTTTTTCCAGAAACCCCGGTCTGGATGGTATGTTTTTATTTTTTATTGGATTCGGTATTCTGTTTCCAAGTCTTTTAATATGGATAGGGTTACTATTATATTTTTATTATATGCGGTTTAGGGTAAAAATTGAAGAAGAGTTTCTGAAAGAATTATTTGGAGATGTTTACTTAGATTATACTACTAATACAAAACGTTTTTTATTATTTTAAATGGAAAAAATGATTGAAAATCAACAACAGACAATTAAGGCATGGTTTGATAAAACCTATTTGGCACGAGGAGAAATGTATCTTAGACCGAAAGAAGCATATTATATTTTTGCAGAACTACTTCAGATTAAGCCTAATACAAAGGTACTCGACGTTGCCTGCGGGTTGGGTAGAATGTTAGAAGTAGGGTTCGATTATAATGCTGAGTGTTGTGGCATTGATATTTCCAGCGTAGCAGTAGAAAAAGCGAAGCTGAAATTGCCAAAAGCTGAAATTCTGGAAGCTAACGCCGAAGCATTGCCTTTTAATGATAATATGTTTGATTTCGTTACATGCTTGGGCTCTTTAGAAAGGATGCTCGATAAAGATAAAGTACTGCAAGATATTAAAAGAGTAACAACTGCTGATGCCAGGATTTGTTTTATGGTAAGAAATTCGAACTCCTGGCGCTGGATATTTACTAAAAAACTTTTTTTTGCGGTTAATAAAAAAGGACATCAGGACGCAAAAAATTATCAGCAATGGAAAACTCTTTTTGAACAACAACATCTTGAAATTATAAACTGTATTTCGGATCAATGGCCGATAATGCGAATATTACAGATTTTGACTTTTGGTAAATTTGATGGTTACAAAAACAAACAAAACAAATTTACGCCATTAAAATATGCCAATGAATTTATTTTCATATTAAAGAAAAATTAGCTTGAATACACGAACCGACATAACGCAATTATACAATGCTCTTTTTCAAATTGAAGCTAAATTAAAACCCGATGAGGAATATCCGATTCATAAACAGTTAAATTTTGGAGAAAAGTTTAATGATATTTATGAATATTTGATTTATAAAATTGATATAAAAGATAAATATATTTTGGATGCAGGTTGTGGCGTTGGGTTTGGAAGTTTGCTTTTTGCCAAAAACAAAGCTCAAAAAGTCTCCGGAATCAGCGTGAGTGATTTAGAAATAGAAAGTGCAAATCGAAATAAAAATAAATATGATTTTGATAACGTTGATTTTGAAGTCAGTATTTTTGAAGATGTGCCATCATGTAGTTATGATTTAATTTTTTGTGTTGAATCACTTAAACATGCCTTAGACTTTGATAATGCATTTAATACACTATTGAGCGGTTTAAAAACTAATGGGAAGTTAATCATTGTAGATGATTTTTTTGAAAATGAAATGACAAAAACCGGCAAGGCCTTTATGTCAGATTGGAATTTGAATTTTTTATTTGCATTATCACATTTTTCTAATATACCCCGGGAATTTAAATTAGAAGCAGAGGATTTAACGCATTTTATGCCTAAAAAATCTTTACTTAAAATCAATATGCAACTTCTTTTTTTTAAGCTGTTAAATAAATCTTTATTTAAAAAACTTTTTAAAGGCGGGTTGTTGCTTGATAAAATGTATGCTAAAAAAGCAATGAAGTATCAATTAATTATTATAACAAAGGAAGTTTGAAAAATACATTGATATATACTTTTTTAGGTATTCTGCCTCCAGTCATTGGCTTTGTTTTATTACCTGTGTTTTTAAAATATTTAACTACAGATCAGTATGTAATATTGTCATTGTCGAATGCTTTTTTTGCTGTAATTTCAATAGTTTTAAGTTTAAAAGTGGATCAGGCGTTAAGACATATTTATTTTTATGAATCTGATAATGCGCCTAAACAGTTGGCACTGTTTAGAAATTTGTTTAGTTTTCAGATTCTTCTTTTTTGTTTTTGGATTGTTGTTTTGTATCTGTTTGGGGATCAATTATTTCATCTTATTTTTAAAAACAACTTTTCATTTTTCCCATATACGTTTGTGATGATGCTATCGTTGTGTGTAGGTATGTTGAATGGTTTTTATTTCATCTATTTACAAAATAAATTAGAAGTTAAAAGGTATAGTTTCTATTTTATTGTCAATATATTACTTACGCCTATTTTACAAGTGCTATGCATAAAAGTATTCAAATTAGATTTTTTATGGTTTTTACTTTCAGCGCTTTGTGCTAATTTATTCGTGTTTTTGATGATTTTTTTTAACAACAGATTACTTTTTAAAATTGAGTTTTCAAAATCTATCATCAAAGAAGCTCTTAAGTTTTCGTTGCCATTTATTCCGTTTTTAATTCTATACAATTTAGAAAATCAATTAGACAGGTTTTTTATAGAGAAGTTTTTAAGGCTGGAAGATTTGGCACGCTATTCAGTTTTGTTAGGAATCTCAAGTGCTGTTTTTATGCTTTTTAACAGTTTGGATAATGCCATAAGACCAGAACTATTTGAGATACTTTCTAAAAAATCAGAAGATTTTGAATTGTTAATTCAAAAAAAAATAGATTTTTATATTTTAATAGGCCTTGTCGCATTAAGTTTTTTAGCTGCTTTTGGTACAAATATTCATTGGTTTTTAAATCATCCTAAATACAACGGTATAAGTTTATATTTTCCTTTAATAGTACTCGCATTTCTGCCATTAATTTTGTTGCGTTTTTGGGCTCTGATTTTAAGTTACGAAAATAAAATTAATAAAATTAATTACTTTACAGTTGGTAAAATTGTATTGATGACAATTCTATTTTATTTTTTAATACCCATGTTAAAAATTAATGGCGCATTAATTACGATAGGGGTTTCAAATTTGTTGAATGTTTATATTTTTTATAAAATCATTCATGCCAAAGTGCTTCCCAGTCACAAGATTTATTTTTGTATTGCCCTATTTATATTTTTAAATAGTATGATGTTATTTTTGAACAAACCGACACTTGTACCTTTAATAGCTATTCTTCAATTTGGCGTTTTTATTTTAATATTTCTAATGATATATCAGAAAGAATTAAGAAAAACAATATCAACCATTAAAAATAATCTGACATGAAAATTAAAGATGTTTACTGGAATTTGTTATTAAACATAAAAGAAATCTATCGAACTGTTGACGTATCAACAGAAATGTTAATTATTACTCATGATTACAATGTCATAAAAAGTACAAATATTGTTTTATCAGACTACCTGGCTGCTATTTCTTTTTATTCTAACAATGCGAATGATCCTTTTTTTAAAGTTTTATACGGTAACGGAGTTTCAAGGAAGTTGAAAAAAAATTTAGACCTGTATTTGGGATATTTATTAGTAAACAAACATTCCAAAACACCTTTTACCTGTGTCCATTTGGCACAAACTATTGACGGTAAAATTGCAACTATATCCAGAAAATCAAAATGGATTGGTAATGAGGAAAATTTAATTCATGCCCATCGAATAAGAGCATTGGTTGATGCAATACTCATAGGAGGTAATACATTTAGAATCGATAAACCCAAGCTGGACGTACGGCTTGTAAAAGGCAAAAATCCTATTAAAGCCATTATTGCAAACTCACCTTTAGAGCTTGAAGATTTGACACCAGGAAAGACATATCTTTTTAGTAACAAAAAGCTGTCATACAATAATTTACATAAAGATATTGAAATAGTAAATATCGATGATACATCTGGATATATTCCTACAAAATCATTATTAGAAGTTCTGAAACAAAAAGGCATACATTCAGTTCTTGTAGAAGGAGGGCCTTTAACAATTAGAAGGTTTATAGAAGATAAAATGTTGTCAAGAATAGAATTTCATATTGCTCCAATGCTATTTGGTTCAGGTAAGAATGGAATTGAACTTCAAGAAATCCATGATCTGGATGAGGCAATCCGTTTAAATAACCCAAAGTATTACAATATAGGAAATGCTATAATGATAGTTTCAAATTTATAATTATGACGACAGTAAAAGCATTTTGGCATAACAATAAAAACACATCAGAAATAAAAACTGAAAATATTGATTTTAGTGATATAAATCAAGCTGTTAACTTAAGCTCCAGATATTCGTCAATAAGTTTAGGTACAGAGAAACTCGTGGCGAAAGGTGAAATACCAATGGGACTTTATAATAAAATGAAAGTCAATTATATGGCAGGCAGTTTTGACTTCCCTGTAAAATATGGCTATTCATTAGTCGGTGAAACAGATGACAGTAGATGGGCACATATTATGCATCCACATCAAAATCAAGTTATAGTTAACGATCATGATTGTTATTTTTTTTCTCCAGAAAAAATAGATCCTATCGTTGCTACACAGTTTTCTAACCTGGAAACGGTAATTAATGCTATTTGGACATCTAAAGTAAAAAATACAGATGTGGTTCTAGTTTGTGGTACAGGAAGTATAGGTATTTTATTGGCACAAACAATAAAAAAATATATTGGAGCAACAGTATATGTTCATGAAACAAACCCGATAAAAAAAGAAAAATTAAAAGACTTTGGATTTGATTTATGCACAAACAATATCGAATATGATATCACATTTAATGTATCAGCGAACGAACGAGGCTTGCAATATTGTATTGATCATACAATCGAAGAAGGAAAGATAATTGAGCTAAGCTGGTACGGAAACAATCCTGTTGTGCTGCAATTAGGCGGAAATTTTCATTATAAAAGACTGCAAATTATTAGTTCGCAAGTGTCTTCAATACCAAACGAGAAAAAAGAAACTTATGACTTTTTAACTAGAAAACAATTAGTAGAATATTTGCTTACAACTATTGATTATAAGTCATTTATCTCAAATATTATCTCTTTTGACCAGCTGCCGGCTTATTTCGAACAAATCAGAAAAAATCAACCTAATAACGATTTTATAACTATAGTAAAATATTAAACCAAACTTAAAGATATGTATTTTGTAAAAATTAGAGAAAGCATGATGATTGCCCATTCCTTAAAAGATCCTTTTTTTGGACCGGCACAAAATGTTCATGGTGCAACGTTTGTTGTAGATGTAACATTTAAAACCAAAACTATAAACCAGCACAATGTTGTCATAGATATAGGTGTAGCGCATAAAGTGGTAAAAGATATATTGTCAAAACTAGACTATCAAAATTTTGACGACTTAGATGTTTTTAAAGGCAAACTCACTACCACAGAGTTTATAGCCCGATACATATATGATGAAGTGAGTTTAAGCGTAAAATCTCACTTTGAAGGAAAAATAAACGTTTCAATAAAAGAAAACCCAAATGCATGGGCCGGTTTTGATGAGGATTAGTACATTAAAAAGCTTTGAAAAACACTACACTCTATAATTATTAACCAGAACAAGCAGCCTAATAACAATTAAACTATATACTTTTATGATCGCAGTTGCTATTTATTTATTCCTTAATTTTTTGCTATTTGTTCCTTTGTATTTTTTCAATAAAGAAACCTCAACCTTTTTACCCATAAAACAAATCCTCAGAGAAAAAAACTTACGATCAGTAATTGCCACATTATCAGGGCGAGTGAATAAAGACATATTCCGAGTAAACTTAGAATACACAATCATTATACTCTTGCTGTCCATATTTAAAAATTATATTAATTTTCAATATGTAGTTGTTCCATATCAAATATATTATATACTTACCTTAATTGTATTTTATTATCATTATAGTATTTATGGCATTTATAATACTTTTCCAGCTATTAATTCTGATTTTCAGCTCATTATCCAGGGTGTGAAAATCGCATGGGCTGGCTATAAAAAACAATTACTGCTAGGTATTTGTGGCTTTTTAATTTTACTAGTTCTCATCATTGAGTTAAACACAATTTTGCTGACAGAAATTCAAAACACCAATGCCATTATGTTAGAGATATTTGCATGTATTATTATAATCTTAATTCTGAGGCATTTCTTTTTTCGTCATGCAAACTATATTTATTTGCAGAAAGAGAATGATTTTGAACAATCTTCAGCCATGGAAATTCAGGCACTTTCATTTTTAATTAGTTCTAATATCTTTTTTAGTAAAAAAGCAAAGAGTGAGCTAGCATTAATACCTGAAATGTATAACAAAACGCAACTTATAATTAAGGCAGATCAGACGCTAAAGCAAAGTCCTAACATTTATTTTATAGCCCTTGAATCCTACGGTGCCATTTTATACGAAAATGAAGCATATACCCAACCATACATTGAATTATTGGAAACCTTGCACCAAACAATTAAAAATGATCAATGGCACTCTGCAACTTTTTTATCAAATTCACCTGTAAGTGGCGGAGGCTCATGGATGGCTTTTTTTTCAGTTCTCAAAGGAATACAAATAAAAACAGATTCTCTTTACCGTAAATTAGTTCATCTAAGGGATGAGTATCCTGTACAATCCATCTTTACCGTATTAAGAAAATTTCAATACAGCACCTTTTTGGTTTCAGGAATTGGAGGGTTTGAAAATTTAAAAGTACCATGGAAAGAAATTTTAGAATTTGCAGACGTACAAGATGTTGTTACCCACAAAGATCTTAATTATACTGGTCCTTCATTTATTTTAGAGTCAGCACCTGATCAATACTTTCTCAATCGGTCAATTCAAATCATGAAAGAAAAGAATCAGGGTAAGCCCCTCGCCTTTTTTGTAGAAACTCTCAATTCTCATTACGATTTTTATACCCCCACCGTGCTCCTGGATCAATGGGAAGACTGTAATGTCACTTCTTTAGAGCATTACAGACCAACAGATCCTAAAAACAATAACAAAGAGAACTACTTTGAAGCCATTAAATATCAGTTAAAGACCATTGAAAACTTAATTGTAAACGAACCGCAAGATACTATTTTTGTCATTTTCGGAGATCACCAGCCACCGATGCTAACAACGGATCAGAATTCTTTTAAAACGCCTGTACACATCATTTCAAAAAACAAAGATTTTATTGCATTATGGCATCAAAAAAAGTTTTCAAATAACCTCATCGTCGATATTGAAAAAACGCCAATCGTCCATCACCACGAATTAAAAAACTTATTTCTAGAATTCTTTTTGCAGCAATATTCAGTCTAAGGACATGCAATATTAGATCTTGGATATCATACTAACTGAAGCACTGGTTCTGTCGCATCTATCAGAATCAAATACAAATATTTAAGTAATTCAAAAGTTAAACTGCTAATTTACATGCTTAGCCCTGGTCTAACCATTTGATTCTTTCTCAACATATGCACAACTTCAATTCTACTCAATGTTCGTATAGCTGATTCAAAAATTTTAAAGCCTAATCCGTTTTGTATACGCCATTTAATAAAACGATGATCCTGTTCTGCAATATTGTTGAGATATTTACATTGCCGGATTTTAATCTTTGAAAACGAACGCTTGTTGTATACTTTGATAGCTGCCAAATTAGAACCACTTTTATCAATATTGATTACTATCGGCCTGTAGTTAGTATTCATTTTAGATGAGCTTAAATTTATAAAGATAAAAGTTATTACCAAATGCGACAGAACCACTATTTTCTTACTTAAAAATTCGGCCAATAATTTTTCCAATATCAGCAAAATCATCAAGATTACTTACGGATCTTTTTTCTGTAACCGTATTATCAATTTTTGAGAAAGGATAAATTAATAAATAATTGTTATTATGGAGTTTTTTATTTAAAATTTCAGGCACTTCTTTCATCTGAGGAAAATAAGAATGCATACCCCTGTCAGCCATTAGAATGATAAGCCCTTCATCCTCTTCAAGACTGCTTGCCATATTTTCAGCCTCCTGCCAGGAAGTTACAGCATTAAAAACAGCTTCAATATTTGCCTTTTTAATAATGCTTTTCAATACATCAAGAGTTTTATCGTTTGCATAAAAACTCATTTTAGCACCCGAGTTTTTTCCGATATTCCAAATCCTTAATAAACAATGGAAAAAACCTGGTTCGCGCTCCGCATCGGCAGGAATAAGAACAACATATTTTTTAATAGTTGACACTGGCTGGACCGCATGATAGATAATCAAATTTATATGCTTATTTTGCAGGTAACCGTTATAAAGATTATAAATAAAAGAGGGTGAAAATCCTTTTTCTTCTTCAAGACCAATAATCAGATCCGTAATATTCTGTTCTTTTACCACGTTATTAACACCCGCAATTACATCATTGTCATGTCGTGTTATCGGATTTATTTTAACATCCACAGCTGCGCCCATATTTACAGCTTCACCCAGCAGTTTTTCTGCATTTTTTGAAGACGACTCACTTTTTTCTTCATTAATCACATTAAGTGCGAAAATCTTGTCTTTATTACTTTTATTTTTTATAAGAAGTCCCAGGTTAACCATTTTCTCAACAGTATGCTCATGATTTACAGCCAGCAGAATCTTTTCTTCTTCATCACCCGTACCCGCCGCAGTTTCTTCTTTATCAGCATCGGCAATCCTCTGGGCACTTGCCATTGATACAAAAGATGAAATAGTACAGGAAACCAGGATAAGTAGAATACTGCCATTAAGCACATGTTCGTTTAAAAGCCTCACAGGCTCGCCTGCTTCATTTTCAGATAAAATAATATTATATCCTACCATTACAGATGCAAGTGTCGCTGCTGCAGAGGCGGCGCTCATTCCGAAAATAAGCCTGCCTTCATCATCTGTAAAATTAAATGTCTTTTTAGTTAAGATAGCTGCTGCGTATTTTCCTCCTATTGAAGCAATAAGCATAATTGAGGCTACCCCCAGTGTTTCCCAGCTCTGGATAAAAGCGTTAAAATCAATCAGCATACCAACACTGATCAGGAAAAAAGGAATAAAAATAGCATTGCCCACGAATTCTACCCTGTTCATAAGTGATGAAGTGTGAGGTATAAGCCTGTTTAGGGCAAGACCAGCAAAAAATGCTCCGATAATGGCTTCTATTCCTGCTAATTCTGCCAGTAAGGCTGCAAGGTATATCATTACAATTACAAAAATATACTGCGAAATCTTGTCTTCTACATTCTTAAAAAACCAGCGTGCTATGATGGGAAAAAGAAGTAAAACTACTAAAGCAAATAACAGCATGGAAGCAGATAGTGTAACCCAAAATGAAGTACCTACTTCTCCCTGTGACATACCTACTACAACAGCTAGTACTACTAGTGAAAGTACATCTGTAATCATTGTTCCGCCTACCGTAACATTTACTGCCAGCTTTTTTGCTATTCCGAGTTTACTCACCATTGGATATACAATAAGAGTGTGTGACGAAAAAAGACTGGCAAACAATACCGAGGTTAAGAGCGAAAAATGAAGTATATAATATCCGCCTATAAGTCCCAGGGCAAATGGCACAATAAAGGTATACAGCGAAAAAGTGATACTCTTCCATTTATTTTTTTTAAAGTCACCCATATCTATCTCCAGTCCTGCCAGAAACATTATATACAGCAGTCCTGTAGTACCTGTTACCACTATGCTGCTGTCTCTGGCAAGAACGTTAAATCCATTTGGGCCTATAACAGCACCAGCTATAATAAGGCCAAGCAGATGCGGCACTTTTATTTTATTCAGTAAAAGCGGAATACATAAAATAATAATGAGTTCGATAAGGAATTTTAGCACTGGATCTTCAATAGGAAGACTAACGTGTTGTATACTTAATAACATAAATTATTTTTTTTGAGGAAGTGTAAGTTCTACCGCGAATCTGGCAGAACAGTTATCCTGTCCGGTAATAGTCTGCGTGCCTTTAATAATATTTTCTTTGATATCATCAAGAACCACATTCATTTTCACTCTGTTTTTAGATACACTGTCACTGCTGAATTCAAGCATTATTTTATTTTTTAGGAATTTTGCCTTAAATACCCTGACCAGCTTTTTATTATTTAGAACATTCGTATAAGTTCCGGTAGAATCAGATACAAATTCCCAGGCTTCATTACGCTGGTCTCCTATAACATACTGGCTGCAGTTTGATTCTCTGCACAGCATCTTACTGTTCCAGAAACCTTTAAGCGATTCCGGCCATTCCGTAATTAATTCAGCATCCTTATTTATAGTGTCTTTTAAAGCAAAGATGCTGTCGCGCATAGAGAGTAATGCATTATAATCTGCTTCTTTTTTTTCAAATTCTTCTTCCTTTAAAATTATAGCCTTTTCTCTCTTCAGCAGCTCCTGTTCTTTTCTGTTTTCGCATGAAATAAAAATACAGGCAAGAATTAATAGTAGAGGTAATTGTTTCATAAATCTTTTTTTGGATATACAATTTAACCAAAATATACCGCTATACAAAATAAAAGAAACCTTAAAAAAAATAAGCTTCCATTAAAGTTGATATAGAAAATAAGAATAAATCAGTAAATTTCAATTAAAGTAAGCCACGAAATTAAAAAAGATTACAGTAAATTAGTTTAAAACTTACAACATCATGGTTATGTTATCGACAATCTAAACGAGTTTTGGGTAGACAATCAGGCATTTATATTGATGGCAGTCGTAGTCTATGTTATTGCGACAATTTTTCAAAAAGGAGTTGAAATCCAAAACGATAACGACTTAACAGTGTAAGATATGCCAATAATTGTAAACCTGGATGTGATGATGGCAAAACGAAAAGTTTCTCTGAATGAACTTTCTGAAAGAGTTGATTTGACATTATCTAATCTTTCAATATTAAAGACTGGAAAAGCTAAGGCGATCCGCTTTAGCACCTTGGAAGCTATTTGTAGAGCTTTGGACTGCCAACCAGCCGACATTTTAGAATATGTTAATGATAAGTAAAAAGCGACCACTGACAACCACTAACCGTAATCGCAGAGATTTAGGTAAATTTACGTTGTGATAATCAATATATCGATGTGGAACGAGAATTTGAGCGAAAAATGAAAACGGAATAATATCATTATCAGTAATTAACATATTACAGTACAGTCAATAATAAAAACCTCCAAACTTTTTTGGAGGTTTTTTATTTTGTACTTTAATAAGTTCGAATCAAAATTGAATTTAAATTCTGATAATTTATCACATCTATAAATAGTAGTTCAATTATTTTATTTTAGTTGCAAATTGATTAATGGGCAGGCGAACTTTTGACATGGAAGCCAGATAATCGTTTGCAGTATCGCGATAGCCCAAAGAAAGAATGACAGAAGCATGAAGATTCTTTTCTGACAAACCCAAAGCATTATTAAATAACTCCGGATCAAAACCTTCCATAGGAGTAGCATCTACTTTAAGTTCAGCCGCTGCGATTAAGGCAGTTCCAAGGCCAATATAAGCTTGTTTAGCAGACCAAATCGCGTGTTGCTCGGGAGTTTGAGTGAAAAAAAAAGAAGTCACTGCATCCTTTAAAGCATTTAGAGCTCCAACTTCTAAAGCGCGTTTTTTTTCCATCATTGCTACGTAATCTGCAATGTACTCGCTGGTTATATTGTTAAATGCAGCAAAAACAAGTAAATGAGAAGAATCCAAGATCTGAGTATTGAATGATCCCTCCGCTAATTTTTGTCGTATTTCAGGATTAGTTACCACGATAAGACGATAAGGCTGTATCCCGCAGGAAGAAGCGCTAAGGTTGATGGCTTCGATGATTTGGTCAATCTTGTCTTCACTAACCAGTTCATCTGTGTATTTCTTAACAGCATATCGCCATTGTAAATTTTTAATCAATTCCATATTTGTATAATTTTAATGCAAAGCTATATCAGTTATGTGTATATTTGTCACTAAGTGACAAAAAGTTATAGTGACAAATGGGTAACCACCTAAATAATATGGAACAGAAATTTGAACCAATAAAAGATTGCGCCCATAAAATATTGGCGATCAGCGATACAATGGATATTTTAAATGGAAAATGGAAAATGTCCATCGTTGCCTGCTTGTGCTATAAGCCAATGCGCTATTCCGAACTGCTGAATGAGGTTAAAGGTATTTCCGGCAAAGTGCTCAGTCGCGAATTGAAAGATCTGGAAATAAATGAGCTTATTGAGCGTAGAGTGTTAAGCACTGCGCCTGTTGCCGTCGAATATCGAATTACAGAGTACGGCAATTCGCTTAAAGATCTCACCAATACAATTGCTGATTGGGGATTCATTCACAGAAAACGCATCATTAGTAGAATGAAAAAGGATTGAGCTGTTTATCACTAGTTACTGCAGGTTGCCGTTGTACATTCCTTCGTCAAAATGGACTGCATCTGTTTGTGTGATAAACAATACAATATCGCTTGTTTTAACAGCCTTCAAAAAATCTACTAATCTATTAATTCTTTCTCATCAACTAAATCACAGGTGCAACATAACATTTTTGAAATCATAATTTCACTTTTTAAAGAAGGTTAATCTCTATAAATTCAACATAAAAACTGTTATAAGAATGACTAACTGTAAGTTTAGAATGAAATTATAAAAGTTTACTTTTATTCTCTTAAAATATCAATATTATTTCCAATGTATTTTACAGAGATATTTGTTTGCGCTTTTTCGAGACCAACACCGTTTGATTCATTAACCCAAACGATATTGAATACCCTGTTTTTAATTAACCCATTAAAGATTTTGCCTTTCCGTTTTCCAATTGTAAGGGTTTGTTTTTGCTCATTCCATTCAAAAGGTATAATCGAAAAAGCTCCTTTCTCATAGTTGTAATTTACTCCTTCATCTTCATAAAGTTCAAACTTGCCATCTGATCCTGTATATATTCTAATTTCAAGATTTTCAGCAGGCTTTTCATTTGTGTACTGTGTTTTTTCACCCATTGGAATTACAGAACCCGATTTTACATATAGAGGAATAGTTGAAAGAGACGAAGCTGTTTGTATTGTTTGTCCGCCTTTATACTGTTTTCCCGTCCAAAAGTTAAACCATACTGATTGATTTTCTGGCAAGTAAACATCCCAGTTTTCCATACCTTCTGAAACAACTGGCGCCACAAGAAACGCAGTTCCAAACATATACTCATATTTTTGTTGAAGTGCTTTTGTATCATTTGCAAAATCCATTATCAGTGGACGCATCAAGGTTCCGTTTTTAAATGTTATATCTGCTGCTTGGGAATAAATATATGGAAGCAGACGATAACGAAAGTTTAAATATTTTAAAGATTCGGCTTCTACTTTCTCACCATATCTCCAAAACTCAGTATTCGTTTCATATCCATGTACTCTTTGTAGTGGAGAGAATGTAGCCAACTGAAACCATCTTAAAAAGCGTTCGTGAAATTTAGTATCCGTAAATTGGCTTTTGCCCGGACGGAAAAACCCTCCTGCATCAAAAGTCCACCAAGGCAATCCTGTTATTGAATAATTTAATCCAGCAGTTAGCTGTCGACGTAGGGTTTCCCAATCGTTACCTACATCTCCAGTCCAAACAGCTGCTGCATAACGCTGTTGGCCTGAAAATCCGCTTCTGGTAAGAATAAAAACCCTTTTATCCGGAGCATCTTTACGAGAACCCTCATAAACTGTTTTTGTTACGTACATCGGATACACATTTCGCATTTGCTCTCCGGGAATTGTTCCGTTATTTATTTTTCTGTTTACCAAATCATCATTTTCCGGTTCAGTAGCATCCTGCCACCATGCATCAATTTCATAAGGTTTTAATAGTTTTTTACTAAAGTTTTTCCAATAATAATTTGCAGCATCAGGATTAAAAAAATCAACCCACTCTGTATTTGGGATATAGTATTTTTTGTTACTAAACTCTTTACCAAGAACACTTTCTTTATCAATTTTGGACCAAACGGAAAGCATTAGTCGCATATTCATTTGATGCAATTCTTTTACCATTGCAGACGGATTCGGGTACAGCTCTTCATCAAATTTCATCGAATTCCAACCGTATTTACCCCAATATTGCCAATCCTGAACAATTAAATCCATTGGCAATTTTTTCTCCCTGAATGCTCTGGCATTCTCAAGCAAATCATCTTGCGTAGTAAAACGTTCACGGCAATGAATATAGCCTAATGCCCATATGGGCATAAGCGGAGCCTGTCCTGTCAGATTACGATAACTTGAAATAACCTCATCTGAATTTCCGGCAAAAACGACATAATCCAATCTATCAGCGACAGGTGATCTAAAGACTGTTTCATTTGTAACTTTACGATAATACACTACTGGGAGATCATTTTTTTCTCCAGTAACTGTAATCTCATGTTTACCCGCTGTTAGTTTAACCAATGTACTGGTTGTGGGCGGCAGCCAATGATTCTTAAAATTAAGAATCTCTTGACCGTCAATTGTCAATTGCCATTTTCTGGCCATTTTTTGTCCCACATCCAGCAGAATAGCGTATTCATCTGTATCTTTAATAGTGAAATTTCCGGTAAAAACACCGTCCTGACGAGTTTCCTTTTGTGTTCCGTTAGTAGTCGTAACAGCAACAGTTATCGCTTCCCCACTTATACCTGCAGGCTTTAATTTAACAATACTATCAGCAGGATTAAAATCAGTAAGACCATAATTATGCCATAGCAAACCATAACCTTTGCTTGACATTATAAATGGAATAGCAATTTGTGTATTCACTTGCGTTAGTCTTCTGGGTAATCCCTTAATATTTAAATATCCGTCCTGAAACTGACCTGTTCCAAAAATATATTCATCGGGTAAAGTGCTAAAACCTTGTTCAACAATTTGGCAAGGTACACCTTGTACTGAACTTGGTTTCAAAATACGACTATCAGGTTTTTCGCTAAGAAAAACTTTTCCCTCATGGTTGCGATAAGACAATGCTCCAGTCTTTTTATCTACTGCAATAATCATTTTTGATGTAGCAATTTCAATTAGTGAGTTGGATTCAGAAACCTTAAAATCAGGTACTTTAACTTTCGAAGTAAAAACTAATTCAGGAATTTGACTTTTCATTTCCAAGCCATACTGAACCCTTACGGTATTTTCGGTTAGAGGACTTAAATACAGTTCACCTTTATCGAAAGTTATAATTACTTTATCTTTATATTTCTTATAGCTCTTAACCACTTGTCCAATACAAAATATTGGAATCAGGAAGACAAATAGAATGGTTATTTTTTTCATTTAATCTTTATGTAGAATTATAAAACAAAATCAATTTACATTATGATAAAATTTCCAAAGCATTCGCATAAGAAGCTTCTGGTTTTTGATTTGGAAAATATACTTCAAGAGAATTTGAATTCTGCTTGAATTTCAGTTTTTGTCCTGTACTAACTAGTCTAATCTGTCTTATTTCCTCTCTATGATGTTGGTTAGATTTACCCAGATTTTTAATAATTGCAGTACCGCTTTCCGGCCATGCCATTACAGTAGCATAAAGTATTTTATCTTTTTGAACAAAACGAATATCTTCTGATGTAAAGGGTTTTCCTTTTCCTTCATTAAAACCTTGAGCGGTTAAAGCTCCGGCGCTGCCTAGCTGAGGGCCTTCGCCAAATATTTTCCAAGGACGAGTACCATAAATACTTTTGCTATTTAGTTTCATCCAAACACCAATTTCTTTTACAATCTGTCGTTCTAATTCGTCGATACTTCCATCTCCTCTTACCGGAATATTAAGCATTAAATTCCCATTTTTACTTACTGCATCAATCAGGGTATGAATAACTGTTTTAGCTGACTTATATTGCTTCCTTTCGTAAACCCCACGATCATAATGCCAGTTACCAAGACAAGTATCTGTCTGCCAAGGCAAAGGTTCAATATCGTTACCTTGTCCTTTTTCGATATCCCAAACCAAGGCTTTTTTTTGCTGTGCATCTAATATTTTACCTGTGATTACCGCTTGAACGGTTTTAGTTTTTTGGAGACTTTTGTTATACATGTGTGCCGCAATACGTAAACCTGCATCGCTGACAGGCCACAATGGTAATGCGGTATCGTCAAAATAAACCATATCAGGATTATATTTATCAATCAAATCAATGGTTCGATTATAAAAATTCTCCATGTAGGCTTCCGAAGGCTTTGCTACTCCATTTCCCCAATTCCATTGGCCGTGTATCGCACCATTATCGGAGCTTTTTTCACTTAATGGATGATTTTGGGCATATAATTCCTGAGGATCTAAACCTTCCCACCAAGTTCCTTTTCCATCTGCCTTAGTCAATTTTCCATCATAGGGCACTCCTGCTAAAGATCCATTTTTGTCAGAACGCTGAGCAGTTTCAAACCAAGTCCAGGCATGTGCTGCGTGAACACTAACAGCAAAAGGAAGACCTGCTTTGCGAGCGGCTTTTTCCCATCCTGCTATTATATCTTTTTTTGGACCTACTTTCGTCGAATTCCAATTCGGTTGATATTTACTATCATACAAATCCAAATTATCATGGTGATTCGCCATTGCCATAAAATATTTGGCACCCGAATCCTTATATAAATTAACCAGCTCTTCTGGATTCCAGTTATCTGCTTTCCAGACATTGATCACATCTTTAAAACCAAATTTTGAAGGATGACCGTATTTTTCAACATGATATTTATATTGCCAGGAATCTTCCTGATACATTCCTCTTGCGTACCAATCACCTGCTTCTGGCTCACATTGAGGTCCCCAATGCGCCCACATTCCAAATTTAGCATCACGAAACCAATCAGGCACTTGGTATTTTTCAAGCGAATCCCAAGTAGGTTCGAAAGGTCCTTTGAATGCAGAATTGTTAAAAATATTAATTTGTCCTAATAAAGGTGACAGGTAGAGTCCAGCCAAGGCTGTTGTGCCCAATTTTAAAGCATTTCGTCTGTTCATATTTTTATGATTTTATAATATTTTATATATTTCCGACTTCACCAATCATTAAAATAAGCTCATAATTTAACATTATGGCATATATTTAATATATAAATTTTATTATTAGTTTTTTTTATTATTAATTTTAAAACAATTAACAACAAATATATTAACCTATTTATATATAAATTTTATTCAAAAACGACCTTTTATTATTCAAAAGCGGTATTTTTTAATTATAATGTTATTATGTCCAACAATACTTTTAAATATTCTTTTTCATTATTACATATTGATTATGTAAAACTTAATCATAATTGGAATTATAATAGTGTGATTAGTCCCTATTATCGAATTTATTATATAGATGAAGGAAATGGATTTATTTCTGACAGTTCAACCCGTTGGGCTTTAGAGCCAGGTTACCTGTATCTTGTTCCCAGTTTTACAATTTGTAATCTAAGCTGTGAGGTCTTTTTGAGTCAGTATTTTATTCAGTTTTTCGAAGAATCTCCTGATGGAATTTCTTTGTTCAACAATAATAGAAAAGTAATAAAATTAGCTAGTACAGAACTTGATGTAGCACTCATAAAAAAAATGCTGCATAATAATCCTGGAAGAGGAATCAATAGATCAGACAATCCTAAAATATATGAAAAGGAAGCTTTTTATAAAGAATACCGATCGCTAAATGATACAATGAAAACACATCTAAAGTTTGAAAACCATGGTATTCTTCTTCAATTAATTTCCAGATTTTTAAGCACAAAAGACTTTAGAACATTCAAACCCCAGATTACATCTCCTAAAATATTAGATACGATGAGTTATGTACAGCTTAACATAAGCGAAAATATTACGGTTTCTCAGTTAGCCCGAAGAGTAAATCAGAATCAGGATTATTTTTCCAAACAATTTCTGACTCATACAGGACAAAGACCCATGAAATATATCCATGAAAAAAAAATTGAAAGAGCGCAATACCTCATCGCAACCAGTGATAAAACATTTTTGGAAATCGCTTTAGACACCGGATTCTCGAACTTGCCTCACTTTTCAAAAATATTCAAACAAATAGTAAGCCTGACTCCGGGAGAATATCGCTATCAGAATAATAAACCTTCTATGTAATTCTCTCCATATACATTCTATAAGGTCTTTTTTATTTTGTAAGTTGCTATTCTAGCAAAAAGATATTATTCACAATTAGACGAATCACATTATTTTAGTGATTGCCACAGTGGTATTTTAAAAAACGAGTATTAATAAAAACTGTCGAATTTTAGATTTGAATATCTATTTGATGTGGGAAAAAGTTCCAGCATCAAACGTGTCTTATTTTATTTGTATTTGATAGAAATGTTTAAGATTCCGACGACTGATTTATTGGAAAAAAAATAGTAAAACCAACTCCGGCTCCTTTTACGGATTTAGCAACGATGGTTCCCAAATGTTTTTCGATAATTCTTTTGCAAAAAGCCATATCAATACTAATCTTATCAAACTGTTCTGACCTTTGCAGGATCTGAAATACCTTGGAGGAATCAGTAAGAAAACCTTCTCCATTATCCAGATAGGTTATTCAATTTTAGAAACGCGAAAAAACGTATCATGCAGCTTTGCATCTAGGTTTGAGTCGTCCTAAAATAGATTGACGATTTTTACAATACTAATTAAAACCAGTGAAGTTACTTTCACTGGTTTTTTCATATACAAAATTAGGTGTTTTCATTTTTAAACTTAAATGTGGTCTTTTGGTGTTATAACATTCTATTGATTCTTTAATGAATCTTTTAAGATCAATTCCTGATTTACATTTATATACTAAGAATTCACATTTTAAGATTCCATTTATTCGTTCAGCCAAAGCATTTTGATAACAGTCATAACCATCAGTCATTGAAGGGATGATATTATTTTTATTTAATTCTTGCTGATAAATACTTGAACAATATTGCAAGCCTCTATCTGAATGATGTATTAAGGGATGATTAGTTTTTCTGTTTTTAATAGCCATTTTCAAAGCTTTAACAACATTTTCAGCACACATATCATTGCTTAATTCATAACCAACAATTTTTCTACTAAAAACATCTGTAACCAAGGAAAGATAATGAGTTCTTTCGTATGATTTAATGTAAGTAATATCACTTACAAATACTTGTTCAGGTCTATAAACAACAAGATCTTTTAGTAAATTAGGATGCTTATGCAGCCAATGTTTTGAAAATGTCGTTTTAGTATAATTTTTTACTGGTTTTACAAGCATCTGCTCCCTTTTTAAATAATCAAAAAGCTTGTCTCTTCCTATTTTTATTCCATTGTCCAATAAGGATTGCTTGAGTAAAAAATATAATTTTCTTGTACCTAAACGCGGCATGAGTTTTCTTTGATCTTCAACCAATTGTTTTACTTTGAGCAATTCTTTTTCTTGCTGTAAACAATACGCCTCCTGCTGATAAATAGCTTGCCGGCTTATCCCAAACAATCTACAAGTTTTTGACATGCTTATGCCTTGTCCTTGTTGGATGCGTCGGATGGTTTGGGAGAATACTTTTTTCTTATCTGGGTTCCATACTGACTATCTGAAATATCAATCATAGTATTAAGAACCAGATTTCTAAGCTTTTCATCTGCCAACTCTTTTTCAAGGCGTTTGATGGTTTGTGCCGGTGTTTCCTTAGATTTAGACATAAACAACAAATTAGGTTTACTCCAGTCTAAGGTACCAAATTTTCTTAACCATACCAAAACAGTACTTCTTCCCTGAATACCATACTTCTTTTGGGCTTGTTTATATGTTAATTCGCCTTTTTCTACTTGAGAAATTACAGCTAATTTAAAGCCATGATTATAATCTCTCTGACTTCGCTTTTTTGGTTTGCTTTCATATAAATTCATAATAAGTCAATTTTATGTCAACTTATTTCAGGACGAGACAGTTTATAAAAAAAAGCATCTGTTAATACAGATGCTTTTTTTATACATTTTGCAGGATATTAAAGCACAACTACATTTACTGCGTTAGGCCCTTTTTTTCCCTCTGTTACTTCATAACGCACTTCATCGTTTTCACGAATACTTTCTGAAAGACCTGAAGCGTGAACAAAGATTTCACTTCCGCCATTTTTTGGTGTTATAAATCCAAAACCTTTTTCTTCATTGAAGAATTTTACTGTACCTTCTTGCATATTAAATTATTTATAAAGGGATAAATCTAAGCAATTTAATTGTGTACAACTAAAAAGATACCAGATAATATTTAGGATATTGAAATTATATAATAATTTCAATAAATTATGTAAATATTGTAAATGACACAAAATACAATTCTGGTTCAGGACTTAAGGTTCTAATCCTGTTCAATCTTACTAAAAACGGAAGAAAAAAATTACTCACTCATAATACAAAAGAGCCGTCCGGCAAGACAGCTCTTTTTAGTCTACAAATTCTATAACTAATTCAAATTTAAAGAAACATAAGATTTTCTTTTAGAGACTATTAAAATCAAAGTGAAGAATTGCCGTTCTTATAGTGCTAAAATGCTATTTTGAAGCATTCTGATCTGTTTTAGGCTGCATAACGACTTCGACTTTATCGGCGTTTGGCAATACTTCAGCTGCGTATTTTTTAATGTCTTTTACCGAAATAGATTTGATCAATTTCTCATATTCATTACTGCTTACGAATTTATCATTGGTTTTTAACTGATCAATGATCGTGTTCATCCAATAAGAATTTGACTTAATATTCTGCTGATTGCTTTTTATCAAATCTTCTTTTATATCTGATAAATCTTTATCCGAAACATCATTTTTTGTAATAATGTCCAGTTCGTCATATACAATTTGAAGCAGTTTGCTGTCTTTTTCAGGATTACAATCAAAGCTTACGCGAAGTGAAAAAACCGGAGATGGATTTTTAGATAATGAACTCTGCGTTTGTACACCATAACTTCCGCCCTCGTCTTCTCTAATTTTATCTAAATAACGTTTGTCTAATAATTGAGAAAGCATATATGCCATAATTTGGTTTTTCTCTGAAAATGCTGCATTTCTATTTTCCAGATGTACATAAATACTCGTTTTAGGAATGCTCATTTCTCTGATCAGTTTTTCTTTTACAAACCCTTTTGCTGTTCCAATTTTATGATCTATAAATTTTTCCTGAGTGTGATTTCCTGCTACATTTCCTAAATATTTATTGATGACTTCAAGGTCTTTTTCAGCTATATTTCCAACAAAAACAAAAGTAAAATCAGAAGCATTTGAAATACGCTCTTTGTAAATTTTAGAAGCCTCATCAAATTTCAGTTCTCCAAGATTTTCTTTGCTTAAAAGAAATGTTCGTTTGCTGTGATTAGTGTCTAACAAAGCAATCGTATCACCAAATATTTTACTATTGTTTTCCGTTACATTTTCAAGTGCATCTCCATAATAATCAATGATTCGTTTGTATGCCGTAGTTTCAAATCTTGGATTTTTAAAGTATAAATAAGTCAGCTCCAAAAGTGTTTCTAAATCTTTTTTAACGGCACTTCCGCTGAATCCTTCGTAATGTTCACCAATAAACGGACTCACTTTAACTGTTTTTCCTGAAAGCTGTTTTTGTAAATCAGTCACTTTAAAATCACCCAAACCAGAGTTTTTGGCTAAAACCGTCGCAATCTGTGAAGACGGCAAATCTTTTTCGGGCAATAAAGAAATTCCACCCGGACTAAAAGCTGAAAAAAGAATCTGGTCCTGCGCCAAAGTTGTTGGGTAAATAATTACTTTGGCTCCATTATCTAAAATATATCCTTTTGCTTCTTTGATTCCTTTAATTTCAAATCTCTTAGCGATTGGTTTATCTGTAAGTTTATCCGTTACCAAAGCAGCATTTGCAACTGTTTCGGTATAAGGTTCTAACTTTTGCCCTTTTACTTTTTTAATTACCGTAGTATAATCTGTTTCTGTTGGATAGGTAATATTTTCTTTTTCTGGTCCTGAAACGGTTAAAACCTGATTTTTTTCTGTTGGAAGTGCACGAAACACTTTATTGATTTCATTTACGTCTACATTAGCCAAAGTCGTTTTTACAAACGCTGCTTCGTCTTCTAAACTCATTACAGGCGAAGCTTCTAAAAAGTAATTCTGCAATTGCGAAGCCCAGTTTTCATTACTGATCTTATCTTTATTTTTTAACTGATTTTCATAACCCGTGCGCATATTTTCTTTTACACGGTCCAGTTCTTCTTTTGTAAAACCATTTTGAATGGCACGCTCATATTCTGTATAAGCCTGTTGAAAAGCTTCTAATAATCTTCCGTTTTTGGGATTTACCGTTAAAGTAAAAAAAGACGTTAAGCGTGTCAAACCAGAATAGCTCAAACCTGCTCCCAACAAAGCCGTTTCATTATTTACGGTATATTCTTTAAGACGATTATTCATCATTTGCAAAGCCAATTGTTCTGCAATACTATTTTCAAATGCTGCAAGATCCTGGACAAGCGGTTTATTCTTTTTAAAGTTTAATGAAATAGATGTTTTCTGCGCTTCTTTGTCTACAGCTAGTTTATACAACAATTTATCATTGTCGGGAATAGTCTCATAAGTTCGCTCTGCAGCATTTGAAGGCATCGGAATTGAACCCATTATTTTCTTCACCTTCTCTTCTATTTTTGCAGGATCAATATCTCCCACAATAATTACGGCCTGATGGTTTGGCAGATACCATTTTTTATAATAATCTCTCAGTTGTTTGTATTTGAAATGCTCGATAAGATCCATATCTCCCAAAACATCTCTTTTTCCGTATTTTGAACCGTTGTAAATGATAGGTTCCAGCTGCGAACCAATTCTTAAATCGGCATTTCTTCTTGTACGCCATTCTTCGTGAATTACACCTCTTTCAGCATCGATCTCGGCATCTTTTAGAGATAAAAAACCAGACCAATCGTGTAAAACATATAAACACGAATCTAATAACGCCGGATTTTTAACCGGTACATTACTTAGATTATAAACCGTTTCATCATGCGCGGTATAAGCATTAATGTCACGCCCAAACGTTACACCGTGTTTTGCGAGCATATTGATAATGCCTTTCCCTTTAAAATGTTCCGTTCCGTTAAAAGCCATATGTTCTAAAAAGTGAGCCAGACCATTTTGATTGTCATCTTCTAAAATGGCACCTACATTCTGAACAAAATAAAAATCGGCTCTGTCTTTTGGCCATTCGTTATGCAGAATAAAATATTGCATTCCGTTGCTTAAAGTGCCATGTACCACATCTTTCCGCAGTGGAATTGTAGTTTTAAACTGCGCTGAAACCTGAGTTAAACCCAGTATTATAAAATGCGCCAGAAATAGTTTTGCTTTCATTTTGGTTGATATTTTTGTTCTTCTTTGATTGATTTATTCTTGAATTGTAATTTGAAAATGGTATAGGAAATTCCTGCTGTTGATTTGAAGGTCTCAAAAGAAACCTTCAAATAACAGTCTTTGGATTATAATAACATACAGGCTTGTACTACATCCAGTCTGGTTTTGCTGCACCTTTTAGATAATAATCAAAATACTGCTGCATTTTGATTGTCCAGTCTTTTTTGTTTGCGGCATCTTCAAGCGTATGTCCTTCTTTTTTGTAGTTCACCAATAAAGCATTTTTCCCTAAACGACGAAGTGCAAAAAATAAGGATTGCCCTTCCTGATAAGGCACAGCGCGGTCATTATCATTATGAAAAATAAGTACGGGGGTTTTTATATTCTTAGCAGAAAAAATCGTGGAATTTTTAATATACCCGTCCAGATTATCGTATAAAGAACTTCCCATACGGTATTGATCGGCTTCGTATTTAAACATAGTCGAAATACCATTTGATCGCATAACAGGATAATTGGCCGTAAAATTGCTTACTCCGGAACCTACAATTGCACAGCTGAAAATATCTGATTTTGTTAATAAAAATGATGTTTCGTAACCGCCAAAACTATGTCCCTGAATACCAATTTTTCCTTTTTCGGTAATGCCTTTTTCAATTAAATATTCAACACCGCTGATTACGTCATTGTAAACACTGTTTCCAGGATCTCCGTATGTATAATGCACATCTGGCTGAAAAACAATATATCCCTGGCTCACTAAAGTTGGAATATTGATGTTTGATGTACTAACCTCAGGAGCTTGATAGACATTAAAATCTTCCGTATGTTTTTCGTAAAAATGAACGATAACAGGATATGTTTTTTTACTGTCATAATTGTCCGGAAGGTAAAGATTACCTTGATTTTCTTTTCCGCTGAAGCTTTTCCAGGTCAATACTTTTGAAGTTCCCCAAGCATATTCTTTTTGCTGCGGATTGATATCGGTAATTTTTTGCTGAGATCCAAAACTAGCCGTTCCCCACCATAAATCCGGGAAAATAGTATAACTTTCTTTCGCAAAAAGTATGCTTGAATCATCTCCTGAAACAGTTTCAATTTTTACATTATAATCAGGATTTGCAAATACCTTTGTTATAGAATTGTTATTGGTTAATTTGTAAACTCCTTTGGATTTATGCACGATATCAAAACCTATTAAAGTAATTGACTTTCTATTGTCTAAATCGCCAATAAAACCATTTTCGTTATAACGAAGTTTTATATTGTTTTTTCTTCCATATCCCTGCGTTATAGAATAAGCCTTTTTTTGATTCGTAAGATCAATTGCCCATAAATCAAACTCATCATAGAGAACAACTGTATTTCCGTTGTTTAACCAGCCTGCGATACCAAATGCAGTATTACTGGATTTCATATCTACATCATCATCAGAAACAGGGTAAGGAATTTGCGAACTTATGTTTTTAAACTGCTTGGAAGCGCTGTCAAAAACAGTCCATATTTTTTCTTTTTCATCATAAAAAATAGCAAAACTTCCCTGCGGATTCCAGGATATACCACCAAAAACTCCTGTCAGCAATTTAGTAGATTTTCCAGTTGAAGCATCAATCCAATAAATATCATTGCGTTCGTTAAAAGTCCAGTCCACTTCTATTGTGTATGGTTTTTTATCAATTGCAAAAATGTCTTTAAAATTACCCGATTCTGGAATAATTACCTGATCAAATTCGCCAGTTGAAGCCACTTTAATAACTTTATTGTTTTTTATATCATAAATAAACTTTGGTTCGCTTGGAAGTGTTTTTGAATTTCGCAGCATTTCTTGTCTGCGTTCCATACTTCCCTGATTGGATCTCCAAATTTCAATATTTGATCTGACAATCTGAGTATTTTCCTGACGCTTATTAGAATTTACTACCAATACAATGAACTTGCTGTCTTCATTTAATCCGTAAGCTGTTTTTGAAATTGAAAAGTCAGGATCGTTTAACACAACATCATCATAATTAAACATTGGCTTTGTTGAATTATTAGTCAGATTAAAATAATATACCATATTAAAATCGGTGCTGTTACTGCCTTTTAGCGTAAAAGTACCGCCGTCTTGTTTATCATTTAATTGAAAATCACCAAAATCAGCTGCTTTTCCGCTGAAAACAGTTTCTTGTTTACCGCCTGGAATTCCGTGTTTTAAATAGGCTTTGTCTTTTTCTATTTGTACATATACAATCGCCTGGTTTTTTAAAAAGCGAGACGATTTTATGTTGTTTATAGAAATACTGTCATTACTTTCTAAATTGTAAAAAACCACACGCTGTAGAAAAAAATCTCCTTTAACAGCTTCCGGACGTGAATAGTACAAGAAATCTGTTCCGTCAAGAACATTGGTATAATGCTTGCTTTTCCAAAGTTTTTTTACACCTGTTTTTAGATTTTGCAAAAGCGTACTGTCATTTTTGCTGTACTGAATCCAGTCTTTTTTTCCAATGAATTTTAAATCACTGATATCATTCAGCATCAAACGCTTTCCTTTTGGAGCTTCCTGAATTATGGTTTGTTTATTATTTTCCTTTTCTTCATCCTGAAAAACGGTGTTGTAAGAAATCCATTTACCATTGTATGACAAAGATTTATTGTTTATTCTTTGCCATGATTGATAAGCCGATTCGTCGACCGTTTTTTTCTGTGCAGATAAACTATGTACACTCAGTGCGAGTGTACATAGTAAAAGTATATTTTTCATATTTTTTTGATTTTCAAAAAGAAATTACTCTTTCTTTAAAGCATTAATTACTTCTGTAAGTTCATCAACAAGCTGACCTGGATTTCCTGAATATCCTTCAGATGTAAAACGAATCTGCCCGTTTTTGATCACCACTTTTCTTGGAATCCCGCTTGATTTAAAGATCGCTGCGTATTTAGAAAACGATTCGTTATTCGTTCCTCCGCCTTTTTTAATTAAATCAAAATAAGTATCCAGTTTTAATCCTTTTTCTTTTAAGTAAGCCAATGCTTCTTTTTTGTATCCTTCTTTGGTTTCCTGCGTACTGATAAAATAAACTTCAACTTGTTTGTCTTCTTTGAAGTTGTTTACCAATTGCTGCATCGCTGGAAATGCTTTTTTACAAGGTCCGCACCAAGTCGCCCAAAAATCAATTACGATAATTTTTCCACTGTCCAAAGCCAACTGTTTTGCTTTTCCATCTGCTGTCTGCACTTTAATTGCAGGCGCAGGAACGGGATTCATCCAAACAATTTTTTCTTCAGACTTGTTTTCTTTTTTCAACTGCTCTAAATAAGCAGGAAAATCAGCTTCTTTTTTTCCTTCTTTTAAATACGCTTCTTTTAATTTAGCAGTTAACGCTTCTGATAAAGTATTGTTTTTTGCTGCATTTTTTAAAACTTCGATAGTCGGTTTGTTTAAGGCTTCTAAGGCTCTTACATGAATGTCGTTTATACTTGCTTTTTCGTAACGTTTTGTAAATGGCAACAATTCAAAAGTTTCTAAAACTTCTTTGTATTTTTTCAGCATGTCGTACATACGAATCTGAATCACTAATTCGTCGTTAAGCCTATCTTTAGCATTTTCATTTGCCTGATTTGGAGACCAGTAAATTCCCTGCATGTATGATAAGTCGTTTACTTTTTGCTGCATCTGTTTGATCATTGGCACGGCCATTGTTTCTATAACAGCAGGATCAACCACTTTCAAATACAATGCTTTAGATATATTCTGGTGATAAGCATCGTTTAGATTAGCAAAATTCATGGTTGGAATTAAAGCTAAAATACTTTTGTAATCTTTAGTCTCAAAATAATATCCAAATTGCGTTTTTACGATATTATCATAAAAATACTTTTGAGAATCAGGCACATCAGAAGTGTATGGAAAATCAGTTAAAAACTGCGTTATAACTTTGTTTTTCTCTGCAGCATCTGCAATTGGCATAATTTTTTGATAGGCCTTAAATCTTTGAAAAGCGCCTTTCAGAAATTGTTTTTGGATTACAGTTTCAAGAGAATCTGATTTAGGCTGATCTTTTAGCTCAAATTTGTATAAATTGTAAACTTTTAGAAAAACTTCCTCAGGCTGGCCGTTCATTTTCTTTGTGAAATCTCCTAAAAAATGATGTCCTAATGCATCAAATTTTTCTGGTTTCTGAGCCTTTAGTACTTTAATGTACGTATCAATAAATTTTGGAAAATTGTTACCGTGATCTGCTACTTCTTTTTTTAACCAATATTCCGTAGCATCTCCGTCTATCGTAAAGTCTTTAAAATAACCGCCAAATTCAGAATTGAAATCCTTGTTTCTAAAAGTTGCCCAGGCTAAATCTGCTCCCGGCATTTTTACTTTTGGCTCCTTAAAAACAACCAAAAGATAACCAGTGTCTTGTCCCGTATCTGTAACTAAACCGTTATCTGTATTTCCATAAAACTTGAAAGCCATAAAGCCGCAGTTTTTTGGAACGGTGTATTCTACATTCCAAACAGCGCCGTTTTTCTTCATTTTAAGATCCTCGATCTCCCATCTGTAATCATTAAAAACGTAGGCGTAACCATTGATTTCTTTGATGTTTTCCAAAGGTCCGCCTTTTGCATCGTAAGTCATATTTAAAGCCATTCCCGGAATCGGAACATCTGCCATTCCTTGTAATCTGGATTTAACTTCCTGAGCAGAAATCTGTATGGTAAAGACGCAGAACGCCAATACCAATAATTTGATATTCATTATTTTTTTTAACATTGTTGCTGTTTTTAGTTCCCCAACTCTGGGTTTAAATCAATATAATTTTGATTGATTGGAAATACATATCCTTCGCTATTAGGTTCCAAATTATAAGTCTGTCCCTTAAAAACTCTGGTATATGTTTTTTGATAAAGGGGATCCAGATTTAATCTTCGCTGATCAAACCAACGGAAACCTCTGCCTATAAATTCTTTTTGTCTTTCTGTTAAAGCTAAATCTAATGCTTCTTTCGGCGTTGTTGCAGAAACCTGGTAAACTGTACCCAATTTGTAACGTTTTGCCCTTACGATATTCAAATTATCAATTGCTTCCTGTGTTTGTCCTAATCGGGCGTAGCACTCGGCAGAAATTAAATACATTTCCGGCACCGATACTCCAACGTTAATTCCGTTAGTATAACTATATCTGGTCATACCAAATCCTCTGCCTGTGTAAGTAGGAAAAAAATTGCTTCCTGCTATTGTATAATAATTGTAACGCAAATCGTTGCTGTCAAAACTATTTAATAAATCATTTGATAAAGGAGATCCGTCATAAGTAGTCAACAAGGTTTTTGAGAATATAACTTCGGGATTCTGAACCAAAACGGGATAGCTGTATGCTGTAGCTAATTCTTTAAAATCTATCAAACCGTTTTGCAAAGCCAAAGCTTTTTGTGCATTATCCAGACTTAATTGGTAAGAGCCCATATAAAGATAAGTTCTGGCCAATAAAGCATAAACCGCTCTTTTTGACGGCAGGACATTAAATGGTGCTGCATCCTGAATATCATTATCCAAAGCACTTTTTAAATCTGAAATAATTTGATCGTAAACCTGACCCACCGTACTTCTGTCTAATTTTGAAAATAATTCTGGTTTTAGTAACAATGGAACTGCTTTTGCAGAATTATCTGAAGCCGGATCAAATTGCGGACCATAGGTATTTACCAGCTGTAAATAGGCAAACGCTCTGTGAACAAAGGCTTCAGCATAAATTTCTTTTTTTTCTGCGTCACTTCCGTCCTGACTTCCCATTACTCCGTCAATAATTACGTTGCTGTAATAAATAGCCTTATATAAACCGTTCCAGTCTGAGTCACCCTGAGACGGATCGTATATTTTGTCCTGCCAGGTATAAGCATTAGACCAAATAGTCGAAACGCTATTTTGGTAGGTTGTTGGAAATTCTGCATCGGCGCTCGCAAGCAAATAAATTCCTCCTGCAACAGTCATGCTTTCATAATTGTTAGCCAAACCTCTGTAATCAGATGTATATTTTAAGATTCTGTTGTTTCCAACGGGTTCTACTTCGACATAATCTCTACAAGAGTTTAATAAAAGTACCGGCAGGAAAATATATAGTGTGAATTTTAGCAATTTCATAAAATCTATTTTTTAAAATTAAAAACTACAATTAAACTGTAAAGTATAATTACGCTGTGGTGCAAGTGTATTATAGTTATTATTTGATAAATATTGAGGATCAATACCCTGGTCATTTTTAACCCATAATAAACCTAAATTTCTCGCTGCAAAATTGAAGCTTAACGACTTTATAAAAGTTTTTGCCAGCCATTCTGAAGGAACATTATACCCTAATGATATTTGCTGTAATCGAATATTATCTGCAGGCAGGACGTTGATATCGGCCATTTGATAACGGTTTAAACTATTAAAACTAATATTTGTTAATCCCGGAACATTGGTAACAGCTTCGTCTCCGGCTTGTCTCCAACGATCTGCAATAAGTTCATCTTTTGCGACAGCACCATATTGAGTACCAGAATAAGTAGGATAATTTTGTAATACTGTGTTTCTAAATACATGCCCCATGAAATACGTAACCTGTACCCCTAATGTAAAATTATGATAGGAGAAATCATTCATTAACCCACCAAAATACGGCGCAACGGTGGTTCCCATATATTTCAGGTCATCCGGAGAAACATTCGAGATACCCTGAGAAGCATTTACAATTGTACCGTCTTTTTTAGAAATCGTAGATTGTCCTGTTGCATCAAGACCGGCCCAATTATAAGCATACAGATATCCTATTGTTTTACCCAATATCGGAGTTGAACCAAAATACTGGTTTGTAGATGTAGCCTTAAAACGAGAATCTGTTACTTCGTTGGTATTATAGGCAAAATTGAAATTACTGTTCCATTTGAAACCTTTGTTAATAATAAGTCCGCCAATATTTACATCAACCCCGTGTCCTTCGAGTGTTCCTGTATTGTAATTTAAATAAGACCAGCCATAGGTTGGATTATAAGGTATATTGGTTAAAATATCTTTTGATTTTTTGTAATAAAGATCAACACTTCCGCGTAAGCGATTATTAAAAACGCCATAATCTAAACCGAAATTAAGAGTCGATGTTGTTTCCCATTTAATTTCAGGATTTTCCGGTAATGAAATAGAAGCTGTTGGCAATTGGGTATTAAAATCAATAGATCCAACCGAAATGATAGCACTTTGACTTCCGAATCCTCCGCCGGGTGCACTTCCCGATTTACCATACGTAACTCTTGCCGATAAATTGTCTAGCCAGCTTACTTCTCTTAAGAAAAATTCTTTATTAATATCCCATTTACTTCCCACAGACCATAATGGTAATGCTCTGTTTTTTCTGGAAGCTCCAAGTAAATTATAATCATCAAAACGTACACTTCCAGATATGTGGTATCTGTTCATAAAATCATAAGACCCTAATCCGTAATACGATAAATAACGGTCTCTGTATTTACTGATGCTATTGTCTGAAGTTCCAATGTAAGTTTGCCAACCGTAGATCGTAGTATAATAGGTTGTCGGGTTTACAGATTGTGATGAATTTGTATCGGTATTATAGCCATAATATCTTTGGCTTGATCCTTCCCTGCGCTCTTCTCTGATTTCTGAACCGGCTAAAAAGTGCAATCCATTATTTTCATTGAAATTCTTATTGATATTCATTTGAAAACGCATACTTTGAGATTCATTAGATGTAGTCATATTATACAAATATGCTCCAACTGGTATACCATAAACCAATTTGCCGGCAGTATCTACTGAGGTCGCTTCATTGATCATATTTCGAACATAATAACTGTCCTGCTCGCTCAAAGATTTGGTTTTGTTGCCAATTGAAGTATACATTCCTGATGCCTCAAAATTCAGCCAATTGTTTACTGTAGCTGTTAAACTGGCATTCAATCTTATGTTGGCTCCTTTTGTAACTACATTTGAATAATTTAATTCATCCAAATAATTATAAGACCATGGCAGATATCCTTGGCTTTCAAATCCTTTTGCAACTTCTGGTCTGAAAAGAATATAACGGTCAACACCATTTCCATTTTCATCGGCAATCATATCATAAGGGCGCAATGCTGTTGATGAAACATTGGATAAGGCTTCATTGGCAACGGTATTGACCTGAAAACTGGAAGAAACGTAATTTATTCCTGTGTTTAATTTTAAAAAGCTTTTCAGCTGAAAGGAATTATTTAAGGTTACATTATATGATTTCGATTGGTTGCCTCGCATGGCTGCCTCATCTTTATTATAACCCAAAGACAAGTAATAGGTACTTTTTTCACTTCCGCCGCTTACAGACAAATCATATTGCGTGGTTAATGAGTTTCTTAATAAATATCTGCCAATCTGATCCAGATTATCATTTTGCGAAAGCTTATCCAGCAATTGATCTCTCTCTGCCAATGAAATTGTTCCTCTTTTTTGCTGAAACATAATTTCCTGAGCAGCGCTGGGATTTTTACCTTGCCAATTGCTGATATCGTCTGCTGCAAATCCGCCATCAACCAAATCTTTTTCATAGTCAATATACTGAGCTGTATTCATGACACGCAATTTGCTCAAATCGATTTTATCACCTACTGTAGTTGTTGTACTGAAATTGATTGTTGGCTCTGCTTTTTTACCTTTTTTTGTTACGACCACAATTACACCATTGGCTGCACGAGAACCCCAGATAGAAGCCGCTGCCGCATCTTTTAAAACGGTAATACTCTCAACATCATCGGGATTAATGTAACTTAAAATTGATTGTCCGGGAACTCCTCTTTTACTTAAATAGAAATCACTTATAGGCTGAGGAAAACCATCTATAACGATAAGTGGAGAATTTGCTCCATAACTATTTGTTCCTCTAATGGCTATATTACCTGTTCTTGGATCTACACTTACCCCTGCCATTTTTCCTTCCAGTCTCGATGCAATATCTACTGTAGGGACTTGTGCAAGTTCTTTTGCGCCTATAACTTCAAAAGCTCCTGTTACTCTTTCTTTAGGAATATCTGTATAACCATTTGAGGCTACTACTTCAACTCCTGTTAACTCGGTAACATCAAGACTTAAAATAACTTTTATATTTCTTTGATTGTTAATGGCAATTGTTCTCGGTTTATAACCTAAATATTCAAAACGAAGTGAATCATTGGCCGCTAAAGTTACTCGGAAATCACCTTTTTCGCGGGTAATATCCCAGGCTTGTTTTCCCACTACTATAACATTAACGCCAACTAACGGATTTCCTGTTTTATCGGTAACAATTCCTGTAACTTCATATTCTTCTTGTACTTGTTGCTGCGTTTTTTTATTTTTCTTTATAACAATTTGTTTGTCAATAATAGTATAAGTTAACCCTGTATTATACAAAGCCGTGTCTAAAATTTCAGGAACGGTAGCGTATTGATTAATACTTACTTTTTTAACAGAAGACAATAAATCATCATTGTAAAAAAATACGTAATCGCTTTTTTGCTGAATCGTTGTAAAAAGTGTTTGCAAAGAAGCTCCCTGAACCTTTACTGAGATTTCATTTTGTGCTTTGGCAACGTTGGCGTAGATACTGGTTAATCCTAAATACAGAACTAAAATGAATACTCTCATAAATAAAATAAAAGTAAGGTTGATGATTTTTTTAGGCAATAGAGAGCCTATATCATGATTTTTATTCATAATTTTGTTTTAGTTTATCGATAATTGCAAGTGCAATTAAAATTTTACATAAGCCAAGAGATGTTCGAGCATCTTTTGGTTTTTTTTTTGGTCTGGTTAGATTATTTTATTCTCAGGTTTTATCTTACATCATAGGCACTCACAATTTATAGTCATTAATAATTAGTTAATAGTTATTTCCCTGGTCTCAGCATTATAAACGAACTCAAAACCTGTTGTGGCTTCTAATGTTTTGACCACTTTATCTAAATCATCATTAAGTTTGAAAGCCCCGGAATAGGTTTCGGTCTGGCTTACTTTTTTATTCATGACAAAATCAACATTATAATAGCGTGTTAGTTTGTCTAATACTAATGGAAGTTTTTCCTGTGAAAATTCATAATAGCCTTTTCTCCATGAAAATAAAGGCTCCACATTCTGAACAGTGGTTTTAATCGTTTGCTGTTTTTTATCTAAAGCCGCAATCATTCCCGGTTTAAGAATGCCTTGAAGTGTATCATTATTGAAAAAACCTTTTTTAGCATAAACCACCTGCACTTTTCCTCTTAATAATGCAGTTGTAACTTTTGCATCTTTGGCATAACAGCTTACATTAAACAATGTTCCTAATACACGTACACTATAATTGTTCGCTGCTTTTACAAAAAATGGTTTTGCTGCATTATGCGCTACATCAAAAATTCCTTCCCCTTCCAGAAATACCTCTCTTGTATCTTTATCAAAAGAAGTAGGATAAATCAATTTAGAACCAGAATTCAGCCACACCAAAGTTCCGTCGGCCAGACTAAGCTGCGCTCTTTTCCCGTAAGGAACCAAAACCGTATTGTATTGGGCTTCGAGAGATTTTGTTTGTTTTATCTCCTTATTATTGACTTTAACTTTATTTCCTGATGCATCATAAGCAATCGTCGAGCTGTCACCAACTGTTACAGATTCCTGATTGGATAATACCAGCTTGATTTCATCACTTTTTTCAAAAGCAGTTCGGTCAGTCTTATTGCTGTTTGCAAATTGTTCAATCGGACTTATTTCATTTTGTTCTTGTTTAGATACAACTGTAATAAGTCCAAGACCTACAAAAACTACTGCAGCAACGCTCCACGAAAGTATACGAAGTTTTTTTCTTCTGGTTTGCTGTTTTTCAAACGCAATGCTCTCCGCAATTCTGGCTTTTAAATCAGCTTTATCTTTTTTTGGTAAAATTTTGAAATTTGGGTACAAAATATTTTTCTTTTAGATTCTCTATATTGCTATAAGAATCAAAAGGCAAAAACATAGACAAAAAAAATAACGTTTTTTTAAAGTTTTTTTAAAGCTTAGTCCGAATCTCTTTTAATGATCTGTAAATCAATGTTCTACAAGATTCTAAGCTAATTTCTAAAGTAGAAGAAATTTCCTCATAAGATAAATCTTCACTAAATCTAAGGTGAAGAGCGTAACGCTGTTTTTTGGTCAGAGAAGATAAGGCCAATGCTAAAGTGGCATTCTTATTTAAGGCGGTTTCGCTAAAGATCAATTCATCTTCTGCTGAATCTGTTCTGTAAGCATCTTCTGAAACAATATCAAGACGCAAGGTTTTGGATTGCGATTTTAGTTTTTTGAAAATATCGTTTTGAAGTATTTTGAAAAGATAGGATTTAACCACTACATCTGCTGCAATTGTAGTGCGGTAACGATGAAGATCAACAAAAATATCATGTATGGCATCTTGCACTAAAGCCTGGTCATTAGTGTATTGCATTCCAAATGTAAAGAGTGCATTTATATACCGATCATATAATTGATGATAAGCATGAACATCTCCCTTTTTTATTTGGTGCCATAAATCAATATCTCTTTTTTCATTCTCCATTGAGATTTTCCTGCCTTTAAGGGTTCTTTTCAGCACAAAACTAAAGAATTTAAAAAATTATCAATAGAAATTTCATTTTTATTTCAACCTTTGCAACTTTTTCCGAAATAAGAAAAAATAATACTACATTTTAACACTCTAACCCATAATCTGAAAATTTATAATTTTGTTTATTTTAGTTCTTTTAAGACAATATTAAAACAAAAAAAGATGAGCATTACTGCTCATCTTTAAATTATTCTTTGTTAGTATTTATTATAGAATAGGCTATTCAATTAATATCTTTTTGGTTGTTGTAGTTGAATTTTGAGAAATCGTAGCCAAATATAAACCTCTGGCAAGTTTAGTTCTAATAACTTGATTAGTATTAGATTTTAGATTTTTTGTTTCGTATAATAACTTACCTTCTGTTGAGTATATAGCCAGAGAATAATTTTCATCTGATTGTGAAGTGAAATAAATATTAAACTCTCCGCCCTTTGATGGATTAGGATATACCTGGACATCAGTATCTATTTTAATATTATTTATTAAAATATTTTTCTCATCTACACCTTTTGAAGTATTTCCTATTTTATTGAACTTAAATAATTGACATGAAGTCCCGTAATATTCCCAAAGCTGAAGATTTGCTGTGCCATCCATATTACAATTAGAAATGTCCCAACTTTTTGATGTATTTATGGCTGATTTTATACTATAATAACCATTACCCGCATCGGTTACTAACCATTTTTGAGCATCATTACTATAATTATCCCAAAGTCTTATCGCTTTTCCATTTGTTGGATCTGCGCTGTCAAGATCTATTACACGTCCTGTAGAACTTGCATTTGATTTAAAGCGCCAATAGCCATTTCCGGCATCAATAGCAATCCATTGTTGTGCTGTTGCCCCTGATCTATCCAAAGGACGAATTACAGTGCCATTTGCATTAGTGCCATATTTAAGATCTATTACTTTATTTGAATTTGTTTTAAATTCAATTTCATAAACACCATTGTTTACTAGTGACGTACTACTACTACAGTTTTGCGATGGTATATTGTTATTTGCATATACAGAGAACCACTGCTTAGTTGGTGCAGCACAAGACTCCCAATCGTTGTTGAAAGCAGTTGTAACATTATATGGATCTGCCTTAGTTATCAACCCTTCTGGTGCAAGTAAATTCCAACTACAATTTCCAGTAGCATCAATTCTACCTTTCAGATTAAGACCAAAACCACTTGTTGTACCAGTACCCCATGTTTCGTCCCCACTAGGCGACCAATCTGTTTCTGTAATCATAATAGGCGCTACGTTTGCAATCGGTTGCACATTAGCATTCCAGGCATTATTAAAACTAGTGGTATTTTCTGCATTTGCGCCCCAATATCCCGGATAAACATGAACAGCATAACCTATATTACCTCCTGTTATTAAATGGTTTGGATATCCTTGGTAATGAGACTGATATCCCGTTCCTGGTATCCAACAAACATTATTTGCACCATTAGCCTTAATTCTATTTACTAAATCCTGAAAGTAATTATGGAGAGCGGCAAAATGCTCATCACCTGTTGCACCCCAATTTCCATTTGTTCCAAGTATTTCTATAGGTTCATTGGCTATTTCAAACATAACATTATCCACATTCTTTAAACTTGGATGACTTGATAGAAATTGCCATACCGTTCTTAAATAATTATGGTATTTGTCCCCATAAGCAATTCGATTAGGACATACTCCGGGAGGACGAAGGACAACATAGAGCCCTCTGCTTCTGGCATGATTAATTAAAGGGATTATAACTTGATTTACATAAGTTACTAATCTATTGTAATCAAAACATGCGATATCATTTTCTCCTGCAGAACAACCAGGTTTATTGGTCCAGTAAGGGTCAATATGAAGTCTTATATAATTTAATTTCCATCCGTTATTTGTGTCTGTGAGCGCATCCATAACTGCATTATTATAATTTAGACAACCCTGAACATTATAGTTATCCCAACGACATTGATTATAAGAGCAACCATTAAACCAGGGACTGGGTGTTATGGCAACACCATGTAGTAAAACGTTTTTTCCGCAAGGATCCTTTAAATTTTTGCCTTCAATATGCAGAGGAGGCAGTGGCATTCCCGGCCATGCAAATAGTTGTATTAGGGGAATAAACACTAAAAATAGAAAAAGTAATTTTTGAAATCTTTTCATAATATAAATGGTTTAGTTAATAAAATACACTCACTTTGAGTAAGTTTTTTACTGCTAATTTAACAATAAACATTTTAAAAACAACCGATTGTGTTATTTATTCTTTTTTGACTCTTTCTAAATCATAATTTGATTAAAAATCTCTATACTTAATTTTATATTTTGTCTCAAAAACCAGAACAGGAAATATTCTGTAAAATAATATGTGGCTAAAAACAAAATCACTAAATTAGATTGAATCATTATTTGTTGACATTATAAAAAAAGTTGTTAAACAATCACCATTTTTAAAAAATGAAAACAATTATAATAAAACGAGATAAAAGACTTAGAAAACAGAACGCGGTAATATCGTTGCTGGCGCTAGTGATTTTTTTATCGACTGCTATAGTTGTTATTAACTTATCTGTTTTTCTGGCTCTATTTTTAGGCCTGATAGGACTCTTGTATCTTTTTTCTTTTATAAAGGATAAGCGCATTATTGAGGACCCCGCTGAAATTATTTTTAGCGATAGATGCGTTTTTTTTAATTCAATAGGTACTTTTGAGTGGGATGATATAAATGCCCTTGAAATAAAGAACAGCCTCAGCTATAATGAATATAGTGAGAGGAGCGCCTCTGTTTATTTACATGTTTTGCTGAAAAACAGGGAATCGTTTTATTTTCCGATAACCTTTCTGGAAAAAAATGAAAATGAAATTATGGCTCTTTTTATCAGGTATAAACCAATACTTCTAAAATCTCATTTTTAATAAAAACCTGCCTGCTCTACATTTTTAAGTTACCAATGAACATTCTGTCTACCTTTTCGGGATTAAAAAAATGGGAATACTATTATTGTAGTATCGAACTAAGAAGATCAAAATAACTATTTTTACCAACTTCTATTGGATTTGTATCGATGGTCGTTAGCAAAATGAGATTGTCAACTTTATCCCAATTTATATATATCCGCATCTAAATAATGCGAAAAATACGTTAATAATGAAGACATTTAAATTCTTAAAAAATAAATATAATGTTGAACTCCTAATAGATATAGGTACTTATAAAGACATTCCATATTATTTTTTTGAAAGTGAGCTTCATCATACAGATTTTTATGAACTTATATTTTTTTCTAAAGGAAACGGCTATTTAGAACTTGATCAGCAAAGAATAGAAATTTCAGATAATACAGTTATTTTTATTTCTCCATTTCAAAAAAGAAGATGGTTTTTGGACAAGACTGAAGTTGAATGTTATTTCCTGTTTTTCCAGGATAGCTTTCTGTCTAATTTCTTCTCGGATAAACTCTTCTCTTTCAGGCTACAGTTTTTCTACAACAAAACCAAACCGCTCTATTTAAAGGTTAATGATGACTTCTTTTCACAGTTAGCCAATATAATTCAGGAACTGCTCAATGAGATAAAAACATTTAGATCAGATAGCGAACATATAATAAGAGCACTGTTGTACTTTATATTAATCAAACTCAATCGGGCCTATGCAGAGCATTATCTTCTGTCTTCAGAAACAGAAAATAACAACATTGCATTTATGTTTAAAGAGATTTTACAAAATGAAGTCCGTAAAACAAGAAACATTGACTATTACGCGCAACAGTTGGGTATTAGCAGAGTAACACTAAATAAATGCATCAAAAAGCAGTTCGGGGTTACCGTTTCTGAAATGGTAAATGAATTTATTCTCTTTGAAATAAAGTCCCTGCTAACTTATACGAAGCTTAATATAAATGAAATTTCATATTTATTGCAATTCTCTCACGCAAATCATTTAACGCGTTTCTTCAAGGCGCAAACAGGAATCTCACCAAAAGAATTCAGAAATGCTTATCAAAATGGTAGTTCTGTTATCTAACTGGTAATTATTCTGATTACATGTATGATATATTTGTACATGAGAATATTTTTATCAAAAGTGGTCTGTTCTCAGTAGGAATCATTTAAATTATTAGATAATTAAAAATAGCCTTTCAATGAAAAAGCAAACCAAATTCACATATATATTTACTTTGATATTGCTCCCCTGCTTTCTATTCGGGCAACGACAACAAGCCATTGAACTTGCTAATCTGTACAAAAAAGGAAAGCTAAAATCAGTAAATAGAGAGATCAAAATCGTTTCGAGTGATAGTGGAGCTTATCTACAAATATTAGAAAATAAAAAAGAAGGCATTGTATGGCTGCCTGTTAAAGACTTTAAAAACGGTACAATTGAAATTGAAATGCGGGGAAAAGACGTTTTCCAACGGAGTTTTATTGGGATTGCCTTTCATGGCGTCGATGATATTAATTATGATGCTGTTTATTGTCGTCCTTTCAATTTTTTTGCTAAAGATTCTGTTCGAAAAATTCATGCTGTGCAATACATCTCCCATCCCGATTTTACCTGGGAAAAATTAAGAAAGGAAAAGAATGCGGTTTTTGAGAAGGAAATAATCAATCCACCAAACCCTAATGATTGGTTTACCATGAAATTAGTAATTGACAGCACAACTGTTAAAGCGTACATAAACAATGCGGACCAACCTTCGCTGATAGTCGAAAAACTCAACAATCGAACATCAGGAAAAATAGGGTTATTTACAGCAGACAGCAGCGGAGGAGACTTTAAAACCATTAAGATAAATTATAAAAAAATCCACAGCAAGCCGTAAAAATCCCGCAGATACTGTCATTGCACCTGGTAATTTTTAAAATTAAATACGATGTTTAGTCTAATAAATCGGCAAAACATACATCAAGCGTAACAAAACTGAAATATAAATGTCTTTGGTAATAAAAAACTATGAAAAATTTTCTAAAATGGGCAAAACGAATAGGCTTAGGCTTAATTACATTTATAGTATTATTACTTATTGTTGGATTTGTGTTTGAAAGGATATCCCGAAATGACGCTGAAAAAATTAATCCCGATGGCAACTTTGCAGAAGTTAGAGATCATCGCCTCCATTATTTTAAAAAAGGAAATGGGGGACCAACGGTTGTATTTGAAACTGCATTTGATCCTGCCGGACACCTGCAATGGTACAATATTCAACAAGAATTACCAACCTCTTATACAAGCCTTTCATATGACAGGGCAGGAATTTTATGGAGTGATAGAGGCCACAACCCAAAATCAGGTGAACAGATTGCTGAAGAATTACATCTTTTGCTGGAAAAAACCAATGTCCCAAAACCGTATATACTTGTAGGACATTCATTTGGAGGAACACTTGTCCGATTTTTTGTCAACAAATATCCTGAAGATGTAGCCGGTGTAATATTAGTGGATAGTCAATGTCCTAATGACGAAAAATATTTATCTCCCGAACTATTTAAAATGGTCAATCAAGGATTGCCTGGAGGTTTTTTGAAATTCGCCAATAACTTTGGCCTGGCCAGATTAATGTTCAAAAACATGTTCCCCAAGGATAAACAATACCAATATCAAAATGCAATAATGCCCGCTTTACTTTACAAGAGTGCTGATGCTGTGTTGGAAGAGCAGGATCAGATGCGTTCCATCAAGAAAGAAGCGTCAAAAATAAACTCTTTTGGTGATATCCCTCTTTACTTATTGACCGCCGCTGATGAAAAACGCTATGATTCATTTATTAAAGACGATAAATTAAAATTAGAAATGAAAAATGCCTGGACCAAGATGCAAAAGGATTTTTTACTCCTTTCTACCAACAGCAAACAAATCCTGGTTCTCAATAGTGGACATTATATCAACGAGGAGCAGCCAAAAGTTATTGAAAACGCAATCAATGATATGATTAAAAAGATAATAGTTCCACAATAATTACTACAGCTAACAAGGATTTACATCAAGAGATGCAGGTGCCACAAATTGAACCTTACATTCATCAAAAAACTAAATATAAGTTCTCCTATTTTCAATTAATTCCTATTATGAAATAAGATTATAAAGGGTCTTTTTAAAGCCATTAAATTGGCAGACACTTTATGAATATCATTCATAGCAGTTGTTGCTATTATAAAAACTATAATATTATAATGAAAAGAATACTTTTAATTATCTTACTTTCTACTTCCCTCTTTGCTACTCAGTCACCGAAGGAAACTTTTACCATCTGGGGAAGGATTGTAGATAATGGATTTAGTCCTATTGGGTCATTTTCGATTAAGGTTTTCGAACTTAATACTGTTACAAATCAAAAAAAAATAATCCAAGATTTTAAAGTCAGAGATGATAATGGAGAATTTTTAATAAAAAACCTTAACTCAGAAACTTATCTTATTGAAGTTACAGTTGAAAATTATACAAGGTACAGCATCATAAAAACAGTTGGAAATAAAAACGAATCAGTTGGAGAAATCGTTTTACAAAATACTTGGTAAAAAAATAGATAAGTAATTCATCACTTGATCTCAGTGGGCTCACGAGTTCTATTCATCACTAACTTTTCTTTTAACACTTTGAGCAAATTGAATCAATTTGGGAATAATTAATTACTTTATAAAAAAATAAAAACCTAGTTATATACATTAATACGCAGGTTATTTATTGACTTATTATTTTTAACAAAATATCAAATATCAAAACCTTCATCTCTTTATTGTAAACATTGATATCCTCGTCAGGAATACTCCCGTGGTAAATTATATTTCTAACCCTTAAAATATCTGTTAGATCGACTTCATATTTATTAGGATTTAAATCTAAATACAAAATAAAACTCTCAAACCGATTTACCAATCCCGTTTTTTTTACAGGATCTACCTTTAGATTTACTTTTGAATCAAGCTCTACTCTATCTGACTCCCATATTACTTCTCCAATTTCTTTAAAGCCATTTGTTTTTTTTGTTATGCTTGTAAAATCAAATCCTTCCCTAATAGTAAAAGAAGTTTCTTCTAAAGGATTTGATAAAAAAAAGTTTCTAAATTTTTCAATAGTAATATATAGAATCATAAATGTAGAGATAGCATCTAAATTTTTAATTCTTATAAAACAGGAAACTGCCTGCTCAACAAGCGACTTATAAGTTTGGTATTTTTCAAAATTCACTGATTCAGTAAAATCATAAAATGTTGGATACGCATCTTTTAAAAAATATGTTTCAGAATAATCCAAATCTTCATTACTAAATTTGAAAACTTCTCTCGTTTTATAATTATCGATATGATTGATTCGAAGAGAAGCGCTAAAAAAATCAATATTTTTTTCCCAGTAAAATGACATCAGTAAGCATAAATCTTCTCCCAATTGCAGTAATTCAGCGTCTTTTAAAACTTCACTTTTATCGGTCAAGGTCAGGTACGCATCTCTGGTAATCAAAAAATCTTTAACTAAAGGGCTTGATTTATAGGAATGTTTAAAATGGAGAATAAAACTAACTGGACCAAAATCTGTTCTTCGATTATCATTGCATTCAACAAACTTATTATCCTCTTCATAATTTCCCGGCATACCGTATTTTATATAATGGTCAAGATGAAGAAAAATGTTTTCTGTTATTTTAAATCGCGCATCGCCAGCATATCCGCTACTTAGAATAAGCTCTAGATTATCCAGAATAAGTATCAAAGTTTTTTTATCGTGGTCCAAATAATTCGTATCCTTAATTTCAATCAAGGAGCTCCTTGAAAAATCAAGGATATCAGAATGTTCCCATGAATTTTTAGAAATCACCGGGTTTATTAATTTCAGAATATTAACTCCTGAAGTTTTTAAAAAATTTAATTTTTGATATAAGAAATCTGTCGACTTATAATAGATTATTAACTGCAATTCTTCAGGCTTTCTCTCATTGTAGATTAACCTTGTGTCATATTGGATATTCTCTGTATTTCCGGCAATTATTTCACGTAATAGTTCTTGATGTTTTGACAATTGCAGACTTATTTGAATGTCCCTCTGAAAATATTCTTTCATTATTTTTTTATAACATTGTGAATCATAGACTTAAATAGTTGATAATAGTATTATTACCAAACAAAGTAATCTAAAACCTTTATAATTGGCTCAACCTTGCTTATCTCACTATCGATCTTTTGCAATATATATTCTAACATTTTCTAATCCTTCTCATTTATTTTTAAGTGATTTTTTAAACTGGAAGGAAACATATATATATTCACTTTGGCTTTTTCAAAGAAGCTAATTTCTTTTCTGATCAGATTCACAGAGTTTATAAAACTTTTTTCCTGAGGAGACAATAAAGCCTTACTTTTAAGTTTAAGCTGCATTTTATATAGAAATAAATATTTCAAAACATTTGGGTAACTATTTCTATCAAGAAAATCCAAAGAATTAAGCATATGAACTTTCTTTTGAAAATAAGTATCATTTTGAGTATTAGTCCCATGTTTACGATAAGGAACAAAAAATAAGGGATAGTATTTAATCTTTTTAGCAGTAGTAAAAACATTAAACCTGAAATGATTATCCTCTCCGTATATGATTGAATTATCAAATGCATAATTATTGAAGACTTCTCTTTTAATCAATATTGAATGCATTACTGAATATCTTAAATGGATCATCATGCTTCTGAAATGTTTATAAAAAAGAAGATGCCCCATTACATACATCCAAAAATTTCTTAATAGCTTAAAGAAAACCTCAGAGTAAGACATTTTCGATATGAGTTCTTCACAAGAACCGTTTTTCGAAAAAACACTCACGAAATTGGATATTACTATTTCTGCGTTTGTTGAAACGGCTCTTTTATAGAACCAGGAAAGTGTGTCTCTGCTTATACAGTCATCATCATCGATAAACATAACATATTTTGAATTATCATCCAGATACTTTCCTCTAAAAGATTCGTTTCTACAATAAGCAATTGTCTTTTCTTCCGGCAAAAATATTTTTTTTACATTAAATTTATCTGAAGTAATACTTTTTACATAGTTAACTGTTTCTTCATTTGAATAATTATCGATAATGATAACTTCAAAATCATTAAATGTTTGCTCTTCCAACGATTTCAAAAGGTGTGTCAATAAATGATGCCTATTTTTTGATATTATAATAACTGAAATCATTCTATTTTTTAGTTGTTTTTATTAATTTGATTTTTATTTCTCTTACTGACGTTTTTCAATAGAAAATGCCGAATTCAGTTTTTTACATCTTTATTTTCAGTAGAAAACCCAATACTTTTATTACGTTAGACATTCAATATTAAAAAATTAGAAGTTTCTAAAATATTTTTGAAAAAAATCCAAATTATTAAAAATAAAGAAATGATCACCTTCAAGTTCTGATATCTGAACAGGAGCTTCACTTTCTCTTTTCCAGCCTTCCATTATAAGATCTCCGTCTGTATGTTCTTCTGAACCGTAAAACACATCAATAGGAATTTTTAGTTTGTCTTTATTTTCTTGATAAGTATAAGATTCATAAATAGAAAAGTCAGCTCTTAAAATAGGTATTACAAAGCTCTTGAAATCCTCATTATCTCTGAAGTCTTTTGGTATTCCCCCTAAATTACAGACCTCTTTCCAAAACATGTCATCTGATTGATGGGTATACTTCACCGTACGAACCCTAGAAGGAGGTGTTCTTCCTGTTATTACTAGTTTTTCAGGCATTTTACGATGCATTTCCTGAATTTTCATCGATATTTCATATGCCAGTAATCCTCCCATGCTGTGCCCATAAAGGATATATTTTTCGTTATTATCCAGCATACTTCCAATCTGGCGCATACAATCTTCTATCAATTCTTCAAATGTTCCTGCAAATTCCTCCTTCATTCTGGTTCCTCTGCCGGGATATTCTATCACCTTAATCTTATCTTTGTTTTCAATGTTTTCAATGAGGCTTTGGTAAGAAAACTTGTGCCCTCCGGCAAAAGGGAAAAAAATTATATTCATCATTTAATAGTAAACTTTTTATTTTGAGTTAAACAACCATTCCGGGATCATGTCCGTGTCATATAAATCCGGATATATGGTATGTTCCAAGCCGGAAATCTCCCAGAAGGTATAGTTTTTATTATTCATTTTTTTGAGGTATTTCACCAACATTCTGTCCGGTTCTATAGGATTCTCGGTATCCGTATTTCCATGAATGATCCATATTGGTGACTTTGCCACTTTTTCACTGAAGTCTTTATCTGGAATTCCGGAAATACTTACAGAGGCTTTTAATACATCGGGATTTCTAGCCAGCAAATTATAAATTGTGGAGGCTCCCATTGAAAAACCTATTCCATAAACGCGCTTTGCATCAACCTTAAGCTGCATAGTGAGGCTTTTTATAAGTTCTGAGGTGGCCTCCAGACAATAATCATCCGGTACGGAATACATACGTTTGGACTTATCAAAAAGGTAATTGGAAGAACGTACAGGATATTGTATTGCTACTACATAGGCAGGATATTTATTACGGACTTTTTCCTGAAGCCAATATTTGGGAAGGGTCGTCATCTGGTTCCTGTTGTCATTCCCCACTCCGCCTGAGTGAGGAAATATAATAACCAACGGATACTTTTTTCCTTCCTTTGCTAGAACCGGCTTCAGAATCCTGTAATTAAGTACGGAGTCTTTATAACTAAATTTTTCATACTTATATAATGAATCGTTTAACTTCATTACTTCTGCTCTTTTTTCCTTTATCGCATCCTGGGAAAACTTATTTTCCGTTAACGAATAGGTAGCATGCTGCATTTTACACCCGATAAGGAGCAATATTCCTGTAAAAAAAACCAAGCCTTTTTTTATCATGATTATTTAACTTTCAGATTTAAATTCGAAAATATAAGATTAGCAACCACTTTTGCAGGACCTGTAGCCATGGTCATATGATTTCCAGGAGTGAAGCTTATTTTAATTTCGCCTTCACAATATTCACGGAAACCATTGTAAGGAGTATCATGGTTTCTTTCAAACTCTGAAGTCAGTTCAGGTTTAATAAGGGCAATATCACCTTTATATATTGAAGCGGGCCTGTAGTTTTTAATGACATAATTAGAATGATATGCCTGCTCAATAAATTTGTGCATACCTATCGAATCCGGATCTATATTTTCCTGGATAAGTAAAGCTCTGATTATTTTTTCGTAGTCTTCTCTCTGCTTATTATCACTATCAAATTCCGGTCTGTACATATTAGGATCCAATAATACAAGAGAGCTTACTTCTACTCCCAACGCCTGAAGCTGCAATGCTATTTCAAAAGCTGTACTTCCTCCAAAAGACCATCCGCCCATATGTATTCTTTTACCTTTATACATTTGTAGGATAGAGTTCTTGTAAAAACCAGCCAATGTTTCCAGGTCTTTTGCCAGTTGTGGGTATTCTTCAACAGCAATAGTTTCGAAAACATAGAAATCTATATCTTCCTGCATAAATGGCCTTAATGTATTAAAAAGTGATGTTCCCGTAAGTGGTGGTATCAGGAAGAAAATATCTTCGTTATCATCATTCTGATTCAGGGTATGATATATCTCTTCTCTTTTAAAGTTTTTATTGGCTATCATCGTATCTATAAATACCGCCAGTTTCTCGATAGTATCATGCTGAAACAGCTCTGCTCCTTTTAGGCTTATATTAAACTCTGTACTTAATTTATAGGCGGCTTTCATTGTCAAAATAGAATTTACGCCCATTTCAAAAAACTCTTCATCTATATAAATCACAGAGCTTGGCATGATATCAGTAAAAATGTCCTTTATTCTCTGTTCTGTCATGCTATTTGTTTCGGTTCTGTTTTTATCCGTTACATTTATCTGTCTTTTCAGAGATTGTATATCTATTTTACCGGTACTGGTTCTTGGAAATTCATCCAGAAACAATATTTTATTCGGGATCATATAGTTCGGCAGCATATCCTTCAAAAAGTGTTTAAGGTTGATATCAGTGAACTCATCAACTTTTTTTACATGACAGAATGCTACGAGCCTTGCCATCGTAGGATCTTCGACGTCTACAGGAACTATTTTTGCTTTCATTATGCCCTCAAACTTTTCCATTGCAAGTTCTATTTCTTCGGGCTCAATACGGTATCCTCTTAGTTTCAGCATTGAATCTTTTCTTCCAATAAACTGTAAAATGCCTTCCTGATCTATATATCCTAAATCTCCTGTTTTTAATCCAGAAATTTGACCATCTTTATAGATAAAGTTATTATTTGTAGTTCCAATATAGCCTTGAGCCACGCTTTTACTTTCTACATATATTTCTCCTATAATTCCTGATGGCAGAACATTGCTGCTATCATCAATAATTTTAAACACGGTATTATGTATTGGTTTACCCAAAGCAAAATATCTTGACGATGTGTTAAGATTACTTTCAAGTGCTTCATTATAAGCGGTAGAAGATGCTTCTGTAGATCCATATCTGCTGACAATTTTGGTTGCCGGCATAAGTTTTTTGAATAACGTCATGTCTTCCATAGAAATTGCTTCACCACGTACTTCTAAGAAATTAAGCTTATTCAGGAAGCTTTCTTTATCGTTTTCAATAAGAAGCCTGATAAAGCTTGGAGTAAGTGAGAGTCTTGAAATTTCTTTCTGAGATACGGTCTCTACAAACTTGTCTATATTATGGTACAAATATTCCGGAAGGATAACGATTTTATTTCCCTGGATAATTGCTTCCAATATATTCCTTACAGAAGGGCTAAAAGAAACTCTTATGTTAAGACAAAAGATGTCCTGAGCATTGGCCGGATAATTTTGCAGAAGGTATAATAGCCCGTTTAAGGTGTTTTCATTAGAAACCTTAACTATCTTAGGAATTCCTGTAGATCCGGATGTGTAATAGATCGATAAGATGTCTTCTGCCAGGCTTTCTCTCTCTTCAAGAAGGTTGTCTTCTGACGGAATATAATCTGAAATATGAATCAGGGTACAGTTTTCTTTTACATATGGCAAACGGTCTCCAAAAAGCGTTTTTTCTTCAGAGCTAATAATACATGCCTGCAAATCTGTTTCAAGAGTAATAAGGTTAAGCTGCTCGATCGGGTAACCGTGTTCTAAACTAATCACTGTGCATCCTGCTTTTAAGATTCCCAGAATACTTACAACCAGATTGGTAGAATACTTAAGGTGAACACCTACAGCACCTTTAATGTTTTTCGCTATCAGTTGATTCGCGATATGATTACTTTGTGCATCCAGCTCTGCAAATGTGAGCAAATTATCCTCAATGTCCTCTATTGCTGTTTTTTCTTTATACTTGCCTAATGCTTCTGTAAAGAGCTTTTGCAGAGAAACATTTTTCTGATCAAATTTATCTCCGGCAATAACGGATCTTTCAATGTCTTTTTTGTACTCAAAAATATCAAGTTCAGAATACTTCAGTTCAGCAAGATTTTCCAGATTGTTATAAAGTCCCATGATAATATCAGTCATATCTTTTATTATATCTTCTGAAAATATATCTGATCTGTAGCTGATGCTAAATGAAATTTTATCTTTTTTTGCAGATGCCAGAATAGACAAAGGAAAATGCGATATACTTTGGCTTTCAGAAACAAGTCTTTCGATACCTACATCGTTAAATGTGTCATTATTATTTTCTGAAACATCCTGAAAACTTACATTGGCACTAAACAGGTTTTTAGCATTGATAGCCTCATAGATTTCAGGGGTAGAGATGTAGGAGTATTCACGTGAATCCAAAAGCTGATAATGAAAATCAGAAATAGATTTCATAATGGTTTCCTGTTTCTCAAAGTCATTAGCCACCGGTATTGTTGTAATCATAGGGCCTATGATATCTCTAAAGTTATCATGATCCATATATCGATGTGTTATGGTATTACCCCACACAAATTTTTTGTTTCTAAAATATTTAGAGAACACCATTCCAAATAAAAAGTTGATCACCGTATTGCTGGTCAGTTTGTTATTCTTCAGCATTTCCTGAGTAGCAATATTCAGATCGTAGGAAACATTTAGTTCACCATAAGTTTCCTGAAGGTTTTTCTTAACAGGAACTATTTGTTCTATTGGTGTCGCATCATAATTCTCCAACAGGTTTTTCCAGTAAGACAATCCTTTTTCCTTGTTCTGTTTCAATAGCCATTTCGTATATTCAGAAAAGGGAACTGATTGCAAAGCCTCCGGGGTAACATTATTCTGAAATCTGCTGTAGTAGCCAAATAACTGCTGAAGCATCAGCTGTACAGATACAACATCTGCTATAATATGATGAATTTTTATAATGATAATATGCTTGTCTATCAACGCAAATTTTATAAGAGATTCTTTGGATATGTCAAAGCTACCCTGCCTGAAAGACTGCTCATCCTGAGGAAGGATCTGTTCGCAGAAAAATTCGTCTGTATCTATAATTTTCGACTTAAAAACCTGCTCCTGGGAATCATAATCAAATGATGATTTTAAAATCTCATTGCTTGATACCAAAAGTCCACATGCTTTCTTAAAAGCATCAAAATCAATTTCTTTTTCAGATTTAAAAGTAAGATGAATAATATACCTTGAGCTATCCGGATTATTTTTTACAAATCCTGCCAGGCCTTCCTGAAAAGGTGTCATTCTGTAAACAGGAATAAGGCTTTCACTGTTCTTTGTTTCAAGATGTTTTATAAGATGCTCCTTATTACTTCTGATAGAGTCTATTAATGTTTTGTTTTCGGCGTCTTTTTTATTTAAGACGATGTTTAAGTTATAAGACTCATTAAGGCTTACATCAATGTTATTCTCCTCAATATATGTTAATAATTCTTTAAGTTCCATTAGTTAAAATGTTAGCGTTATTTTGTTATCAGTTATTGTTTGTATCTCTTGTGAAATTTGGTGCAGGTCTGTCGCATCCATAAGGTTTTTAAGGCTGTATTCTAAACTGAATTCTGATTTTATTTTATTCAGAATCACCATTGCTTTCAGAGAGTCGCCTCCCAGTTCAAACATATTGTCCTTTATTCCTACCTCATCCAGGCACAGTACTTCCTTGATGATATTTACCAGCCTGATTTCAGTTTCGGTTTCAGGAGCTATATATTCTTTATTTGTAAAGACTCTCTCTTTAGAGAAAGTAACGTGGTCAAGATCCTCTTCTTCTGTAACTTCCAGATATCCGGTCTCTACATCCATTCTGCTTCTGGAAGCAATTACAAGATGTTCTCCGGATGCTATGGATTTAAAGAGTATTTGAAGCATCTGAGAAACGGTAATTGATCTGCTCAAAATAGATTTATGCCTGTATTCCGGCACGTTCTTTAATGCTTCGTTGATCATACCTACGCCGGCTACAATAGGCCAGTGCACCGTTACTCCATTATTATTCGATATGCAGTTATCCAGATATGAGTTTGCTGCAATATATCCCAGCTGCCCTATAAACGGTTTTGATACGGCACGTGACGAATATCCTAAGAAAAACTGCAGAGAATTGTTCTTTAATATTTCCACTAAATTTTTAGTACCATATATTTTAGGATTAAATACTGAAGAATCATCTGTTCCTCTTCTTAAAATGATACCATTATAATCTCCTACTCCCGCAGCATGTATTACTCCGGTAACAGTTCCTATTTCCTGTTGTGCAGCTTCAATTTTCTCTTTAAGGAGATCATAATCTGAAAGGTCTGCCTGCAGGTACATTACTTTAGTACCGTAGTCTTCAAGTATTTTTCTGTTTTCAGAATTTTCTTCTCCTCTTCCTATAATCATCAGGTTAGCCTGTGCATTTTCTGCAATATATTTGGCTACTTCAAAACCAAGTCCTCTCAAACCACCTGTTATCACATAGGTATTTGGGCTGGAAACCTGATAAGGTTCTGACGGCAATTCAATTTCTTCAAATTTTTTGATAAGGAGTTCTTTTTCCCTTACGGCATATTCAAAATGTGTTTTACCATTCTTTTTAATGTGAGACAATATATCCTGAGATAAACCGCTAAATTCCGGAACATCTGCGCAGGTTGCCGTGATATTCTCAAATTCCACATTCACCATTTTCAGGGCATTATATGCGGTTGCTTTTATGGCGCTTGTTTTTTCACCCGGTTTTACCTTAAAGAATAAATCTCCAATCAGGGTAATATTAAGATCCTTATCAAAGAATACGCTATCAAACCCTCTTACAAAATGATAAATTGAACGATATCCGTACAAAAGTCCTTCTTCTGTTTCCTTATCTCCAAACCATACATAATATACCGTTCTTGGTACAATCCCTTTTTGCTTTAAATCCGAGAACAGCTCGGAAGTCTCTTTCTCGTCTGAAAAATCAGCACATAAAATATTCTCAGATAATTCGGCAGAGCAGCTGTTTTTATCCTGATTACAAATGTAGATGGCCTTTTTACCAAAGAAGGAAAGCTTCTCATATATATTGCTGTCATCAGAGATCACAATAATCTGCTCTTCTTCTGTATTGGTTTTATTTTCTGAAATATCTGTTGCCTGAGCTTCCCATTTTTCGCGGTAGGTATAATATTCTTTTTCAGGTTCACGAACTTCCTCTTTCTGAAAGACAGGGTTCGTTATAATTTCATCTATAAACTCAACTTTGTCAAAAGGATATACCGGTGCTGATATGATATTGGCCTCCGGGAAGATTTTTTCCCAGTTTATCTCATATCCTTTCTCCGACAATAGTACGATGACGTTAAGCATCTGGCTGTATTCAGATTCTTCTTTATGATAGGTATCATAAGTCTGGATGCTAATATCTACATTTTTTAATATTTTGGACACTGTAGTTCCGGGACCAATGTTTACAATAGTAAGATCATCTTTGTTTGGAAGAATCGTACTGATACATTTATCAAACAAAACTGGCATCGCCATATGATCAAGCCAATATTCTGATTTTATGACAGAATTCTCATTTACCTTATTTCCTGTAGCACAGGAAGTAAAAGGAATTTGAGGGGTTTTGAATGTATAGCCATCCAGAAACGACTTAAATTCATCTTTTATAATCCCTGTAAAAGGAGTATGGTAGGGCCCGTCTGCCTGCAGTTCAGTAAAGTATATATCCAGCTCTTTCAACTTTTCCGCAAACAGGATCATATCGTCCTTCAGCCCGGAAATAGTATAGCTATCCTGCGAATTGTATGCAGATATAAATATATTGTCACTTTCTTTGAGCATATCTTCAAGCTGTGATAACGGAATACGAATGCTTATCATTCTGCCTTCCGGCAAGCCAGCAAGCAATTTTGCTCTCTTATATATAATGCTTAGAGCTTCTTCATAAGAAACAACCCCACTTAAACACGCACATACGTACTCTCCGAGACTATGCCCCATCATGTATGATGGTTTCAGTCCCATTTCTATTAATAATTGTGCGTACGAATACTGGAAAGCAAAAATTATAGGGTTTGTATGATCTATTTTTCTTTGATCTATTTCTTCTCCATTGAGGAATATTTTTCTGTAATCTATATCCGAAAGCTTTTCCAATGTAGAAAAACACAGGTCCATAGTATTCCTGAACACTTCAGAATCAAGATACATCTGTACGCCCATCTTAATATAACTGGAACCCTGGCCGGAGAATGTAAAAACCAAGGGTTTATTATTAGGAGATATTGCCTGTACGCGTGAATTTCCTTTATAAAAACCTCTCAGTTTTGAGATCAGATCTTGTCTGGATTCGAATATAAAACTTTTTCTGATATCAAAATTAGATCTTGATTTTCGATAAGTATATGCCAGATCATGAATATTTACATCCTCATTTTCTATAAATTCTGAAACATTTAAAGCTATTTTTCTAAGTGCTTTTTCAGATTTTGCAGAAATTGAAAAAATGTCAGGAAAGTTGTTTTCTATCCTGTTTTTTTCTACAAGCGGAGCCTGTTCCAGAATAATATGAGCATTGGTACCTCCTATTCCCAATGAAGTTACAGCTACCCTTAAAGGTGAATTCTTTTTCTCTATGTCTATAATTTTGTTATTTACATAAAATGGGCTTTGTTCAAAGTTGATGTTAGGATTTGGAGATTCATAGTTAATGCTTGGAGGAATTTGTTTATTTTCTAAGCACAATACAGCTTTTATAAAGCTTAATATCCCTGCTGCATAACTCGTGTGTCCGATATTACTTTTCAGAGAACCAATAGGAATTTTATTTTCTCTTCCCAATCCATAGGCTTGCGTAAGGGCTTCCACCTCAATAGGATCTCCCAAAGATGTTCCTGTACCGTGAGTTTCTACATAAGATATGGTTTCCGGTAAAACCCTGCTGAATTTCAGTGCTTTTTCAATACATTCTTTCTGCCCGATTACACTTGGTGCGGCATATCCTATTCTCCTGTTGGAATCATTATTACATGCGCTCCCTTTTATAACACTGTAAATATGATCTTTATCTCTTATAGCATCTTTTAATTTTTTCAGCACCACAACTCCTATGCCTTCTCCCCACGATGTCCCAGATGAATCTGCATCAAAAGCCCTACAGTGTCCATCTTTAGATTCTACTCCTTCTTTGTAGATATAGCCTTTTTCTTTACTGTTAAAAAAATTGACTCCCGCTACTATAGAATATTTGGATTCTCCCAGTAAAAGACTTTTGCATCCTTCATGAATCGCCACCAGTGAACTTGAGCATGCACTCATAATTGGCAACGGCAATCCTGTAAACCCAAATTTATAAGATAAAAGTGCCGGAGTAAAATGATGGGCCGATAAAAAATTAAAGGAATAAAAATCTATGGGTAATTTATCCCTTAGCGATCTTACATGCATCTGCCATGTAAAGTCTTCTATAATACTTACAAATAAACTGCTGCTTTCTAATTTTTTAATATCACTTCCCGAATCTTCCACTGCTTCCCATATAGACTGATGCAGCATTCTGGTTTGCGGGGAAAGCAGTTGGGCTTCATTCTTATTATATCCAAAAAAAGAATAGTCGAAATTTTTTTTGTTTTTCAACCGTCTGCTTTTGCGAACGTAATCTTTATTCTCAGCCATTTCTCTTGGTACACCTGAAGCAACTATTTCATCAATAGTAAGTTCGTCAATAGGTTCAAATCCTTTTTTAAGCTGATCCCAGAAAATATTATGATTCTCTGCAGTGGGCACTTTGCATGATATCCCTACCACTGCAATTTCTAAACCTGTATATTCGCTCATGTTATTCTGTTGAAAAATTATTTAATATGCTAAGAGTTTCATCTATGGTACTCAAAGACTCTTCAATACTTTTGTTGTAGTCAGAAGTGGCTGTTTCCCCTTTAAGATAAGCCGCCAGTTTTGAAATCTGAGGGAACTCGAAAATATTAACAGGGGTTACTTCTTTTTTTATTTCCGGTAACTGGTTAATTTCTTTTACCAACTGTAAAAGCTTTAATGAGGTACCTCCTATTTCAAAAAAATTGGCATTTGTGCTTATCTGGGATTCTTCAAGGTTCAGAAGATTTGACCAAATTCTTCGGATTTTAATTTCAAAATCACCTTTTGCCTCAATATATTCCGTCTGTATGGTATCTTTAAATGATACTTCCGGCAAAGCTTTTCTGTCAATTTTCCCGTTTGGAGTCAGCGGAAATTCTTCTAATGAAATGTAATAGGTAGGAACCATATAGTCCGGCAAATATTTCATCAGATATTTTTTCAGCTCTGCATTGTTAATTGGCATATCCGAGCAATAATATACTGCTATGTACTGTTCTGAATTATAAGAAACAATATTGGCCAAAACGGTTCTGACATGGCTGGAATAGCTACTTGCAGCAAATTCTATTTCCTGCAGTTCCACCCTGTTTCCTCTCAGCTTTACCTGGAAATCATTCCTTCCTAAGAATTCAATATTATAGTCTTCCATCAGCCTTCCCAAATCCCCGGTTCTGTATAACCTTCCGTATTTAGGATGTTCATAGAAACGAATATCTGTTTCCTGAGGATTGTTTACATATCCCAGGCCTACACCTATTCCTCCTACAACAATTTCTCCTTTGAGACCTAAAGGAAGAACATTATAGTTATGATCCATAATGTATACTTTTACCTTTGGGATAGCTTTACCAATAGGGAAATTCTTTGTACTTTCTTCATTTATCTCATAAAATGAAGAGACATCACTTGCTTCACTTGGTCCGTAAGAGTTATATATTTTGATATCACTTACCAGATTCCTCAGATTTTTAATGATTACAGGATCTATTTTTTCTCCGCCAAATATAACTTTACGCAAAGAGTTTAATACTTTATACTCTGCATCTGTAAAAGAGCTAAATATAGCCGGAGCTGCATTTGCTACCGTTATTTTATTTTTGTGGATGAAGGAAGGAATATCATACAATCCTGTATTTTCCAAATAAATTGTAGCCCCGGCTAAAAGCGGTGCAAAATAGTTTTTTTGAGTAAGGTCAAAACTGATATTACTGATAATACCTACTTTATCATTCTCGTGAATTCCTATATCGTTTTTATACCATTCCAACAGATTCAGAAAACCTTTGTGGGTATTAATGGCCACTTTAGGTTTTCCTGTAGATCCCGACGTACACATTAAATACACAGGATCATCCTGACTAACATGCTTTATCTGCTCTACAGGAGCAATTTCTTCTATCTTATCTAAAAAATCCTGAAGCTGCAATTCATCGAAGATCAATTTACAGTTTATATCTTCCAGCAATGATTTTTTCCTTTCTTCAGGAATGAAGGGATCAATTACAACATATGCATTTCCTGATTTTATGACTCCGAGCAATACGGGGATAAAATATTCCGATTTATTGATACAGATTCCAACATGGCCTTTTCCGTTTTCAGTATAACTGCTGATATAGTGAGATACTTTATCTGACAAATATTTTACGTCTCCATAGGACAATGATTTCCCTTCAAAATCAATCGCTGTTTTTGTAGAATATTTATCAAAAGAATCTTCAAGTTTTGCAATAAGACTTTTATTTTGCAATGGTTGTGATTCCGTGGGAGCCAGATATTCAAGGATCTGATTTTCACTTTCGGACATATAACCGATCTCATGAAGAACTGTATTGAAGCTCACCGGTAAAGCGTTAATTATATTTACCAGGTGATCCAATAGCCGTTGAACATGTTCGTGTTTATATGAAGGATGAGAATCTATACTGATATTCAACTGATTCTGATCATCATTAATCAAAATATCAATGTATGAATTGTCTCTGTCTTCGGATTTCTTGCCATATATCTTTTCTCCGGAATTGTATGAAAAAAACATTCCCGTTTTTACAATTTCTCCAAGCAGTTTATTTTTCTCACCATCTGCCAATAAATCTTTCCACTGATCTTTTTCAGATGCAGCGTGAATTGCTTCATTTTCTTTTCGAATAAGATTCTCTATGGTTTCTTTGTCCTCTATTTTATTCTTTATAAACAGTATTCTGTCTTCATTTGTACTTAAAAGATTAGTACAAAGGATGATGTTTTTCTGTCCGGTATACCGATATAAGAGTATTCTGTAAACTGTCAGGAACAAAGCCTGAGAGGTAATATTATGCTCTTGTGTAAACCTTTTTATTTCATTATACTTTGCATCTGAAATATTTTTGCTTACTACAGAGGATACCGTATTCTGAATGTTTCCGCTATTCCTCAGATCATTCAGATCCAGGCTATCCAGCTCTTCGTGTCCAAAGTAAAGCACATCCCGAAAGAAATAAAACGTATCTTTCCTGATTAGATAATCTATTATTTTTTCTTTATTCTCCTTCAAAAATGTTTTTTCCTCTACAGAAATTTGGGATATATTACCTTTCAGTCTGATCTGTGTGTTTTCAACTTCCAGGCTTACTCCTTTTGTACCGAGTGTTTTTAAAATATGTATAATTTCCATATTTGTTCTATAAATTATATTAAAAATTCTTGGTCCTGATTCATCTCAATTCGTAATGCCTCAACAACATCATTCAAATTATCGCCGGAATTATTTGCCATTTTTTCGATCAGATCTGTATATAACTGCAGTAATTTTGTCATTTTGCTTTCAGAAAAAATGTCTGTATTATATTCCAATCGAATTGTGAGTTCGTCTTTTTTTACCGTAATATCTATTTTGAATTCTATTTTGGAGTGTGTACCTATTTCTTCTACATGTACAAATTCTTCTATCTGTACACCGTCATCAAACAGTACTGTACGGGATACTTCTTCTTCATTATGAAGAATAATTGTTGTATCAAAAAAAGGATTTCTGGATGCATCATTATTCGGCAAGTACTTTTCTACCATCAGGTCAAAAGGATAGTCTTCATTTTCATACACCTGTACAAATCCTTTTGTGTTTTCTTCAAGGAATTCCTGAAAATTCACTCCTGATGAAACCTTGATTTTTAAAGGCAGGTAATTTATAAAAGATCCTATAATCTGTTCTGTATCTACGTGGGTCCTTCCGGAAGAAATTGTTCCGATATAGAATTTATTTTGATTACTATAAGCATGTATTAAGAGCCCATATATCCCAACAAGATAATTGTTCAGAGAAAGAGATTGTTCATTTAAGCTTTGCTTCAGGCCGTTAAAGTTTTCTTTTATCTTTGTGCTTATGGCGGTTCCATTGTAGGAAATCATACCGGGACGCACATAATCTATCGGAAAATCCAGGGAAGGAATGTCTTCGGCAAAAAAGTTTTCCCAGAAATTTTCATGTGTCTGATATTTGCCTTTGTGCCAGTTTACATAATCTTTATATTGTATTGCCAGAGGCTCAATATTGATACGTTTATCTTTAAGATATGTATTGTAATTTTCTTTGATTTCTTTATACAAAATCTCGCGCGACCAACCATCAGAAATAATATGATGAAGCGTTGTTGCAAGGATATATTCTGTCTCTCCTTTTTTGATTAGGTTTAACCTAATAGGCAATTCCTTTGAAAGATCAAAGGGTTTATATCTTTCCTGACGCAAAAATTCTACCATTGATGGTGTATCCTGTATGGCTATAAGAGGAATTTCCAGATCAACATTCTCTATTGGTAAGATATACTGATAAATATCTCCATCTTCATATTTGAATATAGTTCTAAGGGTTTCATGTTTTTGTATAAGCGCCACAAAAGAAGCCTTAATTGCCTCAATATTCAGAGAACCATTGATTGAATAATTCATAGGAACATTAAACAACGCTGCACTTTCTTTTTTAATGGTCGACAGCCACATTCGTTTCTGAGAATTTGAAACTTCATATCTCGACTGAACCGGTACGGGAGAAATCTTCGTGTAAGACGATTCTCCACTCTCATTTACTTTTTCCAACAGGAATTCTGAAAGGCTTTCAAACTCGGGATATTTGTAAATATCTCCCAAAGTTATTTTTACATTAAACGCTTTATATATTTTGTTGAGCATCTGTATTCCCTTTAGGCTATGTCCGCCCAAAGAAAAGAAGTTGCTGCTGCCGGTTATATCATCTGTTATTAAGGTTTCTTTCCATATCCTTAATAAATGTTTCTGTAAATCTGAGGTTATAAAAATCTCATTTTCTTTAGAAGAATCATGAATTATTTTATCAGATTTATGTTCTTCATACAAATCTTTAAGAGCCTGCTGATCAACTTTGTTATTTGTCGTTAACGGAATTTTATCAACAAATAAAATTTCGGCCGGAAGCATATATTCAGGCAGAGAATTTTTAAGGTATTCTTCCAAATCTGAAGAACTTTCTTTGGTAATCCCGGTTACAAAAGCGCAAAGCCCTGTATCTCCGTTGTTTTCTACAGCCAATACTGCTGAATCGCTTACGCCCGAAAAAGTTCTGATAATGTTTTTAACTTCATCCGGCTCTACTCTGTAACCTCTGATTTTTACCTGACTGTCTCCTCTTCCCAGAAACATGATTTCGTTTTCCAGAGTGATGAAACCGATGTCACCTGTCGCATATATTCTTCCATAATCGGGATGAACAATGAATTTTTCTGAAGTAAGCTCTTCATTATCCAAATATCCTTTTGCAAGTCCTGCACCTCCAATAAAGACGTTTCCTGTCTCATATTTTGAAACTTCTTTCTTTTTGTCATCTAAAATAACAGCAAAATTATTGCGAATCGGCGATCCTATTACAGGCCTTTCAATGTATTGCTCTATATTATTTATTTTTTTGAAAACAGTTCCAATAGTCGTTTCCGTAGGGCCATAATGATTGATAACTTCTATTGTCCCGAAAGATTTTTTAAAGTCTGCTAAATCTTTTGTCTTTATTTTTTCTCCTCCCAAGATTACTTTTTTAAGATCTGATCCTTCAATCTTATTAAAGTTTTTTGCATTTAATATGGCGTTAAAATACGACGGAGTCGTTTTAATATAGGTTACTTTTTTATCTGTAATCGTATTGATCACCTCATCTACATCATACAGGGTATCTTTTTTAACCATCTGTAATTTTCCTCCTGAAAGTAAAGTTCCCCATAAGCTTGTATAACCTAAATCAAAGGCATAAGAAGAAAGAAGTATAGAGGTGTCGCTATGGTTAATACCAAGTGTTCCGTTAAGGAAGTCGACATAGTTTATCAAAGATTTATCCTGAATACAAACTCCTTTGGGAGCTCCGGTTGTTCCTGACGTATATATAATATATGAAGTACTTTCCGGCGTACGAATAGCATTACTGCCCGTGGATATACTGGATGTACCTTCTGTAAAATTCAGTGTATCAATAAGGAGTTTTGGTTCAAATTCCTCTTTCTCATAATTACTTCCCGTGATTAAAAGCTGTGCATTGGAATTGTTAAGTATATGCGTGATTCTCTGTTGGGAATCATTAGGATCTATAGGCACAATACTTCCATTGATCTTTAATGTCGCCAAAAAAGCAACAATCACATTATGGTCCCAATCGTACATTACACCTATTGTTGGCGATGATGCATCTGCTATTTTATCCAGAATTAACGCAGCCAGTACATTTGATTTCTCATCGATCTGTTTGTAACTATATGCTCCATTTTCATCTTCTATGGCAATTTGGTCCGGAAACTGCTTCACGATTCCTGCATATCTTTCCAAAACCGATTCTTTAGTCACGGTATTTTCTGTCTTCAACAGTTTTTGGGCACCTGTTTCGTAAGGCTCGATAGCAGCTGTATTTTCAGAATATCTTTCTATGATCTGAATACTATTGTGCTCCCACAGCTGCATAAAGTAGGTAATATCTTCACTTCTGATGCTATTATTATGATGTAAGGCAACAGTAGTTTCTTCTTTTGCAGAATAAATCTGGGCAATAAAACCTGAATAGTCATTTCGACGATCTATAATCTGACTCAAAGGAGTTTTATCTTTAGTAATTATACTTAGATCAATAAATTCAAAAATATACTTGAAGTTTGATTTTATAAAATCTGCATATTCCTGATTATTAAGAATATATTCTTTTCGACTGTTCAGTAATACCACCAGTTTCCCAATGCTGTCACAGTATTCTTCTATTCCTGAAAAACCTTTTGCTGCTTCTGCATTAAAAGGTAAAGTACTGGCATAAAGTCCTATATTTTTATAAAGCTGCTCAAAGCTTCTGCCATGACTTACATATCCTGCACCAAATACTGTATTTTTATCTGCAGATATCTGACAAAGCGTATAGTGCCATCCTGATAACAGCAGTATCTCTTTATCAATTGGCGCATTTTGCAGTAACTGCACAAGCTTGTTGCTCAGCTTATGAATCTGTGTTTTCCTTTTTCCCTCCTCAGGAACATTCAATTCAAGGTTTGTTCTGAAAGGCTGAAATTTTTTCATTACATCTTTCCAGAATTCCGAATTTTCTTCATTCCCTTCTTCACCTATAATATGTTCTCTCCATGCAGAATATTGCAGGTAGCTAATATCAGCCGTATCATAAGTTTCTTTGTGATACTTTTCTAAAATACGGTGGTACAGTGTTATTATACTCCAATTGTCAAAAAAGTAAAGTCCATATCTGAACGCTATCGACACAGCATTTTCATTATCCTGAATGATGGTGATGCTTAGATTATGTTCTTGGGATACGGAGTTCTCTGCATTTTCTATATCTTGTTTATGCACAAGTTTTACATCGAAATTTCTTTCCTGCTCAATACTTAAAAAGGCTTCTTTTCCCGGGGAAGTAATATTCATGTAAAGAGATAATTCATCTTTCAGAACTTCCTTTATATCATCACAGAGCTTTTGTCCCTGAATATTCTCCAGAGAAAAAACCATTAAATTATACAAGTCACCTTTACCCGCCGCCAGATACGTGAGGTTTTGCTGTGGTGACAAATTATATCTTTTTATCATATGCTTAAAGAAATTGGATAGTAGTTTTTGATATCCGCGTGTTCCCTTTCGATTCTTCTCGCCAAAGCATCAAATTCAATTTTGAAGCCCATAGGATTGCTGATCCATTCTTTGGAATTTTGCGCTGTTTGAGAATCTATAAGATTTACTTTTTCGTTCATCTGTCTTGCCAGTACGTTAAGTCTAAGCGTACGCTCCAGACTGATCATGTACATCATAGCTGTTTCAATGCTTTCTCCACAAGCAATTGCTCCATGATTAGCCAGAATGGCAACGTTTTTATCCCTCAGCTTTTCTGCTAATTTAATGGCTCGGTCTGTTGTATTAACAGGACCGTCGAATTCATTATAGAGAACATAATTATCATAGAACATGCAGCTATTCTGGTCAAGCATCAGGATTTCAGGTTTTTCCAGCGATGAAAAAAGCGTTCCCCACGGAGAGTGTGTATGCACGATACAGTTGGCTTCTCTGCTTGTATTATGTATTTCTGAGTGTATGCAGAATCCTGCTACATTAATAGGATATTCCCCTTCAATGACTTCTCCTTCGTTATTTACCAATATCAGATTGTCCGGTGTTATTTCATCGAATAGTATCCCGAAAGGATTTACCCAAAACAGATTTTTCTCATTGGGTACTTTCATACTGATATGCCCGCTGATACTTCCTTCATCAAGCTGAAGACTTCTTAGCATTCTGCACGATAAAGCAAGTTTGTATTTAAGCATTGCTTTACTGTCTCCATATTTGGATTCGTTGGTGATAAAGAAAGACGCTGTATTTTTTCTGGCTTCAGTTACTTTTTTTGTGGCTGAGGCTTTTACGTAGTTGCTAATATTATCTTCTTCAGACATAGATACAAAAAGCTGTCTTGCCCCGTCATAAGAATCACGACCATGAGTGAAATTAATATTATCCATCATCAAAAGATCTCCTTTGTCCCAATCAAACCTGAAAGCCACATCGTCGTAGGCTTGTCTTATCACCTCCAGATCAGCGATGGATATGGCTGTACCATCTCCATAATAACTGTTGCGCGGAAGATTGTCTATTCCGTAGGCATCTATCAAATAATTGTAAACATCACTATCCAGATTACTGTAATGAAAAAGATGCGCCTGATTGAACCATATTTTTTTATTGGTAGCTTTATCAAGAAGTGTTGCCTGTGCAACGTAATCAATTCTAAGTCTGGTCTGATCGATTTGTGTAAGGTTCATATGATGCTCCTTACAGTATTTCTCTACTTCTTTTATGTCTGATGTTCCGAAAAAAGTTTCCCACGGAATATCCATTTCCTGACTAAAATTTCGAACATACATTACGCCTCCTTTATCTTCAAATCTTTTGGAAATATCAGACGGGATTTTATTATACACAGCCGAACTATTACAGATAGGCGTACAACCACCGATCTCTGAGGGACGTTCACAATAAAAAAACAGCTTTTTGGGCCAGGATTTTGAGTAAGAATGCTCGTTATGCTGAGGGATAGACTGTTCTTTAGGATATTCTGTCGAAGTATATATTTTATCTTCCAGTCTCGTTCTTGGAGAAGAAGGTTCTGCATACTCCAAAGCACCGCCTAAGGATAGATTGTCAACAACTGAAGAAAATTCTGTTTTAGAGGTAAAGCTTTTAAATTTTCTGAATAAAATAATTCTGTTTTTTTCATAAATTTCATCTACAAAATTATTGTTTTTTGCGAGCCAACCTTCCAGTTCATTATCTTCAACCGAGGTTATAACTGCTATTTTTGTATATTCATTCCCTATTATTTCAAACTTTATATCTTTAGGAAATTTATCACTTATTTCCTTAGGCTGGATATTGATAAGGCTGTTAAAACTATTTTCCATATTCGTGGTATTTATTTGTTTATATTATTTAAGAAGTTCACATATTTGTTTGTTTCTCTGTTCTCTTTTTTATTGTATAATTGGGTTCAACAAATATTTCAGGTGTTTTCAGATAAGATTTCTTTATTGTTTAATGCTTCCGGAATAGCCACATTTTTAATAAAATCAATCACGAAGTTTTCAAATTCTTTATTTAAAGAAAAATTATATTCGTTGGCCACAATGGTTGAAAATTTTTGGTATAATTCAGCTGTTTTAATTAGTGAATTTTGCATGTTATTTATATTATCAGATAATAACGTTCCGTATAAATCATGATAAATTTCTTCTCCGCTCCAATCATATATTTTTAAACCATTATAAAAAACATCTGTTGATTTTTTGTTTAGGGTCGCTTCCCATTCTATCATTCTTACTAATTCTTTTTTTATGTAATTATCATAAGTTAGAATTGTAAAATAAAAATCTTTTCTTATTAGCTTAATCGATGCGGTATAACAGGATTGCCAAAAAAAATTATAATGCTGGAAAAATATTTTTTTGTCTAATTTTTTATCCAAAGTAATAGTCTCAGAAAAAGTAATAGTTCTTTCTAATATTTCTTTCAGATTAATTTTATCGACATGAATTTTATACCCTCTTTTTATAGTATCATAGAATTTTAAAATACTTCCCTCAACACTTTTTTGTAAAAACCCTGGAAGTAACAATTTCAAGCCAATATTTTTTAGTTTTAAATAATAGCTTATAAGCTTGATTTTTTTTATATCAATAATTGTTAAATCATACATTAAACCATCCTCTAGAATCACTTTGTTTTTATCGACTCCTTCCTGCAAGTCTTTAAATACTCTTCTTGATATTATCTTTCCTAAAGGATTAATCCATGAATGATTCTCTTTATCTAAATATTTTTTAGGATTATTAGTAAAAAGATACAAGTCTATATCGGAAAATTGATCTATCGAATTTTGAGAAAAACTTCCTATTGAAACCAATGAAATAATATCTTGGTTGTTGGATAATAACAATTCAACGCCTTTATTTATAGTATGTATTCTTTCTGATGTATTCATAATAATTTAGTCTATTCGTTCTTTAATTTCATCTGAACCGGTTTCTCTTTTTCTTTGTTTTTTTAATTGATTATTTCCGAAATTATAGGTAAAAGTTAACCTTATAACACGCGGTTCATAACTATAAAGAACATAAGAGCTGTTCAAATTTTCTGTAGACTCAAAACTATAATCACGTCCGAAAATGTCGCTAAAACTCAATTGGACTCTACTATCCCATTTTGGAATTTTTTTATCTATACTTAAATTTACTCTCTGATAATCATCTATATGGCTTACTCCTGATATCCTTTTTGAATTATAGGAAGCAAATACCTGAATAGAAAAGTCTTTTGGTAATGTGAAGTTTTGGGAAGTTCTTAAAACATAAAATGTATCATCCTCTTTTTTATCATCCATTTTTTGATCTAAATAGGATAATTGAAGGTTATTTTGCATATCCCACCAATCTGCAATCTTAAATGGTAAAGACAGAGAAAAATTTAAAACCTTTAGATAATCTATATTTAAGGAAGTTAATACTTGTTGGGTTGTGTTATCCGGAAATATGGTTTGTGATCTGGCTATCGCGTTTTTTTCAATTGTGTATTCCAGCGATACTAAATATTTTTTATATTGATAATTCGTTGAAAATGCGTTACTGATAGATGGTTTAAGCACAATATTACCAAAATAATATGTGTTTGGATCCAGGAATAAAACAAAGGGAGCCAAATCAAAATAAGTAGGTCTTGCAATTCTTCTTCCATAAGAAAATTGCAAAGTATTGTCCTTATTTAATTTTCTGGATAGAAACAAGGATGGAAAAAGTTCGCTTAATTTAGAATCAAGAACATTTCCTTTGCTTAATAAGTTTAAATCCTGAGTTGAATATTCGTAACGCAAACCAAGTTTAATATCTGTCTTGCCATTTGCTTTCCAATCCATAGAAGAATAGACCGCTGCTATATTTTCAACTAAATCCGACTTTTCGCTAAATTCTTCATTCTTTATATATGCACCATTTATCAGATCTTCTACAAGTACGTTATTATCGAGATTTGAATTGGTATATTTTGATCCTAAATCAAATTTTACATTTTTGTTTATTTCTTTTGAATAATCTACTTTTCCAACCCAAACATTCACGGGAGTCTTTTTTGTTGCCGAAAAAGTTTCATTTTTATATGCAGCTCCGGCAGCATCAAAATAAGTATTTTGGTAATTAGTGGGAGCTCCGTTATAATAGTTCAAATAATCAATATCAAAGTTTAAGGATTGTGAATCATCAATTTTTGTATTGAAATTAATATTGGTACTAAATAAATCTCTTTGGCTGTCTTCATCATTAAATAAAACTATTGACGAATTAGTACCAGCTGATTCACTCTGTGCAGTATTGCCAAATACTTCTTGTTTAAATCTACTTGTATTACCATTAACAAGCAATCCAAGTGTGGTTTTATCATTTATATAATAGTCCAGTCCTAACCTTCCGGAATAGCCGTTTATTACCGGATATCTGTCGCTAACCGTTTTATTATAAAAGGTATTGTTATCTGATTGTATGGTAGAAGAATTCGTAAATTGTCGGGGATTGTTATTTCTGTCAAAATTTAAATCTCCAAAAAAATTAATGTCCTTTTTTCTGGTATTCCAGTTAATTCCTGCTTTTTCCTTATCTTTTTTTCCATAACCCAATCCTAAAAGAATACCGCCATTTGTTCCTTCAATATTTTTTTTAATCTGTTTGATATTGATTAATCCACCGGTAAATTCTGCATCATATTTAGATGGTGGATTTGATATTAATTCAATTTTTTCAATGTCTTTTGCATTGGTGCTGCTTAACATTTGCAAAAGAGATGCAATAGGAACTCTAACCAACTTGTCATTGATCATTATACCAACTTCTGTTTTACCATTTAGCGTTATTGCACTTCCGTTTGAGCCAATATCCACTCCGGGCATTCTTTGCAATACTTCTAAAGCACTCCCGGAAATCCCTATTGGAGTTCCTTCAACGTTAACAACCAAACGATCGGTTTTTTGAACCATTTGCTGTTTTTTTGTTGATATCACAACTTCCTTTAAAACATTATCCGTTACCAATATAATGGGACTAATATCCAGATCTTTGTTTTCTATAACGATATCTGTTTTATATTCCTGAAAAGACAAAGCAGAAACGATTAAAATATAATTGCCGTTTTTTATGTTTTTTATATTAAATGTGCCATCAATTCCCGATTGAACAGGGCGAATTTTTACGGTATCATTTACTGCAATAATTTCAATTTTTGCCAATGACACACCGCTTTCCTTACTATCTTTTATACTACCCGATATATTATATTGCGCGATACAATTTGTGGAAATAATAAATAAAAAAATAATCGATAGTATACGTTTCATATGTTTGATATTCTGATTTAAAAGTTAAAATTGATTTCGATGTTTTGCTTGATTTCTTTTTCTGTTTGCAATAAAATGTCATAATCTGCCAATTTATCGTCAGGACTTTTTATGATTTCTTTTATAATTTTTTTAAATTTTTCAATAATTATAGTAATATTATTAAGTGAATAATAATCTGAATTGTACTCTAAGGCACAACATAATTGATCATCATCATGATAAAAATTAAACGTTAAAGGAAATCTGCTGACTTTATGTTTATATTGAAATGGCTTCGTTTCCAATGCATTAAATCCAGAAATATTAGTTAATGAAAAATCCGGATTTTGATATGCAATCATTACATCGAATAATTGTGAATTTTTAGTTTGTAATGTTGCAAAAGGGAAATTTGAATACTGAAATGAATCAATAATTTTTTGATTAATAGTATATGACACTTCTTTAAAAGTATCTTCTTCCTCTATCATAAATCGTAATGGAACTGTATTTACAAACATTCCTATGCATGGGAATAATTCTGTGGAATTTCGACCAGAATTTACAGTGCCAATACAAATATCTTTATGCTTTGAATACTTATGTATAAAAGAACCTGTTAATGAAATTAATATGGAGTATAAGGTTAAATTAAAAGTGTCTGCTAATTTAACCAGCTCTGCTTTTTCATTGGCATTAATTAAAAAATGTACCTGATTGCCATTAAATGAAACCTTATCATGCTTTAGGTCTTTTAAAAATGAATCTTTGGCTTGATAACCTTTCAATTCTTTAACCCAATATGCATTAGCATTTTCATCTAGAGGCTGGTTATTTATCCATTCTGAATAATCTTTGAACTGAAATGGTAATGGGTTGATTTTATATTCAATTCCTTCAAACAATTGATTATAAATAACCATTAATTCTTTTATAAATATTTCAACAGACCATCCATCCATAATAATGTGGTGTGTTGAAAATAACAAATAGTGTTTACATTCATCTACCACAACATGGTATAATCTTAGTAATAAATCTTTTTCTAATTCAAATTCTTTATATAAAATTGAAGCGGCTATTGCATCAAATTGTTCACTTTTTACTTCAATAGTTTTTAATTGAAAATTTACTTCACCAGAAGATTTAATTTTTTGTTTGGGAATTCCTTCTAATGCAAAAAAGTTAGTTCTTAAACTCTCCTGTTTATTGATAACCTGCGATAGCGCCTGATTTAGTATAGAAATATTAAGACTCCCCTGAATTTCATAAATAGCATTCATATTATATGCTATCGATGCTTCAGTTCGCTGAGATGCTATCCATATGTTTTTTTGAACATGGGTAAGATCATAAAACTCTTTCTCCGGAGCATTTGAAATTGGATTGGATATACTTCTCTTAGATGTATTTTCGATTAATGCACCTATAGATTTAATAGTCGGATTAATAAAAATATCTTTTTGAGACAAGTTACAGGCAAATAACTCATTTATCTCATATATGATTCGAACTGCATTTAAGGAATGTCCGCCTAATTTAAAAAAGTTATCTGTAATACTTATCTGATTTACAGGCAGATTTTTCAACCATATTTCAAGCAGCTTTTCTTCTGTTTGGGTTTGCGGCAAAGCCACCTCTTGCAGATTATAGGTTATATTTTGGTTTGCCAGCGCTTTTCTATCGATTTTATTGTTAGGGGTTAATGGAAAGTTTTCTAATCTTACAATGATTTTAGGCACCATATACTCCGGTAATTCTTTTTGCAGAATTTCGGTAACCAAATCTTCCTGAAACAGATCATTTGTTTTTACAAAAGCAACCAGAAAAGCCTCGTCATTTATTTTTTTAGTAATTACGATGGCCTGGTCAATAGTAGGTATTTTAACCAATTTTTCTTCAATCTCACCCAACTCGATACGATAGCCTCTTATTTTAACCTGGAAATCATTTCTTCCTAAAAATTCGATTTCGCCTTTATCATTCCATTTACCTAAATCTCCGGTGTTATATAGTCTTTCATTATAAGCAGTTATATAAGGAAATCTTTCATTTGTTAATTCAGTATTAAGGTAATATCCTTTGGCCTGACCGTGACCACCAATATAAATATCTCCAATTGCACCAATCGAAACCGGATTAAGCCATTGATCTAAAATATAAAAAGAGGTGTTATCTATTGGTTTACCAATGTTTTTGGCATCACGGGGCTGTACTAATTTTTTAGTACTTGACCAGATTGTAGTTTCCGTTGGACCATACATATTCCAAACTTCTTTACAAGTATTAATAAGTTTGCCGGCTAATGATTCACTCAGTAAATCTCCTCCACAAAGTATTTTTAAGGATTTATTTCCTTTCCATCCGGCATGAAACAACATTTGAAAAAAACTTGGAGTTGCCTGTATAATGGTTGGTTTTGTATGCTCTAAATCTGAAATAACTTTTGTTAAATCAGAAAGCACATCGCTCTTAACAACACGCAAAGCCGAACCTGAAATTATAGGCAGGAATAACTCAAGAATTGAAATATCAAATGAATACGTAGTAACTGCATAAAAAATATCATCAGCAGTGATACCTGGCTCTTTTTGCATACTCCATAAAAAATTGATTAAGGATTTGTGCCCAATTTCAACCCCTTTAGGATTTCCGGTTGAACCGGATGTGTAAATTATATAGGCCGTATCGTCAAAAGTTGGCAATGCCGTGATATAATTTTCAGCTCGAAAATCTTGTATATTTTCTAATATGAATTCTTTAGTATTTTTAAAATCAAAACTAACAGAAAGATCTTCGCTTATAATGATACTTTCACATTTGCTGTTTTCTATAATATATTCCAATCGTTCCTTAGGGAAATTAGGATCCAGAGGAATATAGGGTCTCCCAGATTTAATAACTCCCAATAATACACATACTAAATTAGCCGATCTGTTTAATAAAACTGCTATTGGCTTTTTTTCCTGCGAATCGATATTTTGAAGAATATAAGTCGCTATTTTATTGGATTCAAAATCCAGTTGCGAATAACTTAATTCTTCGTCACCATCACTAACGGCTATTTTATCGGGAAATAATTTTACATTTCTCAGGAAAATATCCACGAAGGTTTCAGAAGGATATGAAACAGTTGTGTTATTAAATTCTTTTATAATTTTTTCTCTTTCCTGTACAGAAAGATATTTTATATCTTTAATTTTTTGAGATGGATCAATTAATACCTGATGCAGTATATTTTCAAAATGAATGGCAAATTCATCAATATTAGATTCGCTTAAATAACTTACATTATAATCAAAATCAATTTTTACATCTTCCTGCTCATCAAATTCTCTGATATAAACGGCCAATGCAACTCTTTCAGATTCATGGCTTAAAGGAATAACGGTTGTTTTTGTCCCGTTAAAATGACTGGAATAGTTTTGTTTTTCGTAAGATAATGTAATGTTAAACAGTCGCTCTGTCTCTTCAAAAATATTTAATGACTGAATGAGTTTACCCAAAGGAAACCTTTGATGTCTGTATTCCTGACGTAGTTTATTTTTAATTTGTAAAATTAATTCCTGAAAAGAATTGTCACAATCTAATGCCAGACGTAAAGGCGCAATACCCATAAATAGTCCAACAGTTTTTTTGAAACTTGATTTTCCTCTGTTTAATACCGGGATACCTATAGATAAATCATCCGTTCTGTAATATCTGCCGAAGTAGACATACAATACTCCTAAAATGATATGAAAAGTAGAAGCATTATGCTTACCAGCCAGTTCGTTGATTTGATTGTATATTTCTCTCTTGATGTATATTTCTTTTCTTTTGCTTTCATTCTTTTTTTCAGAAATCAAAGGAATTAGTGCGTCCGGTAAATTTGAAAATTCTTTGGTCCAAAATTTTTTGTCTTCCAAAAAAGCATCAGAACCTTGATAATTAGTATCATCATGAGCAAAATCAATATAATTAAATGGATAATCAGATAGTATTTTTCCGTGTTCCACTATCTCATTATAATTTTGAACCAAACGCTGAAACATTAAAGATGTACCCCAGCCATCTGTAATAATATGGTGGTATTTAGAGAATAAATAATATAAATCGTCTTGTACTTTAATTAAAATAAATTTATGCAGCAGCTCTTTTTTATTCAAATAAAATGGCGTCTGGAAATTTTTACGCATAAATTCCAGAGAAATTCTCTCAGCATCAGATTCGTTAGAATAATCAATATATTCTAATTCAGAATTATGGTTATCAAGTATATAAAAATAAGGGATGTCATTATTGGAATCTATAATAATTCGGTACGCATCATGTTGGTTTATTAAATGAATATAAGCATCCTTAAAAGCATCTACATTGATACTTCCTCTAATTTCGATTTTTGCACCAATATTGTATATAGGATCGTTTGGGTAGAGGATTTGCTCAAAATAAATATCTTGCTGTGGGAGTGTGAGAGAGAAATTATTGATTAATTGTTCCATAAAATAGCTTGACTAAATTCATTTTTTTCTATGCTTATATCTTTTATTATTTTTCCGTATTCGAATTTTAAAATCCGGTCTGCGTGTTGAAAATAAGCGTCATCATGAGTAACTGCAATAATTGTTTTGCCTTGTTGTTTGAACATTGGTATTAATTTCTCGTAAAAATACTTTCTGAAATAAGGGTCCTGATCTGCTGCCCATTCGTCTAAAATTAGTATCGGGCTTTTTTCAAGCATCGCAAATATCATAGACATTCTTTTACTCTGACCTTTAGAAAATTTTCTTCTTGCAGATGATTCTTCATCGTCAGGAAGAACCTTATCCAGCTCCATTAGTTTTAATAAAGAGATATATTCGCTATTATTTTTAAGAGAATAATTATCATAATTTTGAGAGAAAATATAGTTATCAGTAAATATTACAGATAGTAAATTTTGATAATTAGGAGTATTGGATTGAACCGGAGTATTATTTAATAAAATTTCACCTGATGAAGGGCTATATAAACCGGTTAGCAGATTTATAAAAGTACTTTTACCGCTTCCATTTCCTCCAATTATAAAAATGGTTTCACCTTTATTTATAGAAAGATTTATCGGACCTAATCCGAAAGAAGGATTATGCTCGAATTTACAGTCTTTAAATTGTAAATTTTCAAAATCAATTACTTGCGATTGTTCCTTTTTCTCTTCAATTTCGTTTGCGTTAATTTCTTTAAAAAACGATTTTACTCTTTTTATAGCAATACTTGTCCTTGTGTACATGTTTTGCATTGTAATTAACTTATTTAAAGGCCCTGACATAAATAACAATACGGTTACAAAAGAGACCATTTCTTTTGCCTGAATTATGCCAAATGCGGGAAGTAAAAAAAGAATAACACCAAAAACTACATAGAGTCCGTATTGGCTTAATATATTGATAGCGTTAAAATTATTGGCTAAAAACTTGTCTAAATCTTTAGCGTCTGTTCTATTGACAGATACATTATTGTATAAGTTATTTTTTCTTGTTTCACTTATCTTTAATTCCTTGAATCCCTGAATAATATCATGAATGTATTTATTAAAAAAATCATTCTGACTTCTTAAAATACTCAACTTTTTTGATAATTTTTTTCCAACAAGAAAGTACACATAGGCTATCATAGCAATCAATACAACGATCACTAATGTACTTTTATAGGATAGTATAAATAAATAACCAATACATAACAAAATCATTAATAAAGAATTGAGCGTATTTGTCATAATCCCCGGTAGAAATATAAAAACTCTCATTTCTTCTATAATTCCATATATTCTTTCAGTTCCTAAAGTCTCTAATTGCTTTAAGGAGGAATTTTGAAGCTTTTTAGCCAGGAATAATTCATTATCGTACACAAAATTGTATGTGTAATCAATTATTTTTTTCTGAAAAAACAGGTTTAACAGATAAGAATAAACAATAAAAGAAAAGAATGTAATTACAAGATAATTCTTAGATTTAAAATTTTCATCTGTTATTGCGATATTTAGTATATATATAATTCCAAGCGTTAATAAGGTATTTACTAACGAATAGAATATCAACAGCAAAATTTTATTTAGATTAATTTTAATCATTTAGTATTTCAATTTAATTACTTTTTTCTTTAAACTTTTTTATTACAATTTTGAAATAATAAACACTATCAAAATTATCGTATGGTCAATTTGCCATTGTCTTAAATCGGCCATTGCCAATAAAATATTTCGACGTTGACAATCCTTTTTCAGTATGTTTTATTTATTCATGTAATTAAGGAAGCTATCAAATACTTGTTTATTTTTTTGTTGGGTTTTAGTCTCCATATACGCTGTATACATTCCTTCAAAAGAATTTAATGAATGTATTTTTTCTGTTTGATTTTGGCTTATTCGGGTTAGAATATGTTTGTAACTTTCTGTAATCAAATCCATGTATTGGGCATCAAACAATTCTTTTTTATAGTCCAGAGATCCTAAAAGCCTGTTTTTTCTAATTCTCATAACAAGACTAAAATCGAATTTTGCAGTAAACTCTTTTGGTGTAAAAATTTCAAGTTTATTTACCTGAATTTTCTCGGCAACATTATTTAAATCATATAATTCTTCATTAAACACAAATCTGCCCTGGAATAATGCATTCGAATCATTTTTCCCTCTCAAATTCAGTTTTACCAACTCTTCCAAAGAAAGATTTTGATGATCAATATCCTGCATGATGTCAGCATTGGCTCTGATGAGCAGGTCAATGAATGTTTCGTCTGGATTGATTGTTGTTTTTATCGGTAATGTATTCACAAAAAAGCCTATAATAGATTCAAATTCTTTTCTGTTTCTTCCGGTAATAGAGGTTCCCAGCACTATATTTTTTTGATCTGAAATATGATGCAGTAAAACACTGAAACTTGTCAGTAAAATTGAAAACAGGGAAACATTTTGCTCAATTGAGATTTTTTTCAGCAGGGCAAAAACTTCATCTTCAATATAAAAGTCAGTAACATCACCTTCGCTTTTACTATCGTTTTTAATAGGATGCTGGTTTTTAATCAGGTTTAATTTCTCTATTCCGCCTTCCAGCCTGTTTTTCCAATATTGAACATTTTTATTATGTTCGTCATTTTCTTTTATAGCGTCTTGCCATGAAACAAAGTCCAGATAAGTATAATCAACTTCCGGCAAAGTGTTTTTGCTGTTCGTTACGAGTGCATTGTATATTTCGACCCATTCGTTTATTAAAATATTCAAAGACCATCCATCACTTATAATATGATGCATGACGATAATGACAAAATAAGTGTCATTGGGTAATTTAAGGATCTTTAATTTTGATAAAGGAGCAGCACTTAAATCAAAACTTATCAGGTTTTCTTTATTTAAAATCTTTACTAATTCTTCATTTTCAGGTAAATAATCAAAATCTTCAATTTCAATTATTGGCGCTGCCTCTTCTTGTATAAATTGAATAGGATTTTCTCCGTCAAATTCAAATCTTGTTCTAAAACTATCGTGTCTTTTAATAAGCTCATCGTATGAATTTATAAAATCTTTGATACTAAAAATACCTTCAATCAGCAATGCTGTCGAAATATTGTAAGCGTTGGATTCTGTTTCATCCTGACTTAAAATCCATAATCTCCTTTGATTGCTGGATAATAATGATGCCGTTTTTTGGGATTTTTCTATTACAAGGTTCGAATTATGTTTCAAATCCAGCCCGTTAATAAATTTACTCAGACTTCTGACAGTTGGTTTGCTAAAAATATCTTTTAGCTTTAAATCCAGAATAAGTTTTTTATTTATTGAATTTATATATTGAATGGCCAATAAACTATTCCCGCCCAATTCAAAAAAGTTATCGGTAATGCAGATAGCATCTTTTTTGAAGAGTTCCATTAAAATAATAACAAGCGTTTGCTGTACTTCATTTTCCGGAAGGATAATTTCGGCATTTTCTTTTATGCTTTCTATTTTTGGCAATCTTGTTTTATCAATTTTACCATTAGAAGTCATTGGCAATGATTCCATTATCACTAGTACGGCAGGAATCATATAAACAGGCATTTTTTGAGTCAGATATTCTTTAAATTCATCCTCATCATATCCTTCTTTAGTTACCAAATAGGCTATTAGTATATTTTCTGAATTTGAATTTTTATCGACTTTTACACAGCTTTCTTTTATATATTGATTCCTGGCTATCGTTACTTCGATATCCCCAAGTTCAATCCTGTTTCCTTGTATTTTTACTTGTCCGTCTTTTCTTCCTATGAATTCAATATTTCCTTCGGGTAACCATTTAACTAAATCTCCGGTATTATACATTCTTTCACCAATCACAAAAGGATTATCGATAAATTTAACCTTCGTAAGATCCGGATTGTTTAAATAACCATTAGAAACTCCTGCCCCCGAAATATAGAGATTTCCAATAATCCCTATCGGAAGCGGAACTAAATCTTCTGTCAGAACATAAGCAGATGCGTTCGAAAAAGTACGTCCCAGAGGCGTTCTGTCCTGTAATGGTTTATCATCCACAGGGTAAATAAGCTTTCCTATAGTTGTTTCTGTAGGACCATAATGATTAACAATCTTTAATTCATTATTTACTTCTTTTATCTTTTCAATGATCCCTTTTGACAATTCTTCTCCTCCAAAAACAATCATTTTCTTAGGCAGCAAGGGCTTATTATCATTCACTAATGCTTTCCAGAAAGTAGGCACTATTTTAATGCAATCAATGTCGTTTTGATCGAAATATTGATGTACATATTCTATATTTCTTAAAGAATCCTTAGACAATAAATGCAATGTTTTACCATAAATTAAGGAACTGTACAAAGTGGTATTTCCTAAATCTGTTGATAAGGAAGACATTAGTAAAAATGTTTTAGCCTGATCGATTTGAATTCTGGAATTCAGTCCATAAAAATAATCTGTTAAATTCTGTTGATTCACCATTACTCCTTTTGGAGCACCTGTGGTTCCTGAAGTATAGATTAAATACGCTAAATTATCCGGTGTTGTATTATTAATATTTAATCCTTTTTCTTTTAAAAACTGATTGTCATTTTTATTGTTTAATGTGATGATTTGAATATTTTGATTTACAAAAATTCCTGAATCAGTATCATTTGTTATAACAAAGTTGGCTTTGGTATCTTTTATGATATAGGCAGCTCTTTCCTCTGGTACATCAGCATCCAGCGGTACGTATACGCCTCCGGATTTCATGATTCCCAGTAAAGCCACAATTGACATACTCATATGCGAATTGTAACAAAGCAAAACAAAATCTCCTTTTTTAAGTCCATTGCTTAAAAGATAATCCGCCAGTTGATTTGCTTTTTCATTAAGCTCTTTATAGGTGAGTTCTTCATCATCAAAAACAACGGCAATAGTATCAGGAACATTATTAGCCTGCTCTTCAAATAAATCTATAATGGTCTTATCCATAGGATAATCTACCGATATATCATTAAATCCAACTAAAAGTTCTTGTCGCTCCTCCGCTGTTAGAAAATCAATTTCTTCTATAGGGTTTTCAGGTTGCTCTAATGATTTTATCAGAATGTTTTCAAAATGAGAAAACATTCTTTTAATTAAAGATTGATCATAAATATCTGAATCATAATTTATTAACAAGGTTAAAACATCTGACTCAGAAAAAGTAAAAGTGATATCAAACTTAGAATTCGTGCTTTCAAATTCGTAATCCTCTATTTGTAAACCTGTTAATTGTTCTTCATTAACAAGGCTTTTTACCTGTCTTTGGTTTTGTAATACCACTAAAACATCAAATAGAGCAGAACGGCTTGTGTCTCTCTTTAAATTCAATTCGGCCAACAACGCATCAAATGGATAATTTTGATGTTCGTAAGCTTCCAGCAGGATATTTTTTTCTTTATTTAATAAATCAAGGAAACTGTTTTTTCCCTCGAATTGGGTTCGTATCGCTAGAGTATTTAAAAATAATCCCATTTGGTTTTCCAAATCCGGATGCTCTCTTCCGGCCACCGGAGTTCCAATTATGATATCATTTTGCCCCGTATATCGGTGCAATAAAGCATTGATTCCGGCCATTAAGGTCATAAACAACGTTGCATCATGCTCTTTTGAAAAGGTTTTCAGTTTATTTAGAAATTCTTTTGGAAAGATATGTGTATGGCTGTTTCCATTATAGGTACGAACCAATGGGCGTGTTTTAAAACTTGGCAGATCTAATACCGGTAATTCCCCGGCAAACTGCTGTAACCAAAACGCTTTAGATTCCTGGCTTTTTTCCTGTTGCAGTACTTCATTAAGCCATACTGAATAATCTTTATATTGAATGCTTAATTCAGCCAGCTTAGCTTCTATTCCTTGTGTTAGCGCATTATAGATTTTTACAATTTCTGATACCAATAACTCTATTGACCATCCATCGCCAATGATATGATGCATCGACAGGAAAAATACAAATTCATCTTCTTTCAATTTAACCAGACTTGCTCTTATCAATGCAGCTTGCTCTAAATCAAAAGCAATTGCGTTGTTTTCCTGTAAATAGGCAAGTACTGCACTTTGGTCTTTTTCAGATGTAAAATCTTTTTCTGTTATCTTAAAATTAATTTCTTCTGCCGGTACTATAAACTGATGAACTTCTCCTTCTTTATTCGTTTTAAAATAGGTTCTCAATATTTCATGACGCTGGATTAAAAATGCAAAGGATTCTTCAAATTTAATTGTATCAATGTTTCCTTTTAATTTTACTACTGCAGGCATGTTATAAGCCAAAGAACCTCCTTCTAGTTGGCTCAATATCCATAATCTGTGTTGAGATTTGGTTACAGGATATGATGCTTTCTCCGGAGTTTTAGGAATGAAGGCAAAATCTTGTGCCTGTAATTTTAGACTAATTTCTTCAATTGTCGGACTAGAAAAAAACGCTTTAAAAGTTATACCCTGATGAAGTTCTTTATGTATTCTATTGATAACTTGCCCGATGATTAAACTGTTTCCGCCCAGATTAAAAAAGTTATCTGTAATACCTACTTTTTCAATTCCTAAAACGTCTTGCCAGATGGCAGCTAATTTATCCTGAGTTTCGTTTTTTGGCGCTACATATTCACCCCTGATAATATCATCTGCGGTAACAGAAGGCAGCGCCTTTCTATCAACCTTACCATTAGAAGTGACAGGAATACTGTCTAACGCGATATAGAAATTCGGAATCATGTATTCAGGAAGTTTTTCCTGTAGATAATGACGGATTTCTATTTTATCGATTTTCGATTCAGAAACATAATAAGCAACAATTACTTTCTCCTGATTTACTTCTTTAATCTCAACAATTACATTTTTTATTGCTTTTGAATATTGAAATAAATGCGTTTCTATTTCGCCCAATTCTATTCTAAAGCCACGAATTTTTACCTGATGATCTTTTCTGCCAATGTATTCAATGTTTCCATCAGCAAGCCATTTGGCTAAATCTCCTGTGTCATACATTTTTGTGCCCTCAATAAAAGGGTTATTGACAAACTTTTCCTCTGTAAGCGCTGTTTTATTCAAATAGCCCCTGGCAACTCCAACCCCGGCAATGTATAGTTTGCCAACTGAACCAATGGGTTTTAAAGATAATTTTTCGTCAAGAATATATAAACTGATATTATCAATAGGCTTACCAATTGGAACAGAACTAATGTTATGCTGCTCTGCACAATCATAATAACTTACATCGATACTGGCTTCTGTGGGACCATAAAGATTCATCAAAGAAATACCTGATAACTCATTATAAAACAAATCCCTTTGATGCAATGTTAGTGCTTCACCACTTACAAATACTTGTTTTAAGCTTTTTATGCGTTCTTTTTCATTTGGATGCTCCTTAACGTATTCTAAAAAAACTGATAACATGGCAGGAACAAAATGTATTACCGTTACCTGATTTTCATCTATGTTTTGTATTAATTGAGCCGGATCTTTTTCTGCTCCCGATTTAGCAACAGAAAGTTTTGCTCCGTAGATAGCCCACCAAACTAATTCCCAAACCGAAACATCAAATGAATAGGTCGTTTTTTGGATAAGGGTTTCACCGCAGCTTAATGGATATGCTTTTTGCATCCAGGTTAATCTGTTTACTAAAGAAGTATGTTCGATCATTACTCCTTTAGGATTTCCTGTTGTTCCAGAAGTATAGATCAGATAGGCCAGATCCCTGGGAGAATTGATTTTAGCTAAATTGAGATTCGTGTATTTTTCCCTCTGATTATAGAAAATTCCGTATTGGGTTTCATCAATAATAATTTTACTTTGCGTATCACTTTCTATATAATCAATTCTATCCTGAGGATAATTAGGATCAATAGGAACATAAGCCGCGCCAGATTTTAAAATCCCCAGTATGGAGACGATCATACGTTCGCTTCTTTCTAACTTTATACCTATTAAATCATCAGGTTCTATACTGTATTTTTCTCTTAGATAAGCACCTAACTGATTGGTTATTTCATTAAGCTCTTTGTAAGTAAGCTCCCTCCCCTCAAAAACAACTGCTACATTATTGGGTGCCTTTTCTACCTGATCCTCAAATAATTCAATGATGGTTTTATCATGCGGGTAATCTACTTTAGTATTGTTAAAATCAAATAATAACTGATGTTTCTCTTCTGAGCCTAATAAATCAAACTCATTTGTGTCACCGTTAATAAATTCCTGAAGATGGACTAAAATTTTCCTAAAACCGGAACCTAAATGCTGTAGTAATGATTTGTCGACAAAATCTTCATTATAGTAAATTACTAATTCTAATACCTCATCGGTTACATTAAAATTTAATAAAACGCCTTTGCATTTACTCGCCCCTATTGACCCATCGTTTAAACTGATTCCAAAATGGGAATAACAGGCTAAATCCAAATAGGCTGAATCATAGGCTGCATAAGCCAATTTGTTTTGGATTTCTTCTGATATCGTTTGTAAGTGCTCCTTAAAAGATTTGTTTGATGAATTGGTATCGTCTTCCAAAAAGAAAGGATTGGAATCTTTATTTCCTATCAAAGAGTTGTAAGAGGTAATAATGCCTGTATAATTATAAAAATATTTGTACAGCAATATGGAATATATCGCAGTAATTATTGAAAATTGTGAAAGACGATTATTATTGGATATCTTTTGCAAATATCCCAAGTCTTCCAATTCAATTGTGTATTTAAAGGAGCTAATTTCTTTATTTAACGGAAATACCGGCTCTTTCCCCTTAATTTTGTTATTCCAAAAAAGCTCTGCAATTTTATTAATGTTTTCCATGAAACTTATAACATTTTATTTAACGAGTGTATCTTTTATATCATCGAGAGAAATAAAGATCAAAATATTCAACGCAGTATTTTACCAGTATTTTTAATCAAAAATGATAATTCATACTTAGTATAAAACAGTTAACTATTTAAAAAAAATTCATTAATAATACATGAACTTTATTATAGCATAACGCAAAAATAACATAGCGCTTAATAAAAAATTACGGACTTT